>NZ_JAKSYG010000119.1 GCF_022829725.1 Methylobacterium sp. E-005 | reverse complement strand
GATCACCGCGGCGTAGTCGCTCGCCACCCGCAGCTTCACCGGCACGCCGAGGGCCTTGGTCAGGTAGGCGGTGAGCGGCCCCCAGCGATCCGTGGTGCCCGTGGCGTTCTCGACCGGGATCACGCCCAGCGTCAGCTCGGGGTATCGCGCCTTCCAATCCTGCGCGGCGGCCGGCAGGGCGAGGAACGCGAGCGCGGCCGCCGCCGCCAGGGTGCGTCGGGTAATCATGAGCGTGTCCTTGGATCGGGTCGATGGCAGGGTCGTCCGGGGAGGCCCGTCCCGGCCACAGGCTGGCCAGGGCCGGGATCGCCGCCGGCATTGCGGACCGGGCCGGCGGATTTCCGCAGGCCCGGGCGCATGGGATCAGGACTTCTTGCGCTGCTCGTCGTTGAACTTCAGCATGTCGATGATCGGCTGGTAATCCTTGAGCGTCACCGGGGTGAGGCCCTGATCCTTGCCATCGGAGAGCTTGTCGAAGGCCGCCTTGTCGGCGGTCGGGAAGGCGACGAACGCGTCGCGGATCTTGGCCTTCAGGTCGTCCGGCAGGCTCGCCAGCATCGCGAACGGCCCCTCCGGCAGGAAGTCGGACTTGAACACCACCCGGAAGTCGGATTGCTGCATCGGCGTGCCGTCCGGCTTCTTGAGCATGCCCTTGGCGGTCATCCGGGTCACCGTGGTGTCGGTCTCGGAGTTCCAGAGGTTGGCGGCGGCGTCGGCCGTGCCCTGGGTCAGCGCCAGAACCGCGTTCTCGTGGCTGCCGGCGTAGAAGGTCTTGGCGAAGTGCTTCTCGACATCGTAGCCGGCGCGCTTCAGGAAGAAGCGCGGCGCTTGGTTGCCGGAGGTCGAGTTCGGATCGACCAGCGCGAGGTTCTTGCCCTTGAGGTCTTCGATCGTCTTGTACGGGCTGGTGGCCAGCACGTAGACGACTGAATAGTAGCCCGAGGCGCCGGTCTCGTGCTTCTGGTTCACGATCGGCTCGATTTTCACCCCGGTCATCACCGCCCGGGCGAAGGAGGCCGGTCCGTAGAACGCGATCTGGATGTTGCCGGCGCGCTGGCCCTCGATCACCGCGGCGTAGTCGCTCGCCACCCGCAGCTTCACCGGCACGCCGAGGGCCTTGGTCAGGTAGGCGGTGAGCGGCCCCCAGCGATCCGTGGTGCCCGTGGCGTTCTCGACCGGGATCACGCCCAGCGTCAGCTCGGG
>NZ_JAKSYG010000115.1 GCF_022829725.1 Methylobacterium sp. E-005 | reverse complement strand
GGTGTCGAGCGAGAACTCGTAGAACAGGGCACCCTGCTCGACTTGCCGAGGTCCCATCATCTGCTTCGATCTCCGTCTCTCGACAGGAGTGAATCACCTCATCACAACCGCTGCAACACCCGAGTTTTTCAACAGAATCGGTCGATAGCTGCCGGCGACGAGTTGCTGCGGTGTCCCGATCCTGAGATAGTTGCTACCCGTACTTGGCCTCGCTGAGCCGATACCCCGGCAAGCGCGGCAGCACTATGTCATCGGATTGCCGCCGCATGAGCGTGACGGCTATCGGAAGCGACGCCTATAATCGCCTGGATGCTTCGCCGGACCTGCCAAAACCCGAGCAACTGCCACGCCGCTGGCCGTGGCGGTCCCTGCCGAACCTGCGACGCGGAGGCGATCGCACGGCGCGCCGTGATGCTACGCGAGCGCATCACCGCGAACCGAGCCGAGGGGCGTTCGCCGTATGCCGAGCGCTCCGATACGGCAACGCGAACGCAGGCAGCCGATCACCTCCGTTGAACAGGTTCGGTCAACGGAAGAGTTCTGTGGGCGGCAGCTTCGATCCTACGGGGCGGAGGGGCATCGCACCCACGCTCGCCCTCTACAGCTGAGGGGCATATCTGCGGGCGAGCGTGGTGGTCGACCGAAGCCGACACAATAGGCCTACGCCTCGCCTGTAAGTTGCGCAATAGCGTATATTGTTTCGACTTCCGATTGCATCGCGGGTATCAATCTGATGTGTACATGGTCGCCGCAGTAGATGCGGCATGAGGTCTGGCAGCCTTAGGGTTCAGCCGCGCCTGCATGGCCTTGCCTAGCTTGAAATGCACGCTCCGCTTGGCCGGTACGAGGACCTTCTGGCCCGAGCGCGGGTTGCGGCCGGTACGCGCGTCGCGGTCTCGTACTGTAAAAGCGCCGAAATCGCGCAGCTCAACGCGGTCGCCGTCCGCCAGGGCGTCAGCGATCCGGTCGAGGATGGGGTGGACCACCCGCTCGACGTCCTTGGCGTATAGGTGCGGGTTCTGCTCCGTGATGCGGGCGACAAGCTCGGATCGGATCATGGTCAGCGTAGCGGGTACATACGCTGAGCGCGACCCTGGCTTGCCGCGTGGGTAATGCCGCCGGAGGCTCCGCACGGATAGGTATTCCCTTCCTCCCAAGAGACCCCTTGAACCCGCGCGGCATCTGCTGAAGCGGGTTTTCTTTTGCTATTTTAACGCCTGCGGGTGCGGTGACGGCGTGCCGGTGTAGCCGTTGGCCTGCCGCGGGCATCCGTTGTGCGACCTCCTGTGTGACATGGAGCGGCGGACGTTGGGTCCGCTGTAGGCCCCGAGGATCATCACCTGCCCATGGCATGCCGGGCAGCGTTTCACATCCATCGGATGGTTGATCGCAGCCTCATCCAGGCTAACGGCGCACCACGCCCCATCAATCTGCACTTCGCAGGTCAGAGCATCTCGCTTTGTCATGTCCGCGGGGTGCCACGTGGTGGCGGTCGAGACCAGGGTAGTAGCGTCACACCGGTCGAGTCTTCGTCCTAATGCAGATCGCGGGATGCCAAGAGCAGCGGCAGCTCAAGACGCAGTCGGATGCGCCGACATGACGGCAGCGGCCAGCACGGTCCGGAACGCCTTCTCCTGCGGCCCTGAGCGGTCGACCGCACCGAAGGCCGGCGTGGCGTTCACGAGCGCCGCGATGTCGATACTGTGCCCACTGGCAAACCGGTAGGGGCCGGCTGCCGGATCCCGCAGGTAGAGGTCAATCGCGGCGACCACCTCCTGGCTCGTAATGATGCCGGCTTTGCGCAGGTCGGCGACAGTCGGTGGTCCGGGAGGCATAGGCGCGCTGATCATTCCCTGACGTTGATACACCCGTGCTCAGTGTGGCTTTGCCTGTCCGCCCGGCGCCCATCCATGCGCTTGGACCGCCTTGGCGATCTTGCCCTGCATCTCAGGCATCACCGACTGCATCCACTGCTGCATACCAGTCAGCTGCACCTGCGCGAGTTGCGGCTGCGCTGCAACGAGGTGCTTGCCGGCGGGGGTAGCGTAGAAAGCCGCGATGGCCTGCAGATCGTCCTTGCTGAGGACTGTGGCGAAGCCGCGGGCCTGCAAGTCGAGCAGTTCGTCGTAGTGCGCGGTCAGCGTCGGTAGCACGACCTCCTGAACCAACACCTGCGCCTTATCGGGCTCCTTGATGCCGATCTGCTGCATCATGCCGACCATCGGCCCGGCCATGGCGTTGAGCGTCGCGGTTCGGTCGCCCTGCATCTGCGCGACAGTCTCCCGCGCGACTTTCACCAGAGCCGGATCCGGGGTGGTCGGAGGAACGGGCTTCTGGGCCGGTTGGGCGAAGACAGCGCAAGGCAGCGCAGCTCCGAGGCACAGGCCGGCGAGAACGGTCGAGAGGCGCATGAGACGGTCCGCTGCTGTGGTGACGCGATCCGACCTTGTCTCCGACCGCTGGTTCAGCAGCATACGGCGGCGGCGATCGATGTCGACTGCTGGGATGCCAAAGTTGACTTAACCGTGCGGCCCAGCCGACATGGGCGGTCACGGCCGCGCCAGCCCTAGCGAGTCGCGGCCGCCATTCAGGAGACCATCGCCGCGAGATAGACCCTGAAAAGCCAACAGCCCCTTCCCGGCAAGGAAGAGGCTGCTGAAAACCTGGGGCCTAGTGGGGCCGGTGATACGTCCCCCACAACGCATGAACTCCCGCCGGGAGTCAAGACGGAACCTGTTTCCGTCAACGGGAAGGCTTTGCCTGGACCCTAGCCGCGGCCCGTGAGGGACCGGGTTCGATGTTTCACGCCACCATGCGGTCGGCGATCGAGGCCGCGCGCACGCTCGCGCAGCTCGACAGCCTGTCGCGCACCATCTGGCAGGCTCACGCCGCCGAGACCATCACCGATGAGGAGGCGCAGGGCCTAGCCGAGCTGCTGCACACCCGCAGCAGCGCCGTGCGCGATACCGTGGCGCCCGTCGGCATCCCGCTCGGCCGTGTGACGCTGTTCCCGCCCAAGCCCTATCAGCGGGCTCCTGAGCGATCCGTGGCGATCGAGCGCCGCCGTCGGCTGGCGTGTTCCGGCCCGATGCCGCCCGCTCTCGCGTCGAGGTTCACCACCGGGCAACTCGCGGTCCTGCGGATCGTCGGGGACGAGATGGCCCGCAACGGCGCCTGCGGGCTGTGTAGCTTCGCTAGCGGACACAGCCTCGACCTGGCGGCGCTCGTGAATGCGTCACCGGCCTTCGCGATAGTTGAGCAGTCCGGGCAACGCGAGAGCGCGTTCAGGATAGTGCTGGCGGCGGCCATCATGGCAGCACATCCGACCCCACCGTGATCCTCGCCCGTTGGCCCCGCGCCGATCTGCTCATAGGTCGGGGGAACGCCGCGCCTTCTGGCGCTGGAGCTAGCGTTCGGTACACTGGTGGACGATGCACAAACTCGCGCCCAGCAGCCTCTCTCGCCTACAGGCCCTCTCGACGCTGGGACCGCGCTTCTATCAAATCTCCGTCTCCATGCGACGGCTGGAGACCCTCGGCCTGGTCGCAGGCACTGGCCGATCGGATCCGGCAGCCAACAGCGTCGAGTACGAGATCACCGACGCGGGCCGCGTCGAGCTTGAAGAGCGGTACGGGCCATCCCCGCCAGCGCTTACAAACATCTGAGGCTCAACCTCATCGCTATCCGTTTACCGGGCGGGGGAGCGTCTGAGTTCACCAGCGATGAGCCCAGGCGATACGCAATGCGGCTAAGGGACAAGATGCACGCGACCGGCTATCGGGCCGTCGGTGAACCAGCGTTGGAGGCGTCCCAGGCCGGGATCATTCCTGGTAGGCGCGCTCCGAAAAGCGAGCACGAAGGCAGGCTAGGAATGAGCGAGGAAAACTGCGAGTTCGAACACTCTTCTCTATCCGGTCCCGTCACGCGGGATGGCGAAACGGTCGAGGTCGAGATCTATCGCTTTCCAGGCATGCCGGAATGTTGGCGCATGGAGGTGGTTCACACCTCCGGCTGCATCCGCTGGGACAACACGTTCGCAACCGATGCGGATGCACGTGCCGCCTTTGATGCGATGGTCGACGCTATTGGCATAGCGTCCTTCGTCGGCAATCGGCCCAGGGCGTGGAACTGATCGCGGGGTCGCGACACGAAAGAGCCCGCCGCGGCGAACCGGGCGGGCGAGGTAAGGGAGGCGCCCCGAATGGCTTCCGGACGTCGAAGGCATTTCTCACGCGAGATTGTTAATGAAACCTTAGCTTGCCCCCGTGCGGTTGCTCCTCGATGAGCGTCACGGCATCTGTGGCCCATGATCCGGTCCGAGCTCGTCCTCCGCATGGCGGCGCAGAACCCACACCTCTACGCTAAGGACGTCGAGCTGGGGGGCGACGCCATCCTCGACAGGATGGCCGGCGCTCTCGCGGAGGGCGACCGCGTAGAGCTGCGCGACTTCGGCACATTCGGAATACGGGATTGTGAGGCGCGCACCAGCCGCAACCCGCGGTCGGGTGAGAACGTCGCCGTCGCGGCCAAGCGGGTCGTGCACTTCAAGCCGGGCAAAACGTTGCGTGCGCGGCTGAACCTCAGGCCGGCGGATTAGAAGTGCGAGGTGGGAGCGCCTGATACAGGTCTCTTGTGCGTTCTACTTGGCCTTAACCCCAGGATTAACGTAGCATTTCCTGCAACGCGGTTTGACGGCTCGTCGTTACGGCGGCGATCTTCAGCGTCCGTTTGCAAGGCAGCGATCCAACCATGGCTCCTCTCTCCTCGAACCCAGGACCGTCCCGCGAGCCTGGGGGACAAGCCTCGATGGTTTGGACGCTGGCACTCGCCACCGCGCTCCTCGGCCTCGTAGCGCTCCCGCGCCGCTCCGCCACGGCCAGACCCAACAGCACCGAGGGTGACGGCAATGCGCGGCAAGCGTCACCCTCTCATTCCGGGCGCGAGGCCCACGAGGTAGCACGGAACCAGGCCGACCGCGGCCGCCAGGCGTCGAAGCCCACCGAGATCCCGGCTAAGGGCTGGAAGGACATCGCGCTGCGTACCTACCGGGATGTCGGCGAGAACCGGATCATGCTGGTCTCGGCCGGTGTCACCTTCTTCGCGCTGCTGGCGATCTTCCCCGCGGTGGCAGCCCTGGTGTCCGTCTACGGCCTCGTAGCCGATGCCTCGACCATCAACGACCAACTTGTCAGCCTGCAGGGCATCCTGCCTCAGGGGGCGCTCGACATCGTGGGCGAACAGATCAAAGCGCTGGACCAGAAAGGCAACGCCACGCTGGGGTTGAGCCTGATCATCGGCATCGCCCTGTCAGTGTGGAGTGCCAACGGCGGCATGAAGCACATCTTCGACGCGCTCAATCTCGTCTACAACGAGCGCGAGAAGCGCAACTTCGTCGTGCTCAACCTCGTCTCGCTGGCGTTTACCGCCGGCGCGTTGGTGTTCCTGATCCTGGCGCTCGCCGCAGTCGTTGTGCTTCCGGTCGTGTTCGAGTTCATCGGCATCGGCAAGGATGCGTGGTGGCTCGCCTTGCTGCGCTGGCCGCTACTCCTGCTCGCGGTGCTCGGCGGCTTGGCGGTGTTGTACCGCTATGGCCCGAGCCGCGATGCGCCCCGCTGGCGTTGGGTCACCGGCGGTAGCGCCGTCGCGGCGGTACTTTGGCTCGGAGGCTCGCTGCTGTTTTCATGGTATGTCGCCAACTTCGGCAGCTACAACAAGACCTACGGCTCGCTTGGCGCGGCGATCGGCTTCATGACCTGGATCTGGATTTCGACGACGATAGTGCTGCTCGGCGCCCAGGTGAACGCCGAGATGGAACATCAGACCGCTGAGGACACGACGGTGGGCGAGCCTCAGCCTCTCGGCACGCGGGGAGCGAAAATGGCCGATAGCGTCGGAGCGGCTGCAGAGTAGCTCTTCTCCAAGGCTTCGGGGCTGGACCCATTCTCCTGGCCCTCACTCTAAGCGGAGCGCTGGGCATATGGCGAGCGCCCCTCAGTTCGGTTCGCGACGATGCGCTGACGCAGGATCACGGCGTGACGCGCGATCGCGTCCGCGTCGCAGGTTCGGCAAGGGCCGCCGCGGCCGGCAGCAGAGCAATTGTTTGGGGTCTGGCAGGACCGACGCGGCATCGCGCCTTCATAGCTGATTGAGCGCGTCCGATCACGGACCTGTTACCTTGGCATGCCACATCCGACAGTAGTGTTGCCTCGTCACGATTGCGGTTGCACCGTACGATCGTATACAATCCTCAGGTGCGTAACGGACCGCGCGTACACAGCGACGGCCCCTCACCCGTCGCGCTGAGGCTACCCCCACGATGACGATGAAAGCGCCGAAATCGACTACCGACATTGACCGCACGATTGGCGGCCGTGTTGCGACACTACGGGTCGCGCGAGGCATGAGCCAGACCGCGCTGGGCGAAGCCATCGGCGTCAGCTTCCAGCAGGTGCAGAAGTACGAGAAGGGCCGCAACCGCATCGGTGCCGGGCGGCTGCAGACAATAGCCGATCTGCTGAAGGTGCCGGTCGAGACGTTCTTCGCTGACCGGATGATGGACGGTATCGATAGAGAGGATGTTCGGACGGTTTACGACGATCCGCAAGTCATGCAGTTGGTTACGGCTTTCATGAGTATCACAGATGAGATCATGCGCGAAAACGTGCTCTCGATTGTGACAACTGTCGCCAAAATTCAGCTGACGAATATCAAACAAGCGCTAAAGAATTAGTGTAGATCATCGCCATCAGAGTCAAGATCAACTGAGACCATCGCCATCTCCGAAGCGATGATCCGACCCACCTCCGCAAGTAGGATCTGCAGCTTGGGACGCAGCCTTGCTGCGCTTGCAGGGTCTAGATCCTCGAGTAGATCCCACAGTACCAGCGCCTGACCGGCGAATCGGTCCAGGTTGAGCTGCTCGTCCTCATCCTCAGTCGTTAGATCGATCTTATCTTCGCTGTCACCATCCATATGTTTGTCGACCATCTGGCTGCAGACCTGATAGATGCACACCCTCTGGTCGCACAGCCCAGCTCGGAACTCCAACTCTGCGGCCAAGGCATGGTGTGCTGCGCTGTTGCGGCCTCTTGCTGCTGACAAGCTTACGCGTGCTGACGGAACCGCTGCTGCGCAGCACGCATCCGTACCACGAGAAGGAGGTCGTGCAGCCGCACGCTGACCAAAATGATTCGAGCCAGCCATCACCGCCCCTGGGTGCATCTCCCTGCACCGCTACGTGGTCAACAGCTGGAACGCTGGTTGCTCAAGAATGAGCCTGATACCGCCGCCTCGTCCACCTGCGGGCGCAGGTTGCAACTGAATACAATATTTCGGATTGGTTGCAGGACTGGGAGGATCGGCAGTTCGCGCCCGCACCAAGGGTACGTCGTTTGCCTGACGCAGCGTGATACGATGGCATCATCCAAATCCCCCTTTAGCCTGTTGGTCCGCAGGCTGGGAGGCCGCGCATTGCTGCCGGACGCAGATGAGCGCGCGATCCTTGGTTTGCCGCTCATTATCCGGACGATCGAAGCCTCTCGGGACATCAAATACGAAGGTGGCACGTCGGCCCATTGCTGCGTGATCCTGGACGGATGGACGGCGTCAGATCTTGTCGATCCATGTGCCCGGCGATCTACCGGATCTGCAGAGCCTGCATCTGCCCATGGCTGATTTGGGCATGGCCGCGGTGACGCGTTCCTTCGTCGCGTTCGTGCCGCACGCCGACCTCCGGAGGTTGTCCAATCAGCACCTAGCCTGCCCCCGTTCGGTGGCCCATGTTCGAAGTTAGTGCGCAGTAGGCTGGAGTTGACCCGGTTTATGGTCCACGACCTATGCAAGTTCTCGGGCTGTGACAGCTTGGTTGGCGAAGGCTCGGGGCGTCAAGCCGCCCATGGCCGTATGGGGTCGATCTTCGTTGTCGTGGCACCTCCAGTCCTCGATGCGTTCACGGGCATCGGCCAGCGATAGGAACCACGAAGCGTTCAGGCATTCCGCCCGTAGGCGGCCGTTGAACGCTTCGATGTAGGCGTTGTCGGTCGGCTTACCCGGTCGGGAGAAGTCGATCTCGACCCCGTTCAGGTAGGCCCATCGGTCAAGCATGCGCCCGGCGAACTCCGGCCCATTTTCAACCCGTAGGCTCTTTGGACGACCGCGGAGCTTCACCAGTGCGTCCAGGGCCTCGGTCACCAGGAAGGCGCGGAAGTTAGCTCTCGGTGTGAGCGAGAGCGCCTCTCGCGTATGGCAATCGACGACCGTCAGGATCCGGAACGGACGCCCGTCGAACAGGCGGTCGGACATGAAGTCCATCGCCCAAACCTCGTTTGGACGTCCGATCGCGGGCCGCCCTTGTCGGTAGCGCCAGGCCCGTTTGCGCTTGGGCAGCTTGGGCCGGATCGACAGCCCTTCGTCCCGGTAGATCCGGTATGTGCGCTTGTGATTCACCACCCAGCCCTCCCGTCGCAACAGGATGTGCAGCCGCCGGTAGCCATAGCGCACCCGTGCAGCAGCGAGCTCCTTCAGCTGCATGCGCAGAGCTACCTGCGGATCGGCGCGCTTGCGGTAACGCTGAGACGAACGGCCGAAGCCGGTGGCCTGACAGGCCCGACGCTCGCTGATGTCATAGGCCACCTGCAGGTGACCGGCGACCTCACGGCGAGCGGCGGGCCTCACCACTTTCGCTTGAGCACGTCCTGCAGCATGGAGCGGTCCAGTGTCAGGTCAGCCACCAGCCGCTTGAGCTTGCTGTTCTCGTCCTCCAGCTGCTTCAGCCGCCGGATCTCCGGCACCCCCATGCCGACGAACTGCTTCTTCCAGCGATAAAATGTCGGCTCGGACACACCCATCTTCCGGCAGATCTCGTCCACCGTCGCACCGTTCTCCGCCTGCCGCAGGGCAAAGGCGATCTGCTCGTTCGTGAAGAGTTTGCGAGGCATGGCATCCACCCTCCTTCAGGGTTCAGGATGCCCGAAAAACTTGCGCTCGACGCGGACCAGTTTGCTGGGTCAGGGTCACCCGGGGGCCGCGTCGCCGTCGACTGGCGACTCGACGGCGAATGCGAGGCCAGGGAGGTCACGTTCGATTGGGCCGAGCGGGGCGGGCCGCCGGTCGCCCCGCCGGCGGGCGGCGGCCGCAAGGGGTTCGGGTCCCGTCTGATCGGCCTCGGGCTCGTTGGAACGGGGGGGGGACCTCCGTTACCCCCCGTCCGGGTTCCAGGCGACGATGCGCGCGCCCCTCGTCCAGTTGCAGCATTCCTGAGGAGGTGGGTTTGGGTCAGGCGATGCCCCCGGCGAGCTTGGTCGTCCTCGTGGTCGAGGACGAGCCCCTGCAGCGCATGATGGCTGTGGACCTGGTCGAGGATGCCGGGTTCGAGGCCGTTCATGTGGCCAGCGCCGCCGAAGCCGTGCGCATCCTTGAGGGCCGGCCGGACATCCGCGTGGTGTTCACCGACATCGACATGCCGGGTGGCCTGAACGGGATGCAGTTCGCGGTCGCCGTCCGAGACCGCTGGCCCCCATCGAGTTCATCATCGTCTCCGGCAAGCGCAAGCTGCGGCCAGAGGAGCTGCCGGCGCGAGGCGTGTTCTTCCAGAAGCCGTACAAGCGGGACGAGGTCACGGCCACGATGCGACGGATGATGGCTTGAGGCGAAAATCCCGGGGACCGTGACGCCGCGGCAGGGGAGCAGAGCGCTCGCGGGATAGTTGTGATACCGGCGGCCAGGGTCGGTGGCCCATGGCCGGGAACGGGAAACGATGGAAGGCGAGGTCGAGGAACTGCGGCGACTGCTCCGCGGGGCGAACGCCGAGATCGAGCGCTTGCGGGGTAAAGGGGTATACGTCCATGCGCCGCGGGAGGGGCAGCGCACCTCGGCGGCCGCCACGGACCTGCTGTTCACGGCGGCGGAAAAGACCCGCATGCCGCAGATCGTCACCGACCCGAACTTGCCTGACAACCCCATCGTGTTCGCGAACAGGGCGTTCCAGGAACTCTGCGGTTACAGCGCCGAGGAGTTGATCGGTCGCAACTGCCGCTTCCTCCAGGGACCGGGCACCGACGCGAGAGACGTGGCGAAGGTTCGCGACGCCGTCGCGGCACGGCGGGACGTCGTGGTAGAGTTGGTGAACTACCACCGGGACGGCACGCCGTTCCTGAACGAGCTCTACGTCAGTCCGGTTTTCTCGCCGGATGGGGAGCTACGGTACTTCTTCGCCAGCCAGCTCGACGTCACGCGCTTCCGAACCGAGGAGGAGCGGCTCGCCGAGAGCGAGGCGCGGTACCAGGCCCTGTTCGCCGCCGTCGACGCGGGCTTCTGCATCGTCGAGATGAGGTTCGACGCCGGGGGCCACGCGGCCGACTACCGCTTCCTGGAGGTGAACCCGGCCTTCGAGCGGCACACCGGCATCAGGAATGCGACCGGACGCTGGATCAGCGAAGTCGTCCCGGGCCTCGAACGGTCGTGGTTCGACGCCTACGGCGAGGTTGTGATGACGGGGGCGTCGAGGCGGTTCGAGAGCGGCGCGGTCGCGCTAGGCCGATGGTTCGACGTCCACGCCCTGCGTGTCGGGGAACCTGCACGCCGCCAGGTTGCCATCCTGTTCAACGACATCACGGACCGCCGCAACCTTGAGGACCACCTCGCCTCGGCCGCCCGTGAGCGAACCGAGGAGCGTGACACCCTTTGGCGCGCGAGCCGCGACCTGCTTGTCGTCTGCGGCTACGATGGCCTGTACCGGGCGGTGAACCCGGCCTGGACGGATACCCTCGGATGGTCGTCCGAGGAGTTGGTCGGCGGTCAATTCGACGTCCTCGTCCACCCCGATGACCGGGAGATGACCGAGCGGGCGTTCGAGCGGGTCGTGGCCACGGGCGAGCTCGACGACATCGACCTGCGCCTCAGGGCGAAGGACGGAGGTTACCGCTGGGTCTCATGGAACGTGGTCCCCCGCGACGACCATTTCTACGCCTCGGGCCGGGACGTGACCGACCGGAGAGCCCTGGAGGAACAACTCCGTCAGTCTCAAAAGCTGGAGGCCGTCGGGCAGTTGACCGGGGGGGTCGCGCACGACTTCAACAACCTGCTCACAGTGATCAAATCCTCCACCGACCTGCTCCGGCGCCCGAACCTGGCCTCGGACCGGCGCGATCGCTACGTCGGGGCGATCTCTGACACCGTCGACCGCGCCGCGAAGCTTACCGGGCAGCTCCTCGCCTTCGCGAGGCGCCAGGCGCTCAAGCCCGAGGTGTTCGACGTCGGGCGCAGCGTCGCCTCGGTTTCCGAGATGGTCGGGACGCTGACGGGCGCGCGCATCACGGTAACGACTTGCATCGAGCCGTTCCGCGAAGCGGCGGGACGGGAATCGCCGTGCCTCGTCGATGCCGATCCGAGCCAGTTCGACACGGCGCTCGTCAACATGGTCGTGAACGCTCGGGATGCGATGAACGGCGAGGGCCGGCTCGACATCCGCGTGCGCCCGGCAGACGTCATCCCGGCCGTGCGCGCCCACGCCGCCGTGCCGGGAGACTACGTGGCGGTGTCCATCGCCGACACTGGTACCGGCATCGACGCCGACGTGCTCGACCGGATCTTCGAGCCGTTCTTCACGACCAAGGGCGTAGGTCAGGGTACCGGACTCGGCTTGAGCCAGGTCTTCGGCTTCGCCAAGCAGTCGGGCGGCGAGGTCGTGGTCCGGAGCCAGGCGGGACGCGGCACCACGTTCACGATCTATCTGCCGCGGGCGCGCCAAGCCGCGGTCGGGGGGCCACAGGAGCATGAGCCTGCACCGTTGGCGGAGGGGCACGGCACCTGCGTGCTCGTCGTGGAGGACAACTTGGACGTTGGCTCCTTCGCGAACCAGGCGCTCGCCGAGCTTGGGTACGAGACCGTCTGGGCCACGGACGCCGAGAAGGCGCTGGCCGAGATCGAGCACGTCCCCTTCCGCTTCGAGGTGGTGTTCACCGACGTGGTGATGCCCGGCATGAACGGCATCGCCCTGGCCCGCGAGATCCGAAGGCGGCATCCGGACCTGCCGGTGGTGCTTACGTCGGGCTACAGCGACGTGCTCGCCGAGGAGGGCAGCCACGGCTTCGAGTTGCTGCGCAAGCCGTACTCGGTCGCGGACCTATCGCGCGTCCTGCGCCTGGCTGTCGAGCGCACTGAGGCGGCCCGGGGCGAACGGTAGGCAGGTCATCGAAAAAGGGGGGCGATCAGGAAACGAGGGCGTGGCTGGTCGTCCTCCGGTTTTCCTGTCCGCCCCGCGCCTAACTCGATACTCGAAAATTGCATCAAGTCCTGCCGGCATCATGCCGTTCGGGGGCGTGTCCGAGCCGGTCGACCTCGGCGACCAGGGACTGCAGGCTCGCGTCGCCCTTACGCAGCACACGGTCCGCCCCCGCAAGCCTGCGCCGCTCCTCGCCCGACACGTCGCGGGCGCTGAGCACGACGACCGGGATGTCCTCGCAGCCCGGCCGGGACCGCATCTCGTGCAGGAACGTAAACCCGTCCATCACCGGCATCGTCAGGTCGAGCAGCACCACGCGAGGCCTTGCCTCGGCTACGCGTTCGAGGGCCTCCGTGCCGTCGCCGGCCTCACGCACCGCCCAGCCGTCGCGTTCGAGGACCGCGCGCAGTCGGCCGCGCATATCCGCGTCGTCGTCGACCACGAGGACGTCACCGGCCCCTGGGCCGAAGCGGTCGAGCACCCCCTTCAACCGCGCCCAATCCACGGGCTTGGGCAACGCGTCCGCTGCGCCCAGGGACGCGCTGAGGGCCGCGTCGGCCACGAAGCTCACCATCACGACCGGGATGTCCCGAGTGCCGTGGTCGGACTTCAGAGATGCCAGCACGGCCCAACCGTCAACATCCGGCATCATCACGTCGAGCAGAATGCCCCTCGGTATCAGAGCCCGGGCGAGGTCGAGGCCTGTGCGCCCGTCCGCGGCCGTGCGCACCGAGAAGCCTTGCCGCTGCAGGAAGCGGCCCATGAGGTCGCGCTGGCTCTCCTCGTCGTCAATGACGAGTATCAGCCCCCGCCCGCTTCCCTCCAGGGCCGTCGCGATCCCAGGCTCGTCCGACCCGGACTGAATATCGGGCTCGGGCAGGGTCGTCGGCACCGTTAGGATGAACCGAGTGCCGCGCTCGACCTCGCTCTCGACGGCGACGTCGCCCCCCAACAAGTTCGCGAACGCCTTGGTCAGTGCGAGGCCCAGCCCGGTGCCGCCGTACTTGCGCGTCGTGCTGCCGTCGGCCTGGACGAAGCGCTGGAACAGCCGCTCGACCTGCCCCGGGCTCATGCCGATGCCGGTGTCCTCGACGGCGAGAACGAGGCCGTCCTCTGCGGGACCCGGTTCGCGGCGAGCCCGGAGCGTAATGGTGCCGCCCTCAGTGAACTTAGCGGCGTTCGACAGCAAATTGAACAGGCACTGGCGCAGCTTGGTCGCGTCTGTTCGGGCTAGGCCCAGCCCGTCGCCAAGGTCAAGGATGAGGCGGTTGCCCTTCTTCGCGACCAGGGCGTCGACCGTCCCTGCGGCGTCGCGAACGAACGCCTCGACGTCGATGTCCTCGGCGAAGGTGTCCATCCTGTTCGCCTCGACCTTGGATAGGTCGAGCACGTCGTTGATGAGGCCGAGCAGGTGCTTGGCGTTCGACTTGATCTTGCCGAGGTCCTTCAGCAGCCCGTCCTGGCCGAGCTCCTCCGCCTCCTCTTCCAGCATCTCGGAGTAGCCGATCACCGCCGAGAGCGGGGTGCGCAACTCGTGGGACATGTTGGCGAGGAAGCTGCTCTTGGCTCGGTTGGCGTCCTCGGCGGCTTCGCGCGCAGCCTCGGCGTCCCGGCGGGCGTCCTCAAGCTCCGCCTTTCCGACGCGCAGGCCGGCGTTGGCGGTGTCGAGGTGCCGGAGCGTCACCTCGCGCTCCAGCATGGTCCGACGCAGGGCGTCGCAGATCCAGACCATCGCGGCGCCGACCACGAGGTACTGCGCGAGGGCGATGACCTGCCCGGGGCTGAGCGAGACTGTCCCGTCGGACCGGCGGAAGAACCACGCCGCGGCCAGCAGCGAGGTAGCTACCGCGACCGCGCCGGGGCCCCGACCGAGGGCGAGCGTGATCAGGAACACGAGCGGCAGGTAGAGGAGGAACGGTGCGACGTCGAGCGGCGCCAGGAATCGGAGGAGGCTCGCGACGGCGACGGCGAGGACGGGCGACACGTAGCGGCCTACGGGGCCGAGGCCGTGGCTCGACAGGATGTCCATGAACCTGCGCACGCCCTAACCCCCTCGGCCGGTCGGTCCCCTTCAAACGCCGTCGACGACTTCGTCGGTGCGGACCGTGAACCCGGCGAGCGGCGCGGGGCCGAAGCTCGTCGTGATCGCGCAATCCATGGCGTCTCGTCCATATGCCATGACGATGCGGCCGATCCGGGGCCGGTTGTGCCGGGCGTCGAACGTGTACCAGCGCGGTCCCGCCGGGCCGTCGAGATAGACCTCGAACCACGCCGAGAAGTCCATCGGTGCGGGATCTTTGGGCACGCCGATGTCGCCGAGGTAGCCGGCGGCATAGCGTGCCGGGACGTTCATGCACCGGCATAGCGTGATGGCGAGGTGGGCGAAGTCGCGGCACACCCCGACCTGTTGGGCGTGGCCATCGAAGGCGCTGCGGGTGGCGTCGGCCTGCATGTAGTCGAAGCGCAGGCGGCCGTGCGCGTAGTCGACGATTGGCCTGCCCCCTGAAAAGTGGTCCTCCCTGAGGTATGGCTTTGAGCCATGTGGAGGATGTCGTCATGGGACGGAAGAAGCATACGGCTGAAGAGATCGTTGCTAAGCTGCGGCAGGTCGATGTCTTGATCTCGCAGGGT
>NZ_JAKSYG010000109.1 GCF_022829725.1 Methylobacterium sp. E-005 | reverse complement strand
GTGAAGTGGAAGGCGGTGCGCGAGAATGCGCTGGCGTTTATCGACCAGCACGGCGCCGCACGAGTCCACGCGCAGGGTGCCGCTCGTCGGATGCACGCCGAACAGCTCGTGCGCGGTCCAGCCGAGCCGGTGCCCTTCGGGGCCTTGCTGGTCGTTAAACGCCAGCGCATTCTCGCCCACCGCCTTCCGCTTCCCCGGGGCGAGATGACGGCACGGCGAGGCGTGCTCGGCCAAGCGGTCGATCTGGTCGCGCCAGGAGGCGAGGGCGGGGCGGAGGTCTGCGATGCCAGGGGGGGGGACGGCCGAATGGTTGCCGGCCCGCTAACCGTTCGCTCGGCCCCGCCCCGATCAGCTCACGGGGCGGGGGGGGGCGTCCGATCTTGTTACAGATCAGATTTCACCGAATAAAAAGATCGTTGCTGACTCTCAGACAGAAGTCAGCCCAGCTCTTTCCCATGCTATCATTGAGAAATCAACTTACCTATATAATTACGGGAAGGGCGAAAACGATTTATTTCTTTGTTATCAATCAAATGCGTCATACGATCAATAAAAAGTTCCATATCCGTATGATGAGTCTTGGTTTGCACAGTCTTGAAGTCGAAATCCCACCATTTCAAGTCGTTTAGAGATGCTATCTGCTTGTCGCTATAGCGAAATCTAACAATTCGGCCGGGATTTCCTACAACAACTGCGTATGGCGGAACATCTTTGGTGATGACTGCACGTGATCCAATTATAGCGCCGTCGCCAATGTTGATTCCTCTCCTTAAAGTTACATGCTCGCCAATGTATACGTCGTGGCCAATGATAACATCTCCGTTGTTGGTGGGATGGAAATGTCCTATGCCATCATCCATGTCGTAGCCCATATCTTCATAGTACTTCGCGCGCGGCATAAATCTCGTATGATAAACCAGTGATGACGTTGTAAACATATTCGTCTGGTGGGAAATGGGTAAAATGCTTACACTGCCCCCGATTGAGCAGTATCTTCCGATGGAAACAAATTCTGGAAACGCGCTCCATGAATAACTAAAGGCGCCAATTGTAAAAAATTCAGAACGCATGAAATAGCATGAATAGTCTTCGGCAAAAACGTTGTCCTTCGGGATCGATATTATTCCGTCCTTAATCCAAGGAGCTACATCATTATCGTATGTGAAACAGATTTTTGTTCCTAATAATCGGGCGATCTGTGCGTCTGATAGTTTCATTTATTTGCACCTATTGTGTTACGCAAGCATCGGCATTTATTGAAAAATTGCTGCTATCCGGGGTCGCCATGCTGTTACCTCGGCGCAGATTGGGCGAAACTCAATTAGATCCAGAGGGATCATGTGCGGGAGCGCAAGGACCGATCCGTTATAAAGGCTCGTGACCCGGGATGGTACCCGACGCCGTCGACATCGCTATCGTACGCCCCACCTTCTGAGCGACAGGAGGCGCCCTGCCGAGTTGGGGATACTCAAAGCACAAGGCTCGATGCCTTGAATGCCCGACGGCAAATGCTCGCCCCGCCCGATCTGATCACTGCAGAAATCGTCCGATCTCACCAGCGTGAGAGCCGAGCCCATACGGAGTTGGCGTGGCGGTCACCGGATAAAATGTGGCTCGTACACCCAGCGCGATAGTTGCTAGAAGGCGGAGCGATCCCGAGCGAACGGGCAAGCGCGTCGAGGAAGGTAGCTGCACACCGCCATGCAGATATACACCGGATCACAGGCATACAGTGCGCTAAAGGGCAATGTCGCTAAGGATCAAGCGAGGATCCCTGTCAAAACCGAAGCTCATTTGTTTAAGAACGGTGGCATATTCCCGCGCATAACACCAAAATTCGGCCTCGATAGCGGTGCGAAGATATTTACGATTGGCTCGTGTTTCGCTCGTAATATCGAGCGGGTTTTAGTCGAGCTTGGGTTCGATGTTCCGGTTTCACGGTTTGCCCTGGAGGGTCCCGAGCCAGAGCTTCCGATGCCGGCGCCGCAAATCCTCAACGAATACAACGCGGGCACAATCCTGCAGAGAATTGAAAGCGTTGTTGGGCTCTTCAATTACTCTCCAGGAATGGGCGTAGAGGAGACCGACAAGGGTTATATTGACACGTTCTTGCACGTAGCGACTTTGCCCATCCCGCTACCGAGGCTGCTTCGCAGGCGAGAGCGGATCGCAGAACTGTACGCCGATCTACTCAAGTCCGATGTTGTTATCATTACGTTGGGCTTGGTTGAAGCATGGTACGATCGTATTCAGGGGTGCTACCTCAACAAGGCCCCAAGCCGCGCCGCAGTTCGCGGAGATGACACGCGGTTCGAGTTGCATACCTTCGACGTAGATGATGTAGTATCGCGAATGTCCCGTGCGATCGAACTCATTTCGAATGCGGGTGTTAAGAATATTTTACTTACCGTCAGCCCCGTCCCGCTGGAAGCGACTTTCAACCCTATCGGCTCAGTGCAAGCTAATAGTTACGCGAAGTCTGTCTTACGTGTGGCGGCCGGGATCTTAGTTCGCAAATTTCCGAGCGTCGACTATTTTCCGAGCTATGAGATTGTAACATCATTCGGCAGCGCCGCATATATCGATGACAACATCCATGTTAAAGAAGATGTTATTGCTGAAGTTACGCGGTATATGGCGGAGTGTTACATGCGTGACGAGCCGTATGTAATGAATGCTCCCAAATTCGATATCGTCAATGATCAGCCGTCTAACTTAATGAAGAGCGAACAGAGCACGGTTCCTTCGGAGAGAAGTCTGTTTGGTTTCTTGAGGCGTGTAGGCCGACGCTAAGCACACACGTCTCGCCTCGCAGCCATTCCTCGGTCGTGATCCAATGCACGAAAAAGCCCGCGCCGGCGAACCGGGCGGGCTCCTAAGGCTCGGCACCCCGGGCGGGGAAAGCCGAACCTTGTCTCGGAGATATCGCAACTACCGCCAAAGAAAAAGCCCTGCGCGGCTGGGTTGGCGAGACCCAAACGACGAAAGGCGCCCCAGCCGAAGCCAGGGCGCCGAGAGCCGTGTGTAGCGGAGTGTGAAGCAGCGCTATCGACGCGCCGGCACTCGGGCATCTCGCTCCAGTTCGTCGATCCGGCGCTGCATCCCCTGAATCGTGTCGCGCGGCGTGTTGAGGTCGTAGAGCCCCTGCCGGTTCTGGTCGGCTTGGCGCTGAAGATCCGCATCGCGTGCACGCTGGGCCGCCCACATCTGCTCGTGTTCGCCGCGTGGAACCACCTGCTTGGCGATCGCATCGACATCGCGCTCGACGCGCTCGATCCGGCTGTCGGTCAGGCGCTGGAGATCGTCGCGGCGCTGCGTGACGACGTTGAAGCGGTTGTCCAGATCCTCGCGCGGGACGTAGCGCTGGGCGGCTGTCTCCACCTTGGCGATCGCCATCTCAAGGCGGCCCTGGCCAGTGTTGATCCAGGTGAAGCCCATCGTACCGATGGAGCCCAGCACGCCGAGCAGGATCGCGATCGGCTGCCAGTTGATGGTGGATCGCGCCTTCACGTCGGAGGTCAGTGCCGCGAACCCACGCTCGACTGAGCCGGTCAGAGACGCCAATCCCGCCGTGAGGCCGGCAACGTCCTTCTCGACGCGCACCAGCCGTTCGGCGTAATCGCCAGCCGAGTGCGGCTGCTGTTGCTGCTGGAGCTGTGCGGTCATGATCCTGGCCCCCAAGGCCGGAGAGCCGCGCGCCGGTGTTCCGGTCGCGCGTTGGTTTGCACGAACCGGCCTCCGGTGAGAGGCAAGCCGCGTTGGGTCGGGTAAATGAGAGGCAACCGGCCGCCCGAACCCCGTGAAAGTTTCACGGGGTTCGGGGCTCGATCAGGGCTTGGCGAAGTCGCGCCGCACGGCCTCGATCCAAGCGAGCGCTCGCTCGCCACACGCCGTCTTGGCGCGGTCCAGGACCTTGGCCCGGCCGACGATCCGGACGACGTCGCCCGTGGTCAGCGACCGGTCCGGGATCTCCGGGAACGACCGCTTGAGGCAGGTGGCGACGTCGGCCGGCGGCGCCGGCAGCGTCACGCGGATACTCACCCCTCCGGTGGCTGCTGATCCTGTCCGTCAGGCTCATCGTCGGCGTCGCTTTCCGGGAGCCAGCGGCGGCCGAGCTCAAGCCGCGCGGCGGCGAAGGCCCGGTTGGTTTCTTTGCGGGCCAGCGCCTCGATCTCGGGGGCGCTGTCCATCGTCGTGGCGCGGGCGGCGATCTTAGCCGCCATGTTCGACAGGCCGGTTCGGAGGACCTGGCAGAACGTCGCCAGGTCGGCGAGCGCATCGTGCCGGGAGACGACGGACTTCAGCGCCTCGTCCGCGCCAATCTCGGCCACGACCGCGTTGGCCACCGCGCGGCGGCAGTCCGCGTCCTCGCGCCGCGATTTGCTGCTGTCGTCGCCGGCGTTCATCGCCACGTTCTCGACGGCGCGCTGGATCTTCCAGTCGATCACGGCCGCCGAGTCGAACTGGTACTCCACGCCGTTGCTGCCGCGCTCGACGTAGGGGCAACCCTTCTCGACCCAAGTCGAGATGGTGTTGGTGCTGACGGCGAAGATCTTGGCGAGCTCGGTGCGGTTGAGCAGCCGACCGTCGATCGCGCCGGACATCAACAACAACCCCCGTTTTCAAAATTTTAGAGACGGTGAACCATCGGGGTCCGAATTCCCCCCGTTGGCACCGGGGCCCCAGAGGGACCCGGCATATTTTCCTATGATACTCAGAGGAGCAGGGTCAGCCTCGCACCCTTTGCGAGGTTGTCGGGTGCCCAGAGAGGTTGAAGGTTCGAGAGCGCCCAGGCGTGACGCCACTCATTCGGGTTGGCCAGATCGAAGGATGCGAGCGGGCGGCGGTGATCGATGTGGATATCGCCTGCGGTGAACCGCGCCCAGGTCATCCCATCCGTGAATTGCCGTTCAAGATGCCGGCGAAGCTGAGCAACCGTGTAGCCTAACGTTCGGAGAACCACCCCGCTTTCACCATCGCGGCATAGTGCGCCGCGTATGTGCTCGCTAATTTTCAAACCTCTTTGACGCCGCCGTTCTGCCGCTCTCAGCCTTTGCTTGAGGTTGAAGTCTGGGTCCAGCTTGTATCGGAGAGCGAAAGACTGAGCCTTCGTGAGCGTTGGATCGGACCAAGGCTTGGCCGCGATCCGGTCACGGAGGTTCTGCTCGCGGCGTGCAACCGCAGTTTGATGAGCCGATGCGCGTCGGGTCGCGCCCTCTGCACTGATCTCGGCCAGCTTCCGCATACCGAGACGCCGCCGCCGCCGCTCGCATTCCGCTCGCTTGATCTCGCGAAAGCGCTCGTGTTCTCGGCGCATCCACGCCTTCGTCGCAGCGCGACTTCGTGCGCGCGCTTCGGGGCTGCGCGCAGCGTTCCTACAGGCCTTGCAGGTATGATCTCTGCCGCCGATCCGGCGGGTGACCCGACTGAAGGCTTCGACTGTCTTCGTCTCGCTGCACCGCTTGCACGTCTTCTCGGCGACCGTGTTAGGGTCCGTCTCAGCCACAGCTCGCGCTCCAACGCTGGCCTTGATCAGAACCGGTACGGTGCTTCAACGCCGTTCCGGTTCGCCCTCAGTCTAGCGTGAGGTGCGCCGCGAGCAATGCGGCGATATTCGCTACTTTCGCCTGATATCGTTGACGACGAACCGCTCCCACCCCGCCCGGAAATGCTTCCGGTAGGCGACGGGCACCACGGCGCCTGCCTTCTCGTAGTAGGGGAAGCGCTTCTTGTAGCTGACCCCCTTCACGAACAGGAAGACCGGGACAGCGAACTTGTCCTTCTGCAGGTAGATCCCGTTCGGCGCCTTCCCGTGGTCGCGGAAGACGACATACTCGACGTTCCGCCCGGCGTTGCGCCGCTTCGAACGCGCCGTGGTGTTCTGATGGCGGTCGGACTGGGCGCCGAGCGCCGAGAGCATGCGGGTGAGGAAGGCGCCCGACACGTTGCCGTTGCCGTCCCGCGGGCAACGCGTGCTGGGCACCGCGAACTCGCCCGCCAGCATCAGGCCCTTGCGGATCAGCAGGACCTCGAACCGCTTGTGGCGGCGCGTGCCGCCGGCGACCTGAGGGCCGAGATACTTCCAGGCCGGGATCGAGCCGTTGCCTTCCTTGAACCCGAGCTCGGCGGAGAGCCGCTGTTTGGTGGCCGGCCGGACCATCAGGCTGTTAAGCGTGAAGTTCGACGGCTGGTCGAACACGGACCGCATGGTCTCCCGCTCGGCCTCGCGGGCATCCTTCATCGCGTTGGTCAGCGCGAAGGCGGCGACGAACGGCACCTGCTTGGCGGCGCGGCCGACGGCCTCGGCCTTCAGACCGAACTCGCTGGCGTCGAGCTTCAGCATGGGCCTAGCGGCCGGTCGGCCGGTCCGTGTCGATCACGACCACTTGGCCGGTGATGGGGTTGAGGATCGGGACGAGGGCCATGTCAGGCCTGCTCGGCCGATTGGTCTTCCAACTCCGCAAGCCGATCGAGTTCCCGACGTGCAGCCTTGCCGGCATCGAGCGCGGCATCATACGCGTCGCGGGCATCCACAGATGCGCGCTCGGCAGCGAGCTTCGCGTCGAAGGCTCGAAGCTCGGCGCGGCGCGCGATCCGATAGGCGCGCACTGCGACTAGAAGCTGATCGTTTGTTGCCTGCGCCATGGTCAGCAGCCCTGCATCGGTTGCGGGAATTCGCGGTGCTGCTGCACCAAGCGCGTGGCAGGCCGCTCGACCGTGAGCTCGGCGGCGTTGTCGAGGATGAGGACGGTGACGTCGGTCACGCCGGAGGCCGCACAGAGGCGGATCAGCTCGTCCGACCAGGCCGCGGCCTTTTCCTGCGGAAGCTTCTGCGTGGTGCGCAGAACGAGGATGTCGCCGTGTCGAACCTCCACCCCCCGCCACGCGGACAGGGCGACGGTCGAGCACCGTGCCACGGCGAGGCGTTCCTCGCGGACTTCCGGGCGGGCCGAGCGATCATGGCCCATGCGGGCGAGCTCGTTGGACCAAGCGAGGCGCCGGCGCGGGCTCATGGGCGAGAGCCGCACACGATCTTTGTGTATCGCCCGTCGCCGAGGAGCTGATCACGGGCGACGGTGGCCTGTCCCGCCATCATGCAGGCGAAGACGGAGGGCGTCTTCACGGTGATTACGTCGAGCGCAGTGTCGCGCTGGCAGTCAGCTTGAGCGGTCGAGGCGGCGCACACCAGGATCAGGGCGAAAACCGTGTTCATGCGCCGGGCATCCCTTCGACGGGCAGGCAGCGCGCGGTGATCCGCGCTCCGGCCGGCAGCAGCTTGGTGAGGTCGGCGAACTCGGCGATGCGGGTCGCCCGCGTCATGCAGACGTACTTGCTCTCGGTGCGCTCACGGCCGAGCATCACCCGGCAGGCCTTGGTGCAAGCCTGGACCTCGATGCGCCAGCCGAGCGTCGCTGCCTCGCCGAGCCTGATGGCGCCGAGCAGGATCGCGGCGGCCAGCGCCATCTCTAGGATGAGGAGCGCCAGCAGGCTGCGGATCGACATCTTCAACCCTTGGTGGGGTACAGCGCCACGCAGAGCAGGATCACCAGAGCGAGCACCAGGACCTGCGCGGTCAGCGGCGACAGGCAGACCGGCGACTCGAACGGGGCGACGTGCTCTGGCGCAGGAAGGTCGAGGATGAGGCCGTCCATGTCAGGGGGCTTCGCCTACGGATAGGGCGCGCCCGGCATGGACGGGGCGGTCGACGCAGAGTGCCGGGGCGGGATCGCGCCAGGACCGGACCGGATCCGGCGCAACACGACGCAAGCCGATCAGCAGCGCGATCCGCGCAACGAGACGGGACATCACAGGCGCGAGGCCTGCAGGACGGCACGCGCATGCTCGCGCTGCTCGTCGACGAAGTGGTCGCGGAAGACCGGGAGGCTGAGGCGCGCGGTCACCGCTCGCTCATCGGCGACGCTCGGGGCCGCCACGACGCGCGTGCAGGCAGCAACCTCTGGACCTCGCATCGCCGCGATCGTGTCGCGGAAGATTCCCACGCAGGAGGGCGAATGCACGATGACCACCGCGCCATCCGACGGGAGGCCCATGATCATACGATGGGTGCGGCCGGAGCGGCGCTTCTCGGCGGCGGTGGGCTTGGCTTCCTCGATGCCTTCGGCTGCCGAGCGGGCCCGGGCATCCGCCGACACGCCGACGCGCAGCGGAGGGGCGTCCTGAAACAGCATCCGGTCAGCCTCAGCCGAAGATCGAGCGGAAAAACGAGGGGTCGAACGCCAGTCGAAACTGGAGGCTGTGCGCCCGGAAGCGGATGTCGGCCGGCGCGCAGTCGCAGCGCTGGATGGCGGCGCACAGGTCGAGGAGCGCGGAGCGCTGAGCGGCGGTCATGGGCGCCCCAAAAGAAAACCCCGCCGGAGCGGGGTTGTGGACGGGCCGAATTACGGGGGGAGCGACAACACGCGAGCTGACCATGAAAGGTGCTCGCGATAGAACGGCTGCGCGGGAGGCTTGAGACGGTCTTCTCGTAGGGTCAGCGGGTCGGGCGGTAATGCCCCTCAGCAGAGCCCGGCCCGCTGATGCCGATCAGGTCGTCTTCGCTGCGTTTCGGACGCGCTCCCGGTGGCGCAGCACCGCAGCCGGAACCGGCAGCTGTGCCCGGCGAGCGGGCGGCGATCCGGCCTCGTGATCGGGCCAATTGCCGGTCAGATCCCGGTAGAACCGTCGGGCATGGTCGCGGAACTCGTCTCGGTCGGCGACGTAGTCTTCCTGGGTGTGCCGGTGACTCGGAGCGCGCAACCGGTCCGCCAGGAGGCAGAGGCCGTGCAATCGCTCGACGATGTCGCGTTCGGTCACGGCCGCGGATCCGTCATGGGAACGAGTCTACCAAGAAATGAGCCGCTTTGGGAGCGGATGGGGAAGATGTGGGCCGGGCGCGACACCGGCGAAGAGCCTCAATGGGACATCCACCGAGCTGACCTAGGACCTCGCCCGGGCTTCTGCGACTTCAGCGCCGCCGCACCGTTTCGCACGGGCCGCAGCCCGAAACGATGAAGGCCCCGGCGGGTGTCGCCAGGGCCTTCTAAATCTCTGCAGGATCCGAACTACCGCAAGCCGTTCTCCCGGTCAAGCTGAGTTTACTAGGCTCCCTTCCGCTCATACTTCGGCCGGCGGCGCGAGGGTCTCTAGTGGCTGGGGAGCGAGCGCTGAGCTTTAGCCTCGAAGCGGACGTTCCGCTTCCGACCCAACACTGCCATACAGATGGTCGTCAACACGCCCCGAAACCGGACGGTCATGGCCCCCGGTCGCAAACTTAAGCCGACAGAGCCATCGGCACAGTGCTCTCCACCAATCGTTGCGGCCGTCCGACTAAGTAGCCCTGGATCGCGTCGCAACCGACATCGCGCATGAGCGCTAGCTGCGATGGCGTCTCTACGCCTTCCGCCTGAAGCGCGACATTCAACGCGCGCGCGATATGCGTGATGCCTTTCAGCACAGCCAACGAGTGGCGATCCGTCTCCGCCGTGGCCACGAACGAACGATCCACCTTGATGCGGTCGAGCGGCAAGTCGCGCAGATGTGAGAGCGATGAGTAACCCGTGCCAAAATCATCCATCGCCACCGTCACACCGAGGCGGCGAATGGCGTTCAGGACCTTGGCTATCTGAGGTCCATCCTCGACGATCGCTGTTTCCGTGAGCTCGATCTCCAGCCGTTTGGCTGGCAGGCCACTCTTAGCTAGAGCCTGCGTGAGATCGGACAGAAGCTGCGGCGAGCGCAATTGAACCGGTGAAACGTTCACCGCCACGTAGACATCGCTTGGTAACTGAGCGGCCTGTCGGCACGCCTCCTGCAACACCCAAGCCCCGATCGGGACGATCTGTCCGGTCTCCTCCGCCAACGGGATGAAACGGGCCGGGGAAACAGCCCCGAGTGTCGGGTGATCCCAACGGATCAATGCCTCATAGCCGATGATCCGATCGTCAACGAGTGAGATCACCGGCTGATAGGCCAGATGCATCTCCCAACGTTCAATCGCGGTTCGCATGTCCGTTTCAAGCTGAACCCGATCGGCGACGGTCTTCAGCATGTCGCGCGTGTAGCAGCTCGTTCTACCTCGACCCTGCCGCTTCGACTCGTATAGCGCGATGTCTGAGAACTGCATGAGTTCGATCGCATCGCGCGCATCATCCGTGCAGCACATGCCAATACTGCAGCCAATCGACACTGTGAGGTCATTGATCCCGTACGGGAGGGCAATAGCCTCGATCACCTCGGTGGCGACAGCCATTGCCTGTGCCTGATCGCCGTAGACCAGCACCGCCATCTCGTCGCCGCCGAGCCGGGCTACGAACCCGTCCGATCCCGCGATCGTCCTCAGCCTATTGGCCACCTGTATCAGCAGCTGATCACCGACAACGTGACCGTATGTATCGTTAATCTGCTTGAAGCGATCGAGATCGATCAGCAGGAGCTTGACGACTCGCTTGGGTACAAAATCGCGATCCAAACGCGCATTCAAGGCGCGGCGATTGGCGAGCTTGGTCAGGGGATCGGAGAAGGCCAATTCCGCGATCCGGCGCTGTGCCGCGCGCTCTTTAGTGACGTCGTCGAAGGTAACGACATTACCACCTTCCTCGATCGGACGGATCTCGACCTGCAGAATGCGTCCGTCCTCAAGCGGATAGTCGATTTGCCTCGAGTTTTCGACGTTCCGCCATTCGTCAACACGCTGGCGCGCCGCTACGCGCCGCTCTGTGGTCCAATGATGGCAATTGCCGACAATGTCGATGATCTGGTCGATTGTTCTGCCTGTTAGGTCAACATCGACAGGAATACCATAAATTTCAGTGTAACGCCGATTGTACAGGCGCACGCGCTCGGATGCGTCGAGATATAACAAGCCGTTCGACATATTGTCGAGTGCGGTTCTCAGGACCGAAGAATGGGCGCGCTCCTGGGCGTCGAAGCGTTGTGTTGCAATTATAGTCAGGAACGCCCCGAGGAAGAGTACAGCTGCCCCCGCAGTGGTGAAAATGCTGAGCACAATATTCTCGTGCGGGAAGCCGCTATAACCCTGGGTGCGCGCTAGCGTCGTGCCAGCAATCGCGACGAAGTGAGTACCAGTAACGGCGAGGGTGAAAAGAGCGCAGACTACCCGGGGGGTCGCCAAGCGTCGCGGCAGGCCACAAGCCAGCGCGAGGCTGCAGGCACCAATACCGGCAGCCAGAACGTTCATGAGCGGCGAATGTGTCTGTTGGCATCCTTCAATCGCGGCCATGCCGGCGTAGTGCATCCCAACGATGCTAAGCCCAGCAATCGCACCGGCCACAGCACGGATCCGCCACGATGGAAAAAGCCGAGCTACGGCCAACGGCAGGCCCGCGACCAAAATGGCGATCAGCACCGAGACAATAGTTCTCATGTCGTCAAAGGTCAGCACCATGTCGGGCCGGTAGCCCAGCATGGCGACGAAATGAGTCGTCCAGACGCCCAAGCCGGCAACAACCGCCGTGCCCGCGATCCAGCGATATCGGTAAGCAGGATCGGCATCGCTGACCGTACGCATCAAAGTAGCGACTAGCCATCCAGCCGCGAGGCAGATGACAACGGCAGTAAAAACAAAGCCGAGTGCGTGGTCGGCAGCTAAGCGGGCAGCACCGTAGATCATAGCCCTCCTATAAGCGCTTGCACCTAAAATTCGAATGAAGGGACATGATGAAGATGCGGTTCAGATTGAGGCGGTGGTGTAGCGTTAAAAGAAAACAAGTCCCTGTGTCGCAACGCTCTGTCTTTGAAGAAATAAGCACCTTCTGTAGGCGCGACCTCTCAGAGAAAAGAGTTTCATGACCGCAACTTTCGGTAGATGGAGTGACACGACGCCGAGCGTCGGCCCGAAATATCACGCTTATTTGAGGGGAGAATAACCCGACAGGCCTCACGCCGCCCGCAAATCTTAAGGTTTTCAGGGCGGAGGATTGGTTGCTTGGCGGGCTACCTGTGAGGGCGGGCAGTCGGCCCAGGCTTACCTCTTCGTGCCCGTGCGGCTGCCCGATCCCCTGCGCTCCGGCAGGCGGTGACGCGGCGTTCGGGACGCCTCGTCCAGGACCGGATCATGCGCCTTCGTCTGACTGTCAAAGCGTCGCTTCTCGCCGCCTTCGGCCTCCTCGCGCTCCTGTGCGCCGGTCAAGCCGTTCTAATGACCATCACGCTCTCGGGCATCCGGACCAACGTCACGGGCGTCGCCACGAACTGGCTCCCCTCCGTCGTGGCGATCACCAACATCCGCGCCGCCGCTTCGGAGGTCCGCATCAAGCAGTTGCGCACGCTGACCCTGTCCGGCAGTCCCGATCAGCGGGTCGAGAACGCGCGGGAGATCGACGAGGCCATGGTGGCACTCGCCGCCGCCCGGACGGCCTACGAGCCGCTAATCTCGTCGGCCGAGGAGCGGGCGCTCTACGCCGCGTTCGGCGCCACCTGGGAGCGCTACCAGACCGTCGGCCGCGAGGCGGCTCGCCTCGCAGAGGCGGGCAAGAGCGCAGACGGAATCCAACTCATGGCCGACCCAGCCAACATCAATCTGTATAATGCGGCCCGCGACACGCTGGCCAAGGACGTCGCTCTGAACGAGCGTGGCGCGCATGCGGATGCCGACAGCGCCATGGCGGCGACCGAGTCTGCGACCCTGACGGCCTATCTTTCCATTGCGCTGAGCGTGCTGGCGGCCTGCGGCGCGACCGCGTTCGTGCTGCTGCGCGTGTCCCGCCCGATCCAGGCGATGACGGGCGCGATGACTATCCTAGCCGCGGGCGACACGGGCAGCGAGGTGCCCCACCGCGCGCGCCGCGACGAGGTCGGCGCGATGGCGGCGGCCGTCCAGGTGTTCAAGGATAACCTGATCCGGACGCGCCAGCTCGAGGCGGAGACCGCGCAGGCGCGCCTAGCCGCCGAGGAGCAGCGCAAGGCCGGCATGCGGCAGATGGCCGACGGCTTCGAGGCCGCGGTCGGCGGGATCATCGGCACGGTGTCGTCCTCAGCGACCGAGCTGCAGGCGACCGCGCAAGCGATGACCGCCACGGCCACCCAAACCGCCAGCCAGTCGACGACCGTGGCGGCGGCGGCCGAGGAAGCCGCGTCCAACGTCAACACTGTCGCGGCGGCGGCCGAGGAACTCGGCTCGTCGGTGCAAGAGATCGGCCGACAGGTGCAGGGATCGGCCAGCCTCGCGCAGCTCGCGGTGAGTGAGGCCGATCAGACCGGCGCCCGCGTCCGGGAGCTGAGCGACGCCGTGTCGCGGATTGGCGACGTAGTCGGGCTGATCTCGAACATCGCCGGCCAGACCAATCTCCTCGCCCTCAACGCCACCATCGAGGCGGCCCGGGCCGGGGTGGCCGGCAAGGGCTTCGCGGTGGTCGCCTCCGAGGTGAAGGTGCTGGCCGAGCAAACGGCCCGGGCGACGCAGGAGATCTCCGGCCAGATCGCGCAGATCCAGGCCTCGACGGGGCAGGCGGTCACGTCGATCGCCGGCATCACTGGGCGGATCCACGAGATTAGCGGCGTCGCCACCTCGATCGCCGCCGCCGTCGAGGAGCAGGGCGCGGCGACGCAGGAAATCGTGCGCAACGTCGCCCAGGCGGCGGCTGGCACCGGCGAGGTCACCGGCAACATCTCTGGCGTGGCGAGCGCGGCGGAGGACACCGGCGCGGCAGCGAGCCAAGTGCTCGGGGCGGCGTCGGAACTCTCTCGCCAATCTGAGCACCTCACCGCCGAGGTCGTCCGCTTCCTCGCCACCGTTCGCGCGGCCTGAGACGAACCCTCGAATGTCCGCTTCCGCCTCATCTCCGCGCGGAAGCGGATGGGCTGGAAACCACCCGTTCCGGTCGTAGCTGGTCGTTCGCCGAGCTACCAGGAAGGGGACTTTCTGAGGGGCTGTAACGGGTCGAGAGCAAACCCTCCACACCGTAACCAAGCACCGGATCTCAACTTTCGCGGTCGCTCGGCGGTGACCAGTCTTGCGAGACGATCTATCGGAACAATTACAGTCGCATCGCGCCGCGCACTCCTTGCTGCGTGGCGGCGATTGCTTAGCCCTTTGTGGGCGTCGCGGCTGGCAACTGGGGTTTGGACTCGCCTGCCCCGAACCAGCTTCTGACCGTGCCGAGGATGCCGCTCGGGATGATCACCCAAGACGGCAGGAACCCCGACGCGTTGCCGTTCCAGCGCCCCGCGAGCGTCTGCCGCGCCTGCGCATCCAAGCGGCGGATTTCCAGGTCGAGGATCCGCTCCTGGATCGGCAGCGTGGCGAGCTGAGCCTGGGCCGACTGCGCCCGCTTGTTGGCCATGAAGGTGTCGTCGATGGCCGCCTGGATCGCCGCGTTCGCGAAACTCAACTCGTCGGCGAAACCCAGGGTCGTCACCGTGACGCCCATGGGCGCGAACTGGTCGGTCACCACCTTCTCGACGGCAGCCATGATCTCGGCCTTCTGGCGGATCGCGTCGTCGGTCGAGCGGCGGCCGAACTCGCGCGCCAAAGCAGCCTGCACGGTGCGGTGCACGTTGCCGTCCACCACCTCGGCGAGCGAGCGGCCGTACAGCACCGAGGCGAAGCGGGCCTCGTCCGTGTCCTGGGCTGCGGGCTTCGTGCCGAACCAGTACAGAAACTTGGCCGCGTCCTCCTCCTTCACGAAGGCCGAGATGACGACAGAGGTCGAAAGCCCGATCGAGTCGGCGGTTTCGAAGCGGAAGCCTTGGTCGGCGCTCGACGTGCCGCGGTTGGCCGACGTCGTCCACTCGCGTGATACCGGCGTGCGGTCGACGATGATCAGGCGAGCGGCCGGCACGTAGTAGTCCGACAGCGTGCCGGTGTTCGGCAGCTTCGTGTGCGGGATCTGCACGCGCTTGGCCGCTACCTTGCTCTCGGCGAGGAACCGCTCCGAGCCGAATTGGGCTTGGCTGGTCTTCGTGTCCCCGCTCTCGGGGATCACGAAGGCCGACTGGTTCGGCAGGATCTCGATGTATTCGCCGTAGTCGTATTTGCTGAAGTAGGCGCGCGAGGGCTCCGGCATGGCGACGACGCCCAGGCCGAGCAGGACGGCGGCCAGCGGCGCGCGGCGTCCGGGAACGAGCCAGACGAGCGCCAGAACGGCGAGTAGCCCCAGGAACGGCAGCGAGGATCCGCTCGCGAGATCGGCGGTGGCACTCGTTTTCAGCGGGGCGAGGTCGCTGTCGGACAGCTGCTCGACGGCGGTGCGGCCGGCCACCATGCCGGCCTCGATCGACGCGAGGCGGGACAGGCCGACGTAGGTTGCGACGGCGCCGAGCGAGATGCCGGCGCGGATGAGGGTGGACATGGATCGTCTCGATAGTGCGATGCCCGGTTCGGGCGGGGGCGATATCAGTGTTCGCGAGGCGTCTGCTCAGTGGTTCGGCGACGAAGCTCGACCTTGAGCCGAGCGAGCGTCGCATGGAACCTTTCGCACCTGCGTAGTGCTCGGTGCGCCCCGGTCAGGCTTGCCGTTCGTGCGCCGGCGACCAGTCCCGCGGGTCGATCTTGCGGACCGGCGAGGCCCGGAGCGGCGCCGCGCGCCGTCCGGCCACCCGGCGATCCCGCTCGATGTGCCGGCGAGGCCGCAGGTTCGGCAGCGGCGTCCGCTCCTCTTCCGCCGGCTCGATCCACGGCGCGATCGGCGCTTTGGGCGACAGAACCTCGATGCTGGTGAGGAACTGCAACGCGGGCACTAGGTAGACCAGCGCCGCGTGCCAGTAGGCGTAGCGCAGCTGCTCCTCGACCACCTCAGTCCCGGTGCGGGTGTAGTTCAGCTTGCAGAACAGGCCGGTGTCCCGGGCATCGCCCTTCGAGGTCGCGATCTCGTCGTGGCTGGTGAACCACGGCTTGCCGTCCGGGCCCTCGCCGCAGGGCTTATGGATTGTCCGCCAGAGCGTGATCTTGCCATTGTCCGACATCGCCGGCTCGACCTCGATGCCCCCCCCAACCTCGGGAGGCCTGCGGATCGCGCCGGTCACGAGCCACGAGGGGGTGGCGTCCAACACGGCGGAGATCATCACGTCGAGGCTGGCCTTGCCGCGCAAGTCGACCTGGACGGGATAGGGTGAGAGATCGAGTGGACAGCTCGCGGATCCTACGGCCGCTCGCTTCATCGTCTCACTCAGGACCTGGAGGTGTGCCTCGATCGTGATGGCGTCGGGATGCGGGTCGCCCATCGCCGGCGGCATGCCGGGCTCGCGGGACCAGTTGTCGACCGGGCCGCCCATGGCGACCATGCGCCAGACCGGGTCGGACGCGCATCGCGGGCCACGGATCGGGCTGTCCGCCCGGCGCTTCGGCAGCTCGTCGCGGATCGCCCAGCGCAGGGCTTCCTCGATCGTCATCTTGCGGCGCTTCGTGGCGCTCTGGGTGGTGCTCTGCGTCGTTGCCGGCACGGTGGGTCCCCAATGCTGTGCCGGTTCGAAACGAAGCAGCAACGGCACTGTGGTCCAGCGCCGATTTGGACATTGTCAAGCTGTTCGCGCGCGACATCTCAACCGCGACGCTCGATCCTGTTCTTCTCAGCCGCGATCTTCTCGCAGGCGCGCACCCGCTTCCTGTCGAACGTGCGCCTCTGCATATCCCGAGCTTGGCAGAACTGTGAGATCGACCCGCCGACCTCGCCTTCGGTGACGATCGCCCGAGCCCAGACGAGTACGATCTTGCGCTCCTCGGACCGGTCGCCGAGCACGGTGCCGGTGAAGGCCAGGATGTCGAAGGTGGCGCTGGGCTGACTCTTGTTGGCGCTCTGCAGGGTGTTGCCGCGTGGCGCGTAGATGGGCGTGTAGGGCATCGCCCGGAATGCCGTCTTCAGCCAACGCTCGACGTCGGCGCAGGTGAAAGGCTCGCGAGGGGGATCAGGACCTTCCGGACGGGTGAGCATTGAGCGCGGTGGCGCGGCCCAAACCGCCGCTGCTCGTTCCTAGCATGTTCCGGATCACGAAAGCGTGGCAAGCGCGACATCGTGGACGCCTGGCATGTCGGGCTTCTGCCCCCTCCGCCCATCGCCGGCGACAGTCGGGTTGCTCCGATCCGTACAATTTGAGCGGTTTCCAAGAGCCGATCTGCATGCGGGCCGCGCACAATGTTTGTGTTGAGCCGTGAGCACCCGATGATCGAGCGCCGTACCGAGTCCCGTACATACCTGTCCGATGTCAGTGGCCAGATCCTGATCGACGAGCACAGGACCGTGCCGTGCATCGTCTCCGACCGATCCGTGAGCGGCATCAGGGTGACGCTGCCCGGCGCGGAGGACGTGCCCGACGCCTTCGTCCTGACGGTGGATTATACGGGGGAGCTGATCGTCTGCCGCGCCGCCTGGCGGAAGGTCGATCAGATCGGGTGCAGCGTCGACGCGCCTGCGGCTGCACGGCGTCCAACGTCGAGAATTTGGAGGCAGACGGCCTTGGTCTGAGATCGGGTCGCGATCGTAACCACTTGGCCTGTTACGTCGGCTCGATGAAGTGCGGAACCAGCTGCGAGCTATCGTTCGAGATCGGCCCAGCACTCTCGCGCAGGATCATCCCGGCCGGCTCATCACCGACCACCCACGATCCGATCACGACGCGCCGCCCGTCAAAGTCCGGTATCGGCGCCAAAGCCTGCCGGACGTAGCCGCTCCCGGCGTAGGGGCCGTCTTCGGTCGCGGCGACCTGCCCGTCCGTGACGATGGTGACGTTGGCCCCCTCGCGGCCCAGCAGCGGCTTGCGAGCGAAGCTCATGCCCAGTTCGAACTTGCGCGGGTCGGCCTCGAAGTAGGCCGGCAGCAGGTTCGGGTGGCCCGGGTGGCGCTCCCAGAGCAGGGGCAGGATGCCCTTGTTGCTCAAGACCATCTTCCAGGCCGGCTCGAGGAAGGTCGTGCCGCTGGCGACGATCGCCGGTCCGAAGCTGTCCCGCAGGAGCCACTCCCACGGGTAGAGCTTGAACAACAGGCGGATTGGCTCGCCGCCGCGATCAACGAAGGTCTGGCGACCGACCTCCTGGCGCAGGCCGATGTCCGACACGTCGACGAGGCGCACCTTCAGGTCGGCCTGCGCGGCGCAGTCTGCGAGGTAACCGACCGTGCCGCGATCCTCGGGGAACTCGGTCATGCAGGTCAGGTGCAGCGCGTTGCCGGCCCGGGCCCGGATCTCGACGAGGCGGGCGAGCAGACGCTCGTGGACCGAATTGAATTGGTCGGCGTCCGCCGGCAGCGCGTCGCTGGCTCGCATGTCCTCCAGCCATCGCCACTGGAACACCGCCGTCTCGAACAGAGCGGTCGGCGTGTCCGCGTTGTACTCTAGGAGCTTCGCCGGCCCGGTGCCGTCGTAGGCCAGATCGAAGCGTCCGTAGAGGTGCGGATCCCGAACGCATTGGCTGCGCGTCACGAGGCCGTGGGCCCAGTCCGGGATGCCGAGGCGCCGCATCAGCGCTGGGCTCTCAGCGATCTCGGCGGCGAGGTCGAGGCACAGCCGGTGCAGCTCGGCGGTCGGCGCCTCCAGATCATCCTCGATCTGCGCGAGGGTGAAGCTGTAGGCCGCGCTCTCGGACCAGACCTCGTGCCCGTCCTCCGTGGTGTGGAAGTCGTATCCGTCGTCGGCGGCGACCGCGCGCCAGTCTTCACGTGGGTTAAGGATGTGGCGGCGCATTATGCACCTGCGCCGTGCGCAGCTACCGCACGTCCCGATACCCCGAAGCCGCCGAACGTGGTGGTGCCCGTGGCGGCGCTCGCACCGGACGCACCGGACGATGCGCCACCATGGAAGAAACCGAAAAACCCCCCATGGCCGCCGGATGACGATGTCCCAGTACTCCTGCCGGTGGGATCCTGTACCGGTGATCGCCCATCGCTACACCCCGGTGAGGCGGAGCTCCCGCCACGTTCACAGCCTGGTTGGGCCGGGCTTTCCACCACCTGCAGTGGTTGGGGGATCGGCGGGGCGGTACGGCTGTACTGCCAGCCGACGAGCGCGGTCGAGCCAAGCAGCACCAGAGTGACTTGATGCGACCGCTTCATCGCCGGCCTGTCGCGCTCGCCTAACGGGGTCGAACGCGGCGACGGAGCAGCGCGTCGGCCAAAGATTGGTTGAGCACCGCGCCGCAGCATCGGGGATCCTCTGATATCAAGGGAGTTATTACCGTGGCGACGGTTACTTTCTCGTTCTGAATACGCTTTTGGCGCCGAAAATTGAGATTGGCGCCCGCATTCATAATTTGGCCCAAACGCTTCATCGTCATGTGGCAGTAACCAGCAGGGCAAGTCCGGCCTCGGCGTGCTTGGCGCTGAGGCGTTCGGGTCTTGCGGTACGGGTCAAATTTGCTGAACGCCTTTCGTGGGATTGCCGTCACTCCGCCGCCTGCCGCTTCGCTTGGCCGCCGGGCACGCCCAGTCCGATCGCCTTGGCGAGGGCGGAGCGCTGCTCGGCGTAGGTCGGGGCGACCATCGGATAATCGGCCGGCAGGCCGTAGCGGTCGCGGTAGGCCCGCGGGTCGAGGCCATGCGCCGTGAGATGCCGGTTCAGCGTCTTGTACGAGCGCCCGTCGAGGAAGCTCACGAGGCCGTCCGGGCGGATCGACTTGCGGATCTGCGAGGGGGACGGGATCTCCGGGGCGGGCGCGGCAGCGGCGGTGTTCGCAGTCACAGGTCCATCCTGAAGCGCGCGCAGCGCCCCGTGGAGCGTCGTGAGCATCAGCGGCACGTCGGCCGCCGCGACGTGGTTGTGGCTGACGTAGGCGGCGGCGATGCCAGCGGTGAGGTGGATGCTGTTGGTCATAGAGCTCTCCTGGATGATGAGGCCGGCCTGGTCGCGCATCGGCCGGGCGCGTGGGTTCAGTGGACGTCGGCCTCCTCGTGGTCGGGCACGGGCACCCGGAGGCCGATCTGGCGGGCGAGCTCGTCGCTGATCGGGATCCGACCCCACGTGGCCTGACCGCGGCCCTGCGCTTCAGCCTCGCGCCGCGCCCGCTCACGGAAGCGATCGTTCGCCCGGGCCATGGACGCGCGCTCGGCGGAGATCTCCTCGTCCGTCTGCTCGGTGATTACGGGCGGCCGGGATCGAGGCCGAGCCGTAGGGCAGCAGCTTGGTCTGAACCTTCGTGCCGTTGGCCAGGATGGCGACTTGGTCCTGCCGGGTGGGCAGCGGCACGCCGACGGCCGCGGCCAAGTCGAGCGTCATCTGCTCGGTGGACGGGATCGCCTCGCCCGGCTTCTTCGTGACCTGTCGCCAAAGGCCGAGGAGGAAACCCGCGAAACGGATCCACTGCTCGGCCGTGAACACGCTGCCGGAAGGGGTCGGCACGTGGTGGCCGTTCGGCGTGGTGGGGCTGCCGTAGTAGGGGCAGCGGTTACGGGCGGTGGTCATGCCGCGGCTCCCTCGGCGGGGGCGGCGAGGCGCTTGGCCTTGCGCTCCTCCGACTGGGCTGCCCAGTCGGGAAGCCCGACCCGCCCGCTTGTCGCACGCTCGATCCGGACGATCGTCGAGGCGTCGGGCTCGCGCTCCCCGTACTTCCACTTCTTCACAGCGTACGGACCGCACTCGCCGAGGCGTTCGGCGAACGCCTCGTCGTCCAGTCCTTCCTCTCGCATGTAGTCGAGCAGCCGCATGGGTGGGACAATTCCCCAAATCGGGGATCATAGTCAAGAGCGGAGTGCCCCAACATGGGGAACGACGCAAAATTCAAAAACCCGCAATGTCCCCGCCATGGGGAAAGCGGGACCTTTCACGAACAATCTCAAGCGGCTGCGAGAGGTGTCGGGCATGACACAAGAGCAGGCCGCCGATCGCTTTGGCTTGTCGAAAGGTGGCTATACCAAAATCGAAGACGGCGACCGCGGCTTGAAAGTCGATCGGATCGCCAGAGCCGCAGAGATTTATGGTGTAGATCCGGCCGTAATAATCGGACAGATATCGGACGAAGATCTCGCGAAGGTCGCCAAAGGCAACAATAACTCAACGAGCGCGCGAGAGATAAGTGGCACCCGCGATGATAGCAACGTGCGGATTGCTGCTGAGCCTACCAAGCCGCTCGGTGCGTTCAAGGGGCCGCGCGACGTACCGGTCCTCGGTACCGGCGTCTGCGGGGATGATGGCGACTTCCGCTTCAATGGCCAGACGATCGACTATGCGCCTCGGCCGCCCGGTATCGAGGGCAAGAGAGATGTGTTCGTCGTCTACGTCGTCGGCGACAGCATGGCTGAGCGCTACGAGGACGGCGATCCCCTCTACGTCGATCCTCACCGCCGGCCGAAGCCGCGGGACATCGTCATCGTCGAGCTCAAGGCGCCGAGCGAGGGTGAGCCCGGCAGCGCGTTCGTGAAGCGCCTCGTGCGACGCGGCGGCGGGAAGATCGTCGTCGAACAGTTTAACCCGCCGAAGGAGCTCGTCTTCGACGAGGATGAGGTGGCGCGGCTGCATCGTGTGATCCCGTGGATCGAGCTGATCGGGATGTGAGAGCCATGGCCGAGCTCGCCGCTCACCTCGACTCGACCGGCTATAGCGGGCTGCGATCGCGCCTCCTCCAGCGCGCCAGCAGGATCGCTGTTGGGGCCGTGATCGTCGCGATCGCGGTTGGCCCCGCGGGCCTACTCGACTGGTTCGGGGTGGATCCGATCTGCAGTTGCCCGGAGCGGATCTTCGACCTCGTCGATGAGTGGCGTCAGTGGCTGAGGCAGGAGCGCACCCGCGCCGGCTGCGAGTGGGCCTGGGCGACCATGGCGCAGGCCGCGACGCTCAGATGGCCCCAAGATGTGGCACTCCTTCGAAACGGCCTCACAAACGGACAGCCGCAGCTAATGGCTTGGCATCGGGGTGAGGAGCAATTGCCTTCATGACCCAGCTCGCGCCCTTCCGCCTCGACAAGGCCGCCTACCTCCAGCTCGGCGAGCTCCACACCGACTTCATCCTGCCGATCCGCCTGCCGGATCCCGAGCTGCAGGTCGGAGACGCGCTGGCCGTCCTGGTGGTAACCACCTTGGAAGGACACCGGGTGGGGGGCCGATCGGAGTGAATGGGCTGGAGCACCTGAAGGGGATCGTGGAGGCGGGACTGCAGGTGTTGCGGATGGAGGATGGGGAACCGGTGCAGTGAAGCGCTTATCGGAGGCTCAGCGCAGGTATCTAATTTACCGAGGCAGAAAAGTAATTCGGAAGCGAACTCGCGAGAACGCAAAAAAAGCCCGCCTGAAACTAGGCAGCTCAGAGCTGCTGTATCAAAATTTTCTGAAAAAAGTGAGCCTTTATAGGGACGGGAAATTCGAGCAGGGCTTTTCACTATCTGGTGCCCTGGAGGTACCCGAGGTACTGTCGTTCTCAGAAAATTACAATCAGACAGCTACATTTCTCCAAGATGTAAGAGGAAGGCTCGCCCTTTCTTGGAAGATGAGATTTCATAACAAGCAAAAATTTAAGCGTGCAGTGCTTCAGACAAAGATGAGCGGCGTTGGACATTACTACGATTTCACCAAAATTAAAAATATATCGATACCCGTGGCGCTCGTCTTGGCGTCAGAATATGACTGCGTAAGGAGGGATCACACCGCCGTTCCGCGTGCCGTAGATTATGAGAATTGGAACCCGCAAGTGCGGATGATGCTCGATGGCATCGGCTTTCTCGAAATGGCCGGAATAAATAGTTCAGGACCAGCATTTCTGGAGGGGGATAATCTAAGAATTTTGAGATTTCGTTCTGGTTCGGAAGCCGATGGGGAGTTGGTTGATTTATTGTTACGGCAATTAGGCGTTCCGGAAGCTTTAGAAGATACTGCGATCTACGATGCGATAATAGAGGCTTTGGTCAATACAAGACATCATGCCTATCCTAAAGGCTTAGAATTCCCGAGACCGCACTTCCCGGGGTGGTGGCTCACAGCGTTGGTTGACAAGCGCGACAGGAGGGTGGTGATCAGCGTCTTCGATCGTGGGCTAGGCATACCCGCAACGCTGGTCGACTGGGACAGATATGATGTGTTCGAGAGAGGATGGAGGCGGCTGTTCCAGGAAGCGCCTAACCCTGAAGATACGAGAAACGATGGCACCGCTATCCGAGTCGCGATGGCGGTCGGTCGATCGTCAACAGGCCAAGCGCATCGCGGAAAGGGCCTGCCTTCAATGGAGGCGGCGCTGGACCTGTGTCGGGACGGCTCCATAACCATATACTCACGATGTGGGGCGTACAAACGGGCGAAGGGCGCGCGTGCGCATACCCTCAATCTGAATGCGCCGGTTGGGGGCACCTTGATAAGTTGGGACCTGGGATTTTGAGGGCGTGATGGCGGGCGCCACTATCAGCATCGCACGGAATTTTAGCCGCTATCCAAGCGGCCGCTTCCGCTCGGACGGCCCCCATAACGGGCAGAAATTTCGGGAGGAAGTCCTCGCGCCGGCGATGCGTGAAGTTTTAAGAAAATCGGGGAAAGTCACGATTATCTTAGATGACGTGGCGGGCCTTCCGGCCTCGTTCCTCGAAGAAGCATTTGGTGGTCTTGTTAGGAGCGGGTTTGACAAGAATGAAATACTTTCGCATTTAAACATTGAAACTTCTCAGCTGAGACTCCAGCGGTACCCTTCTCAAATCCTGGCCGCAATAGAAAAAGCATTGCCAGATCTAGCCCGTGCCGGCTGATATTCCGCAACTTGCCGCCGGTGCCGTTCTGGGGTTTGCCAGCACCGGAATTATACGTTGGTGGCAATATCGTCGTGATTTATGGACTTCGGAAGTTGAGCGCTTCACTGACCTTCTTGAGGCAGCGACCGAGTCCGCGACGGAGTATTGGCTAAAGTCGCCACTGACTTCGAAGACGGATCAAAGTGAAATAGAGGAACACACTTTTGATCTGGATATGCTGGAGATAAAAATATTAGGAATGCAAAGCCGCTTGGATGGTTTGCTGGCATGTTTTATCGGGCAGCTGCTGTTCCAGCGCAGAAACAGCATAACCGTTAAACTAAATGATTTTTCGTCTGCGATGACCGGAGGAGAATTCCAAAGTAAAAATCGGAATTCAGATGTCAATACAGCTCGCTCCATACAAGCCGCATCTGCAGAGCTGCTTATTGAACTTAGACTTTCCGTTAAGAGCTCACTGAGTCCAGTAGGAACAATAATTTATCTTTTAGAAAGATTGGGCTTTTTTGTGAGGAGTTCGGTCAAGGGCATCCTAGGCCAATAGCTTGCGGTCTAGAATGGCAGTTGATCCGATAGCCCCGGTGGCATTTTTCTGCGGATCGCCAGCGAATGCGGCTCTGATCCTAGGCAAGGGCCTGCGGGTGCGGCGACCGTACGCCTTTGAACCGGTCCGGCTGCAGTGAGCAGCCGTCATGCCCCTTACGGTGGCTCAGCCTGATCCGGATGGTGTGGCTGTAGGTGCTCACCGTCATCACTTGGCCGTGGCACTCAGGGCAGCGCTTCTGCGCCGAGCGATGCTGGGCGTAGGCTTCGGCGGCTGTGACCGGCTGCCACGCGCCCTCGACTTTGACTTCGCATGTCGCCTGATCTGATTTGGCCATGCTCGGAGACTGACACGGATGGCCGGTATCGACGAGGGTCGGACAGGCACAGTCGGTATGGCAGTTGATCGGCGGCCCCTGAGGACGACCAGCCGGCCGTCAGAGCACCGTGTTCTCACCCACCGTCGCGTCGTCGAGCGGCACCAGGAAGGCCGCACCGACGCCGCCATCGATCCGACGCGCCACCTTCGCCCGGTGTCGGCCGACCACGATCATCTGGCCAACCTCCATCGGCACATCCAGCTGCAGCGCCACGCCGGAGGCGGACAGGTTCACGATCCGAGCGGCGGCGCTCGTACCGTCTGCCAGGGCGACCTGTACGGTTCTGCGGTTCGGCACGACGCGGCGCGAGACCCGCACGTCCTCCGACGGTGGCGCTTGCAGCCGCGCAAGACCTACGAGGCTGCGCACCACCTCACCGGGCGTGGCGCCGCGACCCATGACGCGCACGGCGAAGTCGGCAGCTCCCGTCCGGACGACGCGGATCTCCATGGACCCGACGCCGCGGATCGAGCAGCCAAGCTGCGCGTCCAACGCCGGGATCGTCGCCGAGCGCATGCAGATGCCCTCGCCCGAGATGTCGACCGTGACGGCGTGGAACTCGGAACCGTCAGCGTGCCAGCATAGAGCGGGAAGGATAATGGCGTGACGCGGGATCGTTCGCCGCTCGGTCATGGCTTTAGGCGTCTCATCCCGTACCCATGCGACAGTCGGCCTGCGATCGCTTTGCTGCGAAGGGCAGCATTTTATCGACCGGCTACTTGTCCCTGATCCAGGTGCCCAAGCATAATATGAGCCTGTTGTTCCGACAAGCTTGAAGCCCTGGCTCAGAATGGTAACTGATCCGCCAACCCTGGTGGCACCTTCCCGAAGATCGCCAGCGTGATCGGATCTCCGCCATCGTCGTAGTCCGGATCCACGACCGTGCGGGTGAAGGCGGCCGCACCGATGGCCCGGCCGAGACGGACCTTTTCTTCGGCGACCTTGCAGGCCTCCGACGCCCCTTTGCAGTCCACGAGACTGCCTTGAGCCAAACGGCCTTTCACCAGGACGAACAACTGAACGCTATGGGCTACGATCGGCTGTAGAGACATCGAACCGCCTCCTGTGGCTAAATTAGGTCTGGCCTCTTAGAACTAGACGCAGAGTGACGTTGCGACCCCCGCCGCCTTGCGCCTCGCAGACGTGGCATTGAAATCTACTGCCGAGCGCCTGGACGGTCCGAAATCCTTGACGCTCTGCGGCTCTTACTTTGAAACTGGGCCAGTACGACTTCCGGCCGCAATCCTCGCATTGGATGTAGATCCCGATCACGTCCGCAAGTTCGGACGTGAATTCTCGCGGCAGGGCTCCCATCCGGGCCTCATATTTGTTCCTGTTGTGTTCTTATGCTGCAACCAGAACGCGACGCGAGTCGAGGCGGTTTCCTGGCATCTGTGGACGAATGTGGATAAGCCGCCACGAGCAATTCCCCATTATGGGGTTGACTGACATCCCCATTCTGGGGAATTATAGGTCATCGCCACTCGCGACGGAGCCGCCCCGATGCTCACCGCCTACCTCGCCCACCTCCAGCACACCCCGGCGGCCATCCAGGTCGCGAGCTGCCTGCTCGGCTCCCTTGGCATCTTCGTCGCGTGCTTCGCGCCGTGCCTGATCGCCAATCACGTCTCCGCCTACCGGGCGAGCCGCTGACATGGTCGCCTCTCTCCCCCGCGGCACCCGCATCGGCCGCCCTTGCGTGGACGGCTCCCTCGTCCCCGGCACCATCCTCGGCCCTGCCTTCGGCGAGGGCTTCTACCGCGCCGAGCTGATGGGCGAGGACGGGCCTGAGATCGTCTGCGTCCACGTCGTCGAGGTCCTCGTGGCGCCCGTGTTCGTGGATCCTCGGGATCGATGACAAGGGCGTCACGGCCCTGTGCATCTCCGGCGACCTCAAGGCTGGTCGTCGCGGGACGAAGCGGCTGACGCAGCAGGGGGGCGACGCCTGGGCGATCGAGCCCGCGGACCTGCGCCGCTACATCCTCAACTACATCGAGCGGATCGACGTCCGGAAGGTCGAGAAGGTGGCGTTCGTAGCGCTGCTCGCTGGGCCGGACGCGATCGATCCGGCCGTCGAGCCGGTCGCCTCGGACGACGAAGGCCTTGGGGAGGCCAATCGCGCTCTGACGGAACGAGTGGCGCAGCTTCAGGCTGAGAACGCCCAACTCCGACTTGTTGCGGACCAATCGGCACCGACGCACACGCCGCCGCGGCAACGGACTTCCTGGCGAGATCGCGTTTCCAACGGCCGGCGGAGGCACGCATGACCGCCCGCCCACCCTTCCGCACCGGCGACAGCATCCTCCACAAGCCCACCGGCGAGACCTGGGTGTGCGCCTGGGCCGATCCGGAGACCGGCTACCTGTCCTGGCTCGGCTGGCCTCCGGACGGACAGGCGCTGATCGCCGACTGCGAGTTGGTGGCGGCCGCCAGCGACAAGACGCATCGCGAGTGGCTCAGCGAGCTCAAGCGCTCCGGCCGCCGCGACGTCGGCCGCGCGCTGCGCCTCTACGGCGATCCCGACGCGATCAGCGAGGATGCCTGACGTGGTCGCCTACTCATTCAAGAAGCGGTTCGGCCCGCCCATCCTCGCCGGCACCAAGGAGCAGACGATCCGGGCCGAACGGGCGGGCAAGTCCCGCCATGCCCGCCCAGGCGAGCTGGTGCAGCTCTACACCGGCATGCGCACCCGCCAATGCACCAAGCTCGGTGAAGCGCGCTGCCTCGCGGTCTGGCCGATCAAGATGGACCTGATCGTCGGTATCGTTTTCGCCAACGACGGCTGGATCCGCACCGCGCCCGACCTCGACGCCTTCGCCCAGCGGGATGGCTTCGCGGACTGGTGGGAGCTCGTCGCCTTCTGGGTCGCCGAGCATCCGGGTGTCGAAATCTTCGAGGGCGTGCTGATCCGCTGGCAGCCGTTGGTGCCAGCGTCGGAGCTCGACATAGCCGGGGTGGCGGCATGACCCGCCGCGCGCCCAAGCTCCCGCCGCCGACCCGCCAGGAACGCGAAACCGCGGCGATCGCTGCCGAGGCCCTGACCGCCGCGCTCGCCGATCCGACGACCCGCGGCGTGCCCAGCGTCATGCATCTCGACTTCAGCAAACCACGCCGCGGCGAGTGCCACATCACCTGGTCGAACCTCCCCGGCTTCCTCCAGGTCAACGACCGCTACGCCCACGCCTGCCTGCCGGGCTGGGAATACACGAAGACCGAGATCGCCCTGGAGATGATCCCGGACCTGCGGGCGCTGGCCGAGCATGGTGTGCGACCGTGCATGCCAACTGATGGCCGACCGCTGGCGCCGGATCTGTTCGGAGTCCTGGCATGAGCGCGTCCGGCAAGCACTACCGGTCCACCCCGACCGAGATCCTGTATTCGCTTTGGCTCACCTTCGACCAAGCCGGCAACGTGCGCCTCAACCGCGAGAGCCCGCGCCTGTCCCCGGATGAGCGCGCCATGCGCGTCGAGGTCCGGCTGCCCAGGGCGCTCTGGAACATCCCGCAGCTGTCGGCCGAGATCACTGTCCCGGACCCAGGCCAGCCCGGCGCCATCGCCGCCCGCATCGAGCAGTTCGCCGATCAGCTGAAGACGGCCGTCGGCTGCGACGTGGTCCTCACGGTGAAACAGACAGACGAGCCGCGTTGATGCCGGAGATCTCCGCCCTCCTGGACAGGCCTGCGCCCGAACGCTTCGATGGCGCCGAAGCCTGGTCGAAGCTGCCGGCCGACGTCCAGGCCGAGATCGGCGCGATCGCGCTGGAGATGGCCGCCGTGGCCAGCCTCCACGATCGCCTCTGCCAGGACGACCTGCCGGAGATCTTCCACCGCACCAGCGACGCGGCGACCGTCGAGCTTTGGCGCGATCTCCAGGCCGTCACGTCCGACGCTCTGCCGGAGGATGCCTTTGTGGCCAGTCATGGTCGGATGCCGCGCATCCCCTCGCTGCTGGGCGACGTGTGCCGCGTCTGCGGCTGCTCGCAGAACGATGCGTGTGATTTCGGCTGCGGTTGGGCGGCCGAGGACCTGTGCACGGCCTGCGTCGAGGGAGGGCACGATCATGACTAACCCGAAGCGTCGGGCCGCCGCCGCCGACCCCGAACTCCAGCGCCGCATCGAGGCGAAGAAGGATCAGCTCCTCATCGCCTTCCTGAACCGCCTCGGCGGATCCTTGGAGATCCCGGTCGAGGAGGTCGACGGCTCCGACGCCTTCGCGCTGCTCATGGGCGCCGATGAGGATGCGCGGACCTTCACGTTCCGCGTCGAGCGGAAGGAGCGGTGAGCATGGCTGAGACCACCGGCATCTCCTGGTGCGACCGGACATGGAGCCCGTGGTTCGGTTGCACCAAGGTTAGCATCGCCTGCGACGGGTGCTACGCCGAAAACCTGATGGACCTGCGCTACGGCAAGGTCACGTGGGGTCCGCACGGAGAGCGCGTTCGCTCCAGCGCCGGCTACTGGCGCAACCCGCGCAAGTGGGACCGGGAGGCCGCGGCGGCCGGCCGGCGGTTCACCGTGTTCCCATCGCTCTGCGATCCGTTCGACAACCGCGCCGACCTGGTGATCCGAGCCGAGTGGTTCGCGCTCATGCGGGAGACGCCTAACCTCGTATGGCTGCTGCTGACGAAGCGCCCGCAGAACATCGTCGAGATGTCTAAAGCTGCCGGCGGCCTACCGGAGAACGTGGCACTCGGGGCGACCTGCGAGAACCAGGAGATCGCCAACCGCAACGTCCGGCACCTGCTCGACGCCGCGCGCGACCTCTATCCGGTCTTCATGTTCGTCTCGGCCGAGCCCCTGCTCGGGCCCATCGACTTCACCAGGATCGTCTACGGGACGGCCGGTGACCACACGATCGTGCGCGACGCCCTGAAGGCCTCCGACATCGAGCGGATCGATTGGGTCATCACAGGCGGAGAGACCGACCAGGGCAAGCACCGGGCGCGACCCACGGCCACGACGTGGCTCCGGCAAATCCGAGATGCCTGTGCGGTCGCCGGCGTGCCCTACCACCACAAGCAGAACGGCGAATGGCAGGGCGGCATCACGGCCCGCGATGGCGAGCCCGGGCAATTCGCTCTGCACTGGGCTGAGGCTCCGGGCCGCTGGAGCTACCTCGACTATGGGCCGCGCCAGTTCGCTCAGTTCGGCGCCGACGCCCGCATGACCCGCGTCGGCAAGAAGGCCGCCGGCCGCCTCTTGGATGGCGTGGAGCACAACGGCTTCCCGGAGATGCGAGCCTGATGGCCCCGCGCGCAGCTCCGCCTGACCTGTCAACCATCCCCTGTAGCGTCTGAGGAGATCCGCCCATGCCGTCGCCGTCCCTCGTCCACGCCGCCCGCCGCGCGCCCGACGCGTGCCGCCACGTCTTTCGCATGGCCCGCGTGATGGCCGACCGGAAGAACGGTCCGGAGGGCGCCTGCACCGTCGTCCACCTGTTCCAGGCCGGGTTCACCGAGGCGCAGGTCGCCGCCTATCGGGATCCGGCCCGAGCGCTCCTGCAGGGCCTGCCGCTGGGGCTGAAGACGGACCCGCCCGGGCGCCGCGAGGCGGAGGCGGCGGTTGAAGCCGTCCGGGAGATCCGGTTCGCGCGCGTGGCCGAGCGGTATCTGGCGGGACGCGCCTGGGCGCCGCCGATCGTACAGGAACAGCCCACCTCGGAGACGACGTCGTGAAGACCGGCCTCATCATCCTGCGCGCCGACGGCTCGCGCGAGGACCGCGACGTCGACATGGCCGGCGACCCGGGCCTCGCCGAGCTGCGCGACGTCCTGGAGCCGATCCTGGCCGGACGGCCCGAGCACGTCACTGTGCTTCACCGCAGCCGGCGCGCCGACATGTTCGTCGACGAGGCCTTCGGGCCGAAGGGCCTGCCCCGCAACGAGGCCGCCACCTCGATCTACCGTGCCGCGTGGCTTCGGGATCACCCGGCCGACAATCCCGAAACCCTTCCCTGGATTGCCGGACCGGCGGTGATCTTCGACCGCATCGTGTGGAGCTGACGGATGAGCATCACGCCTTACAGGGACGCCGCGGCCGCCACTGTTGCGGCCACGCGCCAACACTTCGCAGAACAAGGGCCGGCGGACTCGTCTGTGTTGATCGCACGGCGCATGGACGTCGACGTCACAGAAGCCGCCATGCTCGGCTATGCCGATTTGCGGGACCTCGCCGTTCCGCAGGCTCGAAGCGTGTCGATCGTCGCTCGGGTGATGGCCTCTGCGATTGCCAGCCTTGCCGCAACGGTCTGCGGCGGCCGCCAGGACGCATCTCGGCTGCTGCTGGACGTCTTGCTAGGCGAGATCCGGCACCACGCGCTCGACCGTATCGCGCGCGTCGAACACGAGGCCTTCAGCGCCTCCGTTTCACCATCGCAGCCTCGGGGCCGGGCATGACCGCGGGCCTCAACACATCCAGCGACGTCTCCTCAGCCGAAGGCGTGGCCGCCGACGAACTGAAGCAGTTCATCGAGCGCCTGGAGCGGCTGGAGGAGGAGAAGGCCGGCATCATGGGCGACATTAAGGAGGTGTTCGCCGAGCTGAAGGGCCGGGGCTTCGATGCCAAGGCGGTCCGGACCATCCTGCGGATCCGCAAGCAGGATCACAGCGAGCGCCAGGAGCAGGAGGCCATTCTCGAGCTCTACTGCCAAGCGCTGGGAATGGCGTGATGGGACAGCTCCGCCTCATCCCGCCCGACGGGTCCGACTGGACGATCGACGCGGTGCCGACACCCGATGGCGTCGAGCTCGCGATCGCCTTCATGCTCCAGGGTCAGCCCATCACCGTGCGCTTCGTCATGGATCGCCCGGACGCTCGAACCTTATCGGACGGTCTCCGCGCGGCCGCTGGCGACGGCACGATGCGCACCTTCCCCCGCCCGCAGATCCCGGAGGCCTGAGTGGCCGAAGAGACCGCACCCCTCGTCCAAGTGTTCGTCACCAGCGATCCGCTGACGCACGGCGTCATCCCGGGGGTCTGGGCCCGGATCGAGGGCGATACCATTGTCCACAGCGCCTACGAGTACCGGCTCACGGGCGAGGGCCGCATGTGGCACCGGCGGCGCTGGGCGGCGGAGAATTACGCGCGTCAGCTGCAGGCGGCGAAGCTCGCCGAGCTGCGCGCCGAGGTCGCCCGCATCGAAGGCCTGCGCTTCGGGAGGCCAGGGGCGTGACACGCGACACCCGCACGCCCGAGCGCGTCCCCATCGGCGAGGCCGCGGCCATCCTCGGCGTACCTGTCCGGACGGTCCAGCGCCTCGCCTCACAGCGCCTGTTGCCCACGGCCGCGAAAGTTGGTCGGCTGTGGACGTTCAACGAAGCGGCGATCCGCGCCTGGCTTGTTGAACAGGAGAGCAAGCCGCCATGCCCACAGATCTCAAGAAGGCCCCGGAGGGCTGCTACTGGCGAGGTAGCACCCTCTGGGCGCGCTTCACCGTCGCCGGCAAAGAGTACCGGTTCAGCCTCAAGACAGGTGATCCAGTCGTTGCGCGCGGCCGCCAGGCCGCAGAGCACGCACGGATAACGGCCGCCGCCTCATTCGGCGACGACCGTAAGCGTTGGGAAGACGCGTTGAAGGAGTGGGGCTCCTACATCGTCCATCATATCGGCGGCAGGACCTTCAAGCGATACCTCGGCTCGCTCGACATCCTCGATCCACACCTGACCGCGCTGTTCGTCGACGAGATCGACGAGGACACGGTGGCCGCGATCATTAAAGCCCGGCGCGCGAAAGGTATCACCACCGCTACCATCCGGCGCGACCTCACCGCGCTCTCCAGCGTGCTCGCGTTCGCGGTCGATGAGAAGTGGCGGCGGGGTAACCCCGCTTTCGAGGCGATGCGCAGCCGGCGCATGAAGGAACGGCGCGACCCGATCGTCCTGCCGGAGGACCGGGACATCGCGATCGCGGTGGCGCGCGCGCCGGGGAACCTGAAGTTCCTGATCCGAGCGGCGCTGCTCACCGGCTGCCGCCAGGAGGAACTCGTCGCACTGGAGCGCAGGCACGTCGACCTGGTCCGGCGGGCGATCTCCGTCCTGGGCAAGGGCAACAAGCGCCGGGACGTGTCCCTGAGCGACGAGGCGGCCGCGCTGTTTCGGGAGATCCCGGTCAGCATGGTGACGCGCTTGGTATTCTGGCACTCGGACGGCCGGCCATTCCGGAACGTGGCCACCCGCTTCAGCCTGTACGGGCGCCAGCTCGCCGCGGTGGCCGAGAAGGAGGGGGGCGAGTTCAGGCGCTTCCGCTTCCACGACCTGCGGCACCGGTTCGCCGTCGATTACCTACGGACCGGGCGCGGCGGCATCTACGAGCTGCAGCACGAGCTCGGGCACACCAGCCTCAAGGTCACCGAGGGCTATCTGGCCTTCCTGACGGCCGAGGAAGCCCGCGCCGCGAAGGATGCCGCCGCACGAAACACGGCACAGATGTACCGGTTTTCGCCGGTTGAGAACGGCTAACGTTCTGATGAAGAACAGGAATGTGCCGGACCAAGTAAAACGGGCATTCGGTTTACAAAACCGCTGCACTACCGCTGTGCTACACCGGCCCCGGATGCGTTTGCTATCAGTCGCCGCGCCGCTGCTCAACCCGGTGGACGCGACGATTTCCTCAGCGGTGCCGTGAGGTGTCGGGCCGGCGCGTCGGACGGGGGCGGTGTCGGCCGGCGGTCAGGCCGCCAGGGCGCGTTTCACCGTGGCCCGGAGGTCCGCCAGCGAGAAGGGCTTGGTCAGCACGTCGGTGACGATGGCGTCGAGCCCGCGCGCCCGCTCGCGCTGGTCGGCGAAGCCGGTCATCAGCAGGATGGTCAGGTCCGGGAAGTCGCGCTTGGCCGCGAGCGCCAGGGCGATGCCGTCCATGAGCGGCATGCGGATGTCGGTGAGCATCAGGTCGAAGCCGCCATCGGCCTCGTTGAGGCGATCGAGCCCGTCGCTTCCATCGTTGGCGGTGACGACCGCGTGCCCGTCGATCTCGAGCCCCCGCTTGAGGAAGCCCCGGACAGTCTCTTCGTCATCCACCAGGAGGATGCGCGCCATGTGGTCCCGTGAACGTCCTCGATCCCCGGGCCCCGTCGCGACCGACGTCAGACCCTTGATAGACGACAGACGCAGACCGATCCGTCATCTGTCAAGATGTCATGCACCGAATACAGGCGTGCCGGTCGTGTCTGCGGCAAAAATGCCGCGACGCCCGGCGGTCTGTCAGGCATCGAACAGATCGGGATCGCCGCTGCCGTAATCGACGACGCCCACGAAGGGCAATTGCCGGAAGGCGTGGGCGGCGTCCATCCCGTAGCCGACGACGAACACGTCGGGGCAGGTGAAGCCGACGAAATCCGCGTCGATGGTCACGGCGCGCTTGCCGGGCTTCTCCAGCAGCACCGCGGTGAGAACCCGGCTGGCGCCACGGGCCATCAGCAGATCCTTGGCGAACACGACGGTCCGCCCGGATTCGAGGATATCGTCGACGAGCAGCACGTCGCGCCCGCGCACCTCGCTCTGCACGTCCCGCAGGATCTCGACCTGCCCGCTGGACACGGTCCCGGTGCGGTAGCTCGACAGATGGACGAACTCGACCTGCGGCGCGAGCCCGACCCGGTGCAGCGCCCGCAGGAGGTCGGCGGCAAACATGAAGCTGCCCTTGAGGACGGCCACGACCAGGAGGTTCTCCGGCCGCGCCGCCAGGATTTCCTGGGCGAGTTCGTCGTTGCGCTTGGCGATGGCCGCCTCATCGAAGAGGGTTCGCACGCGCCGTTCAGGGATGCTCATCTCACGTCTTCCCGGAGGCCCGGTCGCGGGGCGGGATCCGCCGCCGCGTTCGACATCGGTCTTAGCGTCCTTGGGAAGCGGGGGGAACCGCGGATGCACCCCCGTGGCGCCGCAGTGTCAGGGACCGGACGGACCCCACACGCAAAAGGGGCCGGCGATCCGCCAACCCCTTGCGCTGCCCGGCTGAATGGATGGTACCACCGCCCCGGCTCGAACGGGGGACCCCCAGATCCACAATCTGGTGCTCTAACCAACTGAGCTACGGCGGCACTGGCGGGGGGTGTATCGTGGGCCGCGGCAGTTTTCAAGCGATGCGCGCAGCCTTGTGCAGAGTCCGCGTGACCGCCGGCGGTCGAGGGGCCGGCGCCGGGCGATCTGGGCCGAACCGGCGTCCATTTCGGCGAGGAGCGCCCTATAGTGGGCTCACCGGGCCGAACCATCGATGCGACGGCTGGGGCGGACCGGGGTGGGCGGACGGACTGTGAGCGCGCGACAGCCAGCGGCGACCAGGGGCGGCGACAAGGGCGGAGGCCGGGTTCCCGGCGACCGGTCGCCGGAGCCAGCGACCCGGCTGGCGGCCGGACCGCAGGGCGCACGCGCCCGGCGCCGCTGGACAGGGGCCGGGATCGTCCAGGCCCCGGGGCGGCTGCGCAGCCTCGTCCGCCGCAGCGAGGGCGGCCTCGTCGCGCTCGCAACCCTGGTGGGCTGCGTGGCCGGGGTGGCCGTCTCCGCCATGAACTGGGCCACGCAGAGCCTGCGCGAGCTGCTCTTCCTCCTGCCGTCCGGGATGCGGCTCAGCGCGGCCGACACCGTGTCACCGGTGCTCCTGCTCGTCGGGCCGTGTCTCGGCGGCGCGCTGCTCGGGCTAGTGATCGTCGCGGCGGGAATCATCCGCGGCCCGCGCAAGCGACCCGCCATCGACCCGATCGAGGCCAACGCCCTGCATGGCGGCCGGATGTCCCTGCGCGACAGTCTCTACCTCGCCCTCCAGAACGTCGTCTCGAACGGGTGTGGCGCCTCGGTGGGGCTGGAGGCCGGCTACACGCAGCTCGCCTCCGGGCTCGCCTCGCGGCTCGGCATCGCCTTCGAGGTGCGCCGGAGCGACCTGCGGACCCTGGTCGGCTGCGGGGCCGCCGGGGCGATCGCGGCCGGGTTCGGCGCGCCGCTCGCCGGCGCCTTCTACGCCTTCGAGCTGATCATCGGCACCTACTCCATCGCCACGCTGACGCCGGTGGTGGTCGCCGCGCTCTGCGGCAACCTGGTCGCGCAGCAGCTGATCGCGACGCAGCCCCTGGTCGATTTCGGCGACGTGCAGGCAATCACCACCTCGCATGTCACCAGCATGGAGATCCTGCCGAGCCTCGCCCTGGGGCTGTTCTGCGCGGGTCTCGGCATCCTGATCATGCGCGGGGTCACCCTGGTGGAGCGGCTGGTCCAGGCCTCGGGGGTGCCGCGGGTGGCGGCTCCTGCCTTCGGCGGCCTGTGCGTCGGCGCGCTGGCGCTCGTCGCGACGCCGCAGGTGCTGTCCGGCGGGCACGGCGCCCTGCACATGCACTTCGCCGCCGAGGGGCAGGGGCACGGGATCGCGGTGCTCGCCGGGCTGTTCGCCGCCAAGGCCACGGCCTCGGCGATCTCGATCGGCTCCGGATTCCGGGGCGGCCTGTTCTTCGCCTCGCTGTTCCTCGGCGCCATCGCGGGCAAGCTGTTCGCCGCCGCGGCGCCGCTGCTGGTGCCGGCGCTCGCGGGCTTCGGCCTCACGCCGCTCGCCTACGCGGTGATCGGCATGAGCGCGCTCGCCGTGGCGGTGATCGGCGGTCCGCTGACCATGACGTTCCTGACGCTCGAGATCACCGGCAGCCTGCCGATCACCGGGCTGGTGCTCGCCGCGGTGATCGCGTCCTCGCTGACGGTACGGAAAACCTTCGGCTACTCCTTCGCGACCTGGCGCTTCCATCTGCGCGGCGAGAGCATCCGCAGCCCGCACGATATCGGCTGGATCCGCTCGCTCACCGTGGGCCGGCTCATGCGCCGGGATCCCGGTACCGTGGCGGTCGATACGCCGCTGGCCACCTTCCTGCGCGCCCACCCCCTCGGCTCGCCCTCCCGGGTGATCGTCGTCGACGCGGCCGGCCGCTATGCCGGGATCGTGAACGTCCCCGAGGCGCACGCCGCCGCGCGGGATGCCGGAGCCGCGGCGCAGCCCGTGCTGGCCGACCTGCTGCTGCACGCCGACGATGTCCTCACCCCGGGCATGAACGCCAAGGACGCCGCCGCCGCCTTCGATCGCACCGAGAGCGAGGCGCTGGCGGTGGTCGACGGGCCCGAGACCCGGAAGGTGCTGGGCCTGCTCACCGAGAGCCACACGCTCAAGCGCTACAGCGAGGAACTCGACCGCCAGCGCCGGGCCATGGCGGGGGAAATCGACTGATTGTCAGGCCGGGGTGTTGACCCGATACCGGCGCGGACCAATCACCTGACGCCGATGACCCGGGCCCCGCGAGGGCCCGCTCTCCCAGAACGCGTGGAGGATTCATGCCCGGTCCAGAGACCAGCCAGCAGCGCCGCTACCGCATCGCGGTGATCCCGGGCGACGGCATCGGCAAGGAGGTGGTGCCCGAGGGCGTGCGCGTGCTGGAGCAGGCGGCCAAGCGGCACGGCTTCTCGCTCCAGCTCGACTGGTTCGATTTCGCGAGCTGCGATTACTACGAGCAGCACGGCCGGATGATGCCGGAGGACTGGAAGGCGCAGATCGAGACGCACGACGCGATCTATTTCGGCGCCGTCGGCATGCCGGAGCGCGTGCCCGACCACATCTCCCTCTGGGGTTCGCTGATCCTGTTCCGGCGGGAATTCGACCAGTACGCGAATCTGCGGCCGGTGCGGCTGATGCCGGGGGTGAAGTGCCCGCTCGCCGACCGCAAGCCCGGCGATATCGACTTCTGGGTGGTCCGCGAAAACACCGAGGGCGAGTACTCGAATGCGGGCGGGCGGATGTTCGCCGGCACCGACCGGGAATTCGCCCTGCAGGAGACGATCATGACCCGGCATGGGACGGACCGGATCCTCAAGTTCGCCTTCGAGCTCGCCCAGAAGCGCCCGAAGAAGCACCTGACCTCGGCCACGAAGTCGAACGGCATCTCGATCACCATGCCGTACTGGGACGAGCGGGTGAAGGCGATGGCCGAGTCCTATCCGGACGTGCGCTGGGACCAGTACCACATCGACATCCTGACGGCGCATTTCGTCCTGAACCCGGACCGGTTCGACGTGGTGGTGGCCTCCAACCTGTTCGGCGACATCCTGTCGGATCTCGGACCCGCCTGTACGGGCACGATCGGCATCGCCCCGTCCGGCAACATCAACCCGGAGCGGGTGCATCCGTCGGTGTTCGAGCCGGTTCACGGCTCGGCGCCGGATATTGCGGGCCAAGGGATCGCCAATCCGATCGGGCAGATCTGGTCAGGGGCGATGATGCTGGAGCATCTCGGCGAGCACGCGGCGGCGGCCGAGATCGTCAGCGGGATCGAGCGGGTGCTGTCCGAGCGGACGCTGCGCACTCGCGACCTCGGCGGGAATGCCGATACGCAGGCCTGCGGCAAGGCAGTGGAGCAGGCGCTGGGGTAGGCTCATCGCGCCCCGAGCCTCCCACCCACGCCCTCATCCTGAGGTGCCCGCGTCAGCGGGCCTCGAAGGAGCCCTCCAGGGATCGCGAGACCGCTGGAGGGCTCCTCGAGGGCTACGCTCCGCTCCGCCGCCTCAGGATGAGGCGGAGGGTTGGGAGAGTCGTTGCAGAACGTGCCGTCAGCGCGGGCGGCGGCGGACGCTCACGACGTTGCTCGCCGGCTCGGCCTTGCCGGACTCGGCCGGCAGGGTATCGAGGGCCATCTTGACGATGCTGTCGGCATCGAGCCCGGCCTCGGCGTACATCTTCTCCGGGCTGTCGTGGTCCTGGTAGGTGTCCGGCAGCGTCATCGTCCGGACCCGAACCCCGCCCGCATCCAGCGCGCCCTTCTCGGACAGCAGGTGCAGCACCATCGCCCC
>NZ_JAKSYG010000092.1 GCF_022829725.1 Methylobacterium sp. E-005 | reverse complement strand
CCCGAAGTCTAGGGAGGAAACGCCATACGGCGCCGCACGTCAGTGCGCTGCAATAAGGATGGTGCGTCGCGACCAGTGTCAACGCTGAACCGCGCTCAGCTTCCGCAGATCGCCGCCGATGTCATGCGGAACTCATAAGGTCCACCGGCCCGACCTTGGGTGATGGGGGGCACGTTCAGCCGAGCCGGTGGGTGTCCCTTGGGAGTCCCCAACGAGCTTGGTGCCGCAGCGCAGCAATTAAAGGGGTCGGAACGAGCGAAGCCCGCCCTGCTGTTACAGGTGCGGGCCTGGTGCGACTGCATCGGCGAGGCCGCGTCGCTCCCCCAAGGGCGGCGCTGCTCTGCCGGTGCCCGGCTCCCCAGCCGATCGCTAAGGCTTAACTGCCGAGGTTATGGTTAACGGTTCGTAACCGAGAGCCAGTCGCCGGATCACTAAAGTAGTGACGTTTAGTGATCGGCGGTGAGTTTCGGGACCAGTACGCACGCGCATGCCCGCGAGGGGTTAGTCAGAGCCGAAAGGGGGTGGTGACCCGCTACCCCCTGAGTTTCGTTCACAGTACGCACGCCCGCGCGAGGGCTGATGTCTGTTGTGGTCTGTTGTGGTCGAGCGGCACCCGTCTGTTATGGATTGTTAAGGTTGCGGGCTGCCTCGGCGCTTCAGCCCACGGCGAGTTTCGGCAGCAGTACGCGCAGGCGCGCGAGACTACGAACAGGCCTTGCGCCGCTGGGATCGTACCGCCTCCGTGCTGGGCTCACGCCAGGGGCGTGCCGGCATCGTGCCGTCTCAGTAGGGGGCCAGTGCCTGGGCAACTAGGGGGCAGATGGCTGGCGCGGGCTGTTGACTTTTGTTGACCTCGGCGGGGCGTTTCGCAACCAGTGCGCGCCCGTGCGCGCGAGGCTGAGACAGGGGCCATAGAGTCCGCAAAGGCTGTGCAGATCAGCGCCTTAGCTGTCTCTGCCAATAGCATGTGGGGTGTCCAAAATGGACGAAGCCGCACAACCCGCACACCCTAAAAGGCCCGGCGCGGACCAGCCTTCGATTTGAAAAACAATCAAAGAAAATCAAAGAGCGCGGGCAGGCGAAGGCCGAATAAAAAAACGGCGGATATCCGAGGTTTGACAGCCAGCCTGTTGAAGGATGTTGAGGCCGGAGCCGATCCGCACCTGTTGGTGAATGTTGGTCTCGGGCGCTGTTTTGGGAGCAATACGCGCGCGACGCGCGAGGGCCGCCCTTTGCTAAAGTAGCGATGAGTAGCAATGCCGGGCCGGAGTTAAGCGCACAGTACGCAGGCGCGCGCGAGGCCCAACCCGTACAACCCGTACACCTGAAAAAGAGTGAAGCGAGAGGCTGCCATGAAGGTTCACTGTCTCGGGATACGAAGCTCCAGTGTGCGGGATGCAGCTTGGTATCTCGTCCAGAAGGACGACGGATCTCTGCATGTCCAATATGAGTCTGAAGACCCGCAGGACGGCGAAAAGACCGGATGGGAAAAGCCGCTGAATGAGTTCCTGATGACTGAGATCAGCAGCCTGCGGAACACCGTTCAGGAACTGATTGATCGTATGTTCGAACAGCGTGATCGCGGCCGGGCTTCCACGTCTCCGACCTCCCTAAAGTAGAGCGATTTGGAAGGCCGCGGGCCGAAGTGTGGGCATTTTTCGGAAGCCGCTACGCGACGGGGTGGCACCCCTCGGTCGAATTTTGCAAGGCAGTCCTACGCACGAGCGGGAAGAGTTTTCCGAGGCAGTCATCGCGGGAATTTCTGGAGTTTTCGGAGGCAGTCACACGAGGGGTTTTTAGAAGCCGCTACGCGAGGCCGGCGGCCAGCCCGGCACGTTGAGTTTTCGCAGGCAGTTATCGCGGGGATCCGGTCGGGCGGTCCGCCGATTTTTGCAAGGCAGTCATCGCGAAGCCCCAGGCGGGCGGGGTACGGCTTCCTCCTGGGATGCGACGTGAAGCCGAGAACACGCAGCTACCGCTCAATAGCGCCTCAAATTGCCAGATTTGGCCCAGGACGGCCGCTAGCTGAAATCCGATGCATTGCTCATGAAATTGAGCCACGGGCATCACGCGCCAATTCTGGCAGCTTCCTGGCCCTTCCTGACGGCAGACACCGTTGAGGGTGAGACCCCGGCCCGCCGGGCGATCTCCCGGTCCGACAGTCCTTCCGCTAGCAGGGCCTCAACGGCGGCACGGCGCTCAGCCACAGGGCGATGCGCGGGCTTGCTCGGCTGAGGGGTACGCCGGTCGGTATGGACCTTCACGGCAGGGCGGCGGCTGGCGGCAGGCTTGGACGGGGGATGGGTCATCACTGCCCCACCTTCATCAGCCAGCGAGGGGGTAGCGATTTGCGACCCCCCTTGATCGTCCGGCAGCTCGGGTGCCGATGAGGGAACGGATCGTGATGCCATCTCGGGCTCAGCCGGCGAGGGGGGTAACGGTTCGTTATCCCCTCGGGCTACGGGCTCGGGTTCGGCCAGCGGCGCTTCTACCGGCTCGCACAGGATCCTGGCGCGACTCTCCTCAATCTCGACATCCCACCTCGCCTGCATCGCCCATTGGCGGCTCTGCCCGGCCCTGCATCCCGGCGTGCCGCAGTTGCTGTTGCCGTCGTCACGATAGCCGCAGCCGCACTCCTCGCACCGGAGCAGGCAACGGCATCCCCGCCAGATCGTGAAGCACTCAGTGCATCCGCCTAAATGGAGCATCGGCCTGCCCTCACTTCACCTGATAGTCGATGCCGGCAAGCTCGATCCCTTGGTCAACGAGCTGCTTGTCGAACCCCTTGGCCGCAACCGTAGCCGGCTTCAGCGGCGGCCCCGAGTAGTCGGTGATGGCTTGCTGCAGGTCGCCCTTGATGATCTCGCCCATGAGCGCGAGCGCCCGTGTGGTATCGTAGCCGTTCGCCTTGAGCAGCACGGCGAACTTGTCTCGCCACTCAGTGGACTTGGCCGCGATGGTGTTGCGGATCGCGGGGCGAGGGGGCTGGCCGTGAGCCGGGTTCCCGAATTCGTTGATGAGGGTCACGAGGGCGACGGGCGTCCCATCGGGATAGGTCGCCCCGTCGAGCCAGCCGACCTCGACGGTGGAGGCGCGGCGCAGGTTGGCAGCGATCTCCTTCAGCCGCGCTTCGAGCTTGTCGCCGCCTGTCACCGTGACCGTCATGGCTGAGCCTTCCAGGCAAGATCCGGCAGCAGATCCGCCCATGCTGCCCGGAGGATCGCGGTGCGGGCATCGGCCTGGGTCGGATCGTCCGCGGCCGCGGCATCCATCAGCACGTCGAGAGCCCGCAGGCCCCCGGCGTGGTCAGCCTCTATGCCCTTCCGGCGCAGGGCGGATCGAAAAGCGACGGCGGCCGGCGCGTTCGGCCCATGCCGTTCGATGCCGACGAGAAGGGTGAGGACCGCGGCGGGCGTGACGGCCTCGGGCGCAGCGGCAGCGGTCACGCGGCCTCTCCCGTGCGCAGCTCGTTGAAGAATTGGCCCAGTTCGAAGTCATAGTCGTCCCACGTCGCGCCCTCGGCGATGGCGAACAGCTCACCCGACACGGCGATAGCCAGCATGAACAGCGACATCGGCACTGGGGCAGGAAGGCTCTCCACCTTCACGTCGGCGAGGCCCTGACAGACCAGCATGGCCGCAGAGATCACGCTGTGGGCGCATAGGCTCCGTGGGGCTTGGACGTGATCCTCAAGCGCCTCGACGGCGGCCCGCATGACTGGAGGCAACGCCTCAATCGGGAAAGGCGTGGCGGCACTCAGGGCGGGCGCGATTACGAGGCGGTCGCGCTCGCTCTGGATCGGAGATGGTCCGCGGCCGGTGTTCCGGTCGGGGCGAGGTACGAAGGTCTCGCGATGGATGCGCCCAAGGGCTTCAGCGGCGTTCACTGGCATGCGGGCACGTCCCTCCGGACGGTATCGTTCAAGTCTTTGCAGTTGGCCGGCGGCCGAATGATCTCGGCATTACGGCCGGCATCGTGCCACCGGATGCCGACGCTGTTGAAAGCCTTCTCGCTGGCGCCGTTGGCGTCGTTCTCGCCAAGCACGACAAGGTTGTGGACGCCAGGGAGCGGCGGCAGGCTGGCAATCCCACCCGCGCTGCCGAGCGCCCAGGCAGGGCGCAACCCGAGATGCTGCCGAGCCGTCAAAACGGTCTCGATGCCCTCACCAACGATTAGGAAGCCGTCCGCGCCTGCAATCGGGTCAAACATGATGGCAGAGCCAGCGGCGATCCCGAGCATGCGCCGGCCCATCTTCCGTCCGTCTTGGCCCAAGGCAGTCCTGTGAACCCCGCGCAGCTCGCCGGTTGCGATGTCCCGTAGGGGGGCGACCATGGCCGGCACGGTCTCGTTGAGCCCCCAAGGGCAGGCCGGGTGATATCGCAAGGTCTCGTGCGCCCCGTCGAGCAAGGCTAGCCCGCGCGAGCGCAAATAGGCATCGACAACCGACCCCCGCGGATCCCGAGTGCCGCGCCAGATCTCAGCGGCCTGCCGCTGCCGCTTCTGTGCCTCGCGGCGTTCCTGTTTTTCGGCTCGGCGGCGGGCCTCGGCGCGGCGCTCGATCTCATCCGGGTCCAGATCGCGGGACCGGCGCCAGTAGTCATTGGGAAGGCCGAGCTGCGCCGCAACGTAGTCCCGGCAAAGGGTCCAATCGTCCCCGGCGAAGCTCGTGACGACAAAGCCGTCTGTCGCCTCGGCGAGGCGGACGGACATGCTGCGGTCGCGGCGGGAGTGACCAGGGCCCGGGGCATACACATGGATGCCCCGGATCTGGCCGCCGAGCGCCCGAGCGATTTCAGGCAGGCTCAGGCTCATCCCCGGGCCTCCGTCCAACGGGCGTAGATTTCGCCGAGGATCGTGGTCTGCTTCGGCGAGAGAGGTCGTCCTTCGGCGAGCTGCCGGGACAGCGAACGAGCGAAGGTGAATTCCCAATCGGTGAGAAAGCCGGTCTGATCGCTCGTCAGGAGGTCGACGCGCGCCTTATGCTGGCGCCGCGGGTCGCAGCCGGCCCACGTCTTGCGCCAGTCCCCATAGTCGCGTGGGCCAGCGCGCGGGGGCTCCTGCGGCTCGCGGATGAACCGGACAACCTCGCGCGGCCCTTCTGCGACGTGCTTCGCCAAGTCGTGAAGGTCGCAGCCACCTGAATGTAGGACGCGGGTGAGGGCCGCGGCGACCGCCGCGACCTCTCCCTGTTGATCGGTGCCGAGCCGCGGCAGCAGCTTGGCGACGCGAGCCGATAGGTCAGGAGAGAGCGCCGTCATGCGCGGCAGCTCCAATGCTCAGGGATGGCGTAGGCCAAGGCCGCGATCGTCGCAGCGAGGGCCGGCGACACTCGATGGTGCTTGGCTACAGATCGGGCTTGAAGGGCGCTTGCGTTCGGAGCATATCCATCAACGTCGACCGCCAAGACGACATTTCTGGAGAGCCCGTGAGCGCCCGCGTTCGCGGGTTTCTTCATTTTCGGTTCCTTGGTCTGCTGCGCCGGCCGATGATCGGGCGCGGATGGCGGCCCCTCGGTTCACGTTTTAGTCCCATGCCGAGGCGATCCATTCGGATGGGGTCTCAGGCCGCGATGGCGGTCTGAGTGTGAGGCGGCAGCCCGAGCATTTCACGCAACTTCGGGACGGGAACGATCATCTTCCTGCCCATGCGGACGGTCGGGATCTCGCCGACTCGGGCGCTCTGGTAGGCGCGAGAAAGGCCGATCCCGAGAACCTTCCCGGCCAGAGGCACCGTCGTCGTCGCTCCCGCCAAGATCTCATCGCGCTGTTCCTGAGTAAGCATTGGCTCGCTCCGATTTTTTCGCCGCGCATAATTGACGGCGGGGAATGCTGCCGCATAATATGCAGAAGTGTTTTTTGTTTACAAGTGCCGCCGATTAATTCGGCGCGTGGAGGGCCTGCCATGAACGAACCGAAGAAGCGTGGCCGCCCGCCCAAGCCAGCCGCCGAGCGGCGGCGTCACAATCAGACGTTCAGATGCAATGATGAGATGCTGGCGCGATTGCAGGCGGTTGCCGATAAAAATCAGCGCTCAATCAGCGAAGAGGTAGAGCGTCGACTAGAGGAGTCTTTCTCCAACGAAAATCTTCTCGAAGATCTTCGTAGCGCAGCTTATGCCGCATCAGAGCAGGCTTGGGATGACTATGTTAAGCGTCAAGCCGGCGAACAACGGTTTTTGAAATTCGGGTTAGAAGCGGCTTCCTTGCTTAGATACGCAATGCGAGACCTAAACATCTACGACAAGGACATTAGTGATATTGCCAAATCTAAAGGCGATCTTGAAAACATAATTAAAGCTTTTACTAGGCAGCTGCCGGGAATGCTTGATTGGGTCGACAAATCAGATTTTGATTTAGTGCTAGAGATTAACAAAAAAGCTTTACGCAGCAATATGGATATTGCGCCTGACGAGACCAAAGAGAAATGATCGCGCGAGCCATTCGCACCGCGCATGCCTAGGCGGTAACGGGTAACGGAAAACAACAAAGGAAACTACATAAAAACCAAATTTAACATATGAAGTTGGCCTGCCCCCATTCGGTGGCCCGAGTTCGAAGTTAGTGCATCGTCGGTCGGCTGACGATGGCAGGGCGCGCGGACGGCACTGATCCGCTCGGTTCGGTTGGCCAGAGGACGACCTCCGGCGCGGGTGGCTGGTAGCCG
>NZ_JAKSYG010000090.1 GCF_022829725.1 Methylobacterium sp. E-005 | reverse complement strand
GACGACAAGTCGTCAGCCTCGGATGCGGTCCGCGCCTTCCAGCGGGCGGTCTCGGAGGACAAGGTCAACCTCGTCATCGCGAGCTACATCTCCGAGGTCGTGCTGGCGCTCATGCCCTGGGCGGCGCGGCTGAAGACCCCGCTGATCACCCCCGGCGCGGCCTCGAACGAGATCAGCGTGAACGTCCACAAAGACTATGCGCGCAACAAGTACACCTTCCACGGCTACCTGACCTCGCACGCCCTGGCGCAGGCGGTGTGCGACTCGGCGAAGGACGTGCTGGTCGGCAAGCTCAAGGCCAAGACCGCCGCGATCATGAGCGAGGACGCGGCCTGGACCCGGCCGCTGGACGCCGCCTACCAGGATTGCCTGCCGAAATCCGGGCTGAAGGTCGTCGAGCATGTCCGCTTCTCGCCGGACACGGGCGACTTCACGCCGATCTACAACAAGATCGAGGCGGCGAAGCCCGATCTGATCGTCACCGGCATCGCCCATGTCGGCGTGCAGCCGACCGTGCAGTGGCAGAACCAGCAGGTGCCGATCGCCATGACGGGCATCAGCGGACAGGCGACCTCCTCGACCTTCTGGGCCAACACCAACGGCGGCACGCAGGGCGTGCTGTTCGACAGCGTGGCGCTGCCCGGCGTGGCGCTGACCGAGAAGACGATCCCGTTCTCGGAGGCCTTCACCAAGCGCTTCGGCGGGGCGCCCTCCTACGCGGGCTTCATGGCGTACGACGCCGTCTACTACTCCGCGGAGGCGATCAAGCGGGCGGGCTCCACGGAGGCCGACAAGCTCGTCGAGGCCCTGGAGAAGACCGACTATGTCGGCACCGTCGGGCACCTGAAGTTCTACGGCAAGGACGACCCGTTCACCCACTCGATCCAGTACGGCCCCGGCCTCATGACCAGCGTCCTCGGGCAGTGGCAGAACGGCAAGCAGGTGGCGATCTGGCCGGCCGCGACCGCCAACGGGGCCATGATCCTGCCCCCTGCGGTCAAGCCGGCGGTCCAGTAGGTCGGGCGGGGAGAGCGCGGTGATCGGCCTCCAGATCCTCGTCGACGGTTTCGCGATCTCGGCCCTCTACGCGCTCGGCGCGATGGGCTTCACCCTGATCTTCGGGGTCTCGGGCGTCCTCAACCTGACCCACGGCGCCCTGATGGTCATGGCCGCGGTGGCGGCCTGGGCGGCCTCCGCCCTGTTCGGGCTCGGCTCTTATGTCGGCGCGGCGATCGGCGTGCTGTGCGGGCTCGCCGGCGCGCTGGTGACCTATTTCGCGGTGGTCGCGCCGATCGAGCGCAGCCGCGCCATTCCGCGCGAGGAAAAAGAGATCTTTGTGCTCACTGGGACCCTGCTCTGGGGGATCATGATCCAGGAGCTCGTCGCCTACTTCTTCACCGACAACCCGAAGACCGTGCTGCCGATCGTCGAGGGCGTGGTCGAGATCGCGGGCGTCCGCACGCCGAAGAACGAGCTGTTCACGGCGGTGATCTGCTGGGTGGTGATCGGCCTGCTCTGGCTGTTCGTGAACCGGGCGCGGGCCGGCAAAGTCCTGCTCGCCGCCTCCATGAACCCGCGCGGCGTGACGCTGCTCGGCCACGACATGGGCAAGATCTACGTGGCGGTCTGGGCGATCTACGGGCTGCTCGCCGGCATCGCCGGGGTGCTGCTCGGGATGTTTCTGGGGGTGTCCTCGTATTCAGTGGGGCCGCTCACCGCGAGCGCCTTCTCGATCGTGGTGCTGGGCGGGTTGGGCAGCGTCACCGGCTCGCTGATCGCGGCTTACGTGGTGGGGTATCTGGAGACCGCTACCGCCTACCTGATCTCCCCGGCCTACCGGGTGATCCCGGCGCTGCTGCTGCTGGTCGCCGTGATGTATCTGCGCCCGCAGGGCCTGCTGGGGCGGCGGTGATGGTTGTTTTGGGATTTTCCGATCGAACCAAGCCTGTCCCGCGCGATCTCCGCCGCATCCCCGCCCCCCTCTGCGGGGGAGGGTGGCCCCTGCGTCAGCAGGGGTCGGGAGAGGGGAACCCTGCTTCAGGGAAGGGCGCGCCCTTTACGCGGTACGGCGCGTTGTTCTGCGCCGTCGCTCCCCTCTCCCGACCCCCTTCGGGGCCCACCCTCCCCCGCAGAGGGGGGAGGGAAACGCGCGGAGTTCGTGTATCCCGATGAAGCTCCTCACCACACCCGGCTTCTGGATCGCGATCCTCGCCGTCGCGCTGGCCGCCACCCTCCCCTGGTATGTCTCCGGCTACATCCTCGGCCTGCTCACCATCGCCTACTATTTCGGCGTCTTCGCCATGGCCTGGGACCTGCTCTTCGGCTTCGCCGGCGAGGTGAATTTCGGGCCGACCTTCCTGATCGGGCTCGGGGCCTACGGCGCCGGGATTCTCAACAACCGCTACGAGCTGCCGATCCCCTGGTGCCTCGCGGCCGGGACGCTCCTCGCCGTGGTCGGCGGGCTCGCCCTGGCGCTGCCGGCGCTGAAGGTGCGCGGACCCTATTTCGGCCTGATCACCCTGGTGGCGGTGCTGCTTCTGCAGAACATGATCGTGGTCTTCTCCGACCTCACCGGCGGCGAGATCGGCCTGACGGTCCCTGACGTCATCTCGATCGACGCCGACACGAACTACTGGCTGGCGCTGGGCTTCATGGCGGTCTCCGGCCTGATCCTCACGGCGATCGCCCGCTCGCCCGTTGGGCTGATCCTCCAGGCCGCCGGCCAGGATCCGGTCGTGACCGGGGCGCTCGGCTTCAACGTCGCCAAGCACAAGCTCGCGGCCTTCGCGGTGAGCGCCGCCTTCTCGGGCCTCGCGGGCGGGCTGGTGGTCTTCTACATGGGCACCGCCTCGGTCGGCACGCTGATCGACACCGCGGTCGGCGTGCAGGTGATCATCGCAGCGGTGCTGGGCGGACGGCGCACCATCGTGGGGGCGGCGCTCGGCGCGGTCTTCTTGATCGCGGCGGGCGAGCTGCTGCGCCCGCTCGGGGCGCTGTCGACCTTCGTGGTCTCGGCGGTGGCCCTCCTCGTGATCCTGTTCGTGCCCTCGGGGCTGCTCGGCCTCGCCTCCCTCCGGAGAGCCCGATGACCGTCGCCGTCGCGCCCCCGCTGACCCTGTCCCCCGTCGCGGCCGAGCCCTGCCTCAGCGTGCGCGGCCTGACCAAGCGCTACGGCGGCCTCGTCGCTGTCAAGAACATCGACCTCGATCTGCGGCCCGGCGAGATCTTGGGGCTGATCGGCCCGAACGGCTCGGGCAAATCCACCGTGATGAAGCTGATCATGGGGCTGGAGCGGCCGAGCGCCGGCTCGATCCGCCTCGACGGCGCCGAGATCGGCGGCATGCCGGCCCACCGGGTGGCGCGCTCCGGCATCGGCCTCGTGTTCCAGCACGCCCGGCCGCTCCAGCGGCAGACGGTGCTGGAGAATATCAGCCTCGCGCTCCTGCCCGACAGCCTGATCCGGCTCGCCGCCGACCCGCACGTGACGCGGCGCGCGAAGGAAATCGCCGAGCGCGTCGGCCTCGGCGCCGTCATCGACCGGCGCCCCGGCACCCTGCCCTTCGCGGATCTGCGCCGTCTGGAACTCGCCAAGGCCATCGCCCGCGACCCCCGGGTGGTGCTGGTCGACGAGCCCTTCGCGGGCCTGACCGGCGGCGAGGTCGCGGCCTTCTCGGAGCTGATCCGGGGCTTCCGCGACGAGGGCAAGGCCGTGCTCCTCGTCGATCACAACGTGAAGAGCGTCTCGGCCCTCGTGGACCGGGTCTTCGCCATGTATCTCGGCGAGCGCATCGCCGAGGGCTCGGCCGAATCCGTGATGGCCGACCCGACCGTGCGCCGGGTCTATCTCGGCGGCAGCATCGAGACGGCGGCCCGGCCGGAAGCCGCGTTCAAGCCGGATTCGCTGCTGACCGTCGAGGGCGTCGACGTGCTCTACGGCAAGGCGCAGGCGCTCCGCGCCGCCTCGATCCACGTCCACGAGGGCGAGTTCGTCTCGGTGGTGGGCCTGAACGGCGCCGGCAAGACCACCCTGTTCAACGCGATCTCGGGCCTCGTGCCGCATGGGGGCACGATCCGGTTCGCCGGCCAGGATCTCGCCCGGATGAAGCCGGCCGCCATCGCGCGCGCCGGCATCGTCCAGGTGCCCGAGACCCGCGAGCTGTTCGGCGACCTCAGCGTGCGCGAGAACCTCGACCTCGGCGGCCAGCATTTCCCGAAGGCCGAGAGCGCCAAGCGCCGCGAAGAGCTCTACGAGCTTTTTCCGATCCTCAAGGCCCGCGAGGGCCAGAGCGCCCGGACCCTCTCGGGCGGCGAGCAGCAGATGCTGACCATCGCCCGGGCGCTGATGATGCGCCCGCGCCTGCTGATCCTCGACGAGCCGACATTGGGCCTCGCCCCGGTGATCCTGGAGCTGCTGTCGAAGGCGCTGGAGAAGCTGCGCCAGACCACGCCGATCACGGTGCTGCTCGGCGAGCAGAACGTCACCTTCGCGCTCCCCCACGCCGATCGGGTCTACGTGCTGGAACAGGCCCGGATCGTCTGGGAAGGGCCGCCGCAGCGCTTCGCCAGCGAGATGGGGGCAGCCTATCTGTGAGAGCACTTCCCCTCCCCCCTGCGGGTAGGGGCCAGGGGTTGGGGTGGTGCCGGATCGAGCGCGGCGGTGCCTTCTGCACCGCCCCCCACCTCCAACTCCTCCCCGCAAGGGGGAGGAGAGAAGCCCGCAGCGATGGATGTGAGCGGAGCGGACGCCTTGGATTTCAATCTCTCCCAATCCCAGACGCACTGGCTGACCCGCGTCCGCGCCTTCATCGCCGACGCGATCGTGCCGGCGGCCGGTGCCGTGGCGGCCGAGCGCGCGGCGAGCCGCGACCCCTCGCCCACCCTGGAGCGGCTGAAGGAGACGGCCCGGGCCGAGGGCCTGTGGAACCTGTTCCTGCCGCCCTCGCCCGAGCACGACACGGAGGCGTATCGCGGCGCCGGCCTGACCAACCTCGACTATGCGCTATGCGCAGAAGAGATGGGCCGGGTCGGGATCGCCTCGGAGGTGTTCAACTGCGCGGCGCCCGACACCGGAAACATGGAGGTGCTGCACCGCTACGGCACCGCGGCCCAGAAGGAGAAATGGCTGAAGCCCCTGATGGCGGGCGAGATCCGCTCGGCCTTCCTGATGACCGAGCCGGAGGTCGCCTCCTCGGACGCCACCAACATCGCGACGGCGATCCGCCGCGACGGCGACCACTACGTCGTCAACGGCCGCAAGTGGTGGTCGACCGGCGTCGGCGACCCGCGCTGCCGGATCGCGATCCTGATGGGCAAGACCGACCCGGAGGCGCCCCGCCACCGGCAGCAATCGCAGATCCTCGTGCCGATGGACTCGGCTGGAGTCCGCGTCGAGCGCCTGCTCCCGGTCTTCGGCTACGAGGACGCCCCCAAGGGCCACGGCGAGGTCGTGCTGGAGAATGTCCGCGTGCCGGCCGAGAACCTGATCCTCGGCGAGGGGCGCGGCTTCGAGATCGCGCAAGGGCGGCTGGGGCCCGGACGCATCCACCACTGCATGCGCACCATCGGGGTGGCCGAGGTGGCGCTGGAGGCCATGGCGCGCCGGCTCGTCTCCCGCGTCGCCTTCGGCAAGCGGATCTCCGAGCAGTCGGTCTGGGAGCAGCGGGTCGCCGAGGCGCGGATCGACATCGAGATGACCCGCCTCCTCTGCCTGAAGGCCGCCGACATGATGGACAAGGTCGGCAACAAGGGCGCCAAGCTCGAGATCGCCATGATCAAGGTCGCAGCGCCCCGAATCGCCCTGAAGGTGATCGACGACGCCATCCAGGCCCATGGCGGGGCCGGGGTCTCGGAGGATTTCGGGCTCGCGAAGATGTACGCCCATATCCGCACCCTGCGGCTCGCCGACGGGCCCGACGAGGTCCACAACCGCTCGATCGCCCGGCTGGAATTCGGGCGCTACACCAATGCCCGGCCAGGAGCACCGGAGGCCGAGCGCGCATGAGCGAGGCCGATGTCTTCTCCGGCGTGAAGCCGGTCGAGCCGCGCCACCGGATCGACGAGGCGAAGCTCGCCGCCTGGATGGAAACGCATGTGCGGGGCTACGCCGGCCCGCTCACCGTTCAGCAGTTCCGCGGCGGCCAGTCGAACCCGACCTACCGGCTCGACACGCCCGCCCAGGCCTATGTGCTGCGGCGAAAACCCTTCGGCGTGCTCCTGCCCTCCGCGCACGCGGTGGACCGCGAGTTCCGGGTGATCGGCGCCCTCTACGGCGAGGGGTTCCCAGTGCCCCGCCCCTTCGCGCTGTGCGAGGATCCGGAGGTCATCGGCGCGGCCTTCTACGTGATGGAGGCGGTGGACGGCGCCGTGCACTGGGACGGCGCCCTGCCGGGTCTCGATCCCCATGCCCGCCACCGGCACTATGCCGGCATGATCGCCACGCTGGCGCGCCTGCACGCCATCGACTCGGAGGCGGCGGGGCTCGCCGATTACGGCCGGCCCGGCAACTACTTCGCCCGGCAGGTCGACCGCTGGACCCGCCAGTACCGCGCCGCCGAGGACGGGCGGCTGGAGGACGTGGAGCGGCTGATCGCGTGGCTGCCCAAGAGGGTGCCCGAGCAGCAGGGCGCCTGCGTGGTCCACGGCGATTACCGCCTCGACAACCTGATTTTTTCGCCCGATGGCGGCGTCAGCGCCGTCCTCGACTGGGAGCTATCGACCCTCGGCGATCCGCTCGCCGATTTCAGCTACCTGCTGATGCAGTGGGCATTGCCGGCGGACGGGCGCAGCGGGCTCGGTGGGCTCGACCTGAACGCATTAGGCATCCCCACACGGGACGAGGCGGTGGCGCTCTACTGCCGGGCGTCGGATCGCAAAGACCTGCCCGACCTCGACTGGTACTTCGCCTACAACCTGTTCCGGCTGGTCGGCATCCTCCAGGGCGTGGCGGCCCGCGCCAAGGCCGGCAACGCCGCGAGCGAGCACGCATCCGCCATGGCGGCGCGCGTGCCGAAGCTCGCCGCTGCGGCCTGGGGCTTCGCCGAGCGGGCGGGGGCCTGAGCATGGCGTTCTCCGGCTGCGTCGTCGCCGTCACGGGGGCCGCCCGGGGCATCGGCTGGGCGCTCGCGGTCGCCGCCAAGGCCCGGGGCGCGACGGTCGTGGCCCTCGACCGGGATGGGGCCGGGGCGGAGGCCGTGGCGGCGGAACTGGGCGGCCGGGCCTTCGCGCTCGACGTGGGCGACGCGGCGGCGGTCGCCGCGGCCCTGGCGCGGATCGAGGCCGAGATCGGCCCGATCGCGCTCTATTGCTCCAACGCCGGCATCCTGGAGCGCGATCCCGACCCGGATCTCGCCACCTCGGCCGACCCGGATAGCTGGGCGCGGGCCTTCGCGGTGAACGTGATGGGCCATGTCCACGCGGCGCGGGTGCTGGTCCCGCTCTGGCGCGCCCGGGGCGGGGGCGCGTTCCTCGGCACGATCTCGGCGGCGGGGCTGCTCAGCCAGATCGGCAGCGCCACCTACGGCGCGACCAAGCACGCGGCGCTCGCCTTCCTGGAGCATCTCGCCATCGCCCATGCCGAGGACGGGATCCGGGTCGCCGCCCTGTGCCCGCAGGGCGTCGACACCGCCATGCTGGGGGAAGCCAGCGCCGCGTCGCGCGACGGCGTGCTGGCGCCGGAGGTCGTGGCCGAGGCCGCGTTCGACGGGCTGGCGGCGGGGCGCTTCCTGATCCTGCCGCACCCGCAGGTGGCCGAATACGCCCGCCGCCGGGCCGAGGATCCCGAGCGCTGGCTCGCCGGCATGGCGCAGCTGCGCCGGTCGATGCGGGCGGGGGTGTGAGGATGGGCGGGTATCAGGCCAATCACAACGCCGGCCGGACTTGCGCGTCTCCCTCCCCCCTTTGCGGGGGAGGGTGGCCCCCGAAGGGGGGCGGGAGAGGGGAGCGACGGCGCAGGAATAGGCTCTGCCCTTCATGCCGGCCGCGCTCTTTTCTGAACCCACGCTCCCCTCTCCCGACCCCTGCTGACGCAGGGGTCACCCTCCCCCGCAGAGGGGGGAGAGAGGGCGCGTGTCATCGCAACCTGGGCAACACAACGCCATGTCCCTGTTCGACCTGACCGGCAAGATCGCCCTCATCACCGGCTCGTCCCGGGGCATCGGGCGGGCGATCGCCCTGCGGATGGCGGAGCACGGCGCCCGGGTGGTGATTTCTTCGCGCAAGCGCGAGGCCTGCGCGGCGGTCGTGGCCGAGATCGAGGCCGCCCACGGCCCCGGCCGCGCGGTGGCGATCCCGGCCAGCATCTCGGTGAAGGACGAGCTCGAACATCTCGTCGCCGAGACGGAAAAGCAGCTCGGTCCGGTGGACGTGCTGATCTGCAACGCGGCCAGCAATCCCTACTATGGCCCGCTGGCCGACATCACCGACGCGCAGTTCCGAAAAATCCTCGAGAACAACGTCCTGTCGAACCACTGGCTGATCCAGATGGTCGCCCCCGGCATGGTCGCGCGACGGGACGGGGCGATCGTCATCGTGTCCTCGATCGGGGCGCTCAAGGGCTCGCCGGTGATCGGCGCCTACAACGTCTCGAAGGCCGCCGACCTCCAGCTCGCCCGCAACTACGCGGTGGAGTACGGCCCCGCCAACGTGCGGGTGAACTGCCTGTGCCCGGGCCTGATCCGCACCGATTTCGCCCGGGCCCTGTGGGAGGATCCCGACATGCTGGCCGCCACCACGGATGCCGCGCCGCTGCGCCGGATCGGCGAGCCCGACGAGATCGCGGGCGCGGCCGTGTTCCTGGCCTCGGCGGCGGGCCGGTTCGTGACGGGTCAGGCCCTCGTCATCGACGGCGGCGTGACGATCGCCCGATGAGCCACGATCCCCGCCTCCCCGCCGGCTGGCCGGCCCTGCCCTTCCGCGAGGCCGAGGCGCGGCTCACCGCCCCGGGCGCGCCCTTCGCGATCACGACGATCGACATCCGCGGCGTGCCGACCCGGATCTGGGAGTCGGCGCCGCCGACTCTGGGCGACCTGTTCCGGATCGCGCGGGGCCATGGGGACAAGACCTTTGTGGTCTACCGCGACGAGCGCGTGACCTTCACGGGCTTCGCCCGGGCCGCCACCGCCCTGGCGCGGGCGCTGGTGGAGGCCGGCGTGCGCAAGGGCGATCGCGTCGCCATCGCGCAGCGCAACCTGCCCGAATGGCCCGTCAGCTATTTCGGTGCCCTGCTCGCCGGGGCGATCGCCACACCGCTCAACGCGTGGTGGACGGGGCCGGAACTGGCCTACGGCCTGCAGCATTCCGGGGCGCGGGTGCTGATCGCCGATGGCGAGCGCTTCGCGCGGATCGCCCCGCACCTGCCCGAATGCCCGGCCCTGGAGCGGGTGTTCACCACCCGGATGGAGCCCGATCCCCGGGCGACGCCGCTTGCGGATATCCTCGGCCCGTTGGCCCAATGGGCCACCCTTCCTGAACTGCCCCTGCCCGACATCGCCCTCGATCCCGAGGACGACGCGACCCTGTTCTACACCTCGGGCACCACCGGGAAGCCCAAGGGCGCGGTCGGCACCCACCGGGCGGCCGCCACCACGGTGATGGCCTATCCCTACTCGGCGTCGCGCAGCGCCCTGCGCCGGGGCGAGGCGCCGCCGAAGCCCGACCCGACCGCGCCGCAGCGGGTGGCGCTGCTGGTCATCCCGCTGTTCCACGTCACCGGCTGCCACGCCAGCCTCGGGGCGGCGCTGTACGGCGGCCACCGCCTCGTGATGATGCACCGCTGGGACGCGAACGCGGCCCTCGACCTGATCGAGCGGGAGGGCTGCACCAGCGCGGGCGGCGTGCCGACCATCGCGTGGCAGCTCGCCACGGCGGCCCGGGAGGCCGGACGGACGCTGCCGAGCCTCGACGCCGTCACCTATGGCGGCGCCCCCGCGGCCGGGGATCTGGTGCGGACGCTGGGCGAGGCCCTGCCCGGGGTCGTGCCCGGCACCGGCTGGGGCATGACCGAGACGTCGGCGACCTTCACCCATCACCAGGGCGAGGATTACTGGGCGCATCCCGATTCCTGCGGGCCGCCGCTCCCGGTCTGCGAGGTGCGGATCCGCGATCCCCTCGGAGACGACCTGCCGCCGGGCCATGTCGGCGAACTCTGCGTGAAGGGTCCGAACATCGTCCGCGGCTACTGGGATGATCCGAAGGCCACCGCGGAGGTCCTGTCCGACGGTTGGCTGCGCACGGGCGACCTCGCCCGGGTGGACGAGGAAGGCTTCCTGACTATCGTCGACCGGATCAAGGACATGCTGATCCGCGGCGGCGAGAACATCTATTGTTGCGAGGTCGAGAACGTCCTCTACGAACATCCGGCGGTGATCGACGCCGTGGTGCTGCCCGTGCCCCACCCGACGCTCGGCGAGGAGCCCGGCGCCATCGTGGTGCTGGACGAGGGCGCCGAGGCGAGCCCGGAGGCGATCCGGGCCTTCGCGGCAGAGCGGCTGGCGGCCTTCAAGGTGCCGGTGCGGATCGTGATCTGGGACGGGCTCCTGCCCCGTAACCCTGCCGGGAAAGTCTTACGTGCCGAACTGCGGACGGTGTTCGTGCCGCCCCTGGATCAGAACGGCTCGCCATCGTCCGGCCGGTAGACGCGCAGCGTCCGGCCGTCGGGGAACAGCACCGTTCGGCGGTGCACCACGACGTAGCCCGCGGCCTCGGCGCTGCTCAGGCGGTCGAGGCGCTCGTCGGCGTAGCCGGGGCCGTAGCCCGGGCCATACCCGTAGGGCCGGTAGCGGACGTAACCCTCCGGCGGCGGAGACGGCGCTACGGCGATGCGCGGACCGGTGAACGCCCGGGGCGGTGCCGCCGCGATGCGCGGCCGGCGGGTCTCGGCGACGCGTCGCTTGGGCGCCGCGCGCCCGGCCGCGATCCGGGTTGGGGCACGGCGCGCCGCCTTGTGTGGCGTGCGGGCGGGCCGGGCCGCCTCGGCAACGGCCGCCGGGGTCGAAGCGGCCGGCGGCGTGGCCGCGGATGGGGCCGACGATTTGGCCGACGACGGGGCCGGTGCAGGGGACGCTTTCCGCTCCGGAGCCGGTGCCTCGGCGGCAGGCTTGTGGGTCGGCGGGTCCGTCCAGGTCGTGCCGGCCGCGGGCTCGGCCGTGGCGCCGCCGACGCCGAGCAGCAGGATGAGGGCGGCGAGGCTCGTTCGTGCACCGTGCGGCATGGTGCCCTCCTGGGGTCGCGGCGCGTCTGGCAGGCCTGCGAGGCGGTGGAACACTAATCTGAACCGTTGCCTAAGGGAATTCCGAGATTTCATTTCTACGGGGATCCGCGAGTACAGATCTGCGCGTCTGACGCATCGATCCCACCGGGCGGAACTTGAGGCGTTCCGCGCGGTTGCCTCGCCATGTCGACCCCTGCCGATGCGTCATCCGGATCCCCACCCGGCCTTCGGGTGAGCGTCGATCTCAACCTCTGCCAGGCCTACGCCCAGTGCTGCTACGCGGCCCCGCGGCATTTCCGCATCGAGGGGCACGAGGCCCTGTTCTACGACCCGGCCCCCGCCGCCCAGGATCGAGCCGACATCGAGCGGGCACGCGTCGCCTGTCCGGTCCAGGCGATCCGGGTCGAGGATCCGGGGCGGGGCGCCTGATGGCCCGCCCCGAACATGCCCTCGTGATCGGCGCCGGCCTCGCGGGCCTGCGCGGGGCCGAGGCCCTGCGGGAGGCGGGCTTTTCCGGATCGCTGACGATCGTCGGGGCCGAGCCCCATTTGCCCTACGACCGCCCGCCCCTGTCCAAACACGTCCTGGCCGGCGCGATCCCGGCGCATGCTACCACCCTGCCCCACGGCCTCGATGCGGATGTAGACTGGCAACTCGGCACTGCGGCCGCCAGCCTCGATCGGCAGGCCGGCCGGGTGCTGTTGGCGGATGGGCGCGCCCTGCCCTACGACCGTCTGCTGATCGCCACCGGGACCAGGGCCCGGTCCTGGCCGAACCCGCACGAGGGGCGACTGTCCGGCGTCTTCACCCTGCGCGGGCGGGATGACGCCGCTGCCCTGCGTCAGGCGCTGGAAGCCGGCCCGCGGCGCGTCCTCGTGATCGGCGGCGGCTTCATCGGCTGCGAGGTCGCGAGCCTGTGCCGGACGCTCGATCTGCCCGTGACCCTGGTGGAGCCGGGGCCGACCCCGCTTGCCCGCGTCCTCGGCCGCACGATCGGCGCGTTCATCGGGGCGATCCACGCGGGCCACGGGGTCGACCTGCGCTGCGGCACCGAGGTCGAGTGGCTGGAGGGCGAAGGCGGCCGGCTGGTTCGCGCGCATTGCACCGATGGTAGCCGCATCGAGGCCGATATCGCGGTCGTCGCGCTCGGTGCCGTGCGCAACACCGAGTGGCTCGACGGGGCGGGCCTGTCGGCGGATCCGGGCGGGGTCGATTGCGATGGCGCCGGTCATGTCCTGGACGCGGAAGGCCACCCCGATCCGCAGATCGCGGCGGCAGGCGACGTGGCGCGCTTCCCCCACCCGCTCTACGACGGGCGGCGCGTCGCCCTGGAGCATTGGAGCCACGCCGTCGCGCAGGCCGCCCATGCCGGGCGCCTGCTCGCCGGTGCGCCGCCCGATGCGGCCTACGGCGCCCTGCCGACCTTCTGGTCGACGCAGGGGGACCTCGTTGTGAAATCCGCCGGCCTGACCGAGGGGGCCGACGCGGTGGCGATCACCCAGGGCGATCCGGCCACCGGCCGCTTCATCGCCCTCTACGGCCGCGCGGGGCGCTGCATCGCGGCCGTTTCGGTGGATTCGGCCCGCTGGCTGCCGGCCCATGCCGAGCTGGTCGCCACCGGCGCGCCCTTCCCGCCCGAGGGAGCCGCCACGGACCGGCCCAAGAACGTCGAGATCTTCGAGCCGGGCTTTTCCTGAGGATTTCGATGCCCGATTCCAGCCTCCTCGATCAGGTCAAGGATTTCGTCAACCGGCCGAACCCCTACCCGGTCTACGCCAAGCTGCGGCGGAATCCGGTCTCGCGCCAGGATGACGGGACCGCCGAAGGCACCTGGGTGGCGGCGACCCACGACACCATCGCGCGCCTGCTGCAGGATCCGCGGGTCAGCTCAGACACCCTGCCCCCCGCCGACCGGCCGCGCACCGGCAACCCGCTCACCGACCTGATCGTGAAGCCGCTCAAGGACTGGATGATGGACCGCCACCGGGTCTTCATCTTCCGCGATCCGCCGGACCACGACGCCCTGCGCTCGGCCGTGATGCACCAGTTCTCCCGCGAGCGCGTGCAGGCGATGCGCGCCCGTTCGGACAAGCTGGTGGCTGATCTGCTCGACGAGAAGCGCGACGCCCGGGAGATCGACGCCGTCGACGACCTCGCCTACCCGCTGCCCGTGACGGTGATCTGCGAATTGTTCGGCGTGCCCCGGGAGGACGAGCCGAAGTTCCACGACTGGGCGACGCAGCTCGCCACCGCCCTCGAACCCGACAGCCTCACCGATCCCGAGATCCGCGCCAAGAACAGCCGGACCTTCGATGCGATCGGCGGCTACATGGGCGACCTGATCAAGGAGAAGCGCAGGCACCCGCAGGACGACATGCTCTCGGGGCTGGCCAACCACGCCACCCCGGCCGGGGTGAAGATGGGCGATTATGACCTGATCGCCACCTCGATCCTGATGCTGGTGGCCGGCCACGAGACCACCGTGAACCTGATCACCAACGGTCTGCTCACCCTGCTGCGCCATCCCGACGAGCTGGAGCGCCTGCGCCAGGATCCGCTGCGGGCCCCGCGGCTGATCGAGGAATTGCTGCGCTACGAGCCGCCAGTGCAGTTCCGGACCCGCAGGACGCTTTCGGCCATCGACATCGCCGGCGTGACGATCCCGGAGGGCGCCGATCTCGTGCTGCTGCTCGCCGCCGGCAACCGCGACGAATCCGTGTTCCCGGACCCCGACCGGTTCGACCCGGACCGGACCGGCACCCGCCATCTCGGCTTCGGCGGCAGCCTGCATTACTGCGTGGGCGCGCCGCTCGCCCGGTTCGAGGCCGAGGCGGCGCTCACCGCGCTGGCCCGCCGGCTCAAGGCGCCGCGCCTGATCGCGGACCCGCCGCCCTACCGGCAGGGCGCGGCGTTGCGCGGGCCGGAGCATCTGCGGGTGGCGATCGACGGGATCGCGTGACGGGCGCCGGGCCGATCCGGGCTTCGACGCAACTCAGACCGTGATCCCCACCGGCGTCCCGTCCGGCATGGCCACGATGGCCTCATAGAAGCCGTCGCCGGTCCGCCGGGGCGGCGACACGAGGCATCCCCCCGCGGCGCAGCGCTCGGCCAGCGCGTCCACCGCGGCGATGCAGCCCAGTGAGATCGTCACGTGCGCCCAGCCGACGCGCTCCGGCGCCGACGCCGCCGCGAGCCAGGGGCCGGTCATCAGCTCGATATGCGCGCCCGGTCCGGGGAGCGTCACGAACCGCGACACGAAGCCCGGACGGCGCCGGCTGTGGTAGGGCGGGCCGATCTCCGCGCCGAAATAGTCCCGCCAGAACGCGGCGGCTGCGTCGAGATCCCGCGTCCACAGGGCCACATGGGCGAAGCGCATCGATCGATCTCTCACGGGGGCGGTGCCTGCAGACCCCGCCCCGGGACCACCTGATTCGAAGCGTCTCCCGTCGGACTCGCGCTGTCCACCACCCCTGGGTTGATGCAAGATGCACCCGCGTGGGCACCCCCGTGGGGATCGCGCGAGCCCTTCAGGCGGCCTTGACGGCGGCGAGGAAGGTGGAGACCTCCTGCCCGAGGCTCGTCGAGTAGCGCGCGAGTTCCTGCGCGGCGCTCAGCACCTGCCCGGAGGCCGCCCCGGTGTCGCCGGCGGCCTTGTGCACGTCGGCGATGTCGGCGCTGACCGCCTGGGTGCCCTGGGCCGCCTGCGCGACGTTCCGGACGATCTCGCTGGTCGCCGCACCCTGCTCCTCCATGGCGGCGGCGACGCTCAGTGCGACCGTGCGCATCTCGTCGATCGAATGACCGATCGCCTGCATCGACTCGACGGCCTGCCGGGTCTCGCCCTGGATCGCCGCGATCTGGCCGGCGATCGTCTCGGTCGCCTTGGCGGTCTGCGCGGCGAGGGCCTTCACTTCGCCTGCCACAACCGCGAACCCCTTGCCGGCCTCGCCCGCCCGGGCCGCCTCGATGGTGGCGTT
>NZ_JAKSYG010000088.1 GCF_022829725.1 Methylobacterium sp. E-005 | reverse complement strand
ATCGACGCCCACGTCGGCGAGCATCGGGACCGGATCGGACCAGTTGCTCCTGCACATCAGCGAGGACGCCTATCTGGGCGATGCGCAGTACACCATCTCGGTGGACTGCAAGCAGGTCGGCGGCGTCCTGACCGCCCACGCCTACCACGCGGCCGGGCAATCGGACGCGATCACGTTGAACCGCGACTGGGCCTCGAGCAGCCTCTACACCGCGGTCAACTCCCTCTCCCTCGCCTCCGCCCTTACCACCAGCCTGGATCGCAACCTCTACGTCGACAGCGCCACCTACAATGGGGCGTCCGTCGCCAACGCGCACTTCACCATGCTGAGCCAGGGTGCGCAGACCTTCACGTTCGTCGATACGGCCACATCGACGCCCACGTCGGCGAGCATCGGGACCGGATCGGACCAGTTGCTCCTGCACATCAGCGAGGACGCCTATCTGGGCGATGCGCAGTACACCATCTCGGTGGACGGCAAGCAGGTCGGCGGCGTCCTGACCGCCCACGCCTCCCACGCGGCCGGGCAGTCGGACGCGATCACGGTGAACGGCGACTGGGTCTCGGGCAGCCACACCGTCGCGGTCAACTTCCTCAACGACGCCTCGGGCGGCACCGCCAGCCTGGATCGCAACCTCTACGTCGACAGCGCCACCTACAACGAGGCGTCCGTCGCCAACGCGCACTTCACCATGCTGAGCCAGGGCGCGCAGACCTTCACGTTCGTCGATACGGCCACATCGACGCCCACGTCGGCGAGCATCGGGACCGGATCGGAC
>NZ_JAKSYG010000087.1 GCF_022829725.1 Methylobacterium sp. E-005 | reverse complement strand
GTGGAGGAACGCCCAGTCGTCGAGACGCGCCTCGTCCTGGGGGACGAAGTACACGTCCGCCCACCCACGGCGGGGCAGGACGTCGGGCAGCCGCTGACGCTGCGCAGGCAGCGGGCCGGGATCGAACGCGTGTCCCCCGAGGGCGAAGTCAAGGTCCTTTCGCCTGCAACCCCACCGGAGCTCGAACCAGAACCCAGACCCTCACCGCCATGTACGATACCTACACGGCCGCAACCGCCGCGAAGGCCAAGCTCGTGGCCATCGGCATCCCCGAGGTCGGCATCCGGATCCTGTCCGGTAGCGAGGCCGGCACCACGACAAACGCCGCCACGACCCAAGAGGGCGGGATGTGGGGCTCGCTGAAGGAGTTTTTCATGCCGGAGGAGGACCGCCACCTCCACGCCGAGGGACTGAACCGCGGCGGCACCATGCTGACCGCGACCGTCGAGGACGGGTACGCGGAGCGGACCTACGACATCCTGGAGGAGCACGGCTCGGTCGACATGGACGAGCGCGAGGCGTCCTGGCGCAAGGAGGGCTGGACCGGACAGGCCGCAGGCGCGCCGGTCGCGGCCGTTGCTCCCGCATCGACGACCGCCACGACCGGTCTGCGTGCGGCGGGTTCCACCGAGACCGTCGCGGCTCAGGGGACCGCGCAGGGCACTGACTACATCCCGGTGGTCGAGGAGCGCCTCAACGTCGGCAAGCGCATGGTCGACAGCGGTCGTGTCCGGGTGCGCTCCTACGCGGTCGAGAAGGACGTCAGCGAGAACGTCACCCTGCACGACGAGACCGTGCACGTCGACCGCCGCGTGGTCGACCGGGCCGTGACGCCGGGCGACATGGCCCTGTTTGAGGACAAGGTCATCGAGGCCACCGAGATGCGCGAGCAGGCGGTGGTCTCGAAGGAAGCCCGCGTCGTCGGTGAGGTCGGCATCCGCAAGGACGCGACCCAGCGCGTCGAGACCGTAAGCGACAAGGTGCGCCACACCGAGGTCGAGGTCACCGATGAGCGCGGCAACGTCGAGCGCACCGGCACGACTGGCACCACCACCGGGACCGCCCCGCGCAAACCGGTCTAACCACGTGTGGGGAGGGGTCTCTTGGCCCCTCTCTTCTCAACACGAACCGGTCTCCGCACTCACCAAGCACGGTCGCTACACATGTCCCGCCCGGCCCTTCTCCACAGCTTCGCCTTTGTCTTGGCGGGGAGTTCCGTCGACGCCCAAGGCGACGACAATGGCGCGAGCAATCTCCGCACATTCTGTTCCAGAGACTACTTCAGTCTGTGCAATGGCATGGATCCGAAGGGCCCGGAGGTGATCGCGTGCTTCCGAAAGAATATGGGCCAGCTCTCGCCCCGCTGCCGTGCCGCCATCGATGAGTACAGGGCGGCCAAGGTGAGCGGTTCGAGATCGTAGGGCCGTGGGAATGCACGCCTGCCGCCCCTCGAATAGGAGACCGAAAATGAGTGAGGGCTTCCCCTCGATGACCGCCCTGCTCGGCCTGCTCGCCGTGGCGGGGTTCCAGAACAAGGACAAGATCGCCGAGATGCTCGGCGGCGGACACGCCGCTTCAGGGCCGGGGTCCACGACTTCTCCCGGCCAAGCCGGCCTCGGGGGCCTGCTCGGCAACATCGGTGGTGCGCTCGGTGGGGGCGGCGTCGGCAACGTGCTCGGCGGGGGTCTCGGTCAGCTGGTCGAGAGCTTCCGGCAGAACGGACATGGCGCGGCGGCGGACTCCTGGGTGAGCCACGGTCCCAACCAAGAGATCGCCCCGCCCCAGCTGCGCCAGGCCATCGGTCCCGATGTCATGGACGCCCTGTCCCGGCAGACCGGGCTGTCACACGACGAACTGCTTTCCAGGCTCTCCCGGGAGCTTCCCTCGGCGGTGGACCGCTACACCCCCGACGGCAGGCTGCCCGCCCACTGAAGCGGCGCACCTGAGGCCACCCCGCACGCCGCTCGGAGACGACACCAGGCGGACGCGCCGGTCGATACGACCGCAACGAGCACCGTGACGGTGCCGAACGAGGAACACAGCCATGGCCAAGACCGCACACCACGAGGCTGCCCAGCACCACGAGGCCGCCGCGAAGTCGCACAAGACCGCGGCCGAGCACCACGAGAAGGGCGACGAGGCGACCGCCGCCAAGCACTCGAAGGAGGCGCACAGCCACTCCGAGAAGGCGCACGAGAGCTCGACCAAGGCCCACGGCAAGAGCGCCGGGAAGTAAACGAACATAACTCAACCGCCGGACGCGCATCCCGCGCGTCCGGCACCCACTCAGGAGAAGAACCATGGACGAGAACCGTATCACCGGCGTCGCGAAGGAGTTCGGCGGCAAGGTGCAGGCAAGGCCGGGGAACTGAGCCTCGACCTCAGCCACCGGGATACCGGGTTTCAGATCGAACGCGAACGGCCGCATCGCGTCGGCCGCGCCCTGCCCGGGGAGGGCCTGCTGCTCCAACAAGATGTAAGGGTTGCCTTTGTCGTACTCTTTCACGCGCAGGCACAGTTCGTCGGAGAAACCGCCGAATGAGGGGCGATGGGGAGCATTATGCTATAGGTCGAATGAAGACCGGCGTATTGAGTTGCCGTTTTATAAGATTTTTCGGGGTATGACTTATTATAAATAAATTTGTAGGCAGGATCACCTGACGTTCGAGCCGCGTTGATTGGTAGTTTGCCTGCCTCAGCTCTGAGTTTTGTCGTGTATAATCCTATCTTTTCATCGATAATGCTGGCGATCGAGTCGCGGCGCGTGATCGAGCTGCGCCTGGTCCGCCTCGCCTGGGGTGGCCGCGAGGGTCGGGCCGAGATGCAGTCGATGGTGACCGAGAAGGTTCTCGCTGCTGCCGAGGCGATGACGACGCTGATGCTCGGCGGATCGCCTGAGACGGTCATCGCCCGCTACCGTGAGCACGTCGCCCGCAACATCAAACGACTGTCGGCGGCCTAACGCTAGGCGTCAGTCACGCCTCGCTTCGGCGCGGGCGCCCTCGACACATGCCCGCAAAGCTGCGTTGCCCTCCATCGCAAACCAAGCGCGCAACATGCTGGTGGCCCCCTGCCCCGCCCCCGTGGCGGCCCTTTCGGAGCCTGCGGGCAGCTTTCCCGATCCGGCCAGCAGCGAGACAACTCACAACGGCTTCAGTCGCCGCCGCAGCCAGCGACATGCATCTTCAAGGGTGGGAAAGGTCGGAACCCTCTGCCCCTGCAGTCGGCCGAACCCAGCCTCCAAGAACCAGCTCCCGACATTGTCATGCTCCGGTTCGGCGAGGCGCACCAACACGGCCACGAGCAGCCCGTTGGCAATCACCAGCATGCCCTCACGGTCAGGGCTGTTGGTGTCAACCGCAATCGGCTGAAGCTGCAGCACGAGCAGCGTCGCGACGTTGCCGCGCCCGGACATCGGCTAACCCTCCTGGGCTTGACCGGGCCAGCTCAGGTCGCGCCGCTCGCCCCAGCGCGTGTTGCGCAGGTGCAGGTAGTTCGGCGTGAAGTCGCAGAAGGCCTGGAGCCGCTCGACGTCGAGGATGGTCAGCACCCGCCGCTTCAGACGGATCAGGCCCTGCGCGCGCAGATCCCGCAGCGTGCGGTTCACGTGCACGTCCGACAGGCCCATCATGTCAGCGATCTGCGTCTGCGTCAGCGGGAAGGCGTAGCTGTTGTCGGTCACGCGCCCCACCGCCTCCAGGCGCATGAGAAGCTCGCAGAGAAGGTGGGCGATGCGCTGAGGCGGGAGCCGGCCGCCGATGTTGACCAGCCACTCGCGCAGGACGGCGCCGTCGACCAGTGAGCACCACCAGAAGGCGCGTGCGATGTCGGCGTGGTCCCTGGCAATCTCGTCGATGGCTTGGCGCGGGATATCCACGACCTGGCACGCCGAGACCGTGCCGATGGCGTGGTCCATCTGGTCGAGGATGAACACGTTGAGGTCGCAGAAGTCGCCGGGCACGAGCAAGGCCATGATCTGGCGCTGGCCGTCCGGCAAAACCTTGTAGCGGTAGGCAAAGCCGTCGAGGATGAGCAGCACGTTCTCGGGCTTGTCGCCCTCCCGGATCAGATCCTGGCGCGCGGCCACCTGCCGGACCTTGAGCACCAGGCGGTTCAGGGCCCAGCGGGCCGAGTCGGAGAGGGGTTCGAAGCTCTCGAGCTTGCGTCTCAACGCCTGCTGCATCGGACCGCCCTTCTGAGCGAGAGAACGAGATCGTCGTTCGAAAGATGTCCCTCGAAGAAGCGCTGGTCCGAGCCTAGTCGACCGAGTAAGGGTATGGCGAGCCCAATGGTGGGTGCACTCGGTGCGCTCGTCCTATCCCGCATCCGATGATCCGCCCAGAAGAAGGCCCCATCACCCGAACCGGGTGACAGGGCCTGAGTGCGCTCGGGTCGTAAGAAGCCGTGCAGGCGATGAGGGAACAAGGAACGCTCGTGCAGCTGGCTGCACTCACATCACCGCGGCGACAGCCAGGCGATCATGCCAGCAAAGGAACGCCTACATCCCATCAAAAGACAGGTTTTAATGAAGTTCACACTCAATCAAACTGTATGTTAGATGGCTCCTGCATTGAGAACGGTTTTATGCCGTCCTAACTGCCATGCTTTGATTAATTCAAATAGGCTGAGATCACAATTTCAGCAGTGAACGCGACGCGAGGCCAAAAATATATCTTATGATGGAAGGCAGAACTGATATTTATTTATATCAGAGCTCATCATCGGCTGATCCGGCACAGGCGCCGATGACTGGGAGAGCCGTGCGCTTCCGCCTGCGACGCGAGGTGAAGCGACATGAACGCAGCCGCTGACCAATCAGCCATGACCATGCTCATCCGCAAGCTGGAGAGCATCGCCGCCCTCTCCGATAAGGAGCGACGGGCTATCCAGAGCCTGCCGGGACGCATCCAGAACCTCGGCGCCCAGCAGGATATCGTGCGCGACGGCGACCAGCCCAAGCATTGCTGCGTCATCCTCGATGGATGGGCCTGCCGGTACAAGCTGCTCAGCCAGGGCAGGCGCCAGATCCTCTCGTTCCACATTTCCGGCGACATCCCAGACCTGCCGAGCTTGCACGTCCCCACGATGGATCACAGCATCGCCACGCTGACCAAGGCGGTCGTGGCCCTCATCCCGCACGAGAGCCTGCGGGAGTTGACGGCGCGCCACCCCGGTATCGCGGCCGCCTTCTGGCGCGACACGCTCGTCGACGCGGGCATCTTCCGCGCGTGGCTGATCAGCTTGGGTCAGCGCTCGGCCTTCGAGCATGTCGCGCACCTGTTCTGCGAGCTGTACCTGAAGCTGCAGGCGGTGGGCCTGGCCGGGGACCATCGCTGCCCGCTGCCGATCACCCAGGCCGACATCGCCGATGCGCTCGGGCTCACGCCCGTGCACGTCAACCGCGTGCTGCAGGAGATGCGCGGCCGGACCCTGATCACGCTCCGGGGTCGGATGCTCGTGATCCAGGCGTGGGATGAACTTCTTCGGCTCTCGGAGTTTGACCCGACGTACCTGCAGTTGGAGAGGCGGGCGGCCGGATGACGCTTCGCTTACAGCCCGTGCAGGTCGGGACCGGCAGTTTCGACGTCGACGGCCAGCTGGTCTTCGATGACGATCTCCTCGCGGCAGTGCTGGTGCGGCTCTCGGAGGTTCACGAGGATTTGGCCGGGATGTGGTTCCTGGAGGCGGGCTTCGGTTTGGTGGGCACGGCACACCGGCCGACCTTTGCCGAACTCGACGCCGCGCAGACCTGGATCGGACAGCGGCTGGCGCACGAGGCCTAAGCCACAAGTTCAAATTTACCCAAAACCGATCGGAGGCGGGCCAAGGTTAGGCGCGCTGAAGGCTCCTGTAAGCCAAAAAGGCAGCGATCGCAGCCGCGTTAAGGCACAGCCCCCAGCCGTAGGCGGTGATCGACTGACCACCGATCGGGTGGCCGACATACTCAAGCCCGACGAACGCACCGAGGGTAGCAATGCTTGCGAACAGGATAGCGAGCGCTGTCATGACGCCTCAGCAGGTTTTTTGCGGGGCACGACGTCACCCTTGAAGGCTCAACGAACGAGAAGGCGGATGCTTCCGCGGCTGGGCAACGACTGGCGGAAAGCGTGACGGCGAAAGGAGTAACCTATTTGCACGCAGGCCGGGCGGCCATACCATCACTGCTCGCCCGACCTCGTGCACATCCCGACCGCACCGCGGCGCATGATCCTGAGACGGGTTCGAGATTGGTCGCGGGGAAGCCTTGGTGTGTCCCTGGCGCCCTCTTCGGCGAGTGTTTCATCCGGTTAAACGTCCGGCGTGACGCAGGTCCCCATGAAAGCCTTCCGCTCCGGCCCTTCCTTCAGCTTCTGGGCGTCTGCCCGCTGTCGGCAGCGATCGAGTACCGCTGGATCAACGGCAGATGCCGCTTCCTCGCCGGCGGCCGGCGCGCCAGAAGCGGGTTTCGCGGGCGGCTCAGACGTGCGCTGTGCTACGGCTGCAGCAGGAAGGCAGGCGAGAATGGCCAGAGCGGCCAAAACCGCGAAAAAGCGGCGCACGATCACGCTAAACCGTCGCTAGCTGCCTTGTCCGGATCATCGGGCGTGCGCTCGGCATCCTTCACCGGATCCTTGCTCTCGGGTTCGCTGCCGGTCGTTGGGTCCGGCACGTTGACGTTCGGGATCGGTATCGTCGGGGGCACGACGCTCACACCCGGTGGCTTGTCTGTCTCAGCCATGACCATGCCGTCCCTCGTGATGTCTGTGCCGTCGCGCGGATCAGCAACCCGCCCGACGTCTGCCCTGAGGGTCGCAGATCCTACGCGATTGGCAACCACGGTCGATAGGCGGCGATTGCCTCAACCTGGATCAGCGCCGCGATCTGCTTATTTGCCGCCGCCGCCACCCTGGGGCAGGGGCCGCTCCGGCTGGCCGGCATTTCCACCAGCCGCAGAGTTGTTCGTCACGGTGTCAGCAGGTTGACCGGTCGGCGTCCCCGTCACGGTGCCCGGCGCCCCGGTCGAACCCGGCTGAGGTGCGGCTACGCCAGTTGCGCCCGGGGCTGTCCCGGGTGGGGTAGCCGCTGGTGCCTGCGCGAAGGCTGTGCCCGCGAAGAGCAGCATGAACGGGATAGCTGTGACGAGGGTGCGCTGGCGCATCGATGCCTCCGTGTCGAAGAACGCCGGTAACGCGTATGTGAGCGGGATGGTTCGCGATACTTCGGAAGCCTGATCGCGCAAGTTCCTCACGCTGGGATGCGGTCGATACTGGCGGTGTCCTCGGCGGACACGCCGTTCTCGCGGTGGCGGAAGTCGGAGAGCGCCCGATAGACCTGCAGCCGCGCCCGCATCACCGAACCGAGCGGCCGATGCGCCGCGAGGCTGTGCGCGGGGCGGAAGGTCATCACCTCGTCGAAGTAACGCACCCGCTCCGTTGAATAGGCGTCTTGGCTCGGCAGGCGCAGTGTCGCCACGGTCCGATAGGGGCTTACCGAGACGGGCCAATCGACCGAGGCGTTCTCGATAGGTTGCTTCTCGGCGTCAGCCCAGAGCTGGGCCTTCAGCTCGAACACCACATCATGCTCGCGGAAGAAGTCGATTGCCGCGTGGCGGAAGCCGTCCTCGTCGACGTGCGGGTCGAGCCGCCACTCGGATAGGGCGCGCTGGGCCTCGGCCGTGGGAACGGCCGCGAGCTTGGCCACGTAATCGCCAAAACGGATCGGCGCTTGGCTGAAGTAGCTGTCGGCGAGGGGATGGCTGTACGGATGGCCGAAGAAGTCGGCGAGCGCGCTCTCTGTGCCGAAGGCGTGCAGCGCCCGATTGAGGTTGCGCATGGTCGACGAGACCGCGCTCTTGACCCCCTCTGGCAGCGCGGTGGACTTGCCGATGACCGTGCCATCGCGCAGGAAGCCCGCGGCCGTACCAGACGGGAAGGTCGTGCCGGTGGCGAGCACGAAGTCCTGGGTATCAGCGTCGTGGCCGGGCAGCTTCTCGCCGGTGACGTCGAACACCTTGATGGACATGCCGCGATGGGTCGAGACGCGGTCGCCCAGGATCTCGCCCGGGCCCTGCGCGAAGCGGACCGCGACGGAGTGGGTACCAGGCTTTGCGAACAATCCTTGCGCCAGTTCCGGCGGTAGGCCGGTGGCAATCGTCAGCTCGCCGGTCACGCAAGCGGAGCTCTTGGCATGGCTGGCACGGACCGCTTGGTGCTCGCGTGCCTCGACCGTCTCGGATTGCTGCGTCATGCCCTTGATGATGCCGTCGATCGTCTCCTGCTCATTGGCGGTAGGCTGCTCGACCTCAGGGGTGTAGCGCAGGTAGGTCATTCTGGGCTCTCGCAGTCGGTTCTACCGGATGGGGTCGGGTGCTGGTCTAAGCTACGCCCTGACAGGCTGCTGGACCGCAATGACGCCCACAGTCACGGAAGCCCAGCACGCCCGCCCAAGTTCCTGGTCCTAGGTTCGGATAGCTGAGAGGGCTGATGCTGGGTTCATGATGAAGTGCCCCACCAACATCAACCATTGCGCCTCAGTGCTCGGTGACGTACCGCTCTGCCCACTCGCCGGCGGGCAGTTCCTACCGCGCTACCGTTCGCGGGGGCTGCCGCCAGTCCATCAAGAAAGCCTCGACTTGGGTGGCCAGCGCGCGCTCGGCCGGTGAGCGCGACTCGGACAGCGCCGTCACCATCGCGCCGACAGACGGCCATTCGGATGCGGCCTCGCGCAGGCTCGCCACGATCTGCTGGTCGAGGACGACGTCGGGAAGGCGGGCAAGGGCAGAACGGGTCACGCTTCCCCCCGCTGCCGGCGAGGCCGGTAGTCGTAGATGAACCACCGCATCTGCCGGGCGCAGTCGGGCATATGCAGGTCCGGCGTCGCCTCCACCTCGGCTATCATCGCGTCATAGGTCGGGAAGCCTTCGACGAGGCGATTGAGCAAGGTGATGATCTCACCGTCGATCTCTTCCTGAGACATGCGCCCGAGCCTGGTGTGCGAGGGGTCGCGCTCCAGCCTCAGGACTCGGGCCTCAAGCTCCCTCAACCGCATGGCACATAGCCTTCTTGTCGCAACACCGTCACCGCCCACGCCTCGTGGCCGGGGTCGATCGGCTCTCCCGTTTCAGCCTGCCGGAGCACCGAAATCAGGCCCTCAACCTCATCGTCGCTGCAGCGGTGAAGCCCCGGCGTGAGATGCGGCCTCTGCTGCTCCACCCGAACGATGCGGGTCTCAATCTCGCGCAGCCTCATGACCGCGCGCCCTCAATGTCGGCCAGCCGGCGGCTCAGGTCAGCCGCCGTGATGGCATCGATGTGAGCGCTGACCGCCTTACCGATGTCGGCGGCCTCGGACGGGGTGATCTGGCCCGACGACACGGCGCGCAGGAGGGCGGCGGTTGCCTTCGGCAGGTCCTCGGCCGTCTCGATGGTCGGCAGGTCGAAGGTGATGGAGCGGTCCCGGCGCGGGGACAGCAAGCGATCGAGGCAGAGCTTCATCGCGCCACCGTCGCCGGCCAGGGCCTGCTCGATGGCCTTGCGGGACAGGGCCTCGGCCTCGCTCTCGAAGATGGCCTCCAGGGCGAGCGTGGAGCGGTTGCGCGAGCCACGGAGGCGGCCGGCCGGGTTGCCGGACTGGCCGGGCTGAAAGCCTGGGTTGGGCGTCGTCATGGCACTGCCTCGTGGCCGATCGCGGCCTCCGGTCCGTTGTAAATAACAACAGAAGTACAACGATCGTCGGCGCTCGTCGCCTGCAACATCAGGTCTCGCGCGCCCTCGGCCAGGGCCTGCAGAGCGGCGACCGCGGCTTGGTTCTGAACACGCCCGGCATCGTCCCAGACCTCCAGGGTGACGGCGGTGGTCAGCGCCATCTGCCGGACAGTCTCGATGCCGGCGTTAAAGGCGGCGCGCTCGCTGCTGGTAAAGCTGCCCACTAAAATGATTTAAACTCATCATTCGATAAAGTACTCAAATTTTAGATGGCCAACAACGGTTTGTTCCCTCAGGTTGGGAGACAACCATGACCGATCAAACGGAAATTCCGAGCAATTTCTGGGCTGAACTTGAGCATACCGTTTCATCAAAAGTGGGCGAAGCTCTTAACACAGATGAAGTTCCGCACGAGTTGCTGATCTCATATCTGCGCGATCTGGAAATCATGGCGCGGACGGCATGCCATAGCCGACAGACCGTCCAGATCATCGCCTCGGGCCGAAGAGTTCTGGGCGATCGAACCCAAGTTGGACCGCAGGACGGGCCCTTCACATACGACGTCGCGTGAGCGGATTGGATCTTGGGACAGTGGGCTAGGTCATGACCGAACAAGCGTTCGCAATCCTGCTGGCATCGGCCTTCACCTTCGGGTGCGCGCTGATCCAGATAGCCGGACGGCACGCTCAAGCTGTGACGGCGATCCTCCTGATCGTCGTGCTCAGCCTCGGTCCATTCGTGGGTCTCGTCGCCATGGCGCAGAGGGGAGAGCTAAGCGTTCAAGTCGAGCGTCCTGCAGCTGTTCACAGGCTCCGTTAGGCCATGACTATGCTCGCTTGGGCCGGCATGATCCTGGCCTTCCTGGCGCCCGTCCTGCCGATGGATGAGTGGACGGAGGAACCGAGGCGCCCCACTCTCGGCGCCGTAAATTGGCTCGTGTTGTCCCTGTGTGGCGGCTTTGCCCTGCTGATGGCGGCCTCGCCGATCCTCACAGCCGTCAGCTCGTCTCACGCTTACGACGCCTTTCGAACGCGCTGTGCGGCCGAGGGCGGGACCGTTCGCTATGTTTGGCAGGGAGCACGTCCCTACACCTGCGATCACAACAGAGTCGCACCGGATCAAGCAACGATCCAGCACGAATAGTCGGGCCACGAACAACTGACGAGCGAGCCGATGATGTCGGCTGAAGCGCTATTTTAGCCGTAAGACCACTCGGAGCGTAGCTTTGATCGCAGTGCTGAGAGTGACAAGGCTGGGAAACACCACCCTGGCTTCCAGCAAAAACGTGCGTCGATCCCGTCAAATGCGGGAGCGCGGTCACGGGAAACAGTCGCATGATGAGCTTTGCGGCGCTCCCAGGATCGCATCGTGCCAGACGACGCTGCCCCCCTCGACACTTCGACCTGCCGCTTCATGGACGCGCTGATCGGACTGCTCGGCGCCTTCCCCGCGGGCCGTGACAAGCGTCGGTCTGAGGCGCTGTCCGAGCGATTGGAGAGCCTCGAAGACGAGGCCCGGCAGCATGGCGCTCCACATACGACCATTGCGGCCATCCAGGGTGCGAAGATCCTGCTCAGCCTAGCCGAGTTGCCGCTCCCAAATTCCACTGTGGCGCCGACCGCAAGGAGAACTGTGCCCAGGATCACGCGATTACGGGTCGTCACAGCGCAGTCCTCGTCCTCTTTGTCGGATGCCAAACGGTGACGGTGCCCACGCCCGCAGCGGCAGTCACCGGCGGTTCGCACGACGAGCACAGCAGCGGGCCAGTGACAGTACGGGCACACGAGACCGGGGACCTACCTGCAATCCTCGCCATGGCTTTGTGGCCATGGACCGACATCGTCGAGACGGCGACAGCCACGATGGGCGACGTGGTACGGCTGACGGCAGAAAACACGGTCGCGAACCTGCGCCGCCGGGTTATGGCCACATCGCCACTGGAGACGGCGATGGAGGATGCACTCCTCGCCTCCGATGCCCTGGCGCAGGACCTCGATCGACGCGGCTCTTCCTGGCCCAATATGCGGACGGAGGCGTTGGTCGCCCTGAACGCCCTGATCTTGCAACTCGGTAGCGCAGAGCCGACCGAGCAGACCAAGGAGTCGGGGCTCGGCTGGTAGGTTCGCCCGTGCAGTGTCATGGCCGCCCCTTTCCATTCGATCTCGGTAGTAGATCGGCCCATACGGCGCGCAGGATGGCGGTCCGGATGTCGGCGCGCGCGGGGTCGGCCGTGGAAACCTCGTCCATTAGAGCCTCCAGAGACGCGAGACCGCCAGCGGCGTCAGCCTCCATGCCGGCACGGAACAGCGCGGACCGGAAGGCGAGGGCGGCCGGCGCAATCGGGTCATGACGCTCGATGCCCTGGGCACGGGATTGGAAGGGCCGGCGTCGGCGGGTCGGGGAGGGAGGGCAATCATGCCGAGGCCCTTCCAGTCCCGTACCACGCCATTTCGAGCACGATCGCGCGCCAGCCGGCGTGCGTCGGGTCCATCTCGGCGATCTCCACCTCCAGTGCGGCGAAGTCCTTGTGCGAGTTGGCGGCGTGCAGGGCGTGACCGATCCGGCGCAGCTCGGCCCGACAGGGGGTGCCGACAGGATCCGCGGCGAGGCCCGCCACGTCGAGGGCGTCGGCGGCGGCTTCGATGGATGTCAAAGCAGCACCTCCATCCCGCTTAATGCCGTGTCGATAGCCTCCAGAACCGCCAGATTTGGCCCAGGACGGGTGGCAGTCTGAAACCGCTACGCCACTAACTTCCGCTTTAAAGCCGCCGACCGCACTGGACGGGCCACAGGATCAGCCGGAGAGCGCCAGCCCCTACGGCGGCATCGCCAGCGCGCTCAAGAGCATCGCGGGCGGGCAGCAGAAGCAGGGGCAGAAAGTGGCGGGCGGCGTGGGCATGGCGGTCCCGAAAATGGACGGCCGCGCGATGACGCTGCAGCAGCCCCGGCAGCAGTTCGATGCCAGTAGGTTCTTACTCGATGCTGCCGAGAGGGAGGCAGGCCTGGACCTTCGGATCGCAGGTCTGGCCTCGATGGTCGGGCATGTGCTCGAGATGGCGAGCGCGGGCGTGGGTGTCGAGCCTGCCGTTCGAATTCGTTCACGTCCTGAAAGCGTCAATTGATCAATTTATAAGAGCTGACGATACCTCGCTTTTCGAAATACAAGCCCATGCTACAAAATAAGACATGTAGATAATTTGAGCAATTTGCTAATAATTATTAGGCAATTCGCTATCAGCGACTATATAGCAACTACAAGATCGCGCCATCTGATTCCAGACGGATCGTGCATCCTAAAGAAAGATAAGATATGACTGTGAAATCTTCTCACGGATCGCTCTCAGTCGCTGAGCGCCTCGCGGACGTTATGACGATCGCTGGAGATCTTCGCCACGAGAACAAGGCCGTGGCTCTGAAGCCCAAGCCGGAGCCGATCGTTGCGACTGAATGTGGAAGCGGTTGGTATCACGACGCCGCGATCCAACATCTCAAGGAAGTCCATTGAGATTATATGTGCCTGTTTTAGTTACGGTCTCGCGCCAAACGCGTAACTTTGGCCGAACTACAAGCGGTAGGCTCTAAACAGGCATGTGTTGGTCAAGACACCACTGCCCGCCCCTGTGACACTACCGCTGGGACACATCGCGCGCGATCGAGTGTTCCCCACGCCCACAGCCGAAAGAACCTTATGACCAAGCTCATCCTCGCTGCGGCGTTCGCCGTAGCGCTCGCTACTCCTGTCTCCGCACAAGTTTTTGAAACCCCAACCACCACGACCGTGATCGTTCCGCCGAATTCGCCCGGTGTCGTCACGCGCCAGCCAGGCTCGACCGGGGAGGAAGGGGCAGCTTCATACTCGCCGACCGGTCGCGCTGAGGACAGCATCTCAGACGACTCTGCGGCGGCAGGCAATGAAGGTCAGCCTGCGCGTATCGGTTCAACCGGCAGCGGAGGCGGTAACGGCGGCGGCTAACTGATCCGCATTCGCCAAACCGTCGAAGAAATAACCTGATCGCATTCTCAGCGTCCCGGCGGCTGATCTGCCGGGATGTGGGTCATCATGCTTGAGGCAGCTAATCCGAGCCTCCTGCGAGCGATATCGCATCGAACGACGCCCGATGCCGCTGCCCTGAAAGACACGCCTATGCTGTTCCGATCCGAAACCCCACCGCCTCCCGGCAACCTGCACGTGGCCGAGCCGCCTGCATATGATCGCCCGACCACGGCCATGTTGAAGGCCGACATCGACAGCGGTGCCACAATTGACAAGGTCGCCGCCTACGACCCTGGCCTGTCGCAGCTCGGGACCGACGATGAGGCTGCCGGCAACTCGCCTTCGCATGAGCGCATCGCACTCGCTCGCAAGACTGAGACAGCGTCCGCCAGAGTTCGAAATGCAGCACAGCCACATGGTGGTCTGAACAGTTGGGTCATCCCAGGGTTCTGCACCACCATCGGTGGGATTGGCGCCATCCTGACGCTCTCGATATGGCTCTTCTGATAGCCTCGCGCACCAGGCCCCTGAAGGAGGGTTTACCGGGAATGGCTACCCTCGACCAAACCCTGCAGATCTTCCGGGCGCTCCTCGACGCTGAGCACCCTGTGGCCATCGGCGAGGCCGATGAGGCGATCTGGGCCTATCTGAGTTCGATACAGGGATTGAGGGCACAAGCGGACGCGCTCGAAAAGCTCAGGGCAAAAACCAGTGAACTGAACACCGCTTCAGCTTTCTTGCCACGCCTGCTCGCTGATCTTGATCTTCATAAAACTCGCCTGAACGAGAGGTCTGTCTTATAGGAAGATCCGAAACGCACGGATCTTCGGCTCAGACGACCTCATTGGCAGGGCGTTTGGATTGAACGCCTACAATGCCGATGCCAACCTCGCGGCCTTCTGCCAGCGCTGTCATATAATTAACGACCGGCCCGAGCATCAGCGGCGGCGCTGGCACATCCTGTTCCGGCGGAAGGCGCTCGGGGACCTGTTCGCTGGGCCCTACGCCTGACCTCCATGGCTCATGTCACTGCTAACCCGGCGAACTGAGCTATGCAGCGGTCGAGGATTGGTGTGCCCGCCCCCGATCCACCTCAAATCGAGTCGCGAACTCCGTCACAGGCATGGGTCGGCCAAACAAGTAGCCTTGTGCTTCATTGCAGCCTTTCGCCAGCAGCCGTTGCCGCTGCTCCTCGGTTTCGACGCCCTCGGCGATCACCTCTAGACCGAAGCTGCGGCTGAGGTTGATCACCGCCCGCACGACCGCAGCATCGCGTCGATCATTGCACAGGCCATTCACGAAGCTGCGGTCAATCTTGAGCCGCGTCAGTGGGAAACGCTTGAGCAGGCTGAGCGAGGCGTAGCCGGTACCATAGTCGTCGAACGCGATGCCCACGCCCATCGTGCGTAGATCCTGCAACGTGGCGACCACCCCCGGGTCGTGACGTAGGATGATCGTCTCGGTGATCTCCAATTCCAGAGCGTGCGCAGGTAGCCCCGTTTCAGCGAGCGCGGCTGCGACCCGCTCGGTCAGATCACCGTCGCGAAACTGTGCTGCACAGAGGTTCACCCCAATCCGGAAGGGGGTTACGCCTCCTTGCCGCCAAGCCTGTGCCTGAGCACACGCAGTGCGCAGCACCCAGTCGCCGACTTGAGCTGCGTCTGGACCATTGTCGAGCACTTCTAGGAACGCGCCCGGCATGAGCAGCCCGAGTTCGGGATGTTGCCACCGGATCAGAGCCTCGGCGCCCGTCAGCGTGCCGTCGGACAGGCTGACCTGCGGTTGATAATGCAGCACGAACTCGCCCTGCTCGATGGCGCGGCGCAGCCCATCGCGGCAGGCCCGCTCGCGCTGTGCGATCTCGCGCATGTCCGGCGTGAACAAGCGGGCGCACCCGCGCCCATCCATCTTCGCACGGTAAAGGGCAGCATCGGCGCAGGCCAAAAGCTCGTCCCCACCTACGCAGTAGGCGGGGCTCAGGGCGACGCCGACGCTGGCGCCAAGTCGCGCAACGAGCCCTTCGACGCGGTATGGCTTGGAGAGGACATCGATCACTGCCTGCCCCTTGGCTATCGCTACCAGAGGATCACCGACGTCGGGCAGCACGACCGCGAATTCATCGCCGCCAAACCGGGCCGCTACGCCCGTGGTACCGACGCAGATGCGCAAGCGATCGGCTGCCAGCCGAAGCACGGCATCGCCCACAGCATGCCCATGCGCGTCGTTGACCTCCTTAAAGCCGTCGAGGTCGATCATCAGCACTGCCGCTGGGCACGCTTCCAGAATTACAGCCTCGATCCGACCGCGCAGCACGGCCCGGTTTGGCAGATTGGTGAGGGTATCAAGATGCGCGAGCTGGAACAGGCGTTCCTCGACCATGTGGCGCTGGCTGACGTCGCGCGCGATTGCCCCGAAGGCTGCGTGGCCGTTCTCGGCCCAGGTGCACAAGGACAGCTCGACCGGGAACTCGCGGCCGTCCTTGTACCGGCCGATGAGTTCGACAGTGCGGCCGAGAAGCCGCGTCGCCGCCCCGCGCGCGATCCGGCACAGGTCACCCTCGTGGCCGCCGCGCATTCGCTCGGGCACCAGGATGGCGAGGGGCTGGCCCAGAGCCTCGGCGACCGTATGCCCGAACAAGCGCTCGGCGGCCGCGCTCCAGAAGCTCACCCGCCCGTGGGCGTCCGCGCAGATGATGGCGTCCGACGAGGTGTCGGCGATATGCTCGAAGCGCGACTGCGTCGCGCGCCGGGCCGCCTCGACGCGGCGCAGCTCCAGCCGGTCGAGTACGAGACGGGCGAGGTCGGCAAGGATACGCCTGTCCCGGCCCGTGAAAGCGCGACGCGGCTTGGGACCGGCGAGGCAGAGCGTACCGATGGCATGGCCGTCTCCGGTACGTAGCGGCACACCCGCGTAGAAGCGGATGAACGGGGCGCCAGTGACTAGGGGATTGTCGCGGAACCGCGGATCCTGGGAGGCGTCGAGCACGACGAGGATGTCGGTCTGCGCGATGGTCCGGGCGCAGAAGGCGACGTCGCGGTCGGTCTCGCACAGGCTCAGGCCGATCTTGGCGTGGAAGACCTGCCGATCGCGATCGACGAAGGAAACGAAGGCAGCCGGTGCGCCAAGCAGGCGGGCGGCGAGTTCGACGATATGGGCGAGCGACGGGTCTGGCTCGGCATCAAGGATCTCGTGCTCGGCCAGCGCCTGCAGCCGAGCTTCCTCGTCAGTCTGCGCATGTGAAGGTGGCACGGAAGCGCCTTCAGGGTTGATCCGAGGGCTGATCGGGAAGATCTCGGCCATGACCGCCTCACGCTGCCCGGATGGTGGCAAGGAAGCGCCCGACCTCGGCGGTAAGGTGCTCGAACTGGCGCGACAACTCGGAGGCTGCGCCCAGCACTTGGCTGGCCGCCGCCCCGGTCTCCTCGGCCGCGCCCGCGACGCCCGCGATGTTGTGTGTCACCTCGCCCGTGCCCATCGCCGCCTGGCTGACGTTGCGCACGATCTCCTGGGTGGCCGCCCCCTGTTCCTCGACGCCGGCGGCGATCGAGGTCGCCACGCCGCTGATCTCACGGATCCGCCCGGTGATGCCCGCGATCGCCGTGACCGCCTGACCCGTCGAGGCCTGGACCTGAGCGATCTGTCCGGAGATCTCGTGCGTGGCTTTCGCGGTCTGCTCGGCCAAAGCCTTCACCTCGGAGGCGACGACCGCGAACCCCTTGCCGGCAGCCCCGGCCCGGGCCGCCTCGATCGTCGCGTTCAGGGCCAGTAGGTTGGTCTGCGAGGCGATGTTCGAGATCAGCCCGACCACCTCGCCGATGCGCGCGACTGCGCCACTCAGCTCCTGCACCAGAACGCCGGCCTGATCGGCCTCGCTCACCGCCAGATGCGCGAGGCTCGCCGATCCGTCCACCTGTCGACCGATCTCTTGCACCGACGACCCGAGTTGCTCGGCGGCGGCGGCTACGGTGTTGACGTTGCTGGCGGCTTCCTCGGCCGCGGCGGCCACCGCGCCGGACTGGGCGGAGGTCTCACCCGCCATCGCCGACATCGAGCCGGCCGTGGCCTGCAGCTCGGTCGCGGCCGCCGAGACCAGGCCGATGATGCCGCCGACCGCCTGCTCGAACCCGTCCGCCATCTGGCGCATGCCGGCCTTGCGCTGCTCCTCGGCAGCCAGACGGGCTTGGGCGGTCTCCGCCTCCAGCGCCCGGGTGCGGATCAGGTTGTCCTTGAACACCTGCACAGCGGCCGCCATCGCGCCGATCTCGTCCCGGCGCTGACGATAGGGCACCGCCGCTTCCGCATCGCCACCGGCGAGCACACCCATCGCCTGCGTCATGGTCTGGATCGGACGGGATACGCGCAGCTGACCGAAGACGGCGGCGGCGCACGCGGCAGTGAGGGCCAGAGCGACGGCGATGTAGGCGGCCAGTGCGGCGGTCTCGGCTTCGGACGCGGCCGCATCGGCATCCCGGCGGGCCCCTCCCTGGTTCAGGGCTACGTCACGCGCGAGATCGGCGCGGGCCTCGTCGTAAAGACCTGCCGTCTCCGGGACAGTCATCAGTTTGAGAGCAGCCGGCTGTTGCCCGGACTCCATCAGGCGACGCATCTCGGCATCGGCCTGCTCGAAGCGTCTCCATGCGGATGCGAACGCATCGTAGAGCGCACGCTCGTCCGTCGAGGCGATCATCGGCTCGTAGGCTTTGCGCGCTTGCGCGAGCTTGTCGTGGGTCGCGGCGAGTTTGGCCTCGTTCTCGGCCAGGTGAGCCGGCGTATCCGACAGGGTGAGCAGGCGCAGCTGCTTGATCCGAACCTCGGACGCAGTCGCCCGGATCTCGTTCACGGCGACGACCGATGGCAGCCAGTTCGATGCGACCTCGGTGACGGAGTGGCGGATCCCCGCGAGCTTGAAGATCGAGAGTGCGCCCTGCCCGGCCGCGATGAGCGCGAGCAGGCCGAAGGCGCCGGAGAGTGCGACCTTGAGTGACAGGTGCAGGCGCATCGTTCCGCTTCTTGTTGGGAATTTAAACAGCTCTCGCCCGGCAATGTCAGGCAGAACCGCATATGTTTATTGGTTTGATTCGTTAATTGATCATTTATATCAACGTAAATGGAGTCAATTTCATTTCTTTGAGGTCGTTTTAGCCATTAAAATCCCGTCAAAAGACTGTTTTACGCGACGGATTTCAGGCCCCACTTCTTAATTGCGCCCTTACCACAGAGGTTGGCTTCGATCTCCCGTGATCGATAATTCCATCATTTGATGGATCGGCGTCGTATCGCTCAGTCTGGATCACGTGGTTAGCAGCGGCGCTACGCTTTTCCATGCCTGTAGGGTCGCAACCCTCCGGTCATGACGTGGAGGCACAGGGTGGTGCGCCGACCGCTTCGACGTCGTATTCTCGGACGTGATGATGCCCGGTCTGAGCGGCATCGAGCTGGGACAGGAGATCCGCCGTCTCCACTTCGATCTGCCCGTGGTCTTAACCTCGGGCTAGAGCCATGTCCTGGCGCAGAACGGCACCTATGGGTTCGAACTCCTGCACAAGCCGTATTTGGTCGAGCAGCTCTCGCAGGTCCTGCGCAAGGCGGCATCGTGGCAGCGGCGCAAGCGTCTGATAGGTCGGTAGTTGGAAGAAAGGCTTCGAGTGTTCGCTTCGAAGGCATTCCGGACGTTCATCGCACGACGGTCGAACTTCCGCTTCCCACCCAACGCAGCCCGTCAAGCTGGTACGTTTTGGGTATGCGATTGGGAACCAGCGCTTTCGGTTCGCTATGGGTGCGCCTTTAGCAGACCGCAATTCGCGGCTGATTGCGACTCAACACAGACGTACCGATGGCCCATTGGCGCTTCCTGAAAGCAGCCATTCTTCGGCCGTCCGGCAACTTCGGCTCGGGGTGGTGAGCCGTCATTGGCTGGACCACCACACGATCCTTTTAACGGCTAACTGCTCCCCGTAGGTCGGGGAAGCTAGCGCTCAGGCATCCCATTTGACTTCCAGGGAAGAGCCTGGTGTCAGATCGGCATCCGATAGCCGTAGAACTCGTGGTCCTCGTTGTAACCGCCCTGCCCAGCGCCAAGATCGGCGAAGTCGTGGACGAATTCGATCGCGGTGATCCATTTCACCATTTTGAAGCCCAGCTCGTTCTCGCAGCGCAGGCGCAGCGGCGCACCGTGCAGCACGCTGACCGGAGCACCGTTCATCTCGTAGGCCAGGATGGTCAGCGCGTGGTGCATGTTGTGCATCCGGTGCGCGTCGTAGTAACGCCCCCCTTCGCCACCCTCGGCGAACGAGTAGAACACGGCATAACGGGCCTCGGCACTGGGCTGCACGAGATCGAGGATGTGCTGCATCGGCACGCCGCCCCACTTGGCGACACCCGACCATCCCTGGATGCAGAAATGCGTGGTGATCTGCTCCTGCTTCGGCATCGCCCTGAGGTCCGCGAGCGAGAACTCCTGTGGTCGATCGACCAGCCCGTCCACCCGCAACCGATAATCCGTAAAATTGCCGGCGACCTGAGCGTCGAACTCGGCGGAGGCGGGCATGGTGCCGTTCGGCCAGAAATAAGGCGATATGTCCGCCTCGGTGAGTTCGGACCGTGGGTCCCACCACTCGGCCAGGCCCTTAATCCAGCCGATAATGAACTTACCGACGTGCTGCACCTGCCGCGCGTAGCGGATCGTTACCGGCGAGGCAGCCGCCCAAGCCCCGGCAACCACCGACATCGCCAGCATGAAAGGCAGGAAGCCCGACCACGAGGCGTTCTGCACGCCGGCGAACATGTGGTTGGTGTTCTCGCGCAGGCTGGTGACGAACACCATGACGCCGTGCGCCAAGATGAACAGCACGAACCACGAGAAGGACAGGAAGTGAATGGACCGCGCCACCTGCCGGTTCAGCACCCGCCCGGTCCAGCCGAGGCGGTTGGAGATCGCCGGGCTCTGGAGCATACCGGTAGCGATGGAAACCGGGGCTGCGATGAACACCGTAGCGAAGTAGGCCAGTTGCTGTAGGGCGTTGTAGCGGGTCCAGCCCTGGTCCACGGGAAAGTCGAGCGACCCGTATTGGATCGCCGTCGAGATCGCGCTTGGGAACACGTCCCAGGTCAGTGGCACCAGGCGACGCCACTGGTCGGTCGCGAACAGCATCACGTAGAAGACGACGCCATTCACCGTCCAGAGCATGTTGGTGGAGAAATGCCACCAGCGAGCCAACCCGATGGAGTGGCGCAACCCTGGAATGCCGAGCCACTTCGGCAGCGTCACGGAGTCGTCTTTGGCGGTCCAGATCCGCCCGGTCGGCACCGGGCGCTGGAAGCGGAACCAGTCCGTGCCTGGCGTGCAATCTCGTTTCCAGTATAGCCGGGGGTGGTCTGCCAGGATTTGGATGCCGGCGCGGATGATGAACATCATGAACAGCATGTTCAGGAAATGCTGTAGCCGCAGCCACCAGGGAAAGCCGGAGTTCACCGAAGGCGCACTCTGCGCGATGCCGGGATGGCGTACGATGAACGCCTTCACGTCCGGATACTCACGCAGGCTCTGTGCAAGGGCGACCACGAGGACGAGAGCGGCGAAGCCGAGTGGCAAGGCCCACAAAGTGCTGACCCAGCGCCGTCCGACGCGGATGCGAGGCACGATGCCTTGCTGTGGCGGCAGCCAATGGCTCAACAGGATGCGATCATCTGCACCACTCAGCTTCGCCGCGAGCGGATCATGGATCGGCACGACATTGGGTGTATCCGTCATCGGCCTGATCCTGTGTGATGCTGGCGCGCCCGCCATGCTCTGCGCGGTGTGTCTGATCCTCAGTTGGCAATCGGCAGGCTGACAGGATGGTGAGGCATCCAGCAGACCCATCTCGAACTGAAGTCGATGAAGCTGAATGGGTTGCGTAGCCGGTAACAGACCAGGATCACTCTTCCATCCTAGGCCCAGTCCTGCTGCGCGTCCCGATAGTATGTTGCCATCGAGTCAACGAGGGTCTGCCTCGGGTCGTGAGCGAGCGCACCAGCAGCGTCCGCTGTTATGCATGGCTACCCGAGAGCGGACCGGAAGAAATCCACCCATAGCAGCCGGCCAGCATGGTTCGTTTTGGGCATGCCCCGATCGAACCGGTCAGAGTCTGGCCTGATAAGGCCCCCCATCCGATCTAAATCGAACCCCTTCAGTCTGAGCTATCATACCGAACCTCCTAAGCACGAACCTGTTGGCGTGGTCAGCCGATGACAAAAAAGGGTCCCAACGCTCCTGCGAGCCGCGCTCGTCACTCCAACGTTCCGTAACCAACCCTTATGCGAATGGGCCACCGCGGCCGTCACGGTGGATGTCTGCTATCGAGAAACGTCCGCAGCTCCTTGGATGACCGAGATGGGCGCAAAGCCGAAGGTCTGCTTATGGGCGTTAATCAAGTAGCGCTCGCTACTCGTCACGGACCTCGTTGGAGCGCTCTCCGCCGAAGTGGCCACTGGCTCGGCGCAAGAGAGCGCTAGACAACAAAGGCTTAGATCCGCGCGCGATTGCAACGCGATCGAGTACGCCTCTAGAACGAAGAGCTATGATTTACGCAAACACGGTCAATCTAGTGCATTACGCGTTGTTCTTCGACGAGATTCGCCTTGGATCGAAGACGACGCGCTCACCGCGCAGGTCGGGACCGCTTAGATGGTACCGATCAGTGTCGAGGACCTGAGGGTCGCTGACGACCGCGCGCGCCAAGTTCCCGCGCCCCGAGTGAACGAACAGGACGGTCTCGCTGCTGTCGGTCACCACCGCGGTACGCGGCACGATAAACCGCTCCTGCGCACGGTCCGGATCCCATAGCAGGACGCTGCGAGTTCCGGCCTCGCCGGTCACCTGGGGTGTGGTAGGCAACGGGATGGACAAGCGAACCGAGCCGCGGGTGCGGACAATGGTGCAGCTCTCCACAGACACCTCGAAAATGCCCGTCTCACCGCCGGCGTTGAGGCGCACGGCGACGCACAGAATGCGAGATCCCCACACCTGCTCGAAGGCGGGCTCTGGCAGCTCACACGACAGCACCGGTCGAGCATTCTCGGATCGGGCGGTCAACTGTGCGCTGCCGGTCGCTTCGGGGAACGGTTTTAAAATAGGGAGTGGGAAGAAGCTATGGTCCCGCCCATCATCCGGGAAGCTCGCGGTCGATGACTTTGCGGGGGCAGCAACCCAGGAGAGCACAGCGGCGCAGGGATGGCGGGGTACCTTCCTGAAATGTCCAACCAGGACCGTCTGCAGCTTCATCGCCTTCCACTGTCGCCTGTTGAAGGTCGCAAACGGTGCCGACTTGCGCAGGCGGCTGGCAAAGCTCGGTTCGAACGGAGCCAGTTCGGCGACCGCTGGAAGGGGAATCTCATCCCCTACCGCGGGCTGTAATGCGGTCAGCCGAGCCTTTTCCGCCTTCTCCCGCAGCTCCCGGGCATGCAGGGTCTCGTGGCCGCCTGCGCGACCGCGGGTGAGAAGACCGTCATGCCGCCGGGAAGGGGCTTCACCAACGACAGGGACTGCGGCAGCCGGTTTGTAATCCTGCGGCAGGCCAGGCGCGTTGATCAGGATCTCGAGACGAGTCGACGCCGGCATCCCAGCTGGCATACCCGACGTCAGGACTAGGTACAGCGTGCGCAACTCGCTATGGCGTGGCGCATGGGCGACATCGGCGACCCGCGCGCTTACGGAACGGCGGCCCCAATCCAGAAGGGTTACGATTGCGTGGTCACCAGGGGCGACGCAGCGCACAACTTCAGCGGGCAGCTGGCAGCTGACGATCAGTTGATCGGGTGACCCGTAACGAAACAGCGCCTTTCCGGGTCGGAACTCCTCACCTGGCCTGCCCCCATTCGGTGGCCCGAGTTCGAAGTTAGTGCATCGTCGGTCGGCTGACGATGGCAGGGCGCGCGGACGGCACTGATCCGCTCGGTTCGGTTGGCCAGAGGACGACCTCCGGCGCGGGTGGCTGGTAGCCG
>NZ_JAKSYG010000079.1 GCF_022829725.1 Methylobacterium sp. E-005 | reverse complement strand
AATACGTGCGCGTGCCGATGGCGGACGTGGCGCCGATGCTGGCGCCCGAGGGCGTGGACGACGAGTCGCTGCTGTTCCTCACCGACATCCTGCCCACCGGCTGGCAGGGCGCCGAGCATTGCGAGATCAAGGGCGGCGAGGTCATCGCGGTCTGGGGCGCGGGGCCGGTCGGCCTGTTCGCGATCCAGTCGGCCAAGATCATGGGGGCCGAGCGCATCATCGCCATCGACACGGTGCCGGAGCGCCTCGCGCTGGCCCGCACCTACGGCGCGACCGACATCATCGACTACGCGAAGGAAGACGTGTTCGAGCGGATCAAGGAGATCAGCAAGGGCGAGGGCGCCGACGGCGTCATCGACTGCGTCGGAATGGAGGCCAGCGCCGGCCATGGCGTCGCCAGCCTCGTCAACACGATCCAGGAGAAGCTGACCTCAACCGAGCGGCCCTACGCCCTGATGGAGGCGATCAAGGCGGTGCGCCCCTGCGGCATCGTCTCGGTGCCCGGCGTCTACGGCGGCCCGATCCCGGTCAACATGGGCATGATCGTTCAGAAGGGCCTGACCATGAAGAGTGGGCAGACCCACGTGAAGCGCTACCTGGAGACGCTGACCAAGCTGATCCAGGAGGGGAAAATCGACATGACGTCGATGATCACCCACCGCTCCACCAACCTCGCCGACGGGCCGGACCTCTACAAGACGTTCCGGGACAAGAAGGACGGTTGCGTGAAGGTCGTGTTCCACCCGAACTGAGCGATTGCGTCGATCCTCTTCAACTCATGCATCCAGGGTCCTCGTCATGTTTGGCGGGATATGGATGTCAACGGAACGAAACAGATGGATCTCGGAATCAAAGGGCGGGTCGCCGTCGTCACGGGCGCCAAGTCGGGCATGGGTCGCTCGACCGCGGAGCATCTTCTGCGCGAGGGCGTTCACGTCGTCCTCACCGACAAGGAAGGCCCGGAGTTGGAGGCGACCGCCGCGGAACTGGCGGCGCTGGGTCAGGTCCGCGCCGTCCAGGCCGACCTCAGTGAGGCCAAGGGGATCGAGGTGCTCGCGGCCTTCGCCAACATGGCCTTCGACGACAAGCCGACCATTCTCGTTTGCGCCGCCGGCATCACCGGCGCGTCCGGGGACTTCCTCGAACTGACCGACGACGACTGGCTGGAGGCGATACAGACCGACCTCATGGCCGGGGTGCGCGCGACCAGGGCCTTCATCCCGCACATGCGCAAGGCGGGTTGGGGCCGGGTCGTGCTGTTCTCCTCGGAGGACGCTGTGCAGCCCTACATCGAGGAACTCCCCTATGCGGCCGCGAAGGCCGGCGTCCTGAACCTCGCGAAGGGACTGTCGAAGGCCTACGGGCCGGACGGCGTGCTGGTGAACGCGGTCGGGCCGGCCTTCATCGCCACACCGATGACCGACGCGCAGATGGAAAAGAAGTCGAAGGAGAAGGGCATCTCCTTCGATGAGGCAATCCAGAAGACGCTGGACGAGGAGCGTCCGGGCATCGTTGCCAAACGCCGCGGCAAGGCCGAGGAAGTCGCCGCGGCGGTGACGTTCCTCTGCTCCGAGCGGGCCAGCTTCATCACCGGCGAGTTTCTGCGGGTTGACGGTGGCTCCGTTTTGACCATGGGGGCATAAGAAGACGAGCGGTCCAGCGGTCCAGGCAAAACCCTCCACGAAGGTTCACGCAGCCTGTTGTTACCGGTCAATGATCGGTCTTCTTCGGCCAATTGCCGAGTGGCCGCTTTTCCCATTTCTGCCCGGAAAGCGGACCGACGGAAAACCACCCATCTGCGACGTTCAGGCTGGCGCTTCGTGGTGGCAGATGCTGGCCGAGAGCCGTCGTTCCGCTTTCGAGCAAACGAGTCGGGAAAGCGGACACAAGGCCTACGACCCGGCCCTGTCATTCAGGCTTCCGAACTGATGACCTCAGATTAGATTTCGGGTTAGGCTTGATGCCAATGCTGCTGCGGCACCTTCACCCTTTTCAGGCGGTCAGACTTCTCAGCCTTTCGGCCAGACTCGCCGACGCGAGGTCGCCACGATTGAGGATCTGGCTCGCGCCGCGAAGCTTGCTCCGGTCGTCCGCTGAGAATTCGCGACCCGTCAATACGATCACCGGGATGTCCGAGCAGCCGGGCAC
>NZ_JAKSYG010000078.1 GCF_022829725.1 Methylobacterium sp. E-005 | reverse complement strand
ACATCAAGACGTCGGGCGCGCGCAGCCGGTCCGAGCTGGAGGAGGCGTGCCGGATTTCGCTCCGGAGCCTCCTGGGCGACGCCGCGGTGCCGGATCAGATCGCCGTCCTGATGCCGATCGGCCTCGACCGCTGGCCGCGGGTGGTGGTGAAGGGCCGGCGCCTGCCCGACGTCTGAGGCCCAAGTCGGGGTTTCGAAAGGGCGAGCCCTTTCGCGGGTCCAGGGCAGGGCCCTGGTGCCGGACGCTGTCCGGTGCCGGACGTCGTCCGGGGTGGGCCTCAGCGCCCGATGACCCCCGTCCCGCTCCCCGGGGGGAGCGCGTTCGGGCCGGTGTTGGGGGCCGGCGTCGCGGCCTGGTTCCGCTGGACGTCCATGCGGAGCATGTCGGACTGGGTGGTCTGCTCCTGGCGCAGGGCGCGCATCTGGCTGCCCGCTTCCATGGACTGGTTGGCGGCGTTGGGATTGGTCTGCTGGACCTGGGCCGAAGCCGGGGTGGCGACGAGGGCCGACAGGCCGAGGCCGGCGAGGATGAGGCTGCGCATGATGGGGCGTCCGTGTGGAGGTCTCTCCCCGGTGTGACGGCGCCACGGCCCGCCAAGTTCCGCACCGCCGCCCGGGGGCGACGCGATGGCCCATGCCGCCGGGCCGCCCGCCGACCGGCGTGGTTAGCCGATCCCTCCCGGGCGGCGGGTCTCTTTACGCGTTGTTAACGGCTCCCAGGGGAGTCTGCCGGCGGCGAGTCGGAGTGGTTCGGGATGCGTGTTCTGACGGAGGCGGACGAGCAAGCGGTCGAGCGCCTGACGCTCCAGCTGCTCCACGACGCCTATTGCGACCTCGCCGCCGTGCTCCGCGGCGCGCAGCCCCAGGCCGCCGCCGCGATCCTCGGCGTGATGGAGCAGCGGGTGACCGACGTGCTCAGCCGGATCTGCCAGCAGGGGCTGGAGGGCCCGGCCTCGGTGGCGATCGCGATCGCGGTGGGCGAGCGGATCGGCGCGATCATGGATCAGGCCCACGGCCGCGACACGAAGTCCGCCCTGGCGGCCTGACTTCACCCCTCTGCGAAAACCTCCGGATCGGTGCGCGCCAGCATCCGCTTGAACGCGGCCCACTCGTTGTCGGGCGCGCCCTGGACCACGACGCGGTCGTAGCCGGCGGCGTATTGCCCGGCGGTCTTGGTGGCGACGGCGGCCGAGGGCCGGATCACCGGCGCGCCCGCGGCCTGGATCGCGAGCTGCGCCCGGCACGAGCGCTCCATGTTGTGCATCAGCCGGAACGCCTCGCCGACGGTGCGCCCGCAGGTCAGCAGCCCGTGGTTGCGCAGGACCATGACGGGCTTGTCGCCGAGATCGGCCACGAGGCGCTGGCGCTCGTCGAGGTCGAGGGCGATGCCCTCATAGGCGTGGTAGGCGAGCCGCCCCGTGAACTGCATCGACCACTGGTTCAGGGGCAGGAGCCCCTCCTCCTGGCAGGAGACCGCGACGCCCGCCACCGTGTGGGTGTGGAGCACGCAGACCGCGTCGTGGCGGGCGGCGTGGATGGCGCTGTGGATCGTGAACCCGGCCGGGTTGATGCCGAGCCCCATCGGATCCTCGATCACCCGCCCGTCGCTATCGACGGTGACGAGGTTCTGGGGGGTCACCTCCTCGAAGCGCATCCCGTAGGGGTTGATGAGGAACCGGTGCCCGCCCCCCGGCAGCCGCGCCGAGATGTGGGTGTAGATGCTGTCGTCGAGCCCCAGCCGGTGGATCAGCCGGTAGGCGGCCGCGAGATCGACCCGCATGGTTTGGATTTCGGCGGTGAGGTCGGAGTCCTCGGGGTGGTCCGCGACGAGGGCGGGTGAGGCGGCGTTCATGCGACGGCTCCCTGGTGGGGCTTGGGATCGCGCGGCGACGCGGGCGGTCCCGGGTTCCCGGGCGGACGGCGCATGGTGGCCGAGCCGCGGGACAGCCGTAAGGTGCATCACGGCGCGCTGCTCGGCAAGGTATGTGGTGCCGGGCGGTGCGGGCCGAGGAAGTACGACGAGATCCCCCCTCTTATCTGCACTGTAATCCTAGAGTTCAGCGCTGTAGATTCATGCAGCGAGCTGAGAAAATGCATTGTGGTAGGTAAATTGCGCTGATGCTTATGATTCCGGTCGCGCTTGTGTTATTTCAGTGTGAAAATGACTTTGTATATAAATAACGACTGCGCACTATCGAATGAGCTGGCATTTGATCGGCCCACTATCATCGCGGTATTCTAGTGGCAGAATTTATCTAGGGATGCGAAGAGTGATTCCTGAGCCGGGGCCGGGTGGAATTCCTAGCGCCGTCTCCACGCCAGTGCTTCCGCGGACGTCTATAAGAACCGTGTTGGGCTCTACGAGTAACCCGATGATCTGTTCTGACTCCGGGCGCGGTTGCATCACAGCTTTGGCCCGATACACCTCAAGTCGCGGAATGTCTTGCTCAATTGCTCGGTGGCAAAGCCCGCGGACGTAGAAGCGGTTAAACTCGCTTTCGGCCAGAACTTCGGCGGCGTTGTGAGGAACGCGAACCCGCGTCGTACCGCCTCGAGGTTTCTGGCGAATGGTCGTTTGGTTCATCGCCGCCGCTGTTCGCAGCCGAGCCGCCAACGTATCATCAGAACCCGACTGAGCAGCCTCGCGTAGATAATCGAGCCAATCGCCTTGGGCGCGCTGTGTCAGGTACGAACTGAGATAGAGTCGGTCGAGAGTCACATCTCTCTCGATCTCTTCGAGCATGAAGGCTCAAGTTTCTGCATTAAGGTTTTCGTGGCGCAAACCCATAGCCAAGTCTCAACTCAGACGACCATTTCACCTTTCTAGGTTGGCATGAATGAGTCTAGGTTGCCAGCTAAAGTTGTCGGTGGTTGCAGCAACTGACGATTAGCCGCGCCATCTGCGCATTGTCGGCAACTGGTATTCGTTCGGCACGATCAGGCGCAGCAGGTCTGGCTCGGTCAGGATGGCGAAAGAACAAGGGCGGGGGTCGAGCGTGATGCACCTCCGCTCACCTTGACAAAATTCCTAATCCATGCTCCAAGTCTCTCACCCCGCCGCGACGCGTCGTGAGACGCTTCGGGGTGTCGGTCCGGTCAGCCGCCGGGCCGGCGGCGGTGGGGCGGTGCCCGCGTCTGCCGTCGGCTGCGGCAGCCCCGGGCGCGGGACTCGACACCCCCCGGCTCGGGCTGGGCGGCGGCCGGCGGAGGAAATGCCCCGGTCGTACACCCGAGAAGGGCGACCCTGTCCTGGGCGGTGCGGAGGTCTACGGCGCCCTTCACTACGAGAGGGCGTGCGACGAAGGCTCGCTCGGAAGCGCCGGGGTGCCGCAGGGCAACCCGGGACGGTCTTAGCGTATCGTTCGAGCCCCCCGCGTGACGGACACCGGATGCAGGATCGGACGCGGGGTCGAGACCGGCCCCGGCGTCCGCGGGACGCCGGGAAGCCGGCATTTGCAACGTTGCGTTCGGGCTTCGCGGCGTCCCGCGTCACCCCGGCGGCGTGAGGGTTTAGCCATGCCCCCGGCGGCGCCACGCGCGGGGCCGCGGTTGCGCGTCTCCCTCTCCCCTTTGCGGGGGAGGGTGGCCCCCGAAGGGGGTCGGGAGAGGGGAGCGACGGTGCAGGATGAGTCACCGGCCTTCATGCAGGGCGTGCCCCTTTCTGAAGCCGGGTTCCCCTCTCCCGACCCCTGCTGACGCAGGGGTCTCCCTCCCCCGCAAAGGGGGGAGGGAGACCCGCGGAGCCGCGGCCCACCCCCTACCCCGCCAGCGCCGCCTCGATGCCGGCGCCGAGCGCCAGCAGGCGGCGGTCCTGCCCGTGGCGGGCGAGGAGCATCAGCCCCGCCGGCCGGGCGAGATCCGGCATCGGCAGCGACAGGCCGGTGAGGTCGAAGAAATTGCCGAAGGCCGTGTTGCGCAGCATCAGCCGGTTGGCCGCCAGGAAGGCCGCGTCGTCGGCCTCCAGCGGGGCGGTGAGCGGCGCCGTCGTGGCGGTCGCCGGCAGCGCCAGCAGGTCGAGGGGCGCGAGCCGCCCGTCGAGGGATGCGATCAACTCGGCGCGGCGGCGCAGCGTCCGGATGTAGCGCGTCGCCGGGGCCGCCCGGCCGGCCAGGATCCGGCGGTGGACCCGCGGGTCGTATCGGTCGGCCTGCGCGTCGAGCCAGTCGGCGTGGATCGCGGCGGCCTCGATCGCCGCCAGCGACCCGTCCGGCAGGGCCGCGTCCATGGCGGCCAGGAGATCGTCGATCGGGTGGTCGATCACCCGGGCGCCCGCCGCCGAGAGCCGCGCCAGCGCCCGCTCGAACGCCTCGGCCACCAGGGGCTCGGTCTCGGTGAACAAGAGGCCCCGGGGCACGCCGATCCGCAGGCCCGCGACCGGGAGGGCGTCGAGGGTTGCGGGCTCGTCGCCCGCCATCACGGAATCGGCGGCGGCGCACGCGGCCACGGTCCGGGCCAGCGGCCCGAGGGAATCGAGGGCGTAGGAGAGCGGGAAGGCGCCGGCCAGGGGCACCCGCCGGGCGGTCGGCTTGAACCCGACCACGCCGTTGAGGGAGGCCGGGATCCGCACCGAGCCGCCGGTATCGGAGCCGATCGCAATGTCGCTCGTCCCCTGCCCCACCGAGACCCCGGCCCCGGCGGACGAGCCCCCGGGGATGCGGGCCGGATCGGCGGCGTTGCCGGGGGTGCCGTAATGCGGGTTGAGCCCGAGGCCCGAGAAGGCGAATTCCGACATGTTGGTCTTGGCCAGGATCACCGCCCCGGCACGGCGCAGGCGGGCGACCACCGGGGCGTCGGCCTGGGCCGGGGGCGCCCCCGCCAGGAGGACCGAGCCGGCCGTGGTGGTCTCGCCCGCCACGTCGAACAGGTCCTTGATCGAGACGATCGCGCCGTCGAGCGGCCCGAGGGACAGCCCGTCCCGGCGGCGGGCATCGGCGGCATCCGCCGCCGCCCGGGCGGCATCCGGGTAGAGCCGGGTGAACACCGCCGGGTCCCCCGCCCCGATCCGCGCCAGACGCTCCTCGACCGTATCGCGTACGCTCATCATCCTCACCGCCTGTTGCGCCGAACGGCTTCAGTCCCGGAGCGCATCTCAGGGCTCCGCCCTGAGAACCCGCCCAAGGGCTCGCCCTTGGGAAACCCGGAACCCCTCAGAGCGTGCCCGGATAGGCGCCGCCGTCCATGAGAAGGTTCTGGCCGGTGATGAACCCGGCGTGCCGGCTGCACAGGAACGCGCAGGCCGCCCCGAACTCGTCGGGATCGCCGAACCGGCCCGCGGGGTTCTCCCGGGCGCGGGCTTCGAGGAAGGCCTCCACGCTGAGGCCGGCCTTGGCGGCGAGCGCCCCGGCATTGCCGCGGATCCGGTCGGTGTCGAACGGGCCGGGCAGCAGGTTGTTGATCGTCACCCCGTGCCGCACGGTCTGCCGGGCGAGGCCCGCCACGAAGCCGGTCAGTCCCCCGCGGGCGCCGTTCGACAGGCCGAGATGCGCGATCGGCGCCTTCACGGACGACGAGGTGATGTTGACGATCCGGCCGAACTTGCGGTCGATCATCCCGTCGACCGTCGCCTTGATGAGGGCGATCGGCGCCAGCATGTTGGCGTCGAGCGCCCGGATCCAGGCGTCCCGGTCCCAGTCGCGGAAATCGCCCGGGGGCGGGCCGCCGGCGTTGTTGACCAGGATGTCGGGCTCCGGGCAGGCGGCCAGCGCCGCGGCCCGGCCGGCCTCGGTGGCGATGTCGCCCGCCACGGCGGTGACGGTGGCGCCGGTCTCCCGGCGGATCGCCTCCGCGGTCCGCTCCAGCGTCTCCGCGGTGCGGGCGGTGATCGTCACCGCGACGCCCTCCCGGGCGAGCGCCAGGGCGCAGCCCCGGCCCAGCCCCTTGCTCGCCGCGCAGACCAGCGCCCGGCGCCCGCTCAAGCCGAGATCCATCGTGATGCTCCCCGAGTCGGCCCCTGGCGGGGCGTCCCGCGGGTCATAGCGCGGGGCGGGGCACCCCCGGAAGCCGTCCCGCGCTCAGGCACAGACGCGCAAGCCCGACCGCTCGGCCTCCTGGCGGGCGAGGCTGAGGACGCGGCGGCGCGCCTGGCCGTCGCCGATCGCCAGCCAGTGGCGCACCAGGGCCAGGAGTTCGCCGGCATCCGTGTCCAGCGCCGCGTCCGGGCCCGTATCGGTGAAGAAGGCCTCGACCGGCAGATCGAGTTCGCGGGCGAGCCGCTCCAGCGTGGCGCTCCGGCGCCCCGACCGATGGGCCATCGCGCGCTTCCGCGCGCTTCCGGCAGGCAGCGGCTGAGCCGGCGCCACGAGTGTGAACTGGGTCATGCCTCGAAACCGGCGGCGCCCCCGGAGGGTTTCGCCCCACCCCGGCGGGGTGGCGGCAGGGTAAGGATTTCCTTAACGGCCCCGGCCGCCGTCACCCCGTGCGCGGGTCGCGCGGGGCGGACAGGTCGGGGAACGTCTCCCGCTCCGGGGCGACCCAGCCGGCCCACAGCAGGGCCATCACCCCGGTGAGGAGCGGAAGCGCCGCGCTGAGGACGATGCTGAGCACCACGGCGATCCTGCCGGACGATGTCGAACGGATCCGGGAACCCTGAAGCGACGGACGTATGCGCCGGCTTAAGGCGATCGGTCGCATTGTGGCGACCCGGCTGCGGGCGCGGGACAACGCCCGCCGGGCTGTCCCGCCCACGCCGCGCGCGGGCCTGTTCATCGGATTGTTACAGAGCCGGATTACCGGCCGATCCGGCGGGCGCGGAGGGGGATTCGGGATGACGGCGCGGTACTGCATCGATCCGCTCGATCCGTACGCGGAGGCGCAGGTGCTCGTGACCTACCGGGAGGGCCGGCCGCTTCCCACGCTCACCTCGGTCCTCGACTGTCAGGGGCGCGACCTGCTGCCGGACCTGTCCGAGGCCTGCATCCGGATCCTGCAGCTCGAGATTGCGGTGTATTACGGTCCCGGCGATCCCTTCGCCTGGGCGCTGCACGCGGTCGACGTCGTGGCCGCCCCGGCGCTCGCGTAGGGCCGAGGGCCGAATCAGGCCAGGGCCGGCTCCCGGGTGAGGGCGCCGAATTCGCTGACCATGCATTCGTGCATGCGTCGCAGCCACGCCCGCGCCTCGGCGGTCTGAGCCTCCGCCTGCTCGATTCGCTCGGCCGCCGCGCGGACCTGATCCTCGGCGCGCTCCGCCCGGGCCACCGCCTCGCGCAGCAGGGCCTCGGCGTGGAGCGCCCGATCCTCCGCGGCGCGCGCGGCCGATTCCGCTTCCCGTACGGAGCGCTGGGCCTCCCGCATCGAATCCCAGGCGCTCGTCTGCAGGGTGCGGACCCGGGTGGCGAGGCCGCGCACCGCGGTCAGGGAGGCCGACCAGTCGTCGGGCTCAGGGGCCGGGGCCGGCGCGGGGCCCGAGAACAAGGCCACGACCCGGTCGACTGGGTCGCCGCGCCGGTCGAGAGGGGCCGCGAAGGCTGGGCCGGCGGATCCGCTCATGCCGCGGCCTGATCGGTCATGTCGGAGAACTCGGCGAGGATCGCCTCCTGGACGCGCCCGAGCCATTCCTCGGCATGCCGCGCCCGCTCCTCGGCGGCGCGGGCGCGCGCCTCGGCGGTCTTGACGCGCTCCTCGGCGGCGATGATCTGCGCCTCGGCGCGCGCCTGGATGTCGCGGGCCTGCATCTCCGCGATGCGGGCCCGCTCGTTGGAGGCGTTGATGTCCTCCCGGACCCGCTCCAGCACGTGCTCGATGCGCTCTTCCCGTTCCCGGGCCTGCGTCTCGACCACGCGCGCCTGCCGGGCCGCGGCCTGGACCCGGTGGATCAGCCCGTCCCAATCCTGGGGCGGTGCGGACGGGGTCGGGAGTTCGGCTGGCTCCTGCGTCGACGAGACGACCCGCAGGACGCTGCCCAGGCTGGGTTCGGGCGCGGCGCCGAGCTCCTGCTTGAGGCGCTCGGCTGGCCGGAAACGCGGGTCGTTCAGAAGCCTCTGCAGCTCGCTCACGGACCTTCTGCTCCCTACCGCCGGACTCTGGTCTAACTAAACTGGTAAAAATGGTTAATGGACCGTTAAAACGGGCCCGATCCCACGCGAATGTTGCCGCGCGTACGATCCTCATGAGCCTTCACACGGGTTTCGGCCGGCGCCGCGCGCTCAACCCCGAAAATATTCATCCGCGCAGGACGTTGGTTACGATCGGAAGGGCGATCCGCGGGACCGGCACGCTCTCCAAAGGCGGAGTGGTCAGCGCCAGCGTTCCTTCGTGCAGGCCAGGAGATAGACGGTGCGCATGCAGCGCTCCTTGTCGTCCTGCGAATGGGCATTGCCCATACAGGCATCCATCCCGGAGGTGAGGAGCAGGCGGTCGATGTCGTTCTTGGACTCGCAGGTGAAGATCGGCTGGAAGCCCTCGAACCGACTGACCTGCCAGAAGATCGCGACGAACAACAGCAGGCAGAAGATGCAGACGAGAATCCGGCTGTCGTAGAACCAATGCCTGCGTTCGCCGGTCATGACAGCCCTACGAACCTTCGGCTGCAGTCCGCTGAACCTACGCCCGGTCCGCCGAACCTGAGACCCTTGCGCTGCGGCCGGATGGACCGGGCTGGCAAGTGGTGGAGACGACAGGGATCGAACCTGTGACCTTTCCCATGTCAAGGGAATGCACTACCGCTGTGCTACGTCTCCTCATCGACCGCGATCAGGTTCGCCGAACCTGGAAGCCATCGAAAAAGCCCAGACTTCTCAGCTGCTTATGAGGAGTGTCGACGACCCTGTCAAGGTCGTGCGCTCCCGCTGAGTGACGCGCCCGGGCCGGGGCCGTACGGGCTCCGGTGGGCGGGGCCTATAGCCCTTGCCCGGCTGGGGCGCAAGGGGAACCTGCTTTTCGGGACGCCGCACACGGCCGGTCCGCGCGAGGTGCACGGGCTTGGGAAAATGCGCTATGGCCCTGCCGCCCGGCATCCGGCCGCGCCCCAGGGCGCCGGCCCGCCGCCTCACGCTTCGAGACATGCGCTGCATCTTCGACCACGATCCGGATGATTCGACCCGCGGCCTCGGATCCGCGGGACCCGTGAGCGCCGCTGCGGCCGGCGAGAGCCGGCGCTGATGGCATCCGCATCCGGGGCCGAGAGGCCCGAGTCTCCCCTGCCGCCGGCGCGGATCGCCGGATTCGGCCGCGCTCCGCGCCCCCTGCCGGTGCGGGCCGCGGCGGACGGCTTACGCGTGGCGCTGCCGGGGCTGGCGGGCCGCTGGGTCGAGATCGTCCTGGCGAACGACCCGGCCCAGGGCCGGGACACCGTCCCGGATATCAGCTTCGTCGGGCCCGACGGGCGCCCGGGCTCCCTCCTGCCCCAGGAGGCACGGGGTGGAGGCGCCTTCGCGTGGGTCGGCCGCCTGCCCGAGGACGTGACCGAACTGCGCGTCGCCGATCCGTCCGGTCGGGTGCCGGCCCGGCTGCGCCGGATCGCCCTGCGCCGCCTCGCCCGGCCGATCCTGGCCGGGCGCGGCCTGCTGCGCGAGCCGGGCCTGACCGCGCAGGCCCTCTACTGGCGCGTCCTCGGCAAGAAGGTCCGGGCCCGCGGCTTCCTCGGCCGGGCTCTGCGCCACCGGCGGGTGTCCGGCTACGAGGCGTGGCTCGGCACCCATGCCCTGCGCAGGCCTGAGCGGGACGGGATCGCCGCCGAAATCGCCGCCTGGGCCGAGCCGCCCCTGATCTCCGTGCTGATGCCGGTCCACGACCCCGACCCGAAGGTGCTCAGGGCCGCCCTCGCCTCGCTCCGCGCGCAGCTCTATCCCCACTGGGAGCTCTGTGTCGTCGACGATGCCTCCACGCGGCCCGCGATTCCAAGAATCCTCGCCCGGGCGGCCGAGGCCGACCCGCGCATCCGCGTCCTGACCCGGCCTGAGAACGGCCACATCGCCCGGGCGACCAACGATGCGCTGGGCCTCGCCCGGGGTGTCGCCTGCGCCTTCATGGATCACGACGATGCGCTCAGCGCGGACGCGCTCTACGAGGTCGCCCGGGCTTTGCGCCGCGATCCGGATCTCGTGCTGATCTACAGCGACGAGGACAAGATCGACGGGCGCGGGCGCCGGTTCGACCCGCATTTCAAGGCCGGCTTCGACCGGGAACTGCTCTACGCCCAGAATTACATCAACCATCTCACGGTGGTGCGCACCGAATCCCTGCGCGCCCTCGGCGGCCTGCGCCCGGGCTTCGAGGGCAGCCAGGACCACGACCTGCTGCTCCGGCTCACCGACGGCCTCGACCCGGCCCGCATCCGCCACATCCCGCGGGTGCTCTATCATTGGCGGGCCGCGCTGGGCTCGGGCACCTTCTCGGACCGGTCGCTCGCCCGGGCCGAGGCCGCGCGCCTGCGCGCCCTGGAGGAGGTCGTGGCGCCCTGGGGCGGGCGGGCACAGCCCGGGCCCAACGGCTTCAACCGCCTGATCCGGCCCCTGCCGGAGCCGCCGCCCCGGGTCTCGGCGATCATCCCGACCCGGGACCGCGCCGAGATCCTGTCGGTGACCCTCGACGGGCTCCTGACCGCGACCGACTATCCCGACATCGAGGCGGTCATCCTCGACAATGACAGTCGCGAGCCCGAGACCGCCGCCCTGTTCGCCCGCTACCGGGACGATCCGCGGGTGCGCATCGTGACGGTGCCGGGGGCCTTCAATTTCTCCGACCTCTCCAACCGCGGTGCGGCGGCGGCCACCGGTTCGATTCTGCTGTTCCTCAACAACGACATCGAGGTGCTGGAGCCCGATTGGCTCACCGAGATGGTCCGCCACGCGGTCCGGCCGGAGATCGGCGCCGTGGGGGCGAAGCTCCTCTACCCGGACCGGACGATCCAGCACGGCGGCATCGTGCTGGGGATCGGGGGCGTGGCCGGCCACAGCCATCTCGGCGTGCCCGACGCGGATCCGGGTTACTTCTGCCGCATGGTGATGGCCCACGAGGTCTCGGCGGTGACGGGCGCCTGCCTCGCCATGCGGGCCGATGTGTTCGCCGAGGTCGGCGGCTTCGACGCGATCGCCCTGAAGGTCGCCTTCAACGACGTGGACCTCTGCCTGAAGATCCGCCGGGCCGGCTACCGGATCGTCTGGACGCCCTTCGCGCGATTGATTCACCACGAGTCGAAGAGCCGCGGGGCCGAGGACACGCCCGAGAAGCAGAAGCGCTTCGAGGGCGAGGTGCTCACCATGCTCGACCGCTGGGGCCCGGAGCTGCGCGCCGATCCGTATTACAACATCAACCTGTCACGGAATTCAGGGCACTACCGCGTCTGAACGGCCCGGCCGACTCGGCGGGGCGGGCCACGGTGCTATGCATGCGTCAGTGGGTGAACTTGCGTCCAGGGCCGGTTGCGATACCTCTGGACATGCCGCAAGACGCGGTTCCGGCCAAGGCGCCGAAATCGGCGCGCGGCGAGGGCGACAATCCGAGATGAGTGCGAACACCCCGACGGTCACAGGCCTTGAGCGCGATGCCCAGCAGGCGATGGGAGACCATAAGGTCCATCCCAACGAGATCGCCATCGGTGTCGTGATCGGGCGCGCCTCTGAATACTTTGACTTCTTCGTGTTCGGCATCGCCTGCGTGCTGGTCTTCCCGAAGGTGTTCTTCCCCTTCGTCAATCCGCTCAAAGGAACGCTCTACGCCTTCGCGATCTTCGCCCTGGCCTTCATCGCGCGCCCGATCGGGACGGTAATGTTCATGGCGATCGACCGGCGCCATGGCCGAAGCGTCAAGCTGACGACGGCCCTGTTCCTGCTGGGCGGATCGACGGCGGCGGTGAGCTTCCTGCCGCGCTACGACAGCATCGGCATCTCGGCAGTCTACATCCTGGCTGGCCTGCGCGTGCTGCAGGGCCTCGCCCTCGGCGGCGCCTGGGACGGGCTCGCCTCGCTGCTCGCCATGAACGCCCCCCGGGAGCGGCGCGGCTGGTACGCGATGATCCCGCAGCTCGGTGCGCCGCTGGGCTTCATGGTGGCGAGCGCCCTGTTCGCCTTCTTCCTGGTCAATCTCGACGAGGCGGATTTCATCGACTGGGGCTGGCGCTTTCCGTTCTACTGCGCCTTCACGATCAACGTGGTCGCCCTGTTCGCCCGGCTGCGCCTTGTGGCGACCGATGAATTCGCCCGGATGATGGACCTCGACCGGCTGCGCCCGGTCCCGGCCCTGGAGCTGTTCCGCCACCACACCGGTGACGTGATCCGCGGCGCCTTCGTGCCGCTGGCCGCCTTCGCGCTGTTCCATCTCGTGACGATCTTCCCGATCGCGTGGCTGGCGCTGAACAGCACCACCCGCTCGCCGGGCGAGTTCCTGATCGTGCAGTTCTCCGGTGCCATCGTGTGCGCCGGTGCGGTCGCCGCCTCCGGGCTGATCGCCGACCAGATCGGCCGCCGCAACAGCCTGATCATGAGTTCCTCGCTGATCGGCTTCTTCGCCCTCGGCAGCATCATCGCGCCGCTCCTGTTCGGCGAGAGCGCCATCGGCCAGACGATCTACGTCACGATCGGCTTCATGCTGCTCGGCCTCGCCTACGGCCAGACCGCGGGTGCGGTGAGCGCCCGCCTCGGCAACCACTACCGCTACACGGGCGCCGCGCTGACCTCGGACTTCGCGTGGCTGCTCGGGGCGGGCTTCGCACCGCTCGTCGCGCTGTTCCTATCGCAGCGCTACGGGCTGGCGATGATCGGGGTCTATCTCCTGTCCGGTGCGGCCTGCAGCCTCGTGGCTCTGTTCACCGATCGCTCGGAACTGCGCCAGATGTAGCAGGTCCGGCCCGCGGCGCCGGCCGCGCGGCCCTCCGATGGCTGACAGGAACGCCGCCTCGCGCGGCACGGCTGAAGCGCCGTGGTGGCGGCATGGCAGCAGAGCCGCGTGAGCGGCATAGCAAAAGAGCCGCGTGAGCGGCATGGCAGAAGTGCCGCATTCGCGGCCTGGGAAGACGAGACGCGTGCTGTGATCGTGACGACCCATCGAACGGACAGGACCGACATCGTGCGCGGCCGCGGGCGGCGCCTGTTGCCGCTCCTCGCCCTGCCGCTCCTGACCATGCTGGGCGGCTGCAACTTCGTGGTGCTGCACCCGGCCGGCTACGTGGCCGAGCAGCAGCGCAACCTCGTGCTGGCCGCCACCGGACTGATGCTCCTCATCATCGTCCCGGTGATCGCCTTCACGCTGATCTTCGCGTGGCGCTACCGCGCCACCAACGAGGACGCGGTCTACGATCCCGAATGGCACCACTCGACCCAGCTCGAGGTGCTGATCTGGACGGCGCCGCTGATGATCATCATCGCGCTTGGCGCCCTGACCTGGATCGGGACCCACACCCTCGATCCGTTCCGCCCGCTGAGCAAGCTCGACGCCAAGCGCGACGTCCCGGCGGGCACGCAGCCGCTGGAGATCGAGGCGGTGGCGATGGATTGGAAGTGGCTGTTCCTCTACCCGCAATACGGGATCGCCACGGTGAACGAGGTCGCCGCGCCGGTGGACCGGCCGATCCGCTTCAAGATCACCGCCACCGACGTGATGAACACGTTCTACGTGCCGACGCTCGCCGGCATGGTCTACGCGATGCCGGGCATGCAGACCCAGCTCCACGCGGTGATCAACCGCGAGGGGGCCTGGGAGGGCCGCTCGGCGCATTACAGCGGCGCCGGCTTCTCGAACATGTTCTTCAAGTTCCACGGCCTGACCAACGACGGCTTCGACCAGTGGGTCGCCAAGGCTAAGTCTTCGAGCGGCGAGCTCAGCCAGGAGGCCTACCTGAAGCTTGAGGAGCCGAGCGAGGCCGAACCGGCGCGCTACTACAAGTCCTACATGCAGGGCCTGTACGACCGCATCATCGGCATGTGCCCGCGGCCGGAGCAGATGTGCGTCGGCGAGATGATGAAGATCGACGCCCGGGGCGGCGCGTCCGGGGCGGAGGCCGCGGCCAATTACGACCGGCTGCAGTACGACAACCGCATGGTCGATCGGGGCAACGAGGCCCCCGGCGCGACGGGGCCGGCCTCCGGGACCGGCCCGCACGGGCAGACGCAGCCACAGGGCATGCGGCCCAGGCCCGACATGGGCAACCCGGATTCGCGGGCGAAGGGCGAGTCCGCGCTGCCGGGCCAGGAGAAGGGCCGAGACGTCAAGGGGCCCGACAGCAAGGGCCAGAGCGAGGGCGGACAGATCGCGCCCAAGCAGCTCAACGAATGAGAAAGCTCGCCGTCAGCGCGAGCCCCACACCGTAAACCGGCGGTCGCCGTCGAACCCATTGAACGGGCCGATCCCAATGTTCGCAAACATGGACCTACAGCAACTGCTCTTCGGCCGATTTACGATCGAGCAGATCCCCTATCATGAGCCGATTCTGCAGGCGACGTTCGCGGGTGTCGCCGTGGTCGGCCTCGCCGTGCTCGGCGTCATCACCTATTACCGCTTCTGGGGGCCGATGTGGCGTGACTGGATCACGTCGATCGACCACAAGAAGATCGGCATCATGTACTGCATCTTCGCGGCCGTGATGCTGCTGCGCGGCTTCGCCGACGCGATCCTGATGCGCTCGCAACAGGCGGTGGCGTTCGGCAACGAGCAGGGCTTCCTGCCGCCCCACCATTACGATCAGATCTTCACCGCCCACGGCATGATCATGATCTTCTTCGTGGCGATGCCGTTCGTCACGGGGCTGATGAACTTCGCCGTGCCGCTGCAGATCGGCGCCCGCGACGTCGCCTTCCCGTTCCTGAACAACTTCAGCTTCTGGATGACGGTCGCCGGCGGCATGCTGGTGATGGTCTCGCTCTTCGTCGGCGAGTTCTCCCGCGCCACGTGGCTCGCCTACCCGCCGCTCTCGGAGGCTTCCATGAGCCCCGGCGTCGGCGTCGACTACTACATCTGGGCGCTGCAGATCGCCGGCATCGGGACGTTGCTCTCGGGCATCAACTTGGTCGCCACCATCGTGAAGATGCGGGCGCCCGGCATGACCATGATGAAGCTGCCGATCTTCGTCTGGTCGTCGCTCTGCACCAACATCCTGATCGTGGCCGCCTTCCCGATCCTCACGGCCGTTCTCGCGATGCTGTCGCTCGACCGCTACGTCGGCACGCATTTCTTCACGAACGACCTCGGCGGCAACGCCATGCTGTACTTCAACCTGATCTGGATCTGGGGCCACCCGGAGGTCTACATCCTGATCCTGCCGGCCTTCGGGGTGTTCTCGGAGATCACCTCGACCTTCTGCGGCAAGCGCCTGTTCGGCTACACCTCGATGGTCTACGCGCTGGTGGTCATCACCATCCTCGCCTACCTCGTGTGGCTGCACCACTTCTTCACGATGGGCTCGGGCGCGGACGTGAACTCGTTCTTCGGGATCACGACCATGATCATCTCGATCCCGACCGGCGCGAAGATCTTCAACTGGATGTTCACGATGTACCGCGGCCGGATCCGGTTCGAGGTCCCGATGATGTGGGTGGTGGCGTTCATCGTCACCTTCGTGATCGGCGGCATGACCGGCGTCCTCCTGGCGGTGCCCCCGGCCGACTTCGTTCTGCACAACTCGCTGTTCCTGATCGCGCACTTCCACAACGTGATCATCGGCGGCGTGCTGTTCGGCATGTTCGCCGGCGTGACCTTCTGGTTCCCGAAGGCCTTCGGCTTCAAGCTCGACGAGTTCTGGGGGAAGGTGGCGCTCGTGTTCTGGGTGACCGGGTTCTACGTCGCCTTCATGCCGCTCTACGTGCTCGGCCTGATGGGCGTGACCCGGCGCATGCAGCACTTCGACGACCCGTCGCTGCAGATCTGGTTCGTGATCGCGGCCATCGGCGCGGCGCTCATCGCCTGCGGCATCGGCTCGCAGATCGTGATGTTCGTGGTCTCGATCCGCAACCGCGACAAGCTGCGTGACCTGACCGGTGACCCGTGGGGCGGCCGGACGCTGGAATGGTCCACCTCCTCGCCGCCGCCGGACTACAACTTCGCGTTCACCCCGGTGGTCCATGATTCCGATGCGTGGTGGGACATGAAGAACCGCGGCTTCGCGCGGCCCATGACCGGCTACAAGCCGATCCACATGCCCAAGAACACCGCCACCGGCGCGATCCTGGCGGCCCTGAACTTCGCCTTCGGCATCGCGATGATCTGGTACGTGTGGTGGCTGGCAGCGCTCAGCTTCCTGGCGATCTTCGTCGTGGCGATCGCCCATACCTTCAACTACAAGCGCGACTACTACATCCCGGCCGACACGGTGAGTCGGACGGAAGGTCAGCGGACGCGCGAACTGGAGATGGCGTGATCCGATGATGCACGCAGACACCGCACCCCCCGGCGCCGCGGCGCCGGTCTTCTACCAGACCGACGAGGAGGGCCATCATTCCGAGGGCTCGACCATGCTCGGGTTCTGGCTCTACCTGATGAGCGACTGCCTCATCTTCGCGACCCTGTTCGCGACCTACGGGGTGCTCGGGCGCAGCTACGCGGCCGGCCCCACCCCGAAGGAACTGTTCGACCTGCCGGGCATCGCGGTGAACACCGCCATGCTGCTGTTCTCGTCCATCACCTACGGCTTCGCCATGCTGGAGATGGACCGGGACCGGGTGAAGCAGACGCAGATCTGGCTGGCTGTGACCGGCCTGTTCGGCGCCGCCTTCGTGGCGCTGGAGATCCGGGAATTCGTCCACCTGTTCCATGAGGGCGCGCCGCCCTGGCGCAGCGCGTTCCTGTCGTCGTTCTACACCCTGGTGTCGACCCACGGCCTGCACGTCTCCATGGGCATCCTGTGGCTGATCGTGCTGATGGTGCAGGTCGGCAAGCACGGGCTGATCGTCGAGAACAAGCGCCGGCTGATGTGCCTGTCGATGTTCTGGCACTTCCTCGACCTGATCTGGATCGGGGTCTTCACGGTCGTCTACCTGATGGGAGTGCTCGAATGAGCGCCGACGTTCACAACGCCGCCGCGGGGCACGGCCACAACGACGCCCACAGCGAGGGCGGCCACGGTTCCTTCCAAAGCTACATGACGGGCTTCGTCCTGTCGGTGATCCTGACGGTGATCCCGTTCTGGCTGGTGATGGGCAACGTGCTCGACAACAGCCTCGTCACCACCCTGGTCATCCTGGCGCTCGGTGGCGTCCAGATGGTCGTGCACGTCATCTACTTCCTGCACATGAGCACGAAGTCGGAGGGCGGCTGGACCTTCATGGCGCTGATCTTCACCATCACGCTGGTGGTGATCATGCTCGCCGGCTCGGTTTGGGTGATGTACCACCTCAACCACAACATGATGCCGATGGATGCCCACGACGTCATGAACAACGCCCGCTGAGCGCGCGTCCGGAGATGAGGCCCACGGGGTCGGCGGGGGGCTCAGGTCCCTCCCCGGCCCCGTTTTCGTTGCTGCGGCGGATTGTGTTCGGCGCCGGCGCGGGGCTCGTGTTCGTCGTCCTGCTCGGGCTCGGCACGTGGCAGGTGGAGCGGCGGGCGTGGAAGCTCGACCTGATCGCCCGGGTCGATGCAAGGGTCCACGCTCCGCCCGTGCCGGCCCCGGGCCCCGCAGACTGGCCGCGTGTCGGCCCCGACGATGCCTACCGGCACGTGACCCTCTTGGGCACCTTCCTGAACGACCGCGAGACCCTGGTTCAGGCCGTCACGGAACGCGGCGGCGGCTTCTGGGTGCTGACGCCGCTCCGCCGCCCGGACGGCAGCCTTGTGCTGATCAATCGCGGCTTCGTACCCGGCGACCGGCGGGACCCGGCGACCCGGGCGGCTGGGCAGGTCGCCGGTGCGACCACGGTGACCGGCCTCCTGCGGCTGACCGAGCCGAAGGGCGCGTTCCTGCGCTCCAACGATCCGAAGGACGACCGCTGGTACTCCCGCGACGTCGCTGCCATCGCGGCCGCGCGGGGCCTTACCGACGTCGCCCCCTATTTCGTGGACGCCGACGCGACGCCCAATCCCGGCGGCCTGCCGGTGGGCGGCCTCACGGTGATCGCCTTCCCCAACAACCACCTCGTCTATGCGATCACGTGGTACGGGATGGCGCTGATGCTGGCGGGGGCGATGGTCTACCTGCTGCGGAGTGGGCGGAGGGAAAACCGGGTTTCCAAAGGGCGCGAGCCCTTTGGCGGGTGATCAGGGCGGAGCCCTGATGTTGGGCTTCGCCCAAACCCAGCAGGGCTCCGCCCTGCACCCGCAAAAGGTCCCGGACCTTTTGAATCCGGACCGAGGGCTCGACCACAGGGGAGTAGCCCCCTCCGGGCGCGTCTCTATAATGGCATGACAAACGCCAGAACGAGTCAACGCCATGACCTCCCGCATCCCGAACTTCGCCGAAATACCGCTGGCCGGCGAATCGCTCACGGTTGCGGCTCCGGCGCTCGGCGAGCCCTGGATGACCCCGGAGGGCATTCCGGTGAAGGGCCGCTACGGGCCTGAGGACCGGGAGGGTCTCGAGTTCCTGAATACCTATCCGGGGATCGCGCCGTTCCTGCGCGGCCCCTACCCGACCATGTACGTCACCCAGCCCTGGACGATCCGGCAGTACGCCGGCTTCTCCACGGCCGAGGATTCGAACGCCTTCTACCGGCGCAACCTCGCGGCCGGTCAGAAGGGCCTGTCGGTGGCCTTCGATCTCGCCACCCACCGGGGCTACGACTCCGATCATCCCCGCGTCTCGGGCGATGTCGGCATGGCGGGCGTCGCGATCGACTCGATCTACGACATGCGCACGCTGTTCTCGGGCATCCCCCTCGACGAGATGACCGTGTCGATGACGATGAACGGCGCGGTGCTGCCGATCCTCGCCCTCTACATCGTCGCCGCCGAGGAGCAGGGCGTGCCGCCGCAGAAGCTCGCCGGCACGATTCAGAATGACATTCTAAAAGAATTCATGGTCCGCAACACCTACATCTATCCCCCCAAGGGATCGATGCGGATCATCTCGGACATCTTTGCCTACACGTCGAAGAACATGCCGAAGTTCAATTCGATCTCGATCTCCGGCTACCACATGCAGGAGGCCGGGGCGACGAACGACCTGGAACTCGCCTACACGCTCGCCGACGGCGTCGAGTACATCAAGGCGGGCCTCGCCGCCGGGCTGACCATCGACCAGTTCGCCCCGCGCCTGTCGTTCTTCTGGGCGATCTCGACCAACTTCTTCATGGAGGTCGCCAAGATGCGGGCCGCGCGCCTCATCTGGGCGAAGCTCGTGAAGGGGTTCGATCCGAAGTCCGACAAGTCGCTCGCCCTGCGCACCCACTCGCAGACCTCGGGCTGGTCGCTCACCGCGCAGGACGTGTTCAACAACGTCACCCGCACCAACATCGAGGCGATGGCGGCGACGCAGGGGGGGACGCAGTCGCTCCACACCAACGCGCTCGACGAGGCGCTGGCCCTGCCGACCGACTTCTCGGCTCGGATCGCCCGCAACACCCAGCTGTTCCTGCAGCAGGAGAGCGGCACCACCCGGATCGTCGATCCCTGGGGCGGCTCCTACTACGTCGAGAAGCTGACCGCCGACATGGTGGCCCGTGCCTGGGAGCACATCCGTGAGGTCGATGGCTTGGGCGGCATGGCCAAGGCGATCGAGGCCGGCATCCCGAAGCTGCGGATCGAGGAGGCCGCCGCCCGGGCGCAGGCCCGGATCGATTCCGGCCGCCAGACCATCGTGGGCGTGAACAAGTTCCGGGCCGACGACGAGATGGCGATCGAGCTGCTGCGGGTCGACAACGGCAATGTCCGGCGGCTGCAGATCGACAAGCTGAAGCGCCTGCGCGCCGAGCGCGACGAGGCGGCGGTGACGGCCCGGCTCGATGCGCTCACCCAGGCGGCCGACGGCGCCGGCAACCTGCTGGAACTTGCCGTCGAGGCCGCCCGGGCCAAGGCGACGGTGGGCGAAATTTCCGAGGCCCTGGAGAAGGCCTGGGGCCGGCACCGCGCCGAGATCCGCTCGATCTCCGGCGTCTACAAGCGCGAGGTGGGGGGCATGTCGCCTGTGGTCGAGGAAGTCCGGGCGCTGGTCGAGGCGTTCGAGGAGAACGACGGCCGCCGGCCGCGCATTCTGGTCGCCAAGATGGGCCAGGACGGGCACGACCGCGGCCAGAAGGTGATCGCCTCGGCCTTCGCGGATCTCGGCTTCGACGTGGATATCGGGCCGCTCTTCGCCACCCCGGCGGAGGCCGCCCGGCAGGCGGTGGAGAACGACGTGCACATCGTTGGCGTCTCGTCGCTGGCGGCCGGCCACCTGACGCTGGTGCCGGAGCTGAAGGCGGCGCTCACCGAGCAGGGCCGCGACGACGTGATGATCGCCATCGGCGGCGTCATCCCGCCGGGGGATTACGAGGCGCTGACGGCGGCGGGCGCGGCGGCGATCTTCCCGCCCGGCACGGTGATCGCCGAGGCGGCGGCCAAGCTGATCCGGGCGCTGAACGCGCGGCTGGGGTATGAGGCCCGGCAGGCGGCGGAGTAGGGCGAGCCTCCCGCGGCGGCCGGACGGGCCGCCTCGATCCCTCTCACCCACGCCCTCATCCTGAGGTGCCGGAGCGCAGCGGAGGCCTCGAAGGAGGTCTCCAGCACGCCGCGCGATCCCCGGAGCCTTCCTTCAGGGCCCGCTGGCGCGGGCGCCTCAGTGATGAGGGGTTTGGGTTGGATTCCGCCGGTGCGACCGGGATCGACCGCTCAGTTCAGCGCCTGCGGATCCGCCTCCGTGAGGAAGGCCCCGACGGCGTGGAGGAACTGCATGCGGTTCTTCTCCATCATCACCGTGTGGGTGCCCTCCCCCAGCTCGACGAAGCGCTTGTAGGGGGCGTGCGTGAGCTTGGTGAAGTACTCCTGCGCCTGGTAGCTCGGCAGGTCGGCGTCCCACTCGGCGTGGATGATCAGCACCGGCACGCGGATCTCGCCCGGATCGTAGAGCGGCTTGCCGGCCTGCCAGTATTCCTTCGAGTCGGCCACGACGCCGTTCGGCGCCCGCAGCATGGGCGGCGACTGCTTGGCGCCCACCGCATCCGTCGCGAAGGTTGCGTCGGCCCATTGGTCGAACCAGCCCGGGGGGATCAGCGCGGCGGCCTTGTCCTCCGGCACGCCCGTCAGCCAGCGCGCCTTGGCGCTGTCCCGGCTGACGCTGCGATAGGCGCCGAGGGGCCCGCTGCCGCCGATCAGGGCCGGCGTGCGCGCCAGCCATTGCGGCGCGTAGAGGACGAGCCGGTTGACCGTGTCGTTGTGGGTGCTGGTGTAGAGCCCCATGGTGGAGGTGCCCCAGGACCAGCCCATCAGGTCGATCTTCTCGACCCCGCGTCGCTTCAGGATGAAGTCGACCACCTGCCCCACCACCTTGGCGGCATCGGGCGTGCGCATGAAGGGTGCGTTGTCGGAGGCCGGTGCGTCCATGACCTTGGGGCGGCCGGACAGTCCATAGCCGGGCAGGTCCACGAGGTAGACGTCGAAACCCAGGCCCGCGACGTAATCCATCGCCGACATCCCGCCGAGCGGCAGGTCGAAGGCCGCGGACGCCGGGTAGGTCGCACCGTGGACGTAGAGCAGGATGCGGTCGCCCGGGAACCGGTCGATCCCGGCGGGTCGCTTGTTGCGCACGTAGATGTCGATGCCGGGCTCGCTCCAGGGCAGGCGGAACTCCTCCGTCACCAGCTGGCCCGGCGCGGTGGCGGCCGCCGCCGGAAGGGCCGCGCCCGCCGCGCCGGCGGCCAGCGCCCCGATCAGATGACGCCGCGGAAGGCCCTGCCCCGGCTGCGGGCCGTCACGATACGGTCGCGTCCGCGATGATCTGTCCGACATGGCGTTCTCCCACCCGCCTTCGCGGCGGCGTCCGGGACTTGAACCGGTCGCACGGGCCCGGCGCAACGTTCCGCGGCGCGCGCCATTGGACAGCGGGCCGGTTCCGTCTCCCGAAACGTTTTGAAAAAGCCCGCGCTGCGCGCTCCGCCCTGGTGACGCCGCGCTTTCAGACGGGCATTGAAGCGCAGGATCCCGGGAGACGCCCGCTCATGACGACTCCGACCACCGTCGCCACCACGCCCTTCCCCGACCAGAAGCCGGGGACCTCCGGCCTGCGCAAGAAGGTGCCGGTGTTCCGGCAGCCGAACTACGTCGAGAACTTCGTCCAGGCGATCTTCGACACCCTGCCCGACAAGGCGGGCGCCACCCTGGTGCTCGGCGGCGACGGCCGGTTCCTCAACCGTGAGGTGGTGCAGACAACGCTGCTGCTGGCCGCCGGCAACGGGTTCGGCCGGGTGCTGGTCGGGCAAGGCGGCCTGCTCTCGACGCCCGCCGCCTCCTGCGTGATCCGGAAGGCCCAGGCGCTCGGCGGCATCATCCTGTCGGCGAGCCACAATCCGGGCGGGCCGGAGGGCGATTTCGGCATCAAGTTCAACGCCGCCAATGGCGGGCCGGCGCCCGAGTCGGTCACAAACGCGATCTTCGAGCGGGCCAAGGCGATCACGGAATACCGCCTCGTCGAAGCCCCGGATCTCGACCTCGACCGGCTCGGCGAGACCAAGCTCGGCGCCATGACGGTCACGGTGATCGATCCCGTGGCCGACTACGCCGAGCTGATGCGCACGCTGATCGACTTCGACGCGGTGTCCCGCCTGTTCGCCTCCGGCTTCCGCATGCGGTTCGACGCCATGAGCGCAGTGACCGGCCCCTACGCGACCGCGATCCTCGAGGGGATGCTCGGCGCCCCGAAGGGCACGGTGGTCAATGCCGAGCCGAAGGAGGATTTCGGCGGCCACCACCCGGATCCGAACCCGGTCCATTGCCACGACCTGTTCGACCTGATGCAGGGCCCGGACGCGCCGGATTTCGGCGCCGCGTCCGACGGCGACGGCGACCGCAACATGATCGTGGCGCCGGGCCTGTTCGTGACGCCGAGCGACAGCCTCGCGCTGCTGGCCGCCCATGCCCACCGGGCGCCGGGCTACGCGGGCGGTCTTGCGGGCGTCGCGCGTTCCATGCCCACGAGCCGCGCCGCCGACCGGGTCGCGGCCGCCCTCGGCATCAAGGCCTACGAGACCCCCACCGGCTGGAAGTTTTTTGGCAACTTGCTGGATGCCGGACTGATCACCCTGTGCGGCGAGGAGAGCGCCGGCACCGGCTCGAACCACGTCCGCGAGAAGGACGGTCTCTGGGCGGTGCTGCTCTGGCTCAACATCCTGGCGGCCACGGGCGAGCGTGCCGACGCGCTGGTCCGGGCGCACTGGCGCACCTACGGGCGCGACTACTACGCCCGCCACGACTACGAGGAGGTCGATTCGGACGCCGCCAACGGCCTGATGGATGGCCTACGCGAAAAACTCGCCGGGCTGCCGGGCACGCGGATCGGCGACCTCACCGTCTCGACCGCCGACGAGTTTGCCTATCGCGATCCGGTCGACGGCTCCCTCACCGAGCACCAGGGCATCCGGATCGGCTTCGCCGAGGATGCGCGGGCGGTGTTCCGCCTTTCGGGCACCGGCACCGCCGGGGCGACGCTACGGGTCTATCTGGAGCGCTACGAGAACGCGCCGGACCGGCTCGACCTCCCCGTCGCCGAGGTTCTGGCCCCGGTGGTGGCCGCGGCGCGCGCGATCGCCGAGATCGAGCCCCGCACCGGCCGGTCCGAGCCGAGCGTGGTGACCTGATCGGGGTTCCCAAAGGGCAAGCCCTTTGGCGGGGTGTCGGGGCGGAGCCCCCGACATTGCTGCAACGTCATGGCGGCATCGGCAGTCAAGCTGCGGGCAGGCCGATGCCGGCAATCTCCTTCACCATGTGCACAGTGATGTCGTCGTCCCGGGTCCGGCCCGGACCGGCATAAAGCTCCTCTCGCTCCACCCCGTAGCCGAGCGATGCGTAGAGGCGCAGGTTCGCGACGTACTTCTTGTTGGTGTAGAGGCGCAGCCGCGCCAGCCCCGCCTCCGCGGCGATGTCCTCGGCGAGGCCGAGCAGCCGGGTGCCGAAGCCCCGGCCCTGGAAGGCCGGATGCACGGCGACGTTGACGATCAGCAGATGGTCGCCCTCGGCCTGCGTCTCGATCAGCGCGGCGAGGTCCGCGCCGGCCCGCAGCAGGTCGAACCGGTGCGCCAGCACGGACGCGGCGTAGTCCGCCTGCATCGGCGTCGGCAGGCGACCGATCAGCGGGATCCACTTGGTGTAAGCCGCCTCGACCAGCGCCCGGATCGCCTCCGCGTCCGCCGGCCCACCGCGCCGGATTACAACCACTTCGTCCATCCCAAATCCCCCGGTGGTTGACCGCGCAGCCGCCGTCCCCTATGACGCAGCCCGTCGATGGGGCTCCGCACGGGGCCCCTTGGCGTTTTCACGCGCACCCGTGGGCGGGATTTCCCGCCCTGTCGTCCCGGGCCTTCGCCCGGGAAAAGGAGGGCGCGTTCCTCAATCCCGTCACGCGAGGACGCGAAACATGTCGAAGCGGATTCAGGCCAAGCACAAGCTCGACCGCCGCATGGGCCAGAACATCTGGGGCCGCCCGAAGAGCCCCGTCAACCGCCGTGAGTACGGCCCCGGCCAGCACGGCCAGCGCCGCAAGGGCAAGATGAGCGACTTCGGCACGCAGCTGCGCGCCAAGCAGAAGCTCAAGGGCTATTACGGCAACATCACCGAGAAGCAGTTCCGCCGCTACTACGCCGAGGCGATCCGCCTGCGCGGCGATTCCGGTGAGAACCTCGTCGGCCTGCTCGAGCGCCGCCTCGACGCCGTGGTCTACCGGGCGAAGTTCGTCGCGACCCCGTTCGCCGCGCGCCAGTTCGTCAACCACGGCCACGTCAAGGTGAACGGCGTGCGCGTCAACATCCCGAGCTATCAGGTGAAGGCCGGCGACCTCATCGAGGTCAAGGAATCGTCCCGCCAGCTCGAGATCGTCATCGTGGCGACCCAGCTGTCCGAGCGCGACGTGCCGGACTACATCGAGGCCGACCATGCCAAGATGACCGCCCGCGTCACCCGCATCCCCAGCCTGTCCGAGGTGCCCTACCCGGTGCAGATGGAGCCGAACCTCGTCATCGAGTTCTACTCCCGCTAAGATCCGACCGGAGACGGTCTCGACGGAGGGGCTGCCCATCGGGCGGCCCCTTCGCGTTTGTCCGGCCTCAGCAACCGTGGCAGATCGAGCCCATCGTGTTGCGCATCTTGCTGTCCCAGGCCTTCGAGCGGGCTTCCGCGGCCTTCTGGGCCTTGATCATCTCGGCCTGGTTCACCGGCTGCGGCATCCCGGTCGTCGCGGGGCTGCCCGGCGGCTTGGTCTGGCCCGTGGCCGTGATCCGGCGGCCGCCGACAGTGGGGCCTGTCGGTGCGGCAAGGCCGGGATTCGCGCCCGGGGCCGGGCTCTGGGCGAAGGCCGGCACCGGTCCGAGCAGGAGGCCCAGGATTGCCGCGCGACGGAGACTTGAGCGGTAACGACGCTGTGCAAGGTGACGACTTGCCGTATGACGAAGACCTGACATTCACCTGCTCTCCGCGGCGGAGGATCCGTGTCCACTCCACCTGATCCGACGTGATCCTAACCGATCCCGGCGTTGAAATCATGCGGTCGGCAGGCCTTCGATGAGCGACGCATCCCCGCCCCGGAACCGCCGCGAGGCCGTCGCCCAGGCGCTGGCGCGGCTTGCCCCGCGCCTGCCGCCCTTCGAGGCCGAGGCCGCCCTGGCCCGGGCGCTGGCGAGCCCGGGCCTGCGCCGGGCCGCCCCCGAGACCGCGGCGCGCCTCGCCCTCGTGACCTATGCCCGCCACGTCTTCACCGATTACGACGACCTCCTGGCCGACGGGTACGACCGTGACAGCGCCCGGCACTTCGTCCTCGACGACCTCAACGCGACCCTCGTCGCCTGGGGCGCCGCGCCGATCCCCGAGGAAGAGTCCGAGGCAGCGGACGAGACCGGGCCGGACGGCGATCCGGCCCCGGATTCGCATTAGAGCCGCCCCCGATCGCAGGGCAATCGGGGCGGCCCCACGTCCTTGTTGTGGCGCTTTCTCTTGCGCCGAACCGGTCGCCATTTCGGTGGCGCGCGCTCCAAGGCGGTCGCGCGCGGGCCCACCGTGTTGTAGGAAGCCGGCCGTGAGCCGCCCGATGCGGCAGGGGAGCCGGACTCATGAAGATCAGCGCACGCAACGTCATCAAGGGCACGGTCGTCTCGGTCGACAAGGGTGCGACCACGTCCCACGTGAAGATCGAGATCAGCCCCGGCCAAGTGGTCATGGCCTCGATCACCAACGAGGCGGTCGATGCGCTCAAGCTCGTGGCCGGCGGCTCTGCCTACGCGGTGATCAAGGCCTCCGACGTGATGGTCGCGGTCGACTGAGGCGGGAGAGACGCGCCGGCCGGATCGGGACGGAGCGTTACTGGGGAGCATGGCTTCGAGCCCCATGCCCGGACTGCCGGCGGCTCGGAGGCCGCCCGAACGAGGAGACCTGACGCGTGCAGAAGACGGTGCTCGGCATCGAGACCACTTGCGACGAGACCGCCGCCGCCGTGGTCTCGATCGACGCGGATGGCGTCGCGCAGATCCGCGCCAACGAGGTGCTGAGTCAGATCGCCGAGCACGCGGCCTATGGCGGCGTCGTGCCCGAGATCGCCGCCCGCGCCCATGTGGAGGTGCTCGACCGGCTGATCGCCCGCGCCCTGGAGAAGGCCGGAATCGGATTGACCGATCTCGACGGGATCGCGGTGGCGGCCGGGCCCGGGCTGATCGGCGGCGTCTTGGTCGGCCTTGTCACCGCCAAGACCCTGGCGCTCGTGACCCGCAAGCCGCTTCTGGCCGTGAACCATCTGGAGGCCCACGCCCTCACGGCCCGGCTGACCGACGGGATCGCCTTTCCGTACCTGCTGCTGCTGGTCTCGGGCGGCCATACCCAGCTCCTCGCGGTGCGCGGCGTCGGCGATTACGTCCGCCTCGGCTCGACCATCGACGACGCCATCGGCGAGGCCTTCGACAAGGCCGCCAAGCTCCTTGGCCTCGGCTATCCCGGCGGACCCGAGGTCGAGCGCATGGCCGAGGCGGGCGATGCCGAGCGCTTCGCCCTGCCCCGGCCGATGCTGGGTCGGCGCGAGGCGGATTTTTCGCTCTCCGGGCTCAAGACCGCCCTGCGGATCGAGGCGGAAAAGATCGCCCCGCTCGCCGAGCGCGACGTCGCCGATCTCTGCGCCGGCTTCCAGGCCGCGGTGGTCGATGTCGTGGTGGATCGCGCCCGGGTCGCCCTGCGCGGCTTCTCGGGCGTGGCCGGGCGGCCCACCGCCCTGGTGGCGGCCGGGGGCGTGGCGGCCAACGGCGCGATCCGGCGGGCGCTCGCGGCCCTCGCCGGCGAGGCGGGGTTGAGCTTCGTCGCCCCGCCCCTGCACCTCTGCGGCGACAACGGCGCGATGATCGCCTGGGCCGGTCTGGAGCGCCTGCGCCTCGGCCTCGTGGATGACCTGACCGCCCCGGCCCGGCCGCGCTGGCCGCTCTCGGGCGATCCAGCCGCCGCGGCGGTTCCGGCCGGATGACCGAGGCGGCGCGGCGCGCGCAGTGGCGCGCTCTGGTCGAGCGCCGCCTGCCCGAGGCCGCCCGGCCGGACTGGCCGGTGCGCCTCGATCATTGCTTCGCGCGGATCCTGCTCGACAACACCTGTGGCGGCCCCTGGCGCGACCATGTCCGCCCCCCGGCCTACGCCAACATGCCCCTCGATCGACTCGAAGGCGCGATCGCGCTGGGCGAGGCCGTGCTCGCCGGCGATGCGGATCTCGCCCTCCTCAACCGCCGCTCCCTGGCGTGGCGTGGCAAGATCGCGCCGGCCGTCGTTCCCGAGACCCTCCGGGACGGCGACCTGATCCTGCGCCGCTGGCGTCCGGAGGACACGGCGCCCTTCGCGGCGCTCAACGCCGACCCGACCGTGATGGCCCACTTCCCCCGCCCCCGGACAGCGGCGGAGAGCGCCGCCGAGGCCGGGATCTTCGACCGGCGCTTCGTGGCGGACGGGTTCGGCCCCTGGGCCGTCGAGCATGCGGGCCGGTTCATCGGCTTTGCCGGCGCGATGCGGATCCTGCAGCCCCTCCCCTTCCCGGGCGGCGACCGGCCCGGGCGCACGGTAGAACTGGCGTGGCGCCTCGCGCGCGATGCCTGGGGGCACGGCTTCGCCACCCGGGCCGCGCGGTGCGCGCTGGCCGACCTGTCGAAGCGCTGCGGCATCCGCGCCGTGGTAGCCTTCACGGCGGCCGGCAATACCCGGTCCCGGGCCGTGATGGAGCGCATCGACATGGTCCCGGCCGGGACATTTTCGCATCCGGCGGTGCCTGAGGGGCCGTTGCGCACGCACGTACTCTATCGGTTGGACTGCGCGGACAGGGAGGTCGCCGCATGAGCGCGGGCGCTGCGATCAACGTCGTCGGGGGCGGGGCCTGGGGCACGGCGCTCGCCAATGCCGCGGCGGCGGCCGGGCATCCCGTCACCCTCTGGCTACGTGACCCGGAGGCCGCTGCCAGGCTCCAGGCCGGGCGGGAGAATCCGCGCTACCTGCCGGGCGTGCCGCTCCACCCGGGCATCCGGGCGACGGCGGAGCCCGAAAGACTGGCCGGCGCCCGGGCCACGCTGGTCGTGGTCCCCGCCCAGACCGTGCGCGGCGTGCTGGAAGCCCTGCGCCCTCCCCTGGCCTCGGCCGGGCCGGTGATCCTCTGCGCCAAGGGGATCGAGCGCGGCAGCGACAGCTTCCTGAGCGCCGTGGCGGAGCAGGTCCTGCCGCCGGGCACGCCTGTCGCGGTCCTGTCGGGCCCGAGCTTCGCGGCCGATGTCGCCCGCGGCCTGCCCACCGCCGTGACCCTGGCGGCGGCCGATGCCCGGCTCGCCGCGTCCCTGTCGGCGCTCCTCTCGGGGCCGAACCTGCGCCTCTACCACACCGACGACGTGCGCGGCGTCGAGATCGGGGGGGCCGGCAAGAACGTGCTGGCCATCGCCTGCGGGATCGTGGCCGGGAGGGGCCTCGGCGAGAGCGCCCGGGCGGCGCTGATCGCCCGGGCCTTCGCCGAGCTGATGCGCTTCGCGAAGGGATTCGGCGGCCGCCCCGAGACGCTGATGGGCCTCTCGGGGCTGGGCGATCTGGTGCTGACCGCCTCCTCGCCGCAATCGCGCAACTTCGCCTTCGGGCAGCGGCTCGGCGCCGGGGCGGGCCCGGATGAGGCCGCCGGCGGCAAGCTCGCCGAGGGCGCCTTCACGGCCGCGGCCCTGGCCGGGCTCGCGGCGGCGCAGGGCATCGAGATGCCGGTGGCGCAGGCGGTCGCGGCGATCGTGGCGGGCACGGCCGGAGTCGATGATGTGGTCGCCGGGCTGCTGGCGCGACCGCTGCGGGGGGAGATCGATGAGTGACGCTCTGCTGGACTGCCATCCGTCCAGCCTGGGCAGAACGTATCGTCCCGAAGCCCGGGACGCCGATGCGTCAGGGCGCTGCCCTGACCACCCGCCAAAGGGCTTAGCCCTTTGGAATCCGAGGACTCGCCCCCCGGAACGCCGCCGCGATCGCCCGCAGCGTGGCCCGGGTCTTCGGGTCGGACGGTGCGGCGTGCAGCACGATCGCGAGGGCGGGGAGCGCCGGCAGGCCCAGCGCCGGGCCGACATCCACCACGTCGGCGGGTGCCAGCCGACGCGGGAAGGCCGCCACCGCCAGACCCGCCGACAGGGCCGCGGCGATCGCGGCCGTTCCGCCTGAAAAAACCTCCGTCCAGGCGATTCCGGCCCGGTCGAGCAGCCGGGCCGCCACGTCGCGGACGGCGCAGCAGGGCAAGGACGCGGCCAGCTGCAGCGGCTCCCCCGCCCGGTGCGTGAAGCCCGCCGCCGCGAACCAGCCGAACAATTCCGGCCCCAGGATCTCGCCCGGGCGCCGGTCGTCGTCGCTGCGGATGATCGCCGCGTCGAGCCGGCCCGCCTCGAAACCGTCGAGCAGGGGACGGGCGTTGTCGATCTGCACCTCCACGGTCAGCCCAACGCTGGCCCGGCAGGCGCTCGCGTCGGGCTTTGCCGGGGTGATGCTCTACGGGGGGGCCTTGCGCCTGGCTGTTCGCGGGCCTGAGCCGGCTCGTCTTCGGCCGGCTGAGAGCCAAAGTCCCGGGTTTCCAAAGGGCTCCAGCCCTTTGGCGGGTTCTCAGGGTGGCACCCTGAGGTGGTCTCCAGGGCTCTGCCCTGGACCCGCGAAAGGGCTCGCCCTTTCGAAACCATGACGGGATCCGGCCGCTCAGGCCACGGCGGCGACCGGATCCGGCGCATCCCCGTGGGTGTATTCGGCGAAGTGCGTGATCGGCGAGGGCCGGCCCATCAGGTAGCCCTGTGCGAGGGTACAGTGTTCCGCGGCCAGGAAGGACAGTTCCTCGTCGGTCTCGACGCCCTCGGCCACCACGGCGAGGCCGAGGCCGCGCCCCAGGCCCAGCACGGAGCGCACGATCGCGGCCCCCTGCGGGTTGCTGTGGACCGCCTTGATGAACGAGCGGTCGATCTTGATCCGGTCGAACGGGAAGGACCGCAGGTTCGACAGCGAGGAATAGCCGGTGCCGAAATCGTCCATGGCGATCCGCACGCCGAGCGCCTTGAGCTGGCGCAGGGTGAGCAGCGCCCGGGCCGGATCCCGGATCAGCGCGGTCTCGGTGATCTCGATCTCCAGGCGATCCGCCTTCAGGCCGCTCTCGAACAGGGTGCCGTGGACGAACTGCACGAAATGCGGGTTGTGGAGCTGCACCGCCGAGACGTTCACGGCGATCGCCAGCGGCTGTGGCCACCCGGCCGCCGTCCGGCAGGCCTCGCGCAGCACCCAGGCGCCGATCTCCAGGATCGCCCCGGTCTCCTCGGCGATCGGTATGAACTGGTCCGGGGGGACCGAGCCGCGCTCCGGATGGCGCCAGCGCAGCAGCGCCTCGAAGCCCGTCACCGCGCCGGTGTCGATCCGCGTCTGCGGCTGGTAGACGAGGTCCAGCTCGCCCCGGGACACCGCGTGGCGCAGGTCGTGCTCCAGCATGCGCCGGTCGCGGATCTGGGCGCCCATGCTGGCGTCGTAGCGGCGGCAGGTGCCGCGCCCTTCGGCCTTGGCCCGGTACAGGGCGGCGTCGGCATGGCTCAGCAGGCCGCGCTGGTCCTGCGCGTCGTCGGGATAGACCGCGAGGCCGATGCTGGTGGCGATCACCGGGCCGGAGGCCGCCGGTACCGTCGCGAGCATCGCCAGGATCCGCTCGGCCAGCCGCTCGGCCGAGCCGTCCGCGGGGCCGTGTCCCAGGGGTGTCAGGATCGCGAATTCGTCGCCGCCGAGCCGGGCCATCAGCTGCGTGGGATCGAGCAGGCCGCCGACGCGCAGGGCGAGATCGCGCAGCATCGCGTCGCCGGCGGCGTGGCCGAACAGGTCGTTGACCTCCTTGAAGCGGTCGAGATCGAGGCACAGGACGGCGAGCCGGGTCCGCTGCGCATCCGCCGCCCGCATCTCCCGCTCCAGCCGCGCGTGGAAGCTCGTCCGGTTGGCGAGCCCCGTCAGGGCGTCGTGGTGGGCGAGGTAGTGGATCTGGCTCTCGGCGCGGCGGCGGGCGCGCAGGTCGCGCACCGCCACGGCGTGATGCGGCTGGCGGCCATACTCCGCCATCGGCCGCAGGATCACCTCCACCGGGATGGTTCCGCCGCCCGCCGGGACGAGTTCGGCCTCGACGGCTTCTCCGGCCGCGCCGGCCGTCGCCGTGAGCCCGGGCAGGTAGATGGACAGGCTGGCGCCCACCAGGGACGCGGCCTCGGTTCCGGCGAGCCGGGCGAAGGCCTCGTTGGCGCTGACGATCTGGCCGCCGCGGCACACGACGAGGCCCTCGACGGCCGCGTTGGCGAGGCTGCGCAGGCGCTCGCGCTCGGATTCGGCGCGCTGACGCTCCCGCAGGTCGAGGAGGACGGCGGCCCCGGCCAGTAGCAGGATCAGCGAACTCGCCAGCGCGACGGCGGCGGCGAGCCACTCGGTCCGGATGGCGCTCTCGGGGATCGCCACCGCCGGGTCGGGCTGGATGGTCACCGCGCCCATGCCGGTGAAGTGATGGCCGCAGATCGCCAGGATCAGCAGCCCGGCGCCGAGGCCCCGGCCCCGGACGGTGCCGGCCGACAGGCCCGCGACCAGCGCCATCGCCCCCAGGACGGCGCCGATCGCCACCGAGACGGCGACCACCGCCGGGTTCCAGATCAGATGCCCCGGCACCTCATAGGCGGCCATGCCGGTATAGTGCATTGCCGCGATGCCGCCGCCCACGACGGCGCCCCCGATCGCCGCCCGCACCCGGCCGCCCATGGTCGCCAGGCCGAAGCCGAGCCCGGTGATCGCGACGGCGTCGGCGTAGGAGAGGAGCGTCAGACCGATCCCATAGGCCGAGGGCAGCCCCGGCGCGTAGGCGAGCATGGCCAGGAAATGCGTGGCCCAGATCCCCGAGCCCCCCGCCACCGCCGCGACCGCGAGCCACAGATAGCGGCCGCGCCTGCCAGCCTGCCTGGCATGGGTGAGCAGCCCGATCGCCGTCGTGCTCGCCAGCGCGCAGACAAGGGCCGCGAGGGCCACCAACCACAGATTGTGTTCTCCGACGAAGCAGCCGATCAGGTCAACATGTGGACAATCAACGGTCGTTACGTGTCGTTATTCCTAAGAATACTAAAGGTTAGAGATTAATACATGAACAACGATGGTGATTGATGGAGCATCGTACCGGGTTTGGGTCGATTTAGTCGGTGAGCGGACCGAGCCGGCCTCGTTCGCGCGGCCCAGCTTCGCGTGACGCGACGGCCCGTGTTGCGCCCAGCGGGCGCGTTGGACCCGCCGAGACCGCAGTCCCAAGTCGTCCGGCCGCGTCCGACTGAGGCGGCCTTGCCCCCGTGAAGCGTGGCAACGCGATCGGGAACCGTTAAGGCCCCGGATTGCGCCGCCGAACCGGGCGGCCGGTGGGGATGCGGCAATGGCGTACTGGCTGTTCAAATCCGAGCCCGCGACCTGGTCATGGGACCAGCAGGTCGCGGCCGGCGGGGCGGGCACGTTCTGGAACGGGGTGCGCAATCACCTCGCCAAGAAGCACCTGATGGCCATGCAGGTCGGCGAGCGGGGCTTCTTCTACCACTCGAACGAGGGCAAGGCGGTGGTCGGCATCGTGGAGGTGATCCGGCCCTACTATCCGGATCATACCGACGAGACCGGCCGCTTCGGCATGGTCGACGTGCGCGCCGTGGAGGCGCTGCCCCGCCCCGTGACGCTCGACGCCATTAAGGCCGATCCGGCGCTCGCCGACATGGTGCTGGTGAACAATTCCCGCCTGTCGGTGCAGCCGGTGACCGAGGCCGAATGGGACAGGGTCTGTGCGCTGGGTGAACTCGCCTAAGCCGCCCGGTTGAGCGCCCCCCGGGCCGACGCCGCGGGCTCGGCGTCGATCTCGACCGGCGGCAGCGTGTCCATGACGCGCGAGGCCGGCAGGGTCACCACCACCTCGGTGCCCTCCCGGGGTTTCGAGGTGAGCTGGAACTGGCCGCCATGCAGCTCCACCAGCCCCTTCACGATCGGCAGGCCGAGGCCCGAACCCTGCTCGGCGGTCTTGATCGCCAGCGAGCCGCGCCCGAACGACGACAGGACGGTGCCGAGCTCGTCCTCGGGGATGCCCGGTCCGCTGTCCTTGACCGAGACGTACTGCCCACCCGAGGCGGTCCAGCCGACCTTCAGCCAGATCGCGCCGCCCGGCGGCGTGAACTTCACGGCGTTCGACAGGAGGTTCAGCACGATCTGGCGCAGGGCCCGCTCGTCCGCCCAGAGCCGCGGCAGGGCATCGTCCACGAGGTCGTGGAAGGTCTGGTTCTTGGCCTTGGCGCGCAGGCCCATCATGTGGCGGCACTCCTCGACCACGTGGGCGAGCTGCACCGGCTCCTCGTTCAGCTCGTAGCGCCCGGCCTCGATCCGCGAGAGATCGAGGATCTCGTTGATCAGGTTGAGCAGGTGCAGCCCGCTGTCGTGGATGTCGTGGGAGTATTCCCGGTAGGACGGTGCGATGTGGGCGCCGAACACCTCGTTCTTCATCACCTCCGAGAAGCCAAGGATCGCGTTGAGCGGCGTGCGCAATTCGTGGCTCATCGTGGCCAGGAACCGGGACTTGGCGAGGTTCGCCTCCTCGGCCCGGCGGCGGGCCTCGTCGGAATTGGCCTTGGCCTGCTCCAGTTCGCCGAACACCGCATCCTTCTCGGCGCGCGAGCGCAGGGCGCCCATGGTCGCCGCGTAGAGGCGGCGGGACAGGCCGAGGAAGAACAGCTGCGCGCCGCCCGCCATCGTGACGAGCAGCAGCGCGTCCGCCGCTTGGGAGAGGGTGGCGAGCGACGCGGTGGCCAAAGCCAGCGGCACCAGGGCGGCGATGGCCGCGAGCGGCACCGTCGCGGCCAGCATGGTGGTGACCGCCGAGGCGATGACGAGGCCGATCAGCGCGAAGGTCCAGCCGCCGGTGGCGCCGAGCCCGATCATCGCCGACCACGACAGGCTCTGCAGCACCTCGCCGATCAGGAAGCTGCGACGCCAGCGCCGGAGGGGAATCGTCTCGGGGTCGGCGTTCAGGAAGCGCCGGCTCAGCGTCGTGTTGAGCGTGATCATCAGGAACACGCCGAGCGCCCAGGAAGCGGCCACCGGCGCGGTGATCCAGAAGGTCGCCGCTGCGGCGAGCACCGCCGCGAATCCCGCCAGGGGGATGCCAGCCCCGGCCCGATACTGCGCGTAGTGGCGCAGCAGCTCGTAGTCGAAGGCCCGTTCCAGGCCGGTCTGCGAGGTCAGCTTCTCGCGCGCCGAGCGGATCTCGCGGGCGACCCCGAGGCGACGGGCGGCCTCCTCCGTCGAGGGGCCGCGACCGCGCTGGACCATCTCGACGGTGAGATCGGACATACGCGCACTGAAACTCAAAAAAGGCGGTGTCGGACGGGAATCACTCCGTGAGGATGCGGCGGATATGTTAAGAAGGGGCTGCCGACATCGCGCGTATCTTAATCATCGCTGCCTGTGGCGAGGCTGGCCTCCCATCCGGTTTGATGTGCGGCCGCGCACATCACGCGATCGGTCAGGCTCGCTAGGGTTGACTGTCCGGCCGGCCCTCATCGCGCGGTGCGCCGTTATCCAGGCGTCCGGGCTCACGCGTCGATCAGGGGTGCCGATCATGCCGAAGCTCACCGTCAACGGCGTCGCCCACGAGATCGATGCCGATCCGGACATGCCGCTGCTCTGGGTGCTGCGCGACCGGCTCGACGCCACCGGCACCAAGTATGGCTGCGGCATCGCCCAATGCGGCGCCTGCACGATCCATCTCGACGGCCAGCCGGTCCGCGCCTGCCAGACGAAGCTCGGCGATGTCGGCACCGCGCAGGTGACCACCATCGAGGGCGTCAACGGCCGGGTGGCCGAGGCCGTCCAGGCGGCGTGGCGCAGGCTCGACGTGGTCCAGTGCGGTTATTGCCAGTCCGGCCAGATCATGTCGGCGATCGGCCTGCTCTCGGGCAACGCCAAGCCGAGCGACGCCGATATCGACGGCGCCATGGACGGTAACATCTGCCGCTGCGGCACCTACCAGCGCATCCGCGCCGCGATTCACGAAGCCGCGCGCAGCCTCGCCTGATCCGTCCCGGCGCCCACCTTCCTCTGCCCTTCGCCCCCGCCCGCCCCGCGGTCCCGACCGGAGCCTCGCCGCCATGCTGAACGCCCGTCGACCGAGCCCCCTCCCCCTCCGTCCGAGCCGCCGCGGCCTGCTGGCGGGCGCTGGCGCCCTGGTGGTCGCCTTCCGGCTCGATCCGAAATCCGCCCGCGCCGCCGCCGGCCCGAACCTCGCCGATGTGAAGGCCCAGCCCAACGCCTTCGTGCGGATCGGCGCGGACGACACCGTGACGGTGGTGATCAAGCACCTCGACATGGGCCAGGGCAACACGACCGGGCTGGCCACGATCCTGGCGGACGAGCTCGGCGCCGACTGGTCCAAGGTCCGCACCGAATTCGCGCCGGCGGATGCGACGCTCTACAACAACAGCCTGATGGGCCCGATCCAGGGCACCGGCGGCTCGACCGCGGTGGCCAATTCCTGGTTCCAGTTGCGCAAGGCCGGCGCTGCCGCCCGCGAGATGCTGATGGCCGAGGCCGCCTTCCGCTGGAAGGTGCCGGTCTCCGAGATCACCGTCGCCGACAACGTCGTGCGCCACGGCCCGTCCGGCCGTCAGGCCCGGTTCGGGGAACTTGCGGCCTCGGCCGCCTCCCTGCCGGTGCCCTCCGAGCCGCGGCTCAAGGACCCGAGCGAGTGGAAATTGATCGGCGCGAAGGTGCCGCGCCTCGATTCCGTCGCCAAGACCAACGGCACGGCCATCTACTCCCTCGACATCCGCCGTCCCAACCAGGTCACGGCGGTCGTGGCCCGGGCGCCGCGCTTCGGCGCCACCGTGAAGAGTTTTGACGCCGCCGCCGCCCGGAAGGTCGCGGGCGTCCTCGACGTTGTGCAGGTGCCGAGCGGCGTGGCGGTGATCGCCCGCGACACGTGGTCGGCCATGAAGGGCCGGGAGGCGCTCACCGTCGCCTGGGACGACAGCACCGCCGAGACCCGCTCGTCCGACGCGATCCTCGCCGAGTACCGGGAGCGGGCCAAGGGCCCCGGCCTGACGGCCTCCGAGCGCGGTGACCCGCAGGCGGCGCTGAAGGGCGCCCCCAAGGTGATCGAGGCCGAGTTCACCTTCCCCTATCTCGCCCACGCGGCGATGGAGCCGCTCAACGCCACGATCGAGAAGGCGGCGGACGGCGGCTACGACGTCTACGCCGGCTTCCAGTTCCAGACCATCGAGCAGGCCACCATGGCGGCGATCCTCGGGGTGACGGCCGACCGGGTGCGCCTCCACAGCAACTGGGCCGGCGGCTCCTTCGGCCGCCGGGCGACCCCCACCGCCGATTACCTCGCGGAGGCGGCTGCCGTCTTCAAGGCCTCCGGCGAGAAGGCCCCGATCCACCTCGTCTGGACCCGCGAGGACGACATGGCCGGCGGCTATTACCGCCCGACCGTGCTGCACAAGGTCCGGGCCGGCATCGACGCCAAGGGTGCGGTGGTCGGCTGGGACCACGTGATGGTCGGCAAGTCGATCATGATCGGCTCGCCCTTCGAGGCGATGATCGTCAAGAACGGCATTGACTCGACCACCGTGGAGGGCGCCTCCGACACGCCCTACGCGCTGCCGGCCTACCGGTTCGGCGTCCACAATGGCCGCGAGGGCGTGCCGGTCCTGTGGTGGCGCTCGGTCGGCCACACCCACACGGCGCACGTGATGGAGGTGATGATCGACGAGCTGGCGCATGCCGCCAATGTCGATCCGGTGGCCTACCGGCTCTCCCTCCTGGCCCAGGCGCCGCGGCTGTCCGGCGTCCTCAAGCTCGCCGCCGAGAAGGCCGGCTGGAGCGCCAAGCCCCAGGACCCGGGCCGCGGCCTCGGCGTGGCGGTGCACGAATCCTTCGGCTCCTACGTCGCCATGGTGGCCGACGTGACCGCGCAGGATGCGGCGATCCGTGTGAACCGGATCGTGGCCGCGGTGGATGTCGGCGTGCCGGTCAACCCGGACGTGATCCGGGCGCAGGTCGAGGGCGCGGTCGGCTTCGCCCTGTCGGCGGTGCTGCGCAACCGCATCACCCTCAAGGACGGGCAGGTGCAGGAGCACAATTTCGACGCCTACGAGCCCACCCGCATGAGCGAGATGCCGAAGGTGGAGGTGCATATCGTGCCGAGCCAGGTGGCGCCCACCGGGATCGGCGAGCCGGGCGTGCCGGTTCTCGGCCCGTCGATCGCCAACGCGGTCTTCGCCGCGACCGGCCGGCGCCTGCGCTCCCTGCCGCTCGACCTCTCCGGCGTGAAGGGCGCGTGAGGAATCGCACCTCCCCGCGCTGCGGACCGGCGTAGGACGAAAGGGTCTTCCCCCAAGGCAAGAGACCAACTGACAACGGCGCGGCGCGACACCGCGCCGTTTCTTTTTTTGGCCTCACCGCGCCATCTCGGGCGCATGCCGTTCGACGACACCGCCGCCCGCCTGCGTGCCTGCCGCCTCTGCCGGGACAGCCCGCTCTACGGCCCGCCCCTGCCCCAGGAGCCCCGGCCGATCGTCCAGGGCAGCACCGGCGCGCGCCTCTGCATCGCCAGCCAAGCCCCCGGCACCCGCGCCCACCGGACCGGGATGCCGTTCATGGACCCATCCGGCGTCCGGCTGCGGTCCTGGCTCGGCCTCGACGAGGCGCGGTTCTACGACGCCGCCAAGGTCGCCATCCTGCCGATGGGCGCGTGCTTCCCCGGCCTCGACGCCAAGGGCGGTGACCGGCCGCCCCGCCGGGAATGCGCCGAGCGCTGGCGGGCGGAGCTGTTTTCCGGTCTGCCGAACCTCGAGCTGATCCTAGTGATCGGCCAGTACGCGCAGGCCTGGCACCTGGGGAAGCTGGAGGATGGGCTCACCGGCACGGTGCGGCGCTGGCGGGAAACCCTCGCCGAGCCCCGGCGCCCCCGGGTGCTGCCCCTGCCCCACCCGTCCTGGCGCAACAACGGCTGGCTCAAGCGCGAGCCCTGGTTCGAGGCGGAGCTGCTGCCGGTGCTGAAGGCGGAGGTGGCGCGGGTGCTGGCGGGGTGAACCGGACCGTGGCGACGCATCTTGGGACCAACACCCTGCAGCAGCGGCGCCACAGGGCAGACGCCTTCGCCGGAGCGGTGAATTAGGGCGCAGCTTTCCCTTGAGTGAGCCGGCTTACTGAGACAGGATATTGCATCAGCCAAACCTTCGGAGTGGGTTGATCAATGTCCGATGCAAGACGCCGCCGCGTATGGCTCGAAGGCTACAGCCTGACGACCGCCGAAATTCTCTATCACCTGCCGGACTACCCGCATCTGCTGCGGACCTTCATCTGGCAGCAGCACGATCTCTTTCCGCAACTGCCGGAATTACGAAGATTCCTGGCCTTCTGGCAGAGCCGGCTCGACGGGCCGCTGCATTCCGTGAAGGTCATGCACTGCCAGCTCCTGAAGCCGGCCGAGCTGCGCGCCGTGTCGGGCGACTTCCTGCTTCATTGAGCGCAGGCCCCTCGGTCCGGGCCACCGCCTGAACGTCACCCGCTGACGGTGGCCGGCCGCCGGCCGCGCATTGACACGCCTTGCCCGGCCGTGATCCCTGCCGCGACCCCGAAGGACGCCCGATGACCGATCTCGCCGACCCCCGCGACCGCCTGATCGTGGCCCTCGACCTGCCGGGCGTGGCCGAGGCCGAGGCGCTGATCGACCGGATCGGCGACGCCGCGACCTTCTACAAGATCGGCTATCAGCTCGGCTACGCGGGCGGGCTGGCCCTCGCCGAGCGTCTGGCGGCGCGGGGCCTCAAGATCTTCCTTGACCTGAAGCTTCACGATATCGGCAACACCGTCGAGGCCGGGGTGCGCGCCGCCTCGGGGCTCGGCGCCACCTTCCTCACCGTTCACGCTTATCCGCAGACCATGCGGGCGGCGGTCCGGGGCCGGGGCGCGGGGCTGAAGATCCTCGCCGTGACGGTGCTGACCTCCTACGACGACGCCGACGCCGCGGAGGCCGGCTACGGCCTGCCGGTGGCGGAGCTGGTCGCCCGGCGCGCCGCCCAGGCCGCCGAGATCGGCATCGACGGCCTCGTCTGCTCCGCGGCCGAGGCGGCCGCGGTCCGGACGATCGTCGGGCCGGACCGGCTGATCGTCACCCCGGGGATCCGCCCGGCGGGCGCGGAGGCCGGCGACCAGAAGCGGGTGATGACCCCCGGCGAGGCCCGGCAGGCCGGGATCGACCATGTCGTGGTCGGGCGCCCGATCACCGGCGCCGCCGATCCCCGCGCCGTGGCACGGGCGATCGTGGCCGAGATGGCCTGATCGGGATTGCTTTCCCGCGGCCCCGGCCCACTTCGCCTCGCACAGAGGAGACGCAGCATGACGAAGGGCTACTGGATCGCGCGGATCGATGTCCGCGACGCGGAGGCCTATAAGGACTACGTGGCGGCCAACGGCGTCGCCTTCGCCAAGTTCGGCGGGCGCTTCCTCGTGCGCGGGGGCGCCCATGAGGCTGTGATGGGCCCGGCCCGGTCCCGCAACGTGGTGATCGAGTTCCCGAGCTACGACGAGGCCCTCGCCTGCTGGAATTCTGACCTCTACCAGGCCGCCAAGGCCAAGCAGCGCGGCGTCGAGGCCGAGATCCTGGTGATCGAGGGCTATGACGGCCCGCAGCCCAGCGCCTCGGAGCCCGCGCCGGAGGTGGGGCCGGCGTCCGAGTAGCGCTCGGGATGCGGTGAAAAATACAACCGGACGGGGCCTCAGCGCCCCGTCGGCGCCAGGCTCCGCAGCAGGAACGCCGTCATGGCCTCCACGGACGGCGCCGGCTGGGGCGGCGACTTCCCGACCAGCACCGGATGCGTGTAGCGGGCGATCGCGGCGTGGACGCAGGCCGCCGCCTCGGCAGGATCCGCGGTTTCGAACACGCCGCTTGCCACGCCGTCGCGGATGATCCGCTCGATCCCGGCGGTGATCCGGGCCACGTGGTGGCGGCAGACCTCCCAGCTCTCGGCCATCGCGGCCTCGATCATCTCGTGAAGCCGCGGAAACGCCTCACAGCGCCGGGTGCAGTCGTGGTGCAGCGTCTCGATCGCCGCCACGAACCGCCCGGTGGGGTCGAGGCCCGGCCGGTCGGCGATCTCCGAGATCAGCGCCTCGACCTCGCCGATCAGGCGTTCCAGCACGGCCTCGTTGATCGCCTTCTTCGAGTCGAAGAAGCGGTAGACGTTGGCCGGGCTCATCTTGAGCGTCCGGGCGATGTCGGCCACCGTCGTCTTCTGATAGCCGATCTCGCGGAAATAGGCGTCCGCCGTCGCGAGGATGCGGCTGCGCGTATCGGGCGCGGTCTCCTCGCTCAGGCACGGAATCGTGTCAGCCACGGACATGCGTCCTCACTAGGGCATGTGGACGCGAAGCGTCAAAGATACCGGTCCGGCGGAGGTTCCCCTGCGGCCGGTGCGCGCCGCGCGGAACCGGGTCCGGCGGCGCCCATTGCCCCGGCATCCAGCCGCGACCGCGGCACCCGTAAGAGATAAGCCATGACGTTGACCGACACCCGGGCCCTGATTACCGGGGCCGATTCCGGCATCGGGCAGGCGACCGCCGAGCTGTTTGCCCGCGAGGGGGCCGACGTGGCGATCACTTACCATACCGACGAGGCCGGCATCCGCGAGACCGCCGCCCGGGTCGAGGCCGCGGGGCGTCGGGCGCTCGTGCTGCAGCTCGATGTCGGCGATCCGGCGGCGGTGGACGCGGCCTTCGACCGGATCGGCAGCGAGTTCGGCACCCTCGACATCCTCGTGGCCAATGCCGGGCAGGCCATGAGCGGCGTGCCGGTGGCCGAGATGGACGACGCGTTGCTGGAGCGGATCCTGCGGGTGAACCTGATGGGCCCGCTGTTCTGCGCCCGCCCGTTCATCCGGATGCGCAGGGCGCAGGGCGGCAACGGCAAGATCGTGTTCGTCTCCTCCGTGGCCCAGCATCTGCCGACGCCGGAGAGCGCCCCCTACGGCATGTCCAAGGCCGGGCTCGGCTCCCTGTGCCGGTCCCTGTCGCGGGAACTCGCCGAGGACCGGATCAACGTGAACAATGTTGCCCCGGGCCTGATCGAGACGCCGATGACGGCGGACCGGTTCGAGAAGCCGGAGGTCCTCGACCAATCCCTGGAGCGGATCCCGTTCCACCGGGCCGGCCAGCCGGAGGAGATCGCCCGGGCGATCCTCTACCTAGCCTCGGATGCCTCCGCCTACGTCACCGGCCATACCCTGGTGGTCGACGGCGGGCTGACGATGCAGTGGGGCGGCGCCTGAACGCGACAAGGCGCCGGATCCGATCCGGCGCCTCTCGTCAGCGCGCGCAATTGCCTGGCTTTGGCCTACGAGCCGAACTGCGAGCCCAGCCGCTCCAGGTACTCGGCGAGATCGACGCCGCCGACCCGCTTGCCGTAATCGAAGCGCATGCCCTGGCGGATATCGATGCTCGCATCCCGCGTGGTCAGGGTGAAGGGCCGGACGCAGACCCAGGCCCCGTCGCGGCGGTGCTCGAAGTAGCCGAGGATCTCGTGCTTGGCCATAACCTGTCCTCCGGTACGGTGTTTGGAGACACAACGGTCACACCGGCCGCAGGTTCGCGCGGTGCGACTGTTTTTCGTGCCTGGTTCCAGAGGTCTCGTGTCTCCGGAAGTCGGAGGTCGACGGAACGGACCGGCGCTGAGCGCGCTTAAGCTTGGCCATAACTGGATTCGTGCCGGGCTCGCGCTCCGCTCACCGCCAGTGGTCGAGGATCTCCGCGGTGGTCATGGTCTCGACCTGATGGCCGTAGCGCATGCGGTACATCAGCAGCATCGCGTCATGCGCCTCGTCGCAGGAGCTGCACAGGGCGTCGGTGGCCAGCACGATGCGGTAGCCGAGATCGACGCCGCCGAGCACCGCAGCCAGCACGCAGACGTCGGTTTCCGCCCCGGTGATGATCAGGGTGTCGGCCCCCCGCGCCTGCAGGCGCGCGTCGAGATCGGTGTTGAGCCAGGGCGAGTAGACGTCCTTGTCGAGGATCTCCGCCGGCGGGACGAGTCGTCCGAGATCCGGGATGAGATCGATCAGGTCGGGATCGAGGCGCTCCCGGGTCATGTCGGCCCAGCGCTGCGAATAGGTCGCCCAGGTGCCGCGACCCTCCCCCGGCCGGGCTGCCGGGATGAAGCGGGTGAAGATGGTCCGCTCCGGATGCGCCGCGGCGAGGCGATGCACGTGCGGCAGGACCCGTGGCATCCACGGGGTCTTCCAGTCGGTGGATGCGGCGAACATGCGCTGCATGTCCACGCACAGGTGGACGCACTTGTCGCCGAAAGGTTTGACGGAGGACCCGCCGTCTTGCGCGCGGCTGTCGGTCGGTCGAGCGTTTCCAGTTCCCATGACCGCGCAATCAAGCAGGACGGGGGGAGTTCCTGCGGCAGAATGGAGGGTGCTCCGAGGTCGCACCGGCCGCGGCGTTCAAACACGAGCGCCCGATCGCGTGGCGACCGGGCGCGTCCTGAGGTCTCGGATTGACGTGCTCTCCCTCGCCGAGCCGGCGCCCGCTTCGGTGGAGCGTTACCGATCGGCCTTCGCGCCGGAGGTGGTCAGCTGGAGGTAGCGCTCGGTGGTCGGCCCGATCAGCTTGCGCACCGCCTCCGCCATGCCCTGCTCCTCCTTCAGCGACTGCTGGAACGCCGTCCGGTGGCCCTGCTGGCCGGCGGCGTCGGCGATGACGAGCAGCGACTCGTAGGCCGCGATCTCGAAATTCTCGAAGGCGTGGTTGGCGTAGGTGTTCTTCAGGATCTCGTCCTGGGCCGGGGCGTGGCCGAGCGCCATCATGTTGCCGACGAAGCCAAGGAACCCCTCCTTGAGGGCCGAGGGGCTGTCGCCGAGGTTCTGGAGCGCCTCCTCCAGGCGGTCGCGCTGGCCGTGCGTCTCCTGGATGTGGCGGCGCAGGGCCTGCTCCATCTCCGGGTAGCGCTCCAGCCGTTCGACCTGCCGCTCCATGATCTGCAGCGCCTGCATCTCGACGGCGTGCGTGTTCTTGAGGGCCGTGACGTAGATCTCGCGCGCGTCCGTGGTCATGGGGTACCTCTGTCTGGTTGCGGGCTCTGCGGCCCATTCAACCAGGGAACGCAGGCTCCGCACGGCCAAGTTCCTGGCGGCGCAGCCCGGGCAGGAGGTCGCGGGCACCGCCGCTCTCTGCGGCGCGCGGCCGCGACCGGACCCGTCCAGCTCGGTCAGACGCAGAATTAATCCATGTGAAGACAAAGAGTTAGGGTCCGTGGCCGCTGTGCCACAGCGGGCCGGAACCGGCGGCCGGCCGCCGGTTTCCCACACCGGCGGGGTACCCCGCGGAAAATTGTCAAGCGAGCGTCGTGTGGCGCATCCCTCAACTTTGGGGTGTTCGCCGAGGATCCCGCCAGGGGATTCCAACCCGTTGGCTGAAGGTCCATGCCGCGTCTGAACCTGCCGAGCACCCGCGCCACCGCGGCTGCGACCGGACTTGCCCTCGGCCTCGGCGCCCTGCCGGCCCAGGCCCAGAGCGTCGCCGAGATGGCGGCGCGGATGGATGCGATGCAGCGCCAGATGCTGGCCATGCAGCAGGAACTCGCCGCCCTGCGCCGGCAATCCGGTGCGCAGAAGGCGGCGATCGTCGGCGAAGTCCGGGAGCGCCGGGTGCTGTCGCGGGAGCAGGCGCGCCTGGCCGCGCGGACCGAGCATCAGCAGCGCGTGGCGCAGGTCGGCGGTCCCGGCGGGGCCCGGCCCGCCGTGAGCGCGCACATGCCGGTGATCCTGGCCAACGACCTCGCCTGCAACGCCGGCAGCTATGCCCTCGGGCCGGCGGTGTGCTTCACCCCGGGCGGCTTCGTCGAGCTGGCGGGCATTGCCCGCCATCCCAACCTCGTCTCGGATGTCGGCACGGATTTCGGGGGGATCCCGTTCCGCAACGATCCCCGCTCGCGGGAGAACGAGTTCCGCTTCTCCGCCCGGCAGAGCCGCCTGAGCGGCCTGTTCACCGCGAAGGTCGAGCCGACGCTCCAGGTCTCGAGCTATTACGAGATCGATTTCCTCGGGGCGGCCACCAACGCGAACTCGCGCGAGAGCAACAGCTACAACCCGCGCATCCGGCAGATTTTTGCCACCGTCGATGCCCTCGACACCGGCTGGCACGTGCTCGCCGGACAGGCCTGGAGCCTGCTCACCACCGATCTGTCCGGCATCACGCCGCTCAAGGAGCAGATCCCGCTCACCATCGATGTGCAGTACGTCCCGGGCTTCAACTGGACGCGGAACCCGCAGCTGCGCGTGGTCAAGGATGTGGCGCCCGGCCTATGGGTCGGCCTGTCGGCGGAGTCACCCCAGAGCGTGCTGCCGCCGAGCCCCTTCGCGGCGCCCGGCCTCGTCAACCTCAGCAATGCCGGCGACGCGGTCGGCCAGCTCAACACCTCCACCACCTACTCGAACAACAGCGCCCCCGACCTCATCGGCAAGGTCGCCCTGGAGCCGGGCTTCGGGCATTTCGAGCTCAAGGGTCTGGTGCGGTTCTTCGACGATCGGCTGAGCCCGACCAACCTCACCGCCACGACCCGACTCCCCGGCCATTCCGACACCGCGCTGGGTTACGGCATCGGCGGCGCCGCGACCCTGCCGGTGATCGACAAGCGCCTCGACCTCCAGGTCAGCGGCCTCGTCGGCCAGGGTATCGGCCGCTACGGCTCGGCGCAGCTGCCGGACTTCGCCCTGAAGGCCGATGGCTCGATCGCGCCGATCCCGGCCTTCCAGCTGCTCGCCGGCGCCGTCGCCCACGTCCAGCCGGGCACCGACGTCTACGTCTATGCCGGCTGGGAGCATGCCGCCCGGGCTGGCGCGCTGAACGCCACGGGCTACGGCTCGCCCACGCTGGTGGTGACCGGCTGCAACGTCGAGGGGGCGGCGAGCGGGACCTGCCAGGCCGAGAGCCGCGACATCCGCCAGATCACCGGCGGCTTCTGGCACGACCTCTACAAGGGCGGCTACGGCCGCCTCGTGGCGGGCGCCCAGGTCTCCTACACGGAGCGCGACGCCTTCCGGGGGGCCTTCGGGATCGCGCCCTCCACCCACCTTGTCACCGGCCTGACCTCCCTGCGCTACTACCCGTTCTGAGGCGCAGGGCCGGCAGCCGCCTCCAGCCCCTCCTCCCGGAGCGCGCGCCGCACGGAGTCGCGGGTGCGCACGCGGCCGTACCAGGCCGCCAGATGGTGCAGGGCGTCGAAATGGATGTCGGCCCTATAGTACGAGGTCAGCCAGGACGCCTGACCCCAGCCCGTGAGCGCGTAGAGATAGGCATCCGCCACCGTGAAATCCGCGCCCATCAGGAAGGCGCGGTCGGCCAAAAGCCGGTCGATCCAGGCGTAGCGCGCTTCGAGCTTCGGCCGGGCCGTCTCGATGTAGCGGCCCGCGAGCCGCGCGTAGAGCAGCGGGACGAACCCCTTGTGGATCTCGGAATTCAGGAAGCCCAGCATCTCCTGGAGCCGGTAGCGCGCCAGCGAGCCGTTCGGCGGCGCGAGACGGTGCTGCGGCTTGAGGTCGGCCAGATATTGCAGGATGGCGGGCCCTTCCCGGAGCAGGCTGCCGTCGTCGAGCACGAGCACGGGCACATAGCCGTGCGGGTTGAGGGACAGGAAATCGTCGCCCTCCTCGGTCACGTGCCGGGTGTGATCGACCCGGCAGAGTTCCAGATCGAGGCCGAGTTCATGGGCGACGATGTGCGGGGCCAGGGCACAGCTCGCCGGCATGGTGTACAGTTTCACGATCGGTCTCCCGGATGTGGATCCGCTGCGCGGGCCGTGTAAAGCGGGGCAGATCGTGATTAACCGAGTCGATCGGATGATGTAAGAGCGCACTATTTTGAGCGCTGGGTACAGAAATTATACCGAGCCGGATCTGAGGAAATCGATGAAGGACACGGTGACGGGCTGCTCGGTGGAGTATGCGATGCATCTGCTCGGCGGACGCTGGCGCCTGCTTCTGGTCTCCTTCCTGATCGATGGGCCGAAGCGCTTCAACGAACTCAAGCGCGTCCTGCCGGGCATCTCGCAGCGGATGCTGACGCTGGATCTCCGCGCCCTCGAAGCCGCCGGCCTCGTCAGCCGGACCGTCTACCCGTCGACGCCCGTCAGGGTCGAATATGCCCTGACCGAGGACGGGATGCGGCTGAAGACGGTCGTGGCGGCGGTGCAGGCGTTCGGGCTCTGGCTGAAACAGCACCGCCCGGTGGCCGGATCTTCACCGGGCCTGCACGGTTCTCCCTCGACGGACGGCATCCGGTCCCCCGACCGGCGCGCGGCGGGTTGAACCGAGGCGATGCTGTCGCGCGCCAGGAGGACCTGATGGATCAGGATCGCGACCTATCGAAGGAGCCGCCGATCTCGGACGGGCAGAGCGGCCGCCCCCGCGACGAGACCATCGCGCAGACCGGGCGCGGCCTGCCCAACGACACCGGGCGGCCGGTGGAGGTCGACGAGGCCGAGGCGGCGCGCATCGAGCGGAAGATCCGGGAGCTCTAAGGCCGGCCAGGGCCTGTCAGTGGAGGGCGTGGCCGCGCGCGATCCGTTGCCGCGCCGCCAAGTGCCGCCCGATCTCGAGCAGCAGGGTCTCGGTCAGCGCCAGCATGGGCGCATTCCCGAACTGCGAGAGCGTGTTATGCAGGGACAGGCACAGGTCCGCGGCTTGGTTGAGAGCATCGATCGGGCCTCCGTCGCGCTGTGCGAAGGCCGTGCCGGCGGATTTGCTGTCCGAGATCTCGACGATCACCCCCCGGCCCGTGGTCGGTTGGCCGTGCTCGTCGTGGTAGAAATGGCCGCGGGTGAACAGCCAGCGCAGCCGGCCTTCCGGCGAGCGCACGCGGTACTCGGCCGTGTAGGAGCCGCCGGACTGAACGCAGTCCAGGATCACCTGCGAGATATGAGCCTGATCGTCCGGATGGACCGCCTTCAGGATCTCCGCGAGGCTGACCCCGGCCCGCGACCGGGCGGGGCTGATGTTGAACAGGAGGGCGCTCACCGGATCGGCGCGCGCCACGTCCGCGCGGATGTCCCACATCCAGAAGCCGACGCCGCCGGAAGTCTCGAGGGCCGCGGCGAGGGCGGCCTCGGATACGACGTCGTCCGCCGCCTGATCCATCTGAATTGTCCCTCGCCCGACCGGGCTGTCCGCGGTGGAATGCCACTCGGCTCTGCAACTGGAAATCAATGATCGAGCAATGCGTGTCTACAGCAGGTTTATGCTTCGTCTGCATTCGGCCTGCGCGCCCGGCGCCGGGCTCGTCCGACCACCGACCGTCCTGCGCCCGACGCCGATCTGGCGGGGCGCGCACCGAATTCAACGCGTCCCGCGCGGCGTCATTGTAGAGGCGCAACAAAGCCGCGTAACCATCTCGGCCGGCCACACCGCGGCACGCACCCGGCGCGCGCAATAGGGCAAAGCTTTGCCCCGGGGCCGGTCTTCGCGCGTTGATCGAAGCCGCTGCGGCGGGTCGAACCAACCCCGCGCATCCACCCGCGACGCCTGTGCCCGGCTGTTCTCCGCAATCGCTACTGAGACGCGGCCATATTATTAGTGCTGGCGGTGAGTTCGCGGATCTGGAGCGTGCTTTTAGACATTCGGGAGAGAAATTAGTTGTAGGGGGCCTGCCGATTCAGCGCTATGTGACGGTGTCCACGCAAATCGGAGACCAGGATGCGCCGCCTAGCACTCGACTTCGTAGTGCTGTCTCTGCTGGCGTCCACGGTCGTCTTCCCGGTCACGGTCTACGCGAAGCCGAAGCCTGTCCGGCTGCCCATGCTGGAGGTGCCCGACGATTTCGGCGTCATCCCCAAGAAGCCCGGTTTTGAAAGCCGCGCGTTGCTGCTGAAGGCACCGATCGAGTTGTCGAACGCGGCCGACCGGCGCGTCCTGGCGCGGGAGCAGCGCCTTTGGGGCCGGCTGAACGGCTCCCTGTGCACGGGCTGCGTCGGGGGGCCGGCCGTGCGCAGGGTCAATTACGTGGATCCGGTCGCCATCCTGAACGCGAAACCCGCTGTGGGGGACATGGCCGTGGCGCGCCGCGTGGCCGCGCCGGCGCGGTCGGCCCGCGTCCACCTCGCCCATCGGCGGTCGCACAGGTCGCGCCTGTACGCGTATTACAACCGGCTGCGCTACGCCGTGCTGCAACGGCGCCGGCACCACCACCGTCGCCGCATCCGCGCCGTCCAGCACGTCCCGCTCGCGCCCGCCTAGAGCGCTCTCCGTCGAGCTGGACACCGGTTCGGCGTCAGAGCGCGCGCCAGGACACAAACTTGGAGCCGTGCCGGGTTGCAACGCGGTCGGACACGGCTCCAGGCGCCGGTCCGGCCCGCCTCAGGCCGCCCGCAGGGCCTCGATCTCGGCCAGCGTGACCGCCGTGCGGGCCCGGAGCGTGCCCAGCATCGACGTGACATCGTCGCCCGCCCGGCAGGCGGCCTCGACCGCCCGGCAGGTCTCGGCGAGCCCGGCAAAGCCCACCATGCTGGCCGCCGACACCATCGCGTGGGCGTCCAGCATGAGCCGGTCGCGGCTCGCCTCGGGCGCGGCGGGCCCGAACCGTTGGGTGAGTTCCTTTGCCAGCATCGCCAGCAGGTCGTTCATCCGGGCGCGACCGACCATCTCGATCATCTCGTCGAGGACAGCACGGTCGATCGTGCCGGCGGGGGGCGGCGGCTCCGCGCGCGCGCCGGTCCAGCGGTCGATCACTGCGAGCAGGGTCTGCGCCCGGAACGGCTTGCCGACATGGTCGTCGAGGCCGGCCGCGCGCAGCTCGGCGACTTGCTCGGGCAGGACGTTCGCGGTCATCGCCACGATCGGGATGCGGTCCCGCGGGTCGCCCAGCGCGCGGATCCGCCGGGTCGCCGCGATCCCGTCCATCACGGGCATCTGCACGTCCATCAGCACGAGGTCGTAGGGTTGGGCCTGGACGGCCGCTACCGCGTCGACCCCGTCGCCCACCACGTCCACCGCGTGGCCGGCCCGCTCCAGGATCGTCCGGGCGAGATCCTGGTTCAGCGGCACGTCCTCGGCCAGCAGCAGGCGCTTGCCGGTCGCCCGGACGGTCGCGACCGACGGGGCCGCGACCGGCGTCGCCGACGCAACCTCCGGGAGTACGGCCTCTAACCAGAAGATCGAGCCGCACCCCACCGCGCTCGCGACGCCGATCGTTCCGCCCATCAGCTCGACGAGCGACTTGGAGATGGCAAGGCCCAGGCCCGTCCCGCCGTATTCCCGGCTGATCGAGCCGTCGACCTGTGAGAACCGCCGGAACAGGCGGTCGCACTTGTCCGCCGGGATACCGATTCCGGTATCGTGGATCTCGAAGCGCAGGCGGCCGGGGGCGGCCATGACGGTCAGGCCGATGCGCCCCGCCGGGGTGAACTTCACCGCGTTGGTGAGCAGGTTGAGCAGGACCTGACGCAGGCGGTCCTCGTCGCCCTCGACCCAGGCCGGCAGGTCCGGCCCGCGGGTGACCACGAGCGCGAGACCCTTGCGCTCGGCCGAGGGGCGCACGATCGAGACCGCGTTGTCGATGAGCGCTTCGAGGGCGAAGGGCCGGGGCACGATCTCGATCTGCCCGGCTTCGACCTTCGAGAAATCGAGGACGTCGTTGACCACCGTCAGGAGCGCCGCCCCGGCGGTGCGGATGCGGTCGGCGTGCCGGCGCGCCGCCGGCCCGAGATCCGGCTCGTCGAGGAGCAGGTCGGCGTAGCCGATCACCCCGTTGAGCGGCGTGCGGATCTCGTGGCTCATGGCGGCCAGGAACTCGCTCTTGGCCGCGCTCGCCCGCTCGGCCTCCAGCCGCGCCGCGTCCGCCACGGCCTTGGCGGCGAGGAGATCCGCCTCGGCGGCCTTCCGGGCGGTGATGTCGATGTTGAGGCCGATCATCCGCCGTGACCGTCCGTCCGGCTGAGGCGCGGCACGCCCGACGCCGTTGATCCAGCGCACGCCGCCCTCCGGGTCCGGGACCCGGAACTCGATCGAGAAGGTCTCGCCCGTCTCGGCGGCGGCCGCTGCGGTCTGCAGGGCGCGCGCGCCGTCCTGGCGGTCGATCAGGGTCAGCCAGGTCTGCGCGTCGAGTCCGTATTCCCGATCGGTCTCGATCCCATGCAGGCGTGCGCTGCCGGCCGACCACGTGATCAAGCCGCTGTCGAGGTCCATCTGCCACGTGCCCGCGCTGGCCGCCTGCTGGGCGAGGCGCAGCAGGCCGCTCGCCTCCTCGACCGCGCGCCGGGCCGTCACGATCTCGTCGATGTCGAGGGCGGTTCCGAGCATCCCGACCATCGCCTCGCCCTGCCAGATCGGCAGGACCACGACCTTGTGCCAGCGATAGGCGCCGTCGTGCCGCCGCAGCCGCCCCTCGACCTCGTAGCCGGTCCGCTGCGCGCGCGCCGTGCGCCACAGCTGCTCCATCCGCTCCGCATCCTCGGGGTGGTTGCGGGCGAGTCGGGCGGCCCGGGACGGACCGATCGGACCGTAAAAGTCCTCGAAGCGCCGGTTGACGTAGGTCGCCTCCCCGGTCTCCGTGGAGGCGATCCAGACGAGCTGCGGCAGCGCGTCCGCGAGCGCCCGGTAGCGCGCCTCGCTCAGGCGCAGGGCGTCCTCGGCAGCCTTGCGGGCGCTCACGTCGCGCAAGGTGGCGACGTAGCCGTCGGCCGCCCCCGTCGCCCGGTCGTGGGTCAGGCTGAAGGAGATCTCCAGCCAGACCCACCGTCCGTCCCGGTGCCGGTAGCGCTGGCAGGTCAGGGCCTGCGCGGTCCGGCCGCTGGTCAGCCCGTCGAGGACGGCGCGGTAGGCCGCCACGTCGTCGGGATGGACGAAGTCGAGGGGCTGCGTCCCGATCAGATCTTCCGGATCGTAGCCGAGGACGGTGCCTACGGCGGGCGACACGTAGCGGCGGCAGGTCGTCAGGTCGGACCAGATGACGATGTCGGTGCTGTTCTCGGTGAGCAGCCGGTAGCGGCGCTCGCTCTCCTCCATCGCCTGCTCGGCGATCCGGTGCTGCGTCACGTCGGTGAAGGTCAGGACCGCGCCGCCATCCGCGAGGGTTGAGCGGCGGACCTCCAGGGTGATCCCGGTGGGCAGGCGCCAGTCGAACAGGGGTGGGAGCGCCCCTGGCTCGCGCCCGACGCTCCCGAGCCGCAGCTCGGATTCCGCCGCCGCGAAGTCGCCCCGGGCGCGCTGGTAGGCATGGATGTCCGGGAAGGCGACGCCCGCGCGCAGCACGTCGCCCGGGAGGTTGAGCAACTCCGCGGCGCTGCGGTTGAACACGCGGACCCGCTGCGCGGCGTCGAGCACCACGAGGCCCTGGTCGATGCTGTCCAGGGTGCCACGCAGGAGTTGGTCGGTCTCGTGGGCGCGCCGTTCGGACCGGACGAGGTCGCTCACGTCGAGCAGCATGCCGTGCAGGGCGACGAGCGTGCCGTCGGCCCCGCATTCCGGTACGCCCTGGATGATCGCGTCGAGGCCGCTGCCGTCCGGGCGCACGATGCGCGCCCGCGCCTGATACGGGCCCGCCGGCCGGTCTCCGGACAGGATCGCCTCCACCCGGGCGACCACGCTCGCGCGATCGTCCGGATGATAGCAGGCGAAATGGTCCTCGAATGCGAGATCGCGCGCGTCCGGCATCCCGAAGAGGCGTGCGAGCCCGATCGAGCGGGTGACGCGGCGGGTCGAGGGATCGAGGCGCCACTGGCCGAAGCCGGCCGCGCCGTCCCAGCTCTCCGGATCGTGTCCAGAGGTGGGCACGACGAGGATCGGCGGCGCGGCCGGGGAAGGCGCGTCTGTCTGCATCGGCGCGGGCGGATCCGTTCGACCGGCGCGAACCGCGCCCCGAAAGCACCGGCGGTGCTGTTGGGCTCAGCTTTCTCATCCGATGGTTGCGGATTCCTTGCCGCCCGCCTGCGGCATGGGCGCCGCGCGTGACGACTGCCCGGCCCTCCTCCGGGCTACTGCCGCGCGGTACACCGTTTCGTGCCGCTCCCCGCCACCGTGCGGGTCGCGAAGGTGAAGACCGACTGCTCCTCGAGGGCGGCCGAGCCGGTGGTCTTCATGAAGCCGGCATAGCCCTGGCAATTCTTGGGCGTCGGCTTGTCCTCGAGCTGCCGCCAGAAGGTGAGCTCCTTGTCGTCGAACCGGAATTCCTCACTCTGGCAGCCGGAACTCGGGCTGCAGCCCTCCTGCACCGAATAGCCCATGTCGAGGATCTTGCGGCCGGCCGGGACCTCGACGATCACGAGGTTCCGGTCCGGGCTGGTTCCCTCGTCGAGGATCAGGAGGCCTCTGACGAGGGCGATGGTGCTGTAGGCGCTCCAGCCCTTCGTGTCGTTCGGATCGTCCGCGCCCAGGACGCGGTCGCTCGGCCGCTGCTCGACGGCGCAATCGGCCTTGAGATCGGCGGTGCTCCTGCGCAGCCAGTACCGGCTGCCGACGGACTCGGTCTTCTCAGTCGCCAGAACCGTCGCGGCGGCGTTGCGGTAGCAGTGCCACGCCACCATGGTGTCGGAGGCGGGCTCCGCCCGGGCGGGGCCGCGGCCCGCGATCAGGCCGAGCCCGATGACGATCGCGAGAGAGGCGGCGCGCAGCCGCGACGGGGGGTGGAACGGCATCGTCGCCTCTTCGGATCGGATCTCTGCGCTGTCGCGCGCCGCGGTTCGGCGACCGGGATCCTCCGGTCCGCCGGGATCAGAGGCCGGTGACCCGCGGGGGGCAGCGACCGGTGCAGCCTCAATCCTTGCGGATCAGGACCGGCTGGGCGCCGGCTTCACCGAGGCCGAAATCGGCCAGCCTGTAGGACAGCTGCACGAAGCCGCCGTAGCGGTTGGTCTCGAACTTGATCGGACTGGGCGGCGAAAACGGGAACGTCGTCTGTGCCTTGTCGGCCTGCATCCGCCAGTAGCGGCCGCCGACGCCGACGCTGACGGACGGCATCAGGTCGTAGGAAACGATGCCCTCCAGGACGTAGCCGTCGCCCCGCCCCCCTTCGGGGCCCGGGTTGATGTCCGGCCGGAGCCAGTGGTGATCGACGCCGTCCACGGCCACGACCGGCAGGTAGGCACCCTCCAGGCTCAGCCGGACCCGGTCGAACCGCGCCTCGCCGATCACGCCGACGCGCAGGGCGTTCCACTGCATGTTCTCGCCGAGGCTTTTGAGGGTGGCCGGGTATGAGGGGACGCAGCCCCGGCTCTCGGCGACCTGCCGGCAGCCGTACCCGTTATACAGCTCGGAGAACGACTGGTAGCCGAAGAAGCCCCCGAGTTTGAAACCGTCCCGGCGCAGCAGATCGTAGCCGAAATCGACCGCGCCGTAGCTGATATCGCCGTCCTTGATCGTCGAGATCGTCTTCGAATACGGGTTGAGAGCAGGCGGGAAATCCTCGTCCGAGAGGCGTCCATCCGTGACGCCGCCCGTTCCGAGGAAGCCCTTGACGAACAGGCCCGTGGGGTTGTGCTCGAGCCGGGCGAAGCTCTCGCCGGCATGGGCCTGCGAGCCGCCATAGATCAGGCGGGAATTACCTGCGTCGGTCTGTAGTTGTCGTTCAGCGTCTCCCGGGGGCTGCCGGAGCTGTAGAAGTAGCGCAGCCCGCCCTCGAACGCCCAGGTGGCGGGGCCGGCTGAGTCCGCCGGCGCCAGGTCGGGCAGCCCGGCTCCGAACCGGTAATTGAGGCCGGCCCGGGCCAGGAAGCCGTCCGTCGTGACGCGGGTGCCGGCGCGATAGCCGGGCAGGTCTCCGGCCGTCTGCCCGGGCACGACCGCCCGGGAGCCGAGATCGTAGTACAGACCCTCGACCTTCGCGGAGAGGTGCTCGCTCAAGGCATGCTCGATGCCGGCACCGACCACGTAGCCGAGGCGCACCGCCCCGCCGCGACCGTCGAACGAGGCCACGGGCGGCAGCCTCAGGCCATCGCGCAGGATCAGGGACAGGTTGTTGTCGATCCGGACGTTGCCGACGGCCAAGCCGGCGGTCGCGTAGACGAAGGTCCGGTCGATGGCGAAACCGAGCTTGCCGCGGAACGTCGCGAGATCATCCAGCCGCTGACCGACATTGGCGACGCTGTTCGGGATGGTGGAGCCGTCGGCGGTCGGGAAATCGCCCTGCCGCCGGCCGTAGCCCCACAGCCGGGTGAACTGGTAATCCGCGGCGGCACCGGCCACCAGGCCGAAGGGCGCCTGCCAGTTGTAGCCGATCTCGCCGCCCCCGATGAAGCTGCCGTCCGAGGCGTTCCGCGGCGGGAGGATCGGACAATCGCCACCGGCGCGACCGGCTTGATCCGTGCAGATGAAGCGCGTGGCGCTGCCGAGCGCACCGTACCCGGCGAACAGACCGGCATAGGCGCCCGACCACGTGACGTGCGGCGGCAGGGCGCGATCCGGCTTGATGAGATCCGGCCTGGACGCCTGGGGAAGATCCGCGGCGAGGGTGGTCTGCGACAGGAGGACGAGAAGAAGCCCTGAACTGACGGTCCGTTTCATCCGAGGAAGCCCCCATCGCGCGTGGTTTTCGCGCCGCGTCTCGTTATGCGCTACGGCTTCGTGGTAAACGCATGGTAAAAATTGCATCGATCATTGATTACGAGGCATAGATTGTGGAGCAATCGCGATTTCAAGCGACGCATCTCAGGCAATCAGTGCTTTGTATATGGCGTTTAATGCAGCCTCTTACGTTGGAATTGAGACGCTGATATTTATAATTATTCTACAAAATTCGTCTTTCGATTCGAATATCAATCAAATGGCGCCGCGTCTCGTTGCGGAGAGGGCCGACGGCGCATCGCTCGCTTCGCGCCGGGATGTTGCTCTCCATGATGGCGGTGGTGGTCGATGCAGGCCGGCATCACCGCCTGAGGCGAAATCGACAGCCCTGGTTCAAGCCTGGGAACCATTTCGGCCGCCTCCGGCTTCCTGGGCGGGCCTCGGATGGATCTTCTGCCGTCGTGGGTTCGTGGAGCATGTCCGTCCTCACCGGGGCGGCAAGAAAGGATTTCCCTTGCGTCATTCGATCATCACTGCCGCGCTGCTCGCCGCCCTCGGCGGCACCCTGGCGCTCCCGGCTTCCGCCGCCCCGCTCGCGCCTGCCGCCGTCGCCGCGCCCGCCGGCATGGTCTCGACGGTCCAGATGGACCGGATGGAGCGCCACATGATGCGCCGCCGGATGGAGCGCCGGATGATGCGCCACCGGATGGAGCGTCACATGATGCGTCGCGAGATGCGCCACCGCATGATGCACCGGATGTAAGTCCGACCTGTCGCGGACCGCACTCTACGGTCCGCGACGGCAGCCGGCCCGGGCGGTCCCGCGGATGCCGGGCCCGTCGTGGCCGGCCGAAGCCGCTGGGTCCGGGGCTCAGAGGTCTGCGGTCAACGAGGCCAGGAATGTCCGCGGCGTCCCGTAGCTCAGAACCCCCGCCCCTGCCGACGCCCAGTAGCGTGCGCCGGCCGCGTTCTCGACGTTGAAGCGCGCCGTCAGCGGCATTCCATGCGCCACGAAGCTGTAGCGGATGCCGAGATCGAGCCGGGTATAATCCGGGATCTTCTGCCGGTTGGCCTGATCGTAATATTGCGGCGCCGTGTAGATCACGAGCCCGGTCAGGGTCACGCCCTTGGCGAGCCAGGGCGGGAGATCGAGTTCGCCGCCGAGATTGGCCTGTGCGGTGGGCACGCCGGGCGCCACATGCCCGTCGAAGCTGCCCCCGGCCGTCTTCCCGAGGCGCCCGTCGATCAGCGTCAGGCCCGCCAGCACGCGGACGCCCTCCGTCGGCGCGCCGAACACGTTGAAATCGAGCCCCTGATTGGTCTGCTCGCCGTTCAGGCCGAACACCCGGGTCCGGGGTTCGAGGGTGCCGAAGGGTTGCTTGATCTCGAAGACCGCGAGGGTAACGCCGACCGGGTCGAGGTCGAGCTTCGCCCCCGTCTCGATCTGACTGGTGACCGCCGGCGGCAGCGTCGCGGAGGCGTTGAGGGCCTGGGCGGGCGCGGACGGCCCGAAGCCGAACCCTTCCGCGTAGCTGGCATACAGGGACAGCTTGTCCCAGGGCTTGACGATCAGGGCCGCGACCGGGGTCGCGGCCGACTTGTCATAGCGCGACTGGGAGCCCCCCTGCGGCAGGGCCAGGTCGCGCGTGATGCCCTGGAAGCGGCCGTCGAGGATTGAGGCCGTGTCGGTGACGGCCACGCCGTCCAGGTCGGACCGGGTCGTGACCTCGAGGCGCCGGGCGGGCCGATCGGGCGGCGGATACAGGACAGGCGCGTAGAGCGAGGTTCGGAGCAAGCCGATCCCGGTGCGGTAGAAGGGCTCGTCGCCCGCGTAATGGGTGGCGACGACGGCCAGCCCGTGATCGACGGGGCCCGTCTGGAAATGCGTCCTCAGGCCGGCCTCGCCCGACCATTGCGTATACTTGCCCGCGACCCGGCCGGTCTGCAGCTGTACGGCGCCGGCCCCGCTCGTGATCGTGCCGTTCGATCCGAAGAAGTCGCGATCCGCCCGCGATCCGCCGACGGCGCCGAACAGCGTCATGTCCGGCGTGAGGTCGTATTCCGCCCGCAGGACGCCGAAGCCCTGGTTGATTTCGGCCCGTTCCCAGGGCTGCTGTACGTTGAGGCTGAGCCGGGGGGCCCTCGGAATCCGAAAGCCCGGGTTAACGGTGAAGCCGTTGCTCTGGGCGTCGACGGCGAGATGCTGGTACCCGGCATCGAGGCTGAGCCGCAGGGCCTCGCCGCGGTAGTCCAGACCGAGCGTCAGGGCGCCCGCCCCCTGATTCAGATGATCGATCGGTGTCGCCCCGTCGCGATAGGCGCCGTTGATCCGGATCCCCACGGCGTTGCCGTCCCCGAACCGGCGGCCGACATCGAAGGACCCGCCGACCGTGCCGGCCGAGAGGAACTGGGCCTCCACGCGGGTGAGGGGCGCCTCGGCCGCCCGTTTGGGGACGAGGTTGACGACGCCCACGGCGCTCCCGGAGGGCGGGAAGCCGTACAGGAAAGCGCCGGGCCCGCTCAGCACCTCCACCCGCTCGATCCCGTCGAGCGCGGGCTGGTGGACGCTCACGAGGCCGTACAGCCCGTCGAAGGCGAAGTCTTTGGCATTCACCGGAAAGCCGCGGATGATGATGTTCCGCTGGGCGCTGTAGGGCGGCTGCGTCTCCCGGACGGAGGCGTTGTTAGCCAGGACATCGCCCACAGACCGGGCCTGCTGGTTGCGGATCAACTCTGCGGTGTAATTGGCCTGCGTGAAAGGCGTGTCGAACACGCTGCGGCTGCCAAGAAAGCCGACGCGGCCGCCACCCGCAACCTGGCCGCCCGCGAAGGCCGCCGGCGGCTGTCCGACCGTGCCGGTGGGCGGCGGAAACCCCGGCTTCGCTGCGCCGCCTCGGGACTCGACCGACACCGCGTCGAGCATCACCATGTCCGGCGGCGCGGAACCTCGGGATCGGAACGCGACCGGATCGGCAGCCTCCGGTCGTCCAGTCAGGATCTGTCCCGTCGCCGGGGCGTCCGTCGCCGCGAGTGCCAGGGCGACGAGCACGGTCCGCGATGCGGGGCAGCCTCCGGCAGACTTTTGCAAGCGCTGACGGAGGCGCCGGGGACCGTACCAAGTGTTCAAACGCATCGACCCACCATATCTCTGAGCTGATGCGGCCGACCGCTAAGATCTACGAAAGCATTAAGTCAATACTTTCTGCTTTACCTTACAATAAATTCAATTCAACTGTTCCTCAATGAATCAATTTAAAAGCGATGAACGCTAGAAAATCTCAAATAAAAACAAGTCATATTAGTATCTATGTATTGTACTGAGCGGATGCATGCAGATTTTGCATGGTGAGCTGGCGGGGCGGCAAGAAGCCGGATGGCCCTGGTTCGGTGGGGCTCAATCGGTCGAAGCCGGCTCCGCACCCGAATCACGTTCAGCGGGACGGGTCGCGCCGGGATGCCGCCGCACGGCCAAGCCGATCGAACCATTCCCGGCGCAGCGCGTTTCAGCCCACCGATAGGAGGATTGGAACCATGAAGGCGCTTCTGACGGCGGCCGCTGTGAGCATCGGCATTCTGGGCGTGGTCGGCCCGGTCACGGCGCAGCCCCGCCCCTATGATGACGGTTACGGCTATCGCGACCGCGGCTACCGGGATCGCGACTACGATGACCGGGGGGACCGCGGCTATCGCGACCGGGATGACTACCGTGGCGGGCGCGCTGCCTATGGGTTCGACGAGCGCGAGTATCTGCGCTGCAACCCGGATGTCCGCCGCGCCGTGGCCAACGGTCAGATGGAATCCGGCGCCGCGCATTGGCGGGTGTTCGGGCGCAAGGAAGGTCGACGGCTGAGCTGCTGATCCGGGTCCAGGGCTGTGCCGCCCCATCCGGGTGCGGCATACCTTGAGCGCGCGCGGTCGCTTCGGGCCTTATCGGCCCCGACGCCACGCGCCACGGAGCCCCCATGTTCGACTTCAGCCAGCTCCGGTGCTTCGCGGCGGTCGCGGAGGAGCTGCATTTCGGGCGCGCGGCCGCCCGGCTGAACATGACGCAGCCGCCCCTGTCGCGGCAGATCCAGGTGCTGGAGCGCGTCCTCGACGTGCAACTCCTGGAGCGCAGCAGCCGCTCGGTCCGGCTGACCGCGGCCGGGCGCAGCTTCCTGCCCGAGGCGCAGCGGATCCTGCGGCTCGCCGAGAGCGCGACCCACGTGACCCGGCAGGTCGCGGCGGGGCGCGCCGGCATCCTGAAGCTCGGCTTCACGGCGGCCTCGGCCTACGACTTCCTGCCGCGCCTCGTCACCGCGCTCCGCCAGGCCCTGCCGGACGTCACCCTGTCGCTGCGCGAGATGGTGAGCCGGGATCAGGTCGAGGCGCTGCTCGCCGGCAGCCTCGACGCCGCCCTGGTACGGCCGCCGGTGACGCATCCGGACCTGCGCGCCGTCCGTGCGCTCGCCGAACCCCTCGTGGTCGCGCTGCCTGCCGCCAATCCCCTGGCCCGGCATGACCGCCTCGTGCCCGGCGATCTCGGCGGCGAAGCGTTCATCGCCTACGCGCCGAACGAGGCCCGCTACTTCCACGACCTCGTCCTCGGCCTGTTCACCGAGGCGGGAATCCGGCCGCGGATCGTCCAGCAGCTCACGCAGATCCACTCGATCCTGTCCCTCGTGCGGGCCGCCCTGGGAATCGCCCTGATCCCGGCCGCGGCCGAGTGCCTGCGCTTCGAGGGCGTCGTTTTCCGGCCCCTCGTCCTGCCGACGCCGCGACCGGTCGAGCTGGTCCTTGCGTGGCGGCGCGACGCGGACGACCCGCTGATCGCCCGGCTGGTCGCGATCCTGTCGGACGGGCTGTCGAACGGGCCCGGCCGCGTCGGTTGATGCAGCCGTTGCATCGATCGATCCAGCCTTTGGCTTTGACCTCCCGGTCAAAGGCTGCGCGTGATGGGGCGGACGGCGCGCAGACGCCCGGAGCCGCAGGGAAGGACTCGCGATGGACAGCCTCACCAACCGCTTCAAGGCGGCCCTCGCCGAGGGCCGGCAGCAGATCGGCCTCTGGTGCAGCCTCGCGAGCCCGATCTCGACCGAGATCGTCGCCGGGGCCGGGTTCGACTGGCTGCTCCTCGACATGGAGCACTCCGCCAACGACCTGCGGGATATCTATTTCCAGCTTCAGGCGATGATGGAGAACGCCACCAACCCGGTGGTGCGGGTTCCGAGCGACGATCCCATCACCATCAAGCGCATCCTGGATGCCGGCGCGCAGTCGCTGATGATCCCCAACATCGATGATGCCGCGCAGGCCGAGCGCGTGGTCGCGGCGACCCGCTACGCCCCCCGGGGGATCCGCGGCTTCTCGCAGGCGCCCCGGGCCGCCCGGTTCGGCCGCATCCCCGACTACCACACGCGCTGCGAGTCCGAGATCTACGTGATCGTGCAGGTCGAGTCCCGCCGCGCGCTGGACAATCTGGACGCGATCGCCGCCGTCGAGGGCGTGGACGGCGTGTTCATCGGACCCGGCGACCTCTCGACCAGCCTCGGCCATCTCGGCCAGCAGGGCCATCCCGAGGTGGTCCGGACCATCGAGGAGGCCGTCGGCCGGATCGTGAAGGCCGGCAAGCATGCCGGCATCCTCACGCCGAGCGAGGACTTGGCCAAGCGCTACATCGCGGCGGGCACCCGGTTCACCGCTGTGGGCTCGGATCTGGGCCTGCTCGCCCGCAACGCCGAGGCGCTGGCCGGGCGCTTCCGCTCCGCGACCTGAGGGGATTTCCGATGCAGGCCGAGATCGAAGCCCCGACCCGTCTCCAGGCGACCGGCGACGTGCCGCGCACGATCCGCCTGAGCGAGACCGACAACGTTGCCATCGTGGTCAACGCCTTCGGGCTGCCGGCCGGCACAATGTTCCCGGACGGGCTGGAGCTCGTCGAGTTCGTGCCGCAGGGCCACAAGGTGGCGCTCTCCGACATCCCGGAGGGCGGCGAGGTCCGCCGCTACGGCGAGGTGGTGGGGATCGCCACGCAGGCGATCCCCCGGGGCGCCTGGGTCGAGGAATCCCGCGTCGCGACCCCCGTCGCCCCCGCCCTCGACGCCCTGGAGCACGCCACCCGGGTGCCGGCCCCCCTGCCCCCGCTCGAGGGCTACACCTTCGAGGGCTACCGCAACCCGGACGGGTCGGTGGGCACCAAGAACATCCTGGCGATCTCGATCAGCGTGCAATGCGTCGCCGGCACCCTCGACGTGGCGATCCGCCGGATCAAGCAGGAGCTGCTGCCGCGCTACCCCAACGTCGACGACGTGGTCGGCCTGACCCACGCCTATGGCTGCGGCGTGGCCATCAACGCCCCCGAGGCGGTGGTGCCGATCCGGACGCTCCAGAGCCTCGCGCAGAACCCGAATTTCGGCGGCGAAGTCATGGTCGTCGGCCTCGGCTGCGAGAAGCTGGTCTCGGAGCGCCTGCTGCCGGATGCCGGCGCGGCCGGCGACGGGGTGGTGCGCCTGCAGGACGAGCGCCACCGGGGCTTCTCCGCGATGATCGACAGCATCCTGGCGATGGCCGAGGCCCGCCTGGAGGTGCTGAACCGCCGGACCCGCGAGAGCTGCCCGGCCTCCGATCTGGTGGTCGGCCTGCAATGCGGCGGCAGCGACGCCTTCTCGGGGGTGACCGCCAACCAGGCGCTCGGCTTCGCGGCCGACCTGCTGGTCCGCTGCGGCGCGACCGTCCTGTTCTCCGAGGTGACGGAGGTGCGCGACGCGATCCACCTCCTGACCCCCCGGGCGAAGAGTCCGGAGGTCGCCGAGGCCCTGATCCGCGAGATGGCGTGGTACGATGCCTACCTCGCCAAGGGTGAGGCCGACCGTAGGGCCAACCCCTCGCCCGGCAACAAGAAGGGCGGCCTCAACAACATCGTCGAGAAGGCCCTGGGCTCGGTCGCCAAGTCCGGCACCAGCGCCATTTCCGGGGTGCTGGCCCCCGGTGAACGCGTGCGCGAGAAGGGTCTGATCTTCGCCGCGACCCCGGCGAGCGACTTCGTCTGTGGCACGCTGCAACTCGCCTCCGGCATCACGCTGCAGGTGTTCTCCACCGGCCGCGGCACGCCCTACGGTCTGGCCCAGGCGCCGGTGATCAAGGTCGCCACCCGGACCGAGCTCGCCGAGCGCTGGTCCGATCTGATCGACCTCGATGCCGGCCGCATCGCCACCGGCGAGGCCACGATCGAGGCGGTCGGCTGGGAGCTGTTTCACCTGATCCTCGACGTGGCGAGCGGGCGCAAGCGGCCCTGGTCCGACCAGTGGGGCCTGTTCAACGACCTGACCCTGTTCAACCCCGCGCCGATTACCTGATGGAAGCGGCCTCGGCCGCCGGGCATGCGCCAAGCGGCATCGTCAGCTTGGCCGGGTTCTGTTAGGCAGCCGGCACTGCCATGCCGCGCGTGATTCCCTCCCTCCGGACCATCCTGTTCCGCCTGCACTGGGCGCTCGGCCTCACGGCCGGCCTCGTGCTGGCGCTGATGGGCCTGACCGGGGCGTTGATGAGCTACGAGGAGGCGGTCACCGCCTTCGCCAACCGCGACCGTCTGACGGTGACGGCGGGCGATCGGCAGGCGCTGCCGCCCTCTGTCCTGGCGGCGCGGATCGCCGGGCAAGCCGGGTTTCCAGTGAACAGCCTCACCCTGTCGGACGACCCGGCGGCGAGCGTCCCCGTTCGCTTCGCCCGGGACCCCGCGACCCGCGAGCGGCCGCCCTCGGTCTATGCCGACCCCTATGACGGCACGGTGCTGGGCCCGGTGCGGCTGGAGGGGGCGTTCACGACGGTGCGGGACCTGCACCGGTGGCTGCTGCTTCCCGGCGGCTCCAAGGGCTGGGGCCGCACGATCACCGGCGCCTGCGTGCTGGCGCTCCTCGTCTTCCTGGGGACCGGCCTCTACCTGCGCTGGCCCAAGATCCACCGCTGGCGGGTCTGGCTGAAGCCGAGCCTGTCCCGGCCGGGCCGGGCGCGCTGGTGGTCGCTCCACGCCGTAGCGGGGACGTGGCTGATGCCGGTCTATTGCGTCATGGCGCTGACGGGGCTGACATGGTCCTACCCGTCCTTCAAGGAGGGCGCCGCGTGGCTGCTGGTGGGCGAGCGGGAGACGGCGACGCCGATGCGCGCCGCCGGCCGCAGGGCCGCCCCCGCGGCGCCGACCGACGCATCCGGCCCGGCAGCCGTCGATCGGGCCTGGGCGGCGTTCCGGGGCGGCGAGGGGCGTGCGGCGGGCACCGCGATCCTGACCCTGCCGAGCCCCGACGCGAAGGCGATCCGGATCCGCTGGCTGCCGAAGGGCGTCGATGACCCGAGCGCCCGCAACGAGGCCCGCTACGACGCCGCCACCGGCACGCTGCTGGCCGCCGAGCGCGCCGCCGACATGCCGCTGGGCCGGCGCCTCATGGACAACATCCTGGAGGTCCACCGGGGGCGCTTCTTCGGCGAGCTGTTCGCCCTGCTGTTCTGCCTCGCGGCGCTGGCCATGCCGGGCTTCGCGGCGACCGGCCTGACGCTCTACGTCCTGCGCCGCCGCGCGGCCGCCCGGCGCCGGCCGGAGACTCGGCCGGCGACTGGCCTGCCCCCATTCGGTGGCCCGAGTTCGAAGTTAGTGCATCGTCGGTCGGCTGACGATGGCAGGGCGCGCGGACGGCACTGATCCGCTCGGTTCGGTTGGCCAGAGGACGACCTCCGGCGCGGGTGGCTGGTAGCCG
>NZ_JAKSYG010000066.1 GCF_022829725.1 Methylobacterium sp. E-005 | reverse complement strand
CCGCGCAAGCGTCACGTCCCGGATCAGGTCTCGGTCGCAGCGGAGACGATCCTCGCGGACATGACCGGCCGATCTGTGACCTGGCGGCGCGGCACCAAGGGCCGGCTGCGGGCTCGCTTTTGCGCGCTGCGCGTTCGGATGGCCGATGGCCCGACCCAGAGGATCGGCGCAATGGGCAATCAGCATCTGCCCGGCGACGAGGTCTGGCTGGTCCGCGAGGAGCGTGGCTCAGGCGAGCGCAAGTACTATCTCTCGAACCTGCCGGCCGAGGCCAACCTCAAGCAGCTGGCCGCAACGATCAAGGCGCGCTGGATCTGCGAGCAGGCCCACCAGCAGATGAAGGAGGAACTCGGCCTCGATCACTTCGAGGGCCGATCCTGGACCGGGCTGCATCGGCACGCGCTGATGACGATGATGGCCTACGCCTTCCTCCAATCCCGGCGCCTCGCAGCGGTGGGGCGGAAAAAAAAGAATCGCCTGCCCGCCGCCTCAGCCCTCGATGCCGGCGATCCGGCAGGCCATCTTGGATCACCTCAGTCGGCCGCCAGCGCAGCGATGCCCGCACTGTGACGCCGATCTCAACCTGCCACCCTGAAACCAATCTGCCAAAGTAATGCTAGGGCGACTGTGTCGAGATCTGATTGTTTTTTGGGCTCGGTGGCGGTTTGAAGCTCGTCAAGCTGCATGTCACGCTTCGCTGCCGGGTCGGCAGGCGTAGGCGCCGTCGGAAGAGCGCCTGTGGTGGTGGGTTCCCTCCCGCACCCGGCACATACCTTGGTGGCGATGGCATCGTCCACAACCTGACGCGGGGTTAAGCGCTCGATGGGCTGAACTGAGGTCGGGCTCGCATCACGGCTCGGCGGCTTAGTTTGGCCGACGGCGGTCGTATTAGGAGCCTTTTCTGCAGCGAGTGGTTCGGCGCCGCTATTGCCGGTACCCGTTTGAGCGACTGCTTATACTACAGGTGCATAGGCCAGAACAAAACATAGGATAGGAATGCGAATGCCGGTCATGGCTTCCTCCATGATGCTTTAATCGCTCAAATTGTTAGAGGTTCACAGCGAATAAGGGTGGGCCTGATAAGCTCACGTCAGCTTGGGGAGGCAAGCTGAACTGCCGCCGGCAACCTGTTCCGCGACGTGGTGCAGAACCATGGGCGGCAGATGGCGAAGGCGGAGTGAGCCCGGCGGAACCGTTGTCTGACCTGTGCGTCTACCAGCATCCCAAGTGCAATAACCTTCAGCCCCGCCGGCCCCCGCCGCGCGGGGCCTTTTGTTAACCTGCAGCGTCCATTCTGTTGTCGGGTTCGGAGCTATCGCCCCTCACAATTCGGACCCATAGAAGCCCGTCCAGCTTACCGCTGTGGCGGGCTTTTTGTCGCTCCAATCTGCGCGCTCTGATCGCTTTTATTCTTCGCCATATCCCCCATCTCAATCCTCAGAGTAATTAGTCACTCCAGAGGACGCGATGCACGTTCAAGCCATGGTTGCTGCGGCCATTCTCGCCGGCTTCGTCGAGTTCGCATGCCTCTGCCATGAGGCCCCCGAGGCTCACGACGACTGATCGGCCACCTGAATCAGTGAGACGATAGCCCGCCCGGTTCGCTGGCGCGGGCTTTTTGTTGACCGCAGCTGGCAACGTCTCGTTAACCATCGCAGCGCAGGCTCCGAGCGTCGTTTGAACCAGTTTCACCCAAGCTTATGCCCCTGAGTCACCCAGCCATCGCCCAAGCCATCGTCGCCGAAACAGAGGCGACGAAAGCTATGATTCTGGCCGAGAAGATGCGGGCGATGGAAGCCACAGGCGCGGCCAGGGCGTTCGCTGAGTTTGCTGCTGCACAACGGGCTCGCGCGGCGTGGGCACGCGCACAGGTCGCAACGCGGGGTTTGGCAGGATGAATACGTCTGCTGTCGCTTGCGAAGTGAACGTAGACGGTGCTTGGCAGGCGTTCAGCCTCAAGGACGCGCAGCGGGGCTACCGTGACGCTCTAAAGCGCTGCCCGCATTGCCACGGTCGGGTGACAGTCATGGGCATCTACAATGCGGCTGGCAACTTGGCACTTACCCATCGCCGCGCGCACGATGGATGCCCTTTGATACAGAAGCGCTACCGAGGAGTGCCAAAGCGACACCCGGAACCGATCGAGTAGCGATCAGCGCTGCACTGCTTCGATGTCGTCTTCGTAGATCGAGTCCGGCTGGCAGGCGTGCCACTCCTTCTTCTCCTGGCTCTGCCCCTTCCGGCCATAGCAGTATCCGGCCTGGGCCAGACGGCCGCTGACCCGATCGCGCAGCCGGCATTGCTCATGGATGATGGCAGGGTCTCCGGTGCCATCGCAGGTCTGGGCGGCCTTCAGTTCAGCCGTCAGCAGCTCGGGTACGGTTGGCATCTGCTGCTGTGCCTGCGCCCCACCGGCAGCGACGACGAGAGCGAGGGCGGCGAGGGCTGTGCGCATGGGGCAGGATAGCCGTCGGGATGGCGGTGTCGAGGGGGCCGCTACACCGGGCGTGTCGCGTCGCGGATAGCCCTCTCGACAGCTTCAAGCTGTTCCTGCAGGGGCTGGAAGTCCGCGCCATGAAGGTAGCCTTCGGGCGCGGAATCATCGCCAGCCGATCCACGCTGTTGCCTCAGATCGGCAGCACGCTTCGCAACCTCGTTGCGCTTCGCGCGTAGGGCGCGCGCGAGTTCCTTCATGTCGTCGATCGAGCTGCCCATCAGCGCCTCCTCACGGACGAGGTGTCCTCACTCTATGCCGCACGCACGAAACCTCCGCCAACTTGCCGGGCCGGCAGCAACGGAGAGGGCTGAGCGCATCATGCCGAAGGTGACTTCAGCAGGCGCAGCAGAATCTGACCCACGACGACCAGAGCGGCGCCCCCACCCAGGGCCTGGGCGCCACCGGCAAGCCATGACTGCGCCAGCTTGGCGTTCTCAGGCGCTCCATAGAAGGCTACGTACATTAGGAACGTGAGGACGATCACGCCGACGAACGCGCCGGTGAACACAATGCGCGTGAACAGCGAGAGGCGTCGCTTCTCTCGACGCTCCTCGCCTTCCATGCGGTTGGTGGCGAACTCGAACTCGCGAGCGTTCTGGGCAACCTGAGCAGAGATCATTTCGCTAACCACCTCTGTTCGGCGGTTGGAGCTGTCGATGCGTGCGCGCTCGATAGCCATAAGTTCACGAAACTGGACACCTTCCAGGTCGTGGCTTTGGTTGTCGGCGTTGGGATTGTAGGGAACGGGGACGGCCGCTTGGCGCGGCTTTCCATCGTCGCCATCAGTCATTGAAGGAGGCGCCGCCGAATCCAAAGCCGCTCATGAAACCCGGCATCGGCGTTCCATCGAGGGCCATATCCAGAACGAACTCAGCCGGCAGACTGCGGACGACAAAGCGTCCATACGCCGAGCGCGTGACGTTCGTGATGTAGCCCTCAAGGCTCGGCTGACACTTACGGCGAGTGGCTTCTTGAAGCGCCTCGCGATAGGTGTCGTGATAGGACTCGACGGTCGCAGATGCAGCCTCCGGTCTCGGATGGGTCTGCACGGGCATAAGGTCCCCTGTGGCGCTGCCGGGCCGGATCATCGGAATGATGGCGGTACCCGGGGTTAAGGCACGGTTACATATTCAACGCGACTCGGGCAACAAGTGTCCTGTCGCACATGAAGCCGGTATGATTTTTACCGATAGCCCTTCGAAACGCATCACACGAATGGATGATTTTGAGCGGATCATTCGGCGCTGCGTCGATCGTTGCCGGCCTTCCTCAGCCGCCCCCCCCCCGGCCCCTCGCCGTTCTCATCGAAGAAGATGACGCCGGCGGCTCATGGTACAGCCGTTGCAGACCCGGTTCGATCTACCCTGCACGAGGCACCGCCATGTCGGCCGCGAGCCAGCACCTTGCCGAGCTAAACGTGTTCGCCGAACGGTGTGCGATGGCACTCGTAGATGCGAACCGGTTTCGGCATATGGCGACACGGGCTCTGCGAGATGGTGCGCCTAGAGCGCAGATCCGAGCACATAAGGCCCGAACCACAGCACGTATCATCCTGATGCATGCGAAGAAGGATCTGGCGATGCATCGCATGATCGTGGAGGCGGCGAAGGCCGGACCGAGCGCTTCCTGAGACGGGCGGGAAGCGACCTGCTTTACCTCAGCAACCCGCTCACCATCGCGATCATGCCGAAGCCGAACGAGATGAAAGCGGCAACCAGCAAGGCTCGATCAACAGCGCGGCTGCGGGTTTCCCCCGTCTGGTCTGACATCTGACAACTCCCTCGAACTGGAGGTTGAGTAGCCAGCGTTTCCCGGTTGTGTCCGAAAATCGCGAGTCCGTCATTGACGCAGCGGCGACACAGCCTTGTCTGATACCGCTGCTATCGAGTGTTGCTCAGGATTTGGTGGGCCCGGCAGGACTCGAACCTGCAACCAGACCGTTATGAGCGGTCAGCTCTAACCATTGAGCTACAGGCCCACGTCCCTGTGTAGCATCACTGGTCCGGCGTTGCTCTCCCCAATCGAGATGACGCCGGCACACACCTCTTCAGGCGGCTGTGTCTTCGGCTATCACCACGGCCGCGTAGCGGGCACGAGCCGCACCGTCTCCCGCCGAGCCATCACGGGCACACCACGCCGCAAAAGCATCCGGCTCAATCGGCACACGCACGACCTCTACGCCGCTGCGCTGAACCACGCCTTCCATCTGCTCCGTCGCAGTTCGCCAGGTCTCGTAGGCCAGCGGCAGTTTCGCGCCATCTGCGAGAGTGGTTCGCAGGGCCTCGTAATTCTCGGCCGAGTACCACGGTAGGCCGACGCGACGGGGGCGGCTCATTTTAGACAACCCCTCGCCTCCACGTACTCGGTGAGGGCTTCGCCTATGACGTGATACCTCAAGGCTTCTTTGCCCCACCCTTCGCGGCGTCCCGTTCGAGGCGCGCGGCCTTCAAGCGTGCGGTATTCTGATCGGCGGCACTTGCCGTTGGCTGGTCAGAGGCATTGCCGCCGGAACGGCCCTGGGTTTTCGCGAAAGCTGCTTCGGCTTCCATCCGCTCTTTGCTGTGGTGGTCAGCCATATACCGTTCCTTAGTTCGCCTCCTCAGGATCCTCGCGGACCGAAGCCTTTAAGCGGCACCCCGGTTCTGAACCGGTCGTACTTGCGTCCGAGAGCATCAAGATAGGCGCCGACTACGACTAGGGCAGCGGGGCGATCCTTCTCGGTCACGACCCGTAGAAGACGCTGACGGAACAGCGCGTCGGGCTCTGGATCGCTCATGTCTTGCTCATCAGCGCAACGAGGCCAGCTGCTAGAAGACCTGCGCCCAAGACCACCAGCGGAGCGTGGTCAACGCCTTGGTCGGTTAGAAGATGCGAACCGACCATCGCTACGGCCACGACGCCTATGACGATCGCGGCCCGGCCCAGGCTCACTTCAGATAGCCCTTCGCCTTCAGGTGCTCGGTGCGGAACACCTTACTTGGTGATCCGCACTGAGACGGGGTCGCTGCCAGGGAAGCTTTCCTCCAACGCGTCGTCGAGCCGCTCGTGCATCCGATCAGGATGGTTCTCCGCGAGGTAGCGGTCCGCCGTCGTCACAGCCGTTCCTGCTGGCGCAACCGCCAAACGCCTCCGCTCCGCGGCCGTTCGAAAAGCCTCGTACACGAGCAAGCCAAACCCAGCTGCGATCAGCAGCGCCGGCACAGGGTTGACCCGCACATCTTGGACGAAGCGCTCGACGGTCTCGCTCGCAGCCTGCCCCGAACGGCGCAGATCGGCAAAGTCGCGCGGGATCCCCGGCTGATTCAACCGGGCCTGCAGATCGGCCAGCGTCCGGTCCAGCCGCCCGCGGCTCGCCTCGACGTCCTGCTCCAGCTTCTCCGGTGCGTCGCTCATGTGTCCATCCGTTCCGTGAGAACCTGCGCGTCCTGCTTGACCTGCCGCCCCGTCCGGGTCGGCTCCAGCGTAGCCAGAGACGTCTTGCTGCGTCCGAACACTCCGAGACCGATCGCGAGCAGGAGGAAGACGCTGCCCACGATCAGCGCCGCTAATGCGTCCGACTGCACGAGGACGGCGATGCCCTTCACCAGCGCCAGGAGCAGCGTGAACAAGCCTGTGATGGCGAGCACAGCCGCCATGAGCAACAGGCTGATGCCAAGGGATATGCGATGGACGCATTGAGCCATCTCGGTGCGGAATAGCGTAACTTCGCTACTGACGAGGTCACGCAGTTCGCGGACGGCACCGCCGACGAGGCTCGGGATGCTGCGCAATCCTGGCTCGGCCATGTTGCCCTCCTACAGGTCCGGCGTCGGGATGACGTCGACTGGAACCACGGCATGTGAGCGTGGGATCGGCCGAAGCGTCTGAGAATTCAGGGTGCGGAATAACGCGAAGCCAGCAAAGATAGTCGCCGCGGCCGTCAGGGCCGGACGGCGGCGGACTGCCGCGTGCACCTCATCGTACATCTCACCGAAGGAGCGGCGCGCGATGCCAGCCGCCAACTCATCGACACCGAGCGCAGCCTGATCGAAGAGTTCCTTCAGCTGCGGCAGACCGTCGAAGTTGGCGCCAGTATCGCGGATCGCGACGCCCACATCCGAGACCAGCCGCGCCGCGTCAGCCTTACGCTTCTCGACGTAGCCCTGGGTTTGATCGCGCAGCGTGTCGGCGAAGCCTTGAGCCGCGCCAGATCCTGTGTCGGCAGCGCTCGATCTACGGCCCTGAGCACCATTCGGCATCGAGTTGCTCCCGCGACTCATTCTGGATCAGGGGAAACCGTAGGCTCTCCATACCGTTCCGCTGTGCCGATGTGACTGCTCGATCGAGCTCAGAGTCGAATGGGGCTGTTCACGCGTTAGAGGCTCGATGAGGTCCAGCCAGCGTGAACGCTGAGGAGGAAGAACCATGGATGAAGATCGGATCACCGGGGCCGCGAAGGAGTTCGGCGGCAAGGTCAAAGGCGCCGCCGCCGAACTGACTGGAAACAGGCAGACGCAGGCTGAAGAGAAGGCGACTGAGCTGAAGGGCTCGGCGCAAAACCTGTACGGGCAGGCCAAGGACACGCTCAGCGACGCCGCCGATCAAGCGCGGGAGTTTGCCGGCGATGCGTTCGACCGCGCCCGCGAGCGCTACCCGGACGCGCAGCGCTTGTACCGGCAGGGCAGCGCGGCGCTTCGCCCGCACGCGCAGGAGTCGCCGCTGGGGCTTGCGATCTTAGCTGGCGCGATCGGCTACCTACTCGCCTTGGTCATCCACGGTCGGCGATAGCCATCGAGCGGGACAGGCCGGGCGAGCCGTGATGATGTGGCCTGCCCGGTCAGCCTCGCGCGGGTCGCGCGCGGTAGGGCAGGGCCCTTCATCGCCAACGGCCGGACAGCCTCGCTAAGCTTCATGGCTGGGCCAGAAGGCTCCCGCTAACCCCGATTGAGCGCATTCGAAGCCTTGGACACGGTTGCGCGATCGAGTCGGCCGCGGAGAACTGCCGATGGGAACATGCGCAATATGCGAGGCGCCGTTCGAGCTGATCGTATCGAACCGCCGCTACTGCTCACCGCGCTGCGCAAAGCGGGCGAATAATCTCGCGTTTAGGTCCGCACATCCCGTTCCACCGGCTCCGGTTCGCCAGGCCCGGTGCGCCAATTGCCAAGCTCCGTTTACGACGAACCGAGGCCGCAAGATCTTCTGCTCTCACCGATGCGCTCAACGCGTTAGTTGGCTGGCTCATGCCGGCCGCGACATGGCTGTGAAGGCAGAGGCGGGGACGCTCTATCCCGAGCGAAGCCGATACCACCGCGATCCCTACACGCCCGCAGAGATTGCGGCACTTCGAGCTGATCCTCTTTGCGTACTGCCGAACCGCACCCTTACCGCGCAATGGAAGAAGTGCCGGAAACTGGGGATCTGCCGGGATCGAAGCTTGTACGTGCCTCCGTACCGCTCGCCGGAGAGCGCCGCCCACCAAAGGGCGTTCAAGACGCCTCCGGCCAAGCAGCGCCGTCAATATTTTCGGCGCCGCATTCGCGAGAACCCGGAGCCAATTCTGGCGGAACTCAGACAGCTTGCTCGTGGGCACCAACACGCCGAAGATCTGATCGCAGAGGGCTTCGCCATCGTGCTTCGCCTCGCGATCCCAGCGGCCGAGGCGTTCAAGATTGCGAAGGCCGAGGTCAACCGCACGTTGGCTCAGCCCTTCCGTGAGCAGTCGTTCAACCCGGACATCGACTATGCAGCGCGGGAGACCGGGCGCCAGGTGTCGCGGGCATCCGACATCAGGGCCGCTCGCGGGGACGGCTGATCGTGCCGCGGGGGTTGTTTGTAGACGGGGCAGGGAGCCCGTCATAACTCAGCGTCATGGCCAAAGAGATCCCCCAGCGTCGGCGACCTGCGCCGCAAGTCCGAGGTGACAGCCTTCGAAATCTGTGCGGCCCGCTGCTGGGTCTTCGCGGTTGAGGCAGCGGCTTTCGCGGATCGACCCAGACCCAGTGGGCTTCCTCGATCCAGCCGGTCTCCAAAGGTACACACTACTGCTCGGTGGGCATTGGCTGTGATCGAACGGACGCGCGAGGCGAAAATGCCGGGCCTGCGCCGCACGATGGTGAAGACCGCCGTCATCCTCGGCTTCTCGGTTCAGGGATGAGCGAGGAGCCGCAGGCGAAGTACGACATCGTAGTCGCGCGGCTGACGCAGCGCCTGCACGGCTACGCGCAGGGGCTCGGCATCGACGATACCGCCCTTCGCCAGATCGTCGAGCGCATCGTCGCTGATATGCCCGAGGCCGACGACGTGGATCGGCAAGTCGAGGCGCGCAACTGGATGCTTATGGCGGTACGCTGACGAGGCCCACCGAACCGCACGCCCCGATCCGCGGGCGCGCTATCAAGGCCCTGCGTGCAGTCGCACCCGTCCGCCATGCCGCTGCTAGTCGAGATGGGGCTAGTCAGGGCACTGAATGCGTGCGGGCTTAGGGCACCCGCTTTACCGGCTGCTGCAGCAGCCTCCCGGTTCAATTGGTGGGTAGAATGACTACCGAGATTGCGGTGAAACCATGTGGATCACGCTGTAATCCCCTTGCTCGAATAGCTGCTTGTGCTGCCCAGAATGATCTGGGCGAGGATGGCATGACCGACGAGCAGATAGGTGACCTACAGGTGCTATCCGATCTGCGCTCCTGGCATCGGAGGCAGATCGAGCAGGCACCCGGCGATGTCCGCGTCGTGCAAGCACACGAGCAAGCCATCCTTCGGCTCCATCAGCTAAGCGCCATCAAAAGACAGCGCACGGCCGAGGACGAGACTGAGCGTCAGCGTGCCCGTGCCGCAAACTCCCACACTGGAATGCCTCAGACCTGACCCGGCTTGGTCCGGTAGCCCGAGCCTCCTGCGAACACGACCCGAGCCGGCTCAACCGTCACGACCTTGCTGCCGGAGACCATCAGCACGCCGCAAACCTCGCCCCGCAGTGTCCCATGATCCGGGTGTACTGCGAACAACTCGGCCGCCGTCCAGCCCATCCAGTGCGCCTCGGCACCGAGCCGGGCGCAGAAATTCATCGCAGCTTCTCGCATTGGAGCCCAACGAGCCGGGGTCAGATACCGGCAGGGCGAGGCGTGCAGGGATAGGTTCTCTAATGCGCTGCGCCAGCCGGCGACGGCATCGGGGAGCGGAGCAGGGGCTGGGTTGGCTGACATGCGGCCGAGCTACGGCAGACCGCTTGCAGTAGGCCATGTGGCTGAAAGCCCGCCCCATCAACCTATGTTGACCCGGCCAGGCGCAAGGCGCGTGGCGATCCCCTAGCTCCTGATGCACGGACACCATGGCCGCCGCCCGCCCGACCCTCGCCGATCTCCGCAAGGCTGGAACGATCAGCAGCACCGAGATCGTCGCGGCCGTAGACCTCTACATGAGAAACCCGGAGACCGGCCCCTATCGGTTCGCGAGCGGGCACAGAGTCGACATCGCGGCAGCGGTCGGAGCCTCGCCAGCTGTCTCCGAACTCAAGGGCAAGCCCGGCCCGCAGGAGAAGACGTTCCGGAATGCCGTGACAGCCGCCGTCATGGGCGCGCTTGCGACCAAACCCTAGCCGGGCGGCTCGTGAGGACATGGCCGCCCAGCTGGTCGCCAACTTAGCAGTTATCAGCGCCAGGCTTCACCGGCTGACCCTCAGGGGCCTTCTTCGAACCGTCATCCTTCGTAGCTGCGCCGGTGTTGTTCATCGCGCCGACCGTGCCCGGGGACTCGGCCTTGGCGCCGGGGGTTACCTTGGCAGTCGAGCCTCCATCGACATTCGAGCTTGCGTCTTTGCCGGTAGCGGCATTCGTCGTTGTGCCGACGTTGCACGGCGCAGCGACAGCGAGGCTCGCCGACAGCGTGAGCATTGCAGTGGCGGCGGTGATATTTAGGATCTTGGACATGCTTCCTCCAGCTTCTTAAGCCTGAAGGGAAGGGTACTTGCTGGTCGTTGTTCCTGCCGACCCCGTGTGGCAACTGCTCGCGGCGGGGGGGCACTACTCCTTCCCCTCGCGAAACCGGATCCCGGCCCCGCCGCCGTTCTAGGGGATGAAATCCAGGCCGATGGTCCTCATCGGTAGGAGAACGCTAACGCTCTGGGAAGCCAACTGAGGATCCGTCATCGCTTGGCCTAGACCTGCCTCCGGCTGAGTGCTTCAAAGGGGACGGCCAGGTGGGTGAGTGTCCAGCCAGGAGCCTGCAAAGCTCCGCACGTCCGGTTCGACTCCGGGCCCCGGCCTCCAATTTCCCCCTTCGTCAGCGTGCCTCAACGCCTGTTCTCAGCTGACGGTCAGATGCCGAGCCACTCCAGCGCGGCCGCTTGGGTGTCGAAGGCGTTCTGCTGGGACGTGAAGGGCGCGGGACACTTGTCTGGCGCTGTCTCGTTGAGAAGATCGACCAGCCATTCGCGCGTCACGGTGCTGCGGTCGACCTCAAGCACCACGGATGCAATTAGGCGCCCATCGAGCAACACGTCGTAGCTGCCGGCTGCGAGCTGGCGGATGGAGTAGGTCACGGCTGATCCTTTCGGGGCGTCGCTAGATCTGACGTTCCGCTAGCCTGCATCCACCAAACCACCTCGCCTTTGTCGTCGATAAGCTTTGCAGAACACAGCGCCGCGGAGGGCTGGCTGAAGCAGTAGTTTTTCGCGAGTTCGATGGCTTCCTCTTTGGTTTTCGCAGTGATGGTGACCGTGTGCTGCGTCGTCCCAGAAGCCGATACATCGGAGCGGGAAAAAAGGAGCATGCGGAAAGGCTTCACCGTCATCGCTACGCCTTGCGCTCACGGAACCAGATCCCGACGTTGCCGTCGTTCTTAGAGATGCACTTCCTGCCGGCGTTCATGGCGCGATGGCCCAGGTCAGAAGAGTAGCGACGACGGCTGCGGCCAGGCAGTCTTTCAAGGCATCCTCCACACCAGCAGCATCCAACGCCTGCACGGCGCCCACGAAGACGACGGCCACGCCGATCGTCACGAGGCGCCTCGCGGTCACGCCTTGGCTCTACGCTCTCGGAACCAGATCCCGGCGCCCCCGCCGTTCTTGGGGGATAAACTCTAGGCCGGCAGTCACGACGCGCTGCCCCCTTCCGGAAGCCTGCGAAAAACCGCGACAGCCCCTCCAGATCGGTATCTTTTAAAGCCTCTGACTTCGCGGCCTCATCAAAAGCCGCCTCGTCGGTATCGCGGCCCAAACCGTACAGCGCTTGAGCGAGCATCGGCCACCAAGGCAGGTTGCACTCGCGTAGGAAGAAGGCTGCCTTGATTAGCGCCTCGCTTTGCTCAGACGGTACTGGTCGCCCGACGATCTGCGCTTCGAGCACGCGGTCGATCAGCGCTTCTGTGAGACGGCGGACCTCGGACAGACGCTTGGGTGATGCGGCTGAGGTGCTCACGCCTAGTCCTCGCCCCGCAGCCGCACGCCAGGGCGCCCGTGGTTCAGGAACTCGACGCCGGCAGCCTCCAGTGCGGTCTGGACCCGGCGGACCACATCGGCGCCACTCGTGATCTCAGCAGGGCCCTTCGCCTCCATCTTACGGATCGTGTTGACATGCAGATCCGCCCGCGTGGCGAGGTCGGTTTGTTCGATGCCCGATAGCGCGCGCGCGGCTTTGAGCTGATTGCCCGTCACCAGCATTGATGTTTGCCACACACATTTAGGAGTTGACGGTATACACCGACACGGATATGTGTATGAAACACATAGCGGGGTTCCCCGCAAACATAGTCGGGTTGCCCGCCAATGTCCAACCGCACCGTCTCTTGGAACCGCATCTCCCGCTCGCTGCACGACAGCCGCCCGGCGATCCCCGCCGGCCTCCTGTCCGCCACTGCCCGCATCGACATGATGGTGCGCACCACCCGCCGCCCGCTCTACGCCGCCGACAAGTTCGACCGCGCCGCCATCATGTCGGCCGCCGCCAAGGCCGCCCACGCCCATCAGGAGCGGTTCGGCGGCACCTGGGCCGAGGCGATGTCCGTCTGCCTCACCGCCGCGTGGCGGTCCGCCAAGCTCGCCCGCCACATGGCCGCGCACTGAGGAGCCGCGCAGATGTCCGCCCGCATCAACCGTCGGGCCCTCGCCGCCGGTCTACTCGCCGCCTCGGCTGCTCCGACCGCCGCCAAGGGTACGCACAAGGTGAGTACCCTTCGGGGTGACGACACCGAGCGCCTGCCCGACCACGCCGCCCTCTGGGCCCGCATGCCCCTGCCGTTCACGCCCGCCGAGGCGTGGCACCTGCTCTCGCCCACTACGCAGGCCGAGATCGGCGCCGCCGCCATCGGCATGGTGCTGGCCGAGTACGTCTCCGGCGACATGCATGGCGATGACGACCACTTCTACGACGACGCCTTGCGCGGCGACGCCATGGACACCGGCAGCGATCTGCTGACCCGCATCGAGCAGCGGCTGTGGGTGCTGTTCCCCGATCTCTACGGCCCCGATGGCGATCATCCTGCCTGGGCCCTTAATTCGGGCATGGCTCCGCCCGCTCCGATAG
>NZ_JAKSYG010000059.1 GCF_022829725.1 Methylobacterium sp. E-005 | reverse complement strand
GTCGCTATCGCAACCTACCGGACGAGCCGATCCCGGGCGCTATCGAGCCCTGGCAGGCCGTGACCCCAATCCGGCCGGACACCGTACACAGCCGGTCCCTGCGCTTCCTCGACGCCACGGGCGAGCTGCTGGCCGCCGTCGTCATCATCGCGGGCGGCATGGTGCTCACCGGCCTCGCCTCGATGCTCTGACCCCAGCCCGTACCCGAGCGGGCCGGTCGCCCGCGCCCCTCATCCGAGGATCCCGCGATGTCCCTGCGCACGTCCCTACAGAAGCTTATCCGCCGCGACCCCGCCACCAGCCTGCGCGAGCGGGCCGCCGATCTGCGCGGTAATCTGAGCCGCCGGACTGTCGTCGCCGGCACCGTTGCCGCCGCTGTGCCCCTGCCGGCTATCGCGGCACCTGTCATCTCGGCGCCTGCTCAACAGCATCCCGACGCCGAGCTGCTGGCGCTCGCCGAGCGGTGGTCGCGAGCCCGCGCGGTGCAGGACGAGGCGATGGAGGCGTGGGGTGTCCGAGGCGACATTCTGAAGCCACACCTGCATCGTCGCGGGCTTCTTTCCAGGTGCCCACGTAAGGGGCGTGCGCGAACCTTTCTCCGACATCGACCCACCCTCCGGGACCGAACGTCGGTCCGGTGAGTCTGTACAGAAAAGCGACGCAAAACCCTGAGGAGGGACGACTCAGGACCACGAGGGCGGCGGGAACGCTGAGCCGCCCCTGGCGGCCTCCGAGAACGCCACCGGCTCCCAGGTAACGTGGTTGCGCGGGTCGACGTCGACCGCGAGGGCGAGGCGCCGGAGATCGCGATACCTGAGACTCAGATCGTGACCCCGCCCCCAGTCACGGCCGAACTGACGGCCAACCCCGCCGCCATCTGCATCTCGCCTCTGCGATGGGGCGGTAGGGGCAATGTCATCTCGCTCGCGGGCGTGGCGGTCCTGGATCGATCCGCTGCGGCGGGTGACGCTCTCCTCGCCCTGGCAAGGCTCGGCTGATGCCGAGGCGGCTCCCAAACCAGCCTGGGCACGTCGCGGTCGTCTGGCGCTTGTCCTGGCCCGACACGGCGTCGACGTTGCTGGACCGGCGCTCCTGTATTCTGCGCGGCGCTGGCTTAATGCTCAGGCAGCAATGAGCGCGTTGCTTAGATGCTGCCAGTCTGCCGCGAAACAATGGCGTAAGCCGCGCTGACGAGTTCGGCTCCGTCACAGGGCTTGCTCCTGAACTGCACACCGCTCGGTAACTGGCCCGATCTCGGCCGGTCGATACCGGAGACGACGACGACGCCAATCTCCGGCCAGCGCGCGGTGACGCTGCGCACGAACTCGTGGCCGCCCATGCCCCCTAGAGGCATGTCGAGGTCAGTGATCACGACCCGGATGTCGTCCCGCACGGACAGGATCGCCAACGCCTCGTCTGCGTGCCGTGCCTCGAACACAGACATGTTCGCCTCGGTGAACACGTCCGCTGTCTCCAGGAGCAGGATCGGCTCATCCTCGACGACGAGAACGCCGATCTGATCGCTCAGGAGGGGGGCTCGCGTCGGCACAGCGTCAACGCTTGGGCTGATCGAGATAGGCGGCCACGTTCGTGACGCGCGAGCTGACCATGCGCACCGCCTTGCGCAGACGCTCCTCAGTCACACCGAAGCGGGCCATCCAGGCTTCGCGCACGACGCGGTCGTTGATGTCGATGTGGCTGGCGGAGGTTGACGCGATAGGCATAGTGTGGCGGCTCCGAAGATCCCGCTCGACAATGCCGAGCTTCCCAGCGCCAATGTTTGGCGATCACGATGGTTGCCGATCGCAATAGAGAGGACGGTGCGCGGCTGTGGATGGCAGCGCAAACGCTCCGAAGTGCTGCTCCGGATCAAAACCTCCCGACGCACAGTTCCCGGTGACCGCCCACGTTGGCGGGACGGGGAGGACCTCATGAACGCAGCACCGGACGGTTCAGTCGCACAGCGCCAGTCGCCCCGACCCGATCTGCTCGCCTTCGAGATCAAGGACAAGGTCACCAAGGATGACATCGAGTGGATGTCCGCCATCACCGACGAGGTGATGAAGCTCCACGACAAGATCGACATGCTGATCATCATGTCGAACTATGAGGGCTCGGAACTCGCCGCTAGCTTCGATAGCTACGCCAATAGCGTGAAGGCCCGCTCGGTCGCTCACATCAACCGTTATGTCGTGGTCGGCGCTCCAACGCTCGCCAAGGCAATGATCAACCTGTCCGGGCTGGTGCTGCCGGTCGAGAGCAAGACGTTCGACCTTAAGGACGAGGCTGCTGCCTGGGACTACCTCGCGCAGAAGCCCTCCGCAGCCGTTTAGGCTGAACTCGGCGGCAGCACCAAATCGCTTGGCAGCCGAGCCGCGGCCTGAGCCGCTGCCGACGGTTGAAATCCTGCCCTGGCGTGGACGTGGCAACATCCTCGCGGCGGCCGGCGTGGCGCTCATCGACCTGCTGGAGCGCGCTTGATGCTCAGGTCCGCATGGGGTGGATTTCTGCCAGTCCGCTTACGGGCGATCATTCTTGAAAGCGGACGTTGTCTTCCTGGCCGCTTAAGATCTTTTGCGGAATTTGGAAATCTTCGCATGAGGAACGGCATTACTTATCAGCTTTGGCAGCCTTCCGCTCTGGCGACTTGTCGATGACGATGAGCACAGAGGCGGTCAGTATGCTCAAGCCAGCTTCGTCGCGAACCTCGGCTCGGTACTGGGTAGCGGGCCGTCCCTTATGCTCAGCCCCGAGCATGTCGGCCCAAGTCTTGCGGACAACCTCTCGCACAGCAGCCTCGTCCGGCAACTCGTGGCCGACGTCATCTATGGCGACAATGCTGTCGAAGGTGTCGATGAAGAAACGGGGCATCAGGCCCTCCGCGTCGCAGGCGGGAGCGCGCGCCTCACCCAGCCGCAAGCGCCTACGGTCGATCAGCCAACGATGCCTTCCTGTGCCCTGTCCGACCGGGAGGCGCTACAACACACATTGGTTTGCAAGCCACGTGACTGTGCAAGCCGAACTAATTGGAGCAGCACTCCACGACCGACCAATAACAGTTAAAATGACCCACATATGTAAGAATGCGGAAATTGATGTGGGTTGGGGATTTGCCCCGCACATACAGCTGTTCGGTCTCGGACCGATGTCCGACTGATGGCGGAAGGAAGCCTCACGGTTCCTCGTTCTCAGCGCGGTCGAGCCGCGAGAGAGTACGAATGTCCAATCCGCTGATCATGAAGC
>NZ_JAKSYG010000058.1 GCF_022829725.1 Methylobacterium sp. E-005 | reverse complement strand
ACAGCCCGTCGTCGCGTCGCCGAAGCAGAGGGAGCGTCCAAATGAATGATGCCAGCTTCATCTGCGCCATCTGCCAGCAGGAGCGCGAAAACCGCTGGCTCAAGAGCGGTCGCAACCGACACATCGCGCCGCTGTGCTGGTCCTGCGAAGAAAGCTACCGGGCTCGTGTGACCGCAGGGTCGTTCATGGACCGCCGAAAGGCTTCGCAGATCTTTGCTTTGTCTGAGGCGCTGTGCGGCAAAGCGCACGCACTGAAATGGGAGGCGCAGTATGGCCGCGCGTGACTATGAGGTGGCGCCCGTCACCGAAAGCCTGCAACTCGATAAGATCATCACCGGCTTAGCCGGCGACCTTGAGGCGCTGCGCGCTGGCAAGATCAGCGTCAACGACGCTATCGCCCGCAGTCTTCTCGCCAAGCAAATCTTTAACGGCGTCCGCCTGTACCTGAACGGGACGAAGATGCTCGCGGATCAGGCGCGTGAGGTTCAACGACTTCCTGAGACTGCGGAATGATCCGTCGTCGCGTCGCCGAAGCAGATCAGATCTCAGTGGGGAGTTAGATCCATGACGCTCAACATTCCGAACCTGAACAAGCTCATCATGCATTTGGAAGCGCAGCCGCCGGAGCGGATCAATATGGGATTTGTTGCCGTGAGAGAGCGTCCAGAGTGTGGAACGGCTGGATGCATTGCTGGGCACGCTAGGCTGTTGGGCTCAGAAGGCATCAGGGATTGGCTAGGTTTAACGTCAGAAGGCGCGTGTAGCCTGATTGAGCCAACCGGCTGGGCAGGCGAACAGTTCGGCGTCCAACGCTACCCAGCCCACCGCGTCATCGCCACCCTCAAGCGCCTCCGAGACCGGTTCATGGTGACAGGTGAGATCGTCGTGGACTGGGGACCGGAGCCGACCGCTGGCGAGCCTTGGGTTGCCCCGCAGGCGATTGAGCTGACGCCGCCCGCCCTGCCTGACGAGATCACCCGGCTTCTCGGCAGCAAGGTGGAGGCGTAGCCATGGACGGCCAACCAGATCCGCACCGGTCTCAGATCCTACGGCAGCAGTGCAACCGGATCCTTCGCAGCAAGGACATCCACGATGTCGTAGGCGCCGTCGAGATGATCGCGGCAGACGCAATTCTCAGTCTGCCGGGCATCTCCGAAGCCGCGGCTATCTCAGCTGCTGACGCCATCGCCGCCGACATCCGCAACATCATCCGCGAACGCTTTACCACTCAGGGGAAAGGACACTGACCCATGCCCGTC
>NZ_JAKSYG010000052.1 GCF_022829725.1 Methylobacterium sp. E-005 | reverse complement strand
TGCTCGGCGCCCTGGGGGTGGTGTACGGCGACATCGGCACCAGCCCGCTCTACGCGTTCAAGGAGGCCGTGAAGGCCGCCACCAGCGGCGGCGCCTCGGTGCCGGCGGCGGCGACCGGCGCGGTCTCGCTGATCCTGTGGTCGCTGATCCTGATCGTCTCGCTCAAATACGCGGTGCTGATCCTGCGGGCCGACAACCGCGGCGAGGGCGGCATTGTGGCGATGCTGGCGCTGCTCGGTGCCCGGCAGGCGAGGCCCGGCAGCTGGAAGGCCCTGCTTCTGGTGGTCGGGCTGGTGGGGGCGGCGTTGCTCTACGGCGACGGGGCGATCACGCCGGCGATCTCGGTTCTCTCGGCGATCGAGGGGTTGAAGGTCGACGCGCCCTCGCTCGGGCCGTATGTGGTTCCGATCACCCTCGTGATCCTGGTCGGGCTGTTCCTCGTCCAGCACAAGGGTGTGGCCGCCATCGGCCGGGTGTTCGGGCCCGTCATGCTGGTCTGGTTCGCGGTGCTCGTACTGCTGGCGATCCCAAGCATCCTGCGCACGCCCGAGATTCTGGCGGCGGTCAATCCCTGGCGGGCGGTCGACTTCCTGCTCCATGCCGGCTGGCACGTCAGCTTCCTGATGCTCGGCGCGGCGTTCCTGGCGGTGACGGGCGGCGAGGCGATGTATGCCGATCTCGGTCATTTCGGCGCCCTGCCGATTCGGCTGGCGTGGTTCGCGCTGGTTCTGCCGGCGCTGGTGCTCAACTATTGCGGGCAGGGCGCGCTGCTGATCTCCGCCCCCGACGCCCTCGAGAACCCGTTCTTCCGCCTGTGTCCCGACTGGGGACATTACCCGCTGGTGGC
>NZ_JAKSYG010000049.1 GCF_022829725.1 Methylobacterium sp. E-005 | reverse complement strand
CGTGCTGGGCGAGCCGGCGATCGACATCATCGGCCTGCCGAACCGTGGGCGCTCCGGCGAACCCCTGATCGACACCATCGTGGAAGCGGTCTCGCGCAGCCTTTCGGGCCTGTCCCGGGGCAAGCTCAAGGATTCGGAGGGCGTCGAGAAGGCGGTCGACCGGGCTGTGCGCACCGCGGTCAACGAGGTCTGGGGCAAGAAGCCCGCCTGCCACGTGCAGGTTGTGGAGGTTTGAGGCTGGCTGCCGATCTCAGGTCGGCATAGTCTGGAACAACTTGCGGCAGCCGATCGGCCTGATTGGCTGCCGGATGAGGCTCAAGTCCCCACTCCCGTGCGGGAGAGGGGGCATGTCGCGTCCAGGCGCGCTGGCGCAGCCTCGCCTGCGGATAAACGAAGCTCCCGACAAGGGAGCGAGTATGCTGGGGAGGACGCAAGAATGATCGGCCGTCTCAATCACGTGGCCATCGCCGTGCAGGATCTCGACGCCGCCTGCGCGATCTATCGCGATACGCTGGGCGCCACGGTCACACCGCCCCTGCCGCAGCCCGAGCACGGCGTCACGGTCGTCTTCGTGGAACTGCCGAACAGCAAGGTCGAGCTGATGGCGCCGCTCGGTGAGAATTCTCCGATCGAGTCCTTCGTGGCGCGCAATCCGGGCGGCGGCGTCCACCACGTCTGCTACGAGGTCGACGACATCCTGGCCGCCCGCGACAGGCTCAAGGCGCAGGGGGCCCGGGTGCTCGGCACCGGCGAGCCGCGGATCGGCGCCCACGGCAAGCCGGTGCTGTTCCTGCACCCGAAGGACTTTCTGGGTACGCTGGTCGAGCTGGAGCAGGTGTGATCGCATGATGACCACGCTGGCCCGCTCGACGCCGACCACGCTCGGCGTCATCACGGTGCTGGTCGCCGCCTTCGTGGCGGCGGGGGTCAGCCTGTTCAAGCTGACCGTGGGCGGCGCCATTGCGCTCTACTTCGTGGTGTGGTGGACGCTGCTCTTCGCGATCCTGCCCCTGCGCAACCAGCCCGAGACGCGGGCGACCCATGTCGTGCCGGGTCAGGATCCCGGCGCGCCGGCAGCCCCACGGCTGCGCGAGAAGGCGATCTGGACGACGCTGGTGGCGGGGGCCGCCTTTCTGATCGCGCTGGCGGTGTTTCCCCTGACCGGATTGTAGTGCCCCGTCAGAGCAGCGTCCCGGTCGGCGTCACCGTCAGCGCGGTGCCGGCGCGTGCCACCCGATGGGCGAAGGCCAGGGCCGCCGCGGAGGCCTGCGCCGCCGACGGGAACGTCCGGTTCGACTCGGCGATCGTTTCGTTGGTCTCGTTCAGCAGGACCCAGGCCCAGTTCGCATCGGCCCGGCGGATCTCGAAATGCATGGCAGTCTCACCCGGGCACGTCCTGGGCAAGGGGGCACGGCAGACAACCGAGTCCCGTTAAGGGCTTGCTGGTTGTATGCGGAAACCCGGCCGGGACGGCACTTCTCCGCACAATCACCGCTGTTCACAGCGGCCCATCACGGTGCGGGCCGCGATCGGCCAATAAAAAAAGCAAGGCCCGAGGCCTTGCTTTCAAGCTTCAGTGGCTCGACCTTAAGCTCCTCCGCATTGCTTGCGGGGCAGTCGTTTTTCCTCCCGAGACTCGGACCTTGCGCCGCCTCTTCCGGGCATCGCAAACATCGCCGGACGCTTATAGGAACAACAATTCGTGTTGTCACCGGGTCTGCGAGAAAAAACTGCGCTTTCTTGCCGGCAAATAGGCAGGCCGCTCTCCAATCGGGCATAGCCGGGTCGGGCGTGCCCCGGCGCCACGGCTTCGCCGCGATTACGCCGCGCCGTGGTCGCGCAGTGCTTGTAATTTGCGGCTCCGGCGTGTTGTGTGCCGGCGTGCCGCGGCTCCTCCCGGCCGCTCCCCTTTCCAAGACTCTGGCGACATGCGTCTCTCCCGCTACTTCATGCCGACCTTGCGCGAGACGCCCAAGGAAGCCGAGATCGTCTCGCACCGGCTGATGCTGCGCGCCGGCTTGGTCCGCCAGGAGGCGGCCGGCATCTACGCGTGGCTGCCGCTCGGCCTGCGGGTGCTGGAGCGCGTCTGTGCGGTGGTCCGGCGTGAGCAGGATCGTGCCGGCGCCATCGAGATCCTGATGCCGACGGTTCAGTCCGCCGAGTTGTGGCGAGAATCCGGACGCTACGACGCTTACGGCAAGGAGATGCTGCGCCTGAAGGACCGGCACGACCGGGAGATGCTCTACGGCCCCACCGCCGAGGAGATGGTCACCGAGATCTTCCGGGCGAGCGTGCGCTCCTACAAGGACCTGCCCAAGAACCTCTATCAGATCTCGTGGAAGTTCCGCGACGAGGTTCGGCCGCGCTTTGGCATCATGCGCTCGCGCGAGTTCCTGATGAAGGACGCGTATTCGTTCGACTTCGACCAGGCCGGCGCCCGCCACGCCTACAACCGCATGTTCGTGGCCTACCTGCGCACCTTCGCGAGCCTCGGCCTGAAGGCGATCCCGATGCGCGCCGAGACTGGCCCGATCGGCGGCGACCTGTCCCACGAGTTCATCATCCTGGCGAAGACCGGTGAGAGCGAGGTCTTCTGCGACAAAGCCTATCTCGATTTCGACATCCCGGCGGAGACGGTCGATTTCGAGGACGTGGCCGGCCTCCAGGGCATCGTCGATGCCTGGACCTCGCACTACGCCGCCACCGAGGACATGCACGAGAAGGAAGCCTTCGCCGAGGTGCCCGAGGAAAGCCGGCTCGCGGCGCGCGGCATCGAGGTCGGGCACATCTTCTATTTCGGCACGAAGTATTCCGAGCCGATGGGCGCCAAGGTCGCCGGTCCGGACGGGATCGAGCGCCCGGTCCATATGGGCTCCTACGGCATCGGCCCGAGCCGGCTGGTGGCAGCGATCATCGAGGCGAGCCACGACGAGGCCGGGATCATCTGGCCGGATTCCGTCGCGCCCTTCGACGTCGCGCTCATCAACCTGAAGGTGGGCGACTCCGCCACCGACGCCGCCTGCGCGCAGATCCAGTCGGATCTGGAGAATGCCGGCCTGTCGGTCCTGTACGACGACCGGGACGAGCGGCCCGGCGCCAAGTTCGCCACCGCGGACCTGATCGGCCTGCCCTGGCAGGTGATCGTCGGCCCGAAGGGGCTGGCCGAGGGCAAGGTCGAGTTGAAGCGGCGCGCCGGGGGCGAGCGCGAGAGCCTCGCGACCGTCGACCTGCTCGCGCGCATCAAGCGCGTCTGAGACCCCACAATGGCGGGATCCGCGGCGATCGACCGGGTGAGGGACTTCGCAGCCTCGTTCCGCCAGGGCACCGCGCCCTTCGCGCCGTTCGAGTGGATCCTCGCCGGCCGCTATCTGCGGGCGCGGCGCCGGGGCGGCGGCGTGTCGGTGGTGGCGTTCTTCTCGGTGCTGGGCATCGCGCTCGGTGTCGCCACCCTGATCATCGTCCTGTCGGTGATGAACGGTTTCCGAGCAGAGCTGCTGTCGAAGATCGTGGGCATCAACGGCCATCTCTTCGCCACCCCGATCGACCGGCCGTTCAACGACTGGACAGACCTGTCGGACCGGCTGTCCAAGGTGGCGGGCGTGCGCGCGGCGGTGCCCCTGGTGGAAGGGCAGGCCTTCGCGTCGTCGCAATATGGCGGCTCGGGCGTGATCATTCGCGGCGTGCGGGCCGCCGATCTCGATTCACTCGCGGCGGTCTCCAGCTCGATCCGCGGCGGCACCCTGGAGGGGTTCGACGACGGCACCGGCGTGCTGATCGGCCGTCGGCTGGCCGACACGCTGGGCCTGCAGGCCGGCGACACCATCACGCTGGTGACGCCAAAAGGCTCGTCGACGCCCTTCGGCACCGCACCGCGCACCAAGAGCTATACCGTCAAGGCGATCTTCGAAGTCGGGATGACCGAGTTCGACCAGACCTTCGTCTTCATGCCGCTCGCCGAGGCCCAGGCCTTCTTCAACAAGGACGGCGACGTCAGCATGATCGAGATCTACGTCGACGAACCCGATCATGTCGGCGACATGCGCGAGCCCCTGGAAATGGCGGCCGAGCGCCCGATCCTGCTGACCGATTGGCGGCAGCGCAACCGGACCTTCTTCGGGGCGCTGGAGGTCGAGCGCAACGTGATGTTCCTGATCCTCAGCCTGATCGTCGTGGTGGCGACGCTCAACATCGTCTCGGGCCTGATCCTGCTGGTGCGCGACAAGTCGAGCGATATCGCGATCCTGCGCACCATGGGGGCGACGCCGGGTACGATCATGCGGGTGTTCCTGATCAACGGCGCGCTGATCGGCGTGGTCGGCACCTTGAGTGGGTTGGCGCTGGGCATCCTGATCACGCTCAACATCAAGCCGATCCAGCACGTGCTGTTTCCGGGCGCCTGGGACCCGACCGTGCGGTTCCTCGCCGAGATCCCGGCGCAGATGAACCCGAAGGAGATCACCGCCGTGGTGATCACCTCGCTGCTGCTGTCGCTCGCAGCGACGCTCTATCCCTCCTGGCGCGCCGCCCGGCTCGATCCGGTGCAGGCCCTCCGCTACGGCTGACGGGCCGATCCCATGACCGATCCGAGCCAGATCGCCGGCGACCAGCCGGTGCCGGCCCTGTTCTTTTCGCGCGTCGAGCGGCGCTACGCCCAGGCCGAGGGCGCGCTGGAGATCCTGCGCGGCGCCGACCTCGCGATCTGGCCGGGTGAGCTGGTGGCGCTCGTCGCGCCCTCCGGGGCCGGTAAGTCGACCCTGCTGCACCTGGCCGGGCTGCTCGAGAAACCGGATGGGGGCGAGATCTATATCGGCGGCCAGCCCACCGCCGCCATGGCGGATACCGAGCGCACCCGTCTGCGGCGCGAGGAGATGGGCTTCGTCTACCAGTTCCACCACCTCCTGCCGGAATTCTCGGCGCTGGAGAACGTGGTGATGCCGCAGCTCATCCGCGGCCTGAAGGCCCCGGAGGCGAAGAACCGGGCCACCGAGCTTCTGAGTTTCCTCGGCCTCAAGGAGCGCCTGCCGCATCGCCCGGCCGAATTGTCGGGGGGCGAGCAGCAGCGCGTCGCCATCGCCCGGGCGGTGGCCAACGGCCCGCGGCTCCTGCTGGCCGACGAGCCCACCGGCAACCTCGATCCGGGGACGGCCGGCCACGTCTTCTCCGTGCTGATGGCCCTGGTCCGCGCCTCGGGCCTCGCCGCCCTGGTGGCGACCCACAACCTCGATCTTGCCGCCCGCATGGACCGCCGGGTGACGATCCGGGACGGGCTCATCACGCCGCTCGACTGATACCGCTTCCAGTCGACGATTCCGGCAGGTCCGTCCCCGCGGGCGGACCGATTCAGCCGCCGCATCGGCGACCGGTGCCGCGTTGCCCCGCGCCACGTGGCCCGGCATCGCGGCGCTCGCGATGACGGTAGGGACGCGTCGACCGGGGCGTTCGAGCGGATGGTTCGAAAAGCCAGACCCACACGGAGATCCGGCGTATCGGCCGGCCCGTATCCGATGCCCCTCTCGGGCCTTCGGCCGAGGTGAGGCGGCCTGACATCGGCCAATTTTTAATCCGCGGCGCCGCGTGCGGCGCGTCACGTCGCGAATGATAATCGATGCCTATATTGATCTCGTTGAGACAAACCACGGCAGATCAGCCTGGTCTTGCTGGAAAATAAAGGATTATCTCTATGAAGAACCGCTTCGCCACCACCGTCGCAGCCTTTATCCTCGCCGCCGCCCCGCTCGCGTCCGCCTCCGCGGCCAACGAGGGCCGCTGGACCGGCTTCACCACCGACGTGCCCGAGACCACCGGTTCGCTCGGCCTGGGCGTTCACGACACGCCCTTCTACGAGGGCTGCCCGATGAGCTCGGCTGCCGAGGGCAACGCCAACCAGCAGACGCGGCCGGTCAAGCAGTACGGCCAGACCGCTGGCGGCAACCGCTGCTGATCCGGCGCCGGGACGGATGAAGCTCAAACCCCTCTCGTACGTCATGATCGGCGCCTTCGTGAGCGGCATCCTGATGACGCTGGTCGGCTCGGCGAGCGTGCTGCTGGGCCAGTGATCGCAGGACGTCGCCCGGGAGCCGGCCACCGTTCCCCGGAGCCGTGACCGGCTCCAGATTGTTCGCACGCGGGGTTCGCCGCGCCATGCCGGAGTGCGCGACCGGCTCAGGTCTGGCGCGCGGCGCCCAGGGCCTCGACCTGATCGCAGGCCCTGGCGATGGCGTCGCGGCCCTCCGCCATCCGCGCCCGGGCGGCCGCAGTGGCGCGGGCCACCACGGGATCGGCGAGCAGCCGCCCCAGGACCCGTGCAGCCCGGGCGGGCCGGAAGGCACGGCGGCTCAGCGTCGTGCCGAGATTCCGGTCCTTGAGCCGCCGCCCCTCGTCGAAATGGTCGAACGCCACCGGGACAACGAGCTGGGGGATGCCCGCGGCCAGCGCCTGCGCCACCGTCCCGACGCCGCCGTGATGGACAAGGGCGGCGCTGCGCGGCAGCAGGGTGCTCAGGGGCGCATAGGGCAGGTGGATGAGTCCGGCCGGCAGCGGCTTCGGAATCTGTCCGCCCTGGGGGGCGAGCAGGACGCCGCGTCGGCCCATGCGCTGGCAGACCTGCACCGCGGTATCGAAGAAGGCAGCGCCCTGGCGCATCGCCGAGCCGTAGGTGAACACGATCGGTGGCTCCCCGGCAGCCAGGAAGGCGTCGAGCTCCGGCGGCATGGCCGGCACATCGCCGAACCGGTCGACCAGCGGAAAACCGAGCTGCACCGCCTGGGCCGGCCAATCGGGCTGCGGCGCGGCGTACCAGTCGGGGAACATCAGGAGCATGCGCGACGGGCTGTTCCACCAGTGCCGCAGCCGGTTCACCGGATCGAGGCCGAGGCGGGCGCGGATCGCGTTCAGCGGCGGCAGCGTGAACGGTCCGACCGCCACGGCATCGACGCCCAGATTGACATAGGCCCGCCACGAGGCCGGCAGGATGCGCGGCAGCGCGAGACCGGGCAGCCGGGGCGGATCGTACCGGCTCTCGATCAGGAACGGCATCACGTGCAGCGTGGCTGTCGGCAGATCGTAGAGGTCCTGGGCGAGGCGGGCGCCCCAGCTGAGCGGCGAGGCGACCACCCGCAGGTCGACTCCCCGGGCCCGGGTCGCGCCGAGCCAGAGGCAGGTGGCTTCGACGACCTGCAGGGCGTAGTCGAACATGGGCCGGAAGCCCTGCTGCGGGTGCCAGAGATCCGGCTGGCGGATCACCGCCTCGTAATCGGCCACCGTGCCCAGCGGCTCGAAGGCCAGACCGGCCCGGCGGGCCATCGCCTCGAACGGCGCTGGGGCGGCCAGCGAGACGCCGTGGCCGCGCTGGGCGAGTTCGTGACCCAGCGCGATGAACGGCAGCACGTCACCGTGTGTGCCGACGGCCACGAGGGCGACGTCGTATCGCTCGGCCATCTGGTGCGCGGGAATAGCCTGCTCCTTCGAACCCCCGTTCCAATGACGAGCGCGTCCTCGGCGCGCGGCATGCCAGCCCGCCCGATCCGCATCAAGATACTTTTTACCATAACTATAAGCGCTAACAGACGTGTTACCGCGGAGCTATTTGTTTGGAACAAAACATGAACATAATGGGCCAGACACACGGAGGCGCGACGATGCTGAAGCGGTTGGTCCTGACCGGGTTGGTCGAGTTCATGGCGTTCGGGATGTTGTTCGCAGCGGTGGGCGCCTGGGCGATAGCCTTGGCACCGATCCGTTAGCCCGCAGCTGCGGTTTTCGCCCGGTTCCCGCCGGGACGGCGTTATGCACAGGCGATCCGCCCTTCCGTGCCGATTGTCCACAGGGGCGGCCCGAACTGGTGCTTCCAGGGCACGGCCGGTGGATATCGTTCGGAGGGAGCTCCGGGTCCGTCGACTCGGACCGGCCGAGCGGGGATGCTGTCCGTCCCCGGAACAAGGTCGGCCATGCCACGCCAGCTCAAGGAGGTCGGATTCGTCCACCTCCACGTCCATTCGTCCTATTCCCTGCTCGAAGGGGCGCTGAAGGTCGGCTCCCTGATCAAGGCCGCGGTCGCCGACCGGCAGCCGGCGCTGGCGCTCACTGATACCAACAACCTGTTCGGGGCTCTGGAATTCTCCGAGAAGGCGGCGGGGGAGGGCGTGCAGCCGATCGCCGGCGTGCAGCTGTCGGTGGCGTTCGAGGCGGCGGATCCGCACCAGCGGCAGGCGCCGCCGAGCCACGGCATCGTGCTGCTCGCCCAGGACGAGACCGGCTACGCCAACCTGCTGCGGCTGGCGAGCCGCGCCTATTTCGATACGGCGCTCGGTGAATCCCCCCGCCTCGACGCGGCGGCTCTCATCGGAGCCTCGGACGGGCTGATCGCGCTGACCGGCGGCCCCGGCGGCCCCCTTGACGCTGCCTTCCGGGCCGGACGGCCCGAGCTGGCGCTCGCCCGCCTCAAGCGCCTCAAGGAGGCGTTCGGCGAGGACCGGCTCTACGTCGAATTGCAGCGCCACGGCCTGCCCGAGGAGAACCGGATCGAGACCGCGCTTCTCGACCTCGCCGGCCGCCACGGCCTCGGGAGCGTGGCGACGAACGAGCCCTACTTCGCCAAGCCCGACGATTACGACGCTCACGACGCGCTGCTCGCCATCGCGGAGGGCCGCATCGTCTCGGACGACCGCCGCCGCCGGGTGACGCCGAGCCATGCCTTCAAGACCCGGGCCGAGATGGCCGAACTCTTTCGCGATCTCCCGGATGCGCTTCAGGCCTCCGTCGAGATCGCCATGCGCTGCGCCGTCCGGGCGCGGACCCGCAAGCCGATCCTGCCGAATTTCGGCGCCGTGGCGGCCGGCGAGACGCCCCCCATGGCGGAGGCCCTGGCGGAGGCGTCCGTTGCCGGTGCGCAGGCGGTCTCGGCCGACGAGCCGACGGAGCTGTGCCGGCAGGCCGAGGCCGGGCTGGAGTTGCGCCTGAAGCAGCACGGCACGGCGCCCGGCTTTACCGAGGAGGATTACCGCAAGCGCCTCGCCTTCGAGCTCGACGTCATCGTCAAGATGAAGTTCCCGGGCTATTTTTTGATCGTCTCCGACTTCATCAAATGGGCCAAGGACCACGACATCCCGGTGGGCCCGGGCCGCGGCTCGGGCGCGGGCTCGCTGGTGGCGTGGTCGCTCCTCATCACCGACCTCGATCCGCTGCGCTTCGGCCTGCTGTTCGAGCGCTTCCTCAACCCCGAGCGCGTCTCGATGCCGGATTTCGACATCGATTTCTGCGTCGAGGGCCGCGAGCGGGTGATCCGCTACGTGCAGCAGCGCTACGGCGACAGGCAGGTCGGGCAGATCATCACCTTCGGTACGCTGCTCGCCCGCGGCGTGCTGCGCGATGTCGGCCGCGTGCTGGAAATGCCCTACGGGCAGGTCGACAAGCTGACCAAGCTCGTGCCGCAGAACCCCGCCAACCCCGTGACGCTGGCCCAGGCGATCGAGGGCGAGCCGAAGCTCCAGCAGGCCATGGAGGAGGAGCCGGTCGTCGGTCGGCTGGTCGACATCTCCAAGAAGCTGGAGGGCCTGCACCGCCACGCCTCGACCCACGCGGCCGGCGTGGTGATCGGCGACCGGCCGCTCGAAGAACTGGTCCCGCTCTACCGAGACCCGAAGACCGGGATGCGGGTGACCCAGTTCAACATGAAGTGGGTCGAGCAGGCCGGCTTGGTGAAGTTCGACTTCCTGGGCCTGAAAACCCTCACCATGCTGCGGTGCTGCACCGATCTGCTGATGCAGCGCGGCATCCACATCGACCTCGCCGCCCTGCCGCTCGATGACGAGAAGACCTACGGACCCATGGGCCGGGGCGAGACGGTCGGCGTATTCCAGGTGGAATCGGCCGGCATGCGCAAGGCGCTCTGCGAGATGCAGGCGGACCGGCTGGAGGACATCATCGCCCTGGTGGCGCTGTACCGGCCGGGCCCGATGGCCAACATCCCGGTCTATTGCGAGCGCAAGCTCGGCCGGGACGCCGGCAACGAGGCGTCCTGGTACCCGGATCCGAAGCTGGAGCCGATGCTGAAGGAGACGTTCGGCATCATCGTCTACCAGGAACAGGTGATGGAGATCGCCAAGGTCCTGGCCGGCTACTCGCTCGGCGAGGCCGACATGCTCCGGCGCGCGATGGGTAAGAAGATCCGCGCCGAAATGGACGCGCAGCGCGACCGTTTCCTCAAGGGCTGCACCGAGCGCGGCCTGACCAAGGCCAAGGCCAACGAGATCTTCGACCTGCTCGCCAAATTCGCCGATTACGGCTTCAACAAGAGCCACGCGGCGGCCTACGCGCTGCTGACCTACCAAACCGCCTACCTGAAGGCGAACCATCCGGTCGAGTTCCTGGCCGCCGCCATGACGCTCGACATCGACAACACCGACAAGCTCGCCGAATTCCGTCAGGACGCGCAGCGCCTGAAGATCGTGGTCGAGCCGCCTTCGATCAACACCTCCGGCGAGGTGTTCGAAGTGCGCGACGGCAAGATCTTCTACGCGCTCGCCGCCATCAAGGGCGTCGGCCGCGAGGCGGTGCGGGCGCTGGTGGAGGCCCGCGGCGACCGGCCGTTCAAGGACCTCGCCTGCCTCGCCCGCCGGCTGAACCCGCGGATGATCAACAAGCGGACGCTCGAAAGCCTCGTCCAGGCCGGGGCGCTCGACTGCATCGAGCCCGACCGGGCCCGCGCCTTCGCGGCGGTGGAGCCGATGATGAAACTCGCCGCCAGCGCGGCGGAGGCCGCGTCGGCGGGCGTCACCGACATGTTCGGCGGTGTGGTGGCGGACGATGTGAGCTTGCGGATCCCGCCCCACGAGATCTGGCCGATGGCCGACACGCTCAAGCGTGAATATGCGGCGATCGGGTTCTTCATCTCGGGCCATCCGCTGGACGAGTACGGCGACCTCTTGGACAAGCTGCGGGTGCAGAGCTGGACGGATTTCTGCCGCGCGGTGCGGGCTGGGACGTCGAGCGTCGGCCGGGTGGCGGCCTCGGTGCTCGACCGGGCGGAGCGGCGGACCAAGACCGGCAACAAGATGGGCATCGTCACCCTGTCGGACCGGACCGCGCATTTCGAGGCGATCATCTTCTCGGAGGGGCTCGGCCAGTACCGCGACATCCTCGAACCGGGCCGTCCGCTGGTGCTCCAGCTCCAGGCCAACCTGGAGGGCGAGGACGTGCGCGCCCGCATCCTCACCGCGGAACCCCTCGATCAGGCGGTGGCCCGCCACCAGAAAGGGATCCGGATTCATCTGAGCGACCCACGTGGCGTCGCCCCCGTACAGCAGCGGCTGTCGATGCGGGGCGAGAGCGAGGTCTCGCTGATCCTCAAGCTCGACGGCGGCGAGCGCGAGGTGGAGATCCGGCTCCCCGGAAAATTCCAGGCGAGCCCCGCGCTCGCCGGCCAGCTGCGCACCGTTCCGGGGGTGGTGCAGGTGGAGGTGAGCTGATCAATCGAACGCCCGCCCCTGAGAATGCCCAGGGGCGGGACCATTTTGGCTTAAGTCGTAGGTCCACGACCCTCGATTGCTGCCCCTGACGGCTGCTGCGACGCGCTGTTCATCACCTCACGTCGGCAACCTCACCGAATCCGCCGGCCCAGCCGCTTCTGACGTGGGCGTAGGCCGCGCAAGGCCCTGCTGCCCGGGGACCTGTACAGGTGAGCGCGGCCCGGGGTCGGTCGGGCCCCGGGCCGCGCGCGCATCGGGACCCCGCCAGACCCTGTTTCGAGGCCGGGCAGCCGCCAAGGTTGCGGTCATCGCGCTCCACCGCCCGGTCGAGGCTCCTGACCTGCCTCCGGACCGTCTCGCCCTTGTCGCGGCCGCGAGAGCCGAGCACCTGCGGCGTCACGGGGCTCGCGATCCTGGCGATGATAGCAAGACCAACCAGAAGCTGAACCAGCGAGCGGGCATCCTGCCCTGTATTCAATCTACCCGGGCAGCTCCTGGCATGCGTCTCTCCCACCATCCAGCTGCGATCCGGGTCGTTCGGTTCGAGATGCCTTGACGTCTGCTGGCTGAAGATCGTGTTTGTGCCTCATGGCTTGGGAATGCTCCGCCGGCAATGAATCAGACATTGCCGGTCGGCCCTTTTTCATTGTGTTGATCGCACATGCCTGGGTCCGCGTCTCGGCAGGCCTGGCGCGGAGCGAGACTGCGAGTTGCCCAGCCATGCCCATCCCGTCCGCCCGGCGTGAGGCCACGCGCACCAAAACCGCGATCCTGATCTCCACCACCTCCCTGATGGCGCGACCGGCCACCGCCGAGCCGCTCACCCCAGCGCTGGCGCTGACCGTGCTCGTTAGGCTCCACCGCCCCGGGGCCAGCTTCGGACTCGGCGGTGCGCCGAGGCTGGATTTCCGGATCCCGCGCGGGCTGCGCGGGGGTGACCTGCCCGGCGAGATCGCCCGGCACGCCCTGGCGGATCAGGTCGCGGCGTCGGGGCGGTCCTGACGCGCCATGGCGATCGACTTCCTCGTCGCGTTGCTGCCGTTGCCGCTGACCCTGCCGGTGGCCCTGATCGACCTCCGGCGGCGGATCATCCCGGACGGGCTGAACCTGGCCTTGCTCGTCGCCGGCCTCCTCGTCGCGGGCCTCCGGGATCCCAGCCCCGGCGCCGTGCTGGCGCGGGTCGCCGCGGTGGCGCTCGCTCTCGCCGCCATGTGGTCGCTGCGGGCCCTCTACGCCCGCCTGCGCGGCCGGACCGGCCTCGGCCTCGGCGACGTGAAGTTCCTCGGGGCGGCGACGGCTTGGACGGGCCTCGCGCCGATGCCGTTCGTGATCCTGATCGCCAGCGGGAGCGCGCTCGCCTTTCTTGGGCTCGGGGCACTCGCCGGGCGGCGGATCAACGCTACGACGCCCTTGCCCTTCGGCCCCTTCCTCGCCCTCGGCCTTCACGGGGCGCTGTTGTTCACGCCGGGGCCGTGAGGGCGGAGAGGGGTTCAGCGCATGGGGGCTGGCGCAGCGTCGGGACAGGGCCGGCAGCCCGCATCCCCCCGGCTCGCTCATCGCTTGCTCACTGCGCCAGCTGGCCGACACTCAGGATCGCGCCCATCACCGAGACGATCAGGCCGCCGATCAGGCCGCCGACCGCGATCGTCACCAGGGGCGTGAACAGGGCGAGCATCCGGTCGATGCGCTGGCGGGTCTGGGTCTCGTGCATCTCGGCGGCGTGGGCCAGCACCGGGCCGAGGCGGTTGACCTGCTCGCCGCTGGCGATGAGGTTGAGGGTCGAGGGCGCGTAGGCGCGCAGGCGTGCGAGCCCGGAGGCGAGGCCGCCGCCCTCGGTCAGGCGCTGCGCCGCCTCGTCGAGGGCGCGGCGGAAAACCCGATTGCCGGCGAGCGGCCGGGCCGCGGCGACCGCGTCCGGCACCGGCACCTCGGCCTGGAGCAGGGTGGCCAGCACCCGGCAGATCCGCCCGAGCTCGATCCCGACCACGACCTCCCGCACCAGCGGCAGCCGCAGGGCGAGGCGGGAGCGGAAGGCCGCAAAGCCCGGCTCGGCCCAGAACCGCGCCAGGGCGAGGCCGCCGAGGAGCGCCCCGCCGAGGAGCATCGGCCACCCTGCCGACACGAAGGCGCCGAGCGCCCCGGCGGCCCGGATCGCGAAGGGCGGCGCCTGCCCGGTCCCCTCGAAGAGCGGTGCCAGGGCCGGCATCAGAACCCCGACGATCATCGCCACGGTGCCGAGCGCCATCACCACGAGCAGGGCCGGGTAGATCAGCGCCGAGGTCAGGTGGCGGCGCACTGCGTCCCGGCGCTCGATCGAGGCGGTCAGCGCGGCGATGACGTCGACCAGCGTCCCGGTCGCCTCACCGGCCCGGACGCTATCGACCATGTCCCGGGGGAACGCCACGGGATGGGCCGCCATCGCCCGGGACAGGGCCGCACCGCCGACCACCCGTTCGAGCAGGTCGGTCAGCACGGGCCTCAACGCCGCGGAGGCCTGCCGCTCGGTCAGGCGCAGGGCCCGGTCGACGGTCAGCCCGGCGCCGAGCAGCGTGCCGAATTCCCGCAGGAAGGCGATGCGGGCGGCATCGCTGACCCGGTCGCGGCCGAACAGGTCGCGCTTCCAGAAGGCCGCCGGGCCGGCGGGCGCGGGGGCGATCGCGAAGACCTGGAGCCCCTCGGCCCGGAGCTGCGCCACCGCGCGCTGGCGCGTTTCGGCCTCGACGGTCCCGGTGCGGGTCCGGCCGTCGGCCGCGTAGGCGCGATAGGCGAAGGGGCTCATGCGTCGAGCCCCTCCAGCACCCGCCCGACTTCGTCGAGGCTCGTCTGCCCGGCCGCCGCCAGGGCACGGCCGTTCTCGGCGAGTGGAACCACGCCCTCGGCCCGGGCGCGCGCCGCGATGGCCCGTTCCCCGGCCCGGTCGGCGATCAGGCCGCGCAAAACCCCGTCGAGGAGCATCACCTCGGACACGACCAACCGGCCGCGATAGCCGGTGCCGTTGCAGGCCGGGCAGCCGCAGGGCTGCCGCAGGGTGATGGCGGCGGAATCCGGCAGCCGCAGCGAGAGCCGCTCCCGCGCGGTGACGGGGGCGGGCGCCGAGCAGGCCTCGCACAGGCGCCGGACCAGCCGTTGGGCCACGACGCCGTTGAGCGTCGCAGCGATCAGGTAGGGCTCGATGCCCATATCCATCAGCCGCGTCACCGCGGCCGCGGCCGAATTGGTGTGCAGGGTCGAGACCACGAGGTGGCCGGTGAGCGAGGCCTGCACGGCGATCCGCGCGGTCTCGCCGTCGCGGATCTCGCCGATCATCACCACGTCCGGGTCCTGGCGCAGGATCGACCGCAGGGCGGCGGCGAAATCGAGGCCGATGCCCGGATGGGCCTGGACCTGATTGACCCCCGCCATCCGGTATTCCACCGGATCCTCCACGGTGACGATCTTGAGGTGCGGCCCGTTCAGGCGCTTCAACGCCGCATAGAGCGTGGTGGTCTTGCCCGAGCCGGTCGGGCCGGTGACCAGCACGAGGCCGTTCGGCCGGCTGATCATCGCCTGGATCCGCGCGATGGCGGGGGCGCCGAAGCCGAGGCCGGCAAAGTCGTCGACCCGGCGGGAGCCGTCGAGGACGCGCAGCACGACGCTCTCGCCATGGGCGGTCGGCAGGGTCGAGACCCGGATATCCACCTCCTGGCCCCGGTCGGGGGCCTTCATGCGGCCGTCCTGCGGCAGGCGCCGCTCGGCGATGTTGAGACCGGCCTGGATCTTGATCCGGGTGGTCAGGGCGAGCTGAACGGATTTCGCCAGCCGCTCCGCCTCGATCAGCACGCCGTCGACCCGGTAGCGCACCCGCAGGTCGCCCTCCTCGGCCTCCAGGTGGATGTCGGAGGCCGACAGCTCGAAGGCCTTGCGCACGAGGCGGGCGGCGAGCCGCACGATCGGCGCTTGGCTCGCGACGTCCTGGAGCTGGGCGAGGTCGTCGTCGATCACCCCGTCGGCGTCCGGCGCAGCATCGCCGTAGATCGCCCGGTGCGCCCGCTCGAAGGTGCCGGGCCCGATCAGGCGCCGCTCCACCGGCCGGTCGGCGAGATGGGCCAGCGCCTCCGGGATCTCCGGATCGAACGGATCGACCACGGCGACGGTCAGCCGGTCCGGCCCGGCGGAAACGGGCAGCACCCGGGCGCGGGCGCAGTAATCGCCGCTCAGCGCCTCCGCCAGGACGGGACCGGGGGGCACGGCGTCGGGGCTCAGGATCGGCAGGCCGGTCGCCTCCGACAGGGCGGTGGCCAGGGTGGCCTCGTGGATCAGGCCGAGCTCCACCAGCAGGACCGGCAGGGGCCGCCGGCCCGGCAGGTCGAGGGCGGCCAGTGCCCGCCCGTGGCCGGCCGGATCGAGGGCATCCCGCTCGGCCAGGAAGGCCACGAAGGCGCGGGCCGCGTCGCGGGGATCACGCGGGGCGCCGCGGCGGTCGGGGGCGGACCGGAGCGGGCGTGTCTTGGCGGCCCAGATCGTCAGCATCGCCGGCCCGACACGCGTGCAAGTTGCGCCTCATTCGGCAACAAGGCTGCCGCTGTAGACTGTATAACAATGCGATCCGGCACGGCTCTAGACCGATCTATAGGCGCGTAGATTTAAGCGCGCATGTTAAGCGCTTGGAAATACCGGAGGGTTAACGAATCGCAGGCACCTCCCCGAAGCCGGGCCGGAGCCCGCCGTGAGCGCCAGATCCACCGCCCCATTCCCGTTCCGGCTCGACCGTGCCTGGACCCGGTCCCCGCGTCTGCGCCAGATTCTCGATGCCGCCATCCACCTGTCGGGCCTTGCCGAATCCCGCGCCGACCGGGTTTCGACGCCGCTGTCGATCCATCTCGGAGCGCCCGGCGCGACGGCGATCGTGGTCGTCGACCGGCGCGGGGGAGAGCCACGGACCTACCGGTTCGAGACCGGCGCCGCGGGTGATCTGGGCCCCGACGACCTGGCCGAGCGGCTCGCGGCGATCGCGGGCGGCGGCCGGGTTCGGGTCAAGGTGCTGGTCGATCCGGCCGCCTGCTTCCTGCGCAGCCTCGTGCTGCCGGGGGCGGCGCTGCCGCGGATGCGCGCCCTCCTGGCCGAGGAACTGGAGGCCGCGACGCCGTTCCGGTCCGAATCCGTGTACAGCGACTGGTTCGTGGAGGGTGAGGACCTCGCCGCCCGCGCCCTGCACGTGCGCCACATCGTCTTGAAGAAGGCGCGGCTCGATCCGCTCCTCGCTGCCCTCGCAAGGGCCGGATTGCCGGCCGGTCCCGTGACGGTGGGTTCGAGCGAGGAGCAGACGCTGCCGATCGATCTGCTCAGCCATGGCCATCGCGCCCTGCCGGCCCTGTTGAGCGGCGGGCGGGTCGGCGACCGCGTCCTGACCCTGGGGGCTGTCCTGCTGCTGTTCGCGGCGTTCTGGGGCTTGCGCCGGCATCAGGAGGCGGACTTGTCGGCCCTCGACGCGGCCTTCGCGGCCGCGCGGCGGGAGGCCGGGCCACCCCTGCCGCAACCCGTCCAGGCGGGCTTGTCGGCGATCGAGGCCGGCCGGGCGCCGGCGCCGGTGCCGGCCTGGGACGCCCTCGCAGCCGCCCTCCCGGACAGCGCCGCGGCTTCGGCGCTCCACCTCGATCATGAGGGCGCGCTGGTCACCCTCTCGGCCGCCGACGAAGCCGGGGCGCTCGCCGCCCTCGTCGGGATTGCCGGCCTGGGACCGCCGGTGTTGCGCAGCGCTGCGGACGAACCGGGGGGCCGTCGCCGGCTCGTGGTGATGCTTCCGCGCGTCGCGGGGGGCCGCCGATGATGCGGATCCGGAATCTCGCCGCCCGGCCGCTCCTGGTGCGGCTCGCCGCCCTTGTCCTCCTCGCCGCCATCGCGACGGCACCACTCTCGGCAGCCCTCGACGCGGCGAACGCGATCGATGCCGCCCGCGACCGCCTCGGCCGGGCGCGGGCGCTGGCGGCCCGTCCGCCGGTGACGCCGCCCCTCGTGGCGGCCGATGGCGATACGCTGCTGGCCGCCTTCCGCGACCGCCTCGACGCCCTGGCGGCCGGGCGAGCCATCGTCATCGACGCGGCCACCCTTGAGCCTGACGCGGCCCGGCCCGACCTGCCACGCCTGCGCGTCTGGCTGCGCGGCACGTCGGCGGGCCTGCACGGGCTGCTGCACGCCCTGGATGGCGAAGCGCCCCGCCTCGTCGTGGAGGAGGCCGATCTGTCAGTCGCCCGCCCGGCCGATGGCGAGATCGGCCGTCCGACGATCCTGAACCTCGTCGTGATGGCCCGCGGGGTGATCGCGCCGCCGCCCGGGAGGAAGAGACCGTGAGGGCGCCGCTCGGGATCCTGGCCGCGAGCGGCTGGCGCCTGCGCGCCGCCTTCGGTCTCGCGGGCCTCGCAGTCGTGGGTGTGCAGTCCTGGCCGGTCGCGATCGACGCCCCCCCGCCGCGGGTTCCACCCGCTCCGGCGGCCCCGGCTGAGGGCTCAGCGCTCCGCCGGCCGCTGTTCGATCCGAGCCGCCAGGCCTGGACGGCCGCGGGCAGCCGCGATCTGATCCTGCGGCCGGACCCGGTTCCGCCGGTCCTCGTGCTCCGCGGGATCCGCCGCGACGGGGCGGCGGCCCGGGCCTTCATCGACGACGGCAGCGGCGACCCGGCCTGGCTCGCCCCGGGCGAGGGCCGCGGCGACTGGCGCATCGTGGCCATCGGGGCCGACCGGGTCACCGTGACCCAGCGGGGGCGCCTGTTCGAGGCGGTGTTCCTGGGCGAGCCCGCGACGCTGCGCCCGACGCCGTTCGCGGACCGGCCGGTGGACGTGCATCCGTAGGGTCGAGAGCCGCTCAACCGTGTGAAGGGCCGCGGATCGGCCGATTGCGGGCACGGCGCAGAGGGCCAGGAGCGATGGTCGATTGGAGGCGCGCGCGAGCCGAGCCTTGGGTATCGCCGGGTTGCCCGCCGTTGGCAGTCCGTCCGCAAGGGATGGGATTCCGTTTACCCGCGTTAATGCCCGTTCGAATGAAAGCGGACGGTGCACGGGCGATGGTGTCGGACTGCGCATCAGGCTTCGCAAACGCGGTGGCGCACGACGCCGGCTATGCCCGTGAAAAGCGAGCGATCTGACTCTGTAGAGGTTCACAATGCTGGGACAGTTCGGAAGCCGCTGAAAGCAGCCCGGCAGCTGCCGTGCCCAGTTCCTGTAACGCCTGCCCCGCACCCGAGATGGCCCACATTACTTGAGTCTGCCAAGCATCACTCGCTTTTGGAGAGCCATCGGATCATGCGGCTCCCGAAAACGGCATGGCAGTTTCTAGCTCCAGTTTCCTCGCAGCAGAGCTGGGAGGATCAATCAATGCGATAAATCATGCCATCTTGGTCATGGGATCACCGGAAATCCGTGATCTGAAGTACAAAAAATTTCATAGATATTGGGCAGTATCTTTCTATGTGCCTCTGTCCGCTGATGTGCCATGTTTTTTCAGTCCAAGTATTATCCAGGAGATGATCTGACGTCTTATGCCCGCAACGGATCCGATTTCAGATTAAGTATCTCAGCCACCTTGAAGGTGTCGCTTCTAAATGATCGTCGGGGATCGTTGCCGATCCTGTTTGCGGCTTTGCTGGTGCCGCTGGTCGGGCTCGCTGGCGGAGCGATCGACTATGGTCGGGCCATCCAGGATAGGACGAGGCTCAACAACGCTCTCGACGCCGCCGTCATCGTCGCCGCCAACCAAGCGCAATCGGACGATGTCAGGAACCTGTCGTCGGCCCTGATCATCGCGAATGCGACGCAGGCCGCCATGGATTCCTTCAATTCGGCCCCGAACCTCCCGGCCGGCACACAGGCCTCCTTCACGGTCGTCCCGCAGAACCGGACTGTCACCGTGACGGGCACCTACACGTCGTCGACAATCACTTCGCTCCTGAAGATCGCAGGGGTCAACAAGTTCTCATTGAGCGGTACCGCCGCTTCTAGTCTCAACCTGTCCCCGATGGTCGACATCTATCTGCTGATCGACGTCTCGGGATCGATGGCAATCGGCGCGACGCAGGCGGACATCAACACCCTCAACAGCAAGATTGGGTGCGCCTTCGCCTGCCACGACGGCAATCCCGTGGCAGGAACCTCTTATGATGCCTTCCAGTGGGCGCAGAAGAACGGCATCACGCTACGCATCAACGAGATCAACAAGGGGATCACGGACTTCGTCACGTGGCTGCAAAGCCAGTCGTCGGCTTCCAAGCGCCTGCGGATCGCGGTTTATTCCTTCAGCACAACACTGACAACGGTCGTTCCCGTAACAAGTACGCTAAGCGCTGCTTCGAGCAACCTCCCCCAAGCCCCCTCGACCTCCGGCGACTACGACGGCGCGACCCTGTTCAGCACGCTCATGCCCACGTTCGCCGGCACCGTCGGGATCGGCGGCGACGGGATCACCACACCCAAGAAACTCGTCATCATCGCGACCGACGGGGTGGCGGATCCGACCCGGACCTGGGCGAGCTACCAGCCGTGGCTACAGCCACAGGTGACCCCCTTCTCGCCGAGCGACTGCCGCAAGCTCGATCCCAGCGTTTCGATCGGCGTCCTCTACGCTCCCTACCTTCAGATGACCTGGGATTGGGGCTACATGGCCACCCTCGGGCAGCGGAGCCAAATCGGGAACTCCGGGACGCGGTTCGACGACATCGTCCCGCAATTGACCACCTGCGCCAGCACGGCGAACCTTTTCGTGAACGCCGCGACGACGCCCTCGATCGGAACGGCCTTCCAGACGATCTTCCAGAACTTCACCCAGGTGCGGCTGTCCAAATGAGCGTCGCCCGGCAGCACCGGCGACGCTTCCGCAGTGTCGCGCAGCGGCTTCGCCACGATGCCAACGGCGCCTACGCGGTCGAGTTCGCCTTCGCTGGAAGTCTCTTCATCGTCGTGAGCCTTGTTCTCTGCCAGTACGCGATGGTCTACATGGCACGCGAAAGTCTGACGCTCGCCCTGGATCAGGCGGTACGGACGCTGCTGACGGGTGTTTTTCAACAGAGCAACGCGGGATCCACGAACCAGACACAGATCCTGCAGAACCTGAAGGCCGTGGTCTGCGGTCCTACGCCGACGTTCCGCAACTACTTGTTCCGATGCAGTGACATCGTGCTCGACGTACGCGTCGCGAGTTCGTTCTCGGCGAGTTCTGGCAATGCGTCGCCGGTCGACGGTTCGACGGGAACATGGGCCGCCGGGTTCGGGACCACCTACTCGTGCCCCGGCCCGAAAAGCATCGCGGTGGTTCGGGCTGCGGTGAAGTATCCGCTCTTCGCGCGTGGCCTGAGCTTCGGACTGTCGGCCTTCACAGACGGCTCCGCCCTGCTTCAGAGCGCGGCTGTGTTCCGGATCGAACCCTATCAATCCGGCAGCGGAAGCGCCTGCTGATGTCTGCGATCCGCCTCCTGCGCGCCGATCCGAGCCGCCCCTTTCTGCGCGACTGCGAGGGGGTGGCCGCGCTGGAGTTCGCGCTCATCCTGCCGATCCTGCTCATGTTTTTGGCCGCGACGGCCGAGTTCGTGAGTGCCGTCGATCAGAAGCGGAAGGTCGCGCAACTCGGTCGGACGTTGGCCGACCTCACAGCACAGGGCGACACCCAAAATCCGGTCTCCTCCACCCTCATGTCCGATATCGTGGCATCGTCCGGACCGATCCTGGCGCCATTCCCCTCCACGGCCGCCACGATCCAGATCTCGGCGGTCGGCGTGTATCAGGCGAACAATCCCTCCACCGCGTATGTCTGCTCGGTCTATCCCACTACCGGCAAGCGCAGCGTCGGCTCCGCAACGGATATCGCCGTCCCGAAAAACTTCCAGCGGATCGGCGCGCGCTTCGTGCTGGTGGAAGTCACCATGCCCTTCAAACCCATCCTCGGCGCCATGACTCCGAAGATCGTCCGCGGACTGAATCTGAATTTCACGTGGGCCGAGAAGGTAACCTGGCCAGTACGTTCTGGGTCAACGTATTTGGGAGATTCGGAGATCGTTCTTCCGAACGGAAGACAATGCCCATGAGACTAAACATCAAATCTATGCAACAAATATTTCGCCTGTAGACCACCATCGGCAGCATTTCGCATGCGCGCTGTGGGTTGGCCGCGGGAGATCCCCTTTGAGGCGAGTGGCTGACGTCTGCTCCCCACCCTAAGCCGAAGTCGCCAGACATCCGCCGAACGACCGCTTATGGGAAGCGCCCCTGGCGATTCGGGCGCCTGCTGTGGGTCGGAAGCGGCCCTTGAGCCGCGTTACAGTCATCGAACGCATCCCGAGGCCCCACCAACCTCCTCAATCCATCATCCGCCGCAGCACCCCCTCCGTCCCCGGCACCGGCGCGGCGAGTGTGGGGGGCGGGAGGACCGGGCGGACCGGCATCATCGCCTTGAGCTGCTGGCGGAAATCCTCGGCGATCCGGTCGGCCTCGACGGTGCCGCGGATCACCTTCGGGCGGATGAACACGATCAGCTCCGTCCGGGTGCGCAAGTCCGAGCGGTTGCGGAAGGCCGGGCCGATCAGCGGCAGGTCCCCCAGGATCGGCAGGCTCTCGGTGGAGAGCTGCGACTTCTCCTGAACCAGCCCGCCCAGCGCCAGGGTGTGCCCGTCATGCACCGCCACGCTCGTCGCCACCCGACGCTGGCGGATCGTGGGCGAATCGATCGTCGAGGAGGTGGTCGGCACCACGTCGCTCACCTCCTGATTGATGTCGAGCACCACGAGGCCGTTCTTGTTCACCCGCGGGGTCACCGCCAGGATCACGCCGGTATCCTTCAGCTCGATCTGGTTGAGGATCGGCGCGCCGGCCGAGAGTGCGCTCTGGCCGCTCTGCTTCACGATCGGCACCTGATCGCCGATCTGGAGTTTGGCCGTACGGTTGTCGAGCACGGTGATGTTGGGCGAGGACAGGACGTGGACCGTGGTCACGCCCTGGAGGGCGTTCAGCACGACGTTGAAGTTCGTCCCGCTCATCAGGTAGTTGAAGCCCGGCACGCCCCGGGTCGCGGCGCTGATCAGGGCCGCCGTGCCGCTGACCGCGGTGCCGGTGGCGGTGACCTTCGAGGCCGTGCTCACCCCCACGGTGTTGCTGGTGGCGAGGTTCAGCCGGTCGCCCCGGTTCTGCAGGAACCATTGCACGCCGAATTGCAGCTGATCGTTCAGCGTCACCTCGGCGATCACGGTCTCCAGCAGCACCTGCGTGGGCATCGCGTCGAGCCGGCCGAGGATGTTGAGAATCTTGTCGTACTGGTTGCGGGTCGCCGAGATGACGAGGCTGTTATTGGTCTCGTCGGCGACGATGCCGACGCCGGTGCGGCGCAGGCCCGCCCCGTAGCCGGCCTCCGCCCCGGAGGCGCTCCCGCCATAGCCCCCCGCGCTGCCGAAGCCTGGATCGCCACCGAGGCCGCCCGCACCCGCGAGGCTCGTCCGCTGGGTCGCGCCCCCACCTGCGCCGAAGCCCGCGCCGAAGCCCGGGCTCTGCCCGAAGCTCGACGCAGCCCCTGAGCCGCCGCTGCCAAACCCGCCCGGACCCGACGGCACGGCGCCCTGACCGGCCGTGCCGAACCCCGTGGCCGAACCGGAGCCCGAGGCGTCGCCACCCAATCCCGAAGCGCCGAAGCCCGCGCCGGACGCGTCCGGCCCGAACCCGGCGCCAGACCCGGCGGCGGCCGAGACGTTCACCGGGCTGCCGGTCTCGGCGGCGACGACGTTCTGCAGGACGGCAGCGAGTTCCTTGGCCGAGCGGTTCTGGATCCGGTAGACGAAGAGCTGCCGCTCCCGGTCGGCCGCGAGGGTCTCGAGCTCGGCGAGCCAGACCCGGGCGCGGTCGAGATAAGCGGCGCGCGAGCTGACCACCAGCACGGCGCTCAGCGCTTCGTTCGGCACGAACCGGATCACATCCCCGGTCCCCGCCGTCTCGCCGCCGAAGATCTGCGTGAGGTCGCGGGCGATCGCCCGGGGATTGGCGCTGCGCACCGGCAGCATGGCGGTCGACATACCGCGCATCCAGTCGACATCAAACACCGCGATGGTCTCGCGCAGGGTGTGGATCTGGCCGGCATCGCCCTTGAGAATCAGCAGGTTGCGCCCCCGGTCGGCCCGCAGCACCACGTCGCGCGGGGCGACCGCCGCCAGGATCGCCTGCATCTCGGCGGCCGCGATCCAGCGCAGGGGTACGATGACGGCGCCCGCCTCGGCGCCCGCGCCCCGCACCGGCTGGAGGGTGTCGGCCCCCACCGGCAGGATCTGCGCCGTCCGGCCCCGGCGCCGCAGGACGAGGCCGCGGCTGGAGAGCGCCCCCTCGAACAGCGCAAGCAGCGCCGCGCGCGTCACCGGGCCGCCCGTCTGGAGGGTGAGGGTGCCGTTGATCGGGGCGTCGAGCGTGTAGCCCCAGCCAAGCGTGTCGGCGAGCACCACCTTGGCGGCCACCGGGATCGGCACCTCGACGAGGTTGAGACTGACCGGGCCGCCGGTAAAAGGCTCCGCCGCCGACGCGTCGCGGCCGGCGAGCCGGTCGGTGCCCCGGGCGACGATCCCGGCCACGCCCGACAGTGGCTCGGCAGCCGTCGCGGCACCCGTCGCAAGGCAGAGCATCACCGCGCCGGCGAACTGTGCGCGCCCCCTCATGAATCCGGTCAGCCCCCGCCTCGGATGTCTTACTTCGACCGAGGCCTAGGATTTTATGGTTAATAGATCCTTTATATGCAATTTTCGAGCGGAAAAAGTTGAGTTCTTACGTGTTTTTTACGGCGAAAACCGTGATATTGTTGTAAAATCGGGTTGTACACCCACCTATAAATTGCGCACCCGATCGGCACATTCTCGGATCACAACCGGAATGAGAATAAATCTGGTAAATTTCCCTTAAAAGTAGAGATGCGCAAGTGTGTACATCTATCTTGCGTTGAAATCCGCAGCTTATTGTTCAACCATAGTATTGATAGCGAACAATATATTATATTAATTGCGCCGATAGACTCGACTCACAGTCTCTATCCGGCCTAATTCGTTGACTGTGATGCCTGGGTATTGGTGATTGCGTAGAGTCGAGCAATTCCGATCACCCGATAAGCAACTTAAGGTCGGCGGATCGGCACTGGGGGCGTGACAATGCGATCAACGCTGCGCGTTTGGGCGCTGATAGCCGGCATCAGCCTACTCGGAATGCTGGGTGAAGGCCCATCCCGGAGCGCGCGTGCCAGTGACCTCACGGGCCTGCTGTGGCCGGGCGGCACGGCGGAGCACCGGGCCGATGTCCAGGGGCGCGCCGTCTCGTCCGCGACGCTGGCGGACCGGATTACCGTGGTCTCGTTCGTGCGCGCAGGCTGCATGATCCTCTGCGTCACCCGCCTGATGGATCTCGACCGGCTCGCCCGCGACCTGCCGGATGCCCTGCGCGGACGCGTGGTGTTCCTGGCCATCGACACCGACCCCGCGGCCGATGACGCGGCGCGCCTGCGTGCCTTCGCGGAGTCCCTCGTCGGACCGGAGCCGCGCCTGCACCTCCTCACCGCCGACGCCGCCGCGACGCGGGCGCTCGCTGCGGCTCTGCACTACCCAGCCTCCGCGCTGCCCGAGCCGCCGCCGACGGTCCTGCTGTTCGACCGGCGCGGGCAGGTCGCCATGACGTATGGCGGCGACCCCCTCGATGCCCCGCGCCTGGCCCGGGACATCGCCACCCTCGACACCTTCACCCAGGGTCTCGACCAGGCGTCAGCGGATGCGTCGGGACCGTCACAGACCGCCCGCTGAACCTCCCCTCCCTACGGACTGCCCCATGCCCTCGCATCTTCCCAACCGGCTCCGCCGGCGCGTCCTGCTGGCCGCCACGATGCTGTCCTCCGGCCTCGCTTGGCCCGCCGAAGCCGCCCTCTACGGCGTCGTCGTCACCCCGGTGACCGATCCCCTGCTCGCCGGCCTGTCGATCCCCGCCTCGGCGCCGACCGCCGGCCTGTTCTCGTCGGTGAAGGACTGGCCGATGAACGCCGTCACCCTCGGCCTCCTGCCGAGCGGCAAGGTCGTGTCGTTCGGCACGCCGGGCGGGAGCCCGGGCACGCAGGACGGCCGCACCTTCGACATCTGGGATCCGAGCGTCGGCTTCGGCGGCGGCCACACGACCCTGCAGGGGGTGGTCGGGGTCAACAGCTTCTGCGGCACGCAGGCTTTCCTGAGTGACGGCTCCCTGCTGGTCGCGGGGGGCATCTTCGACACCGGCAACGACAAGGGCAGCGTCATCCTCAACCCCAAGGCTGCCGCGCTCACGGCCGTGCAGCAGAAATTCGCCAATGACCGCTACTACGCGACGATGATTACCCTGCCGGATGCGCGACAACTGATCATGGGCGGGTCCTATCCCTATCTCGGCGGCTATGCCGACCCGCAGGGCAGCATCGACAAGGGCTACATGACCGGCATGACCCCGGAGATCTACGTCAACGGTCAGTGGAGCAGCCTGTTCGGCGCCAAGAGTCGCGAGGCCTTCGGCCCCGACAACAATCGCTGGTGGTATCCCCGCGCCTGGGTGGCGCCGTCCAACAAGGTGTTCGGCATCTCGGCCGACAGGATGTGGATGCTCGACGTGAGCGGCACCGGCTCGGTCACCAGCTGGGCGTTCAAGCAGCCGCAGCGCAGCGCCACCTCCGCGACCGACGCGCCGAATGTCGGCCCGACCTCCACGGCGGTCATGTACGACACCGGTAAGATCCTCCAGGTCGGCGGGAACAGCTACGACAACACCAACGGCTTCCTGTCGAGCAGCCTCGCCACGATCGTCGACATCACCAGCGGCACGCCGGTCGTCACCGAGACCACGCCGATGACGTTCGGCCGGGCCTGGGCGCAGTCCACGGTCCTGCCGACCGGCCAGGTGGTGGTGTCGGGCGGCAGCCTGAGCAACAACCAGGACGGCGCCAACGCCGTGCTGCAGGCGGAGATCTGGGACCCGAAGACCGGCACGTGGTCCCTCGGCGCCTCGGGCGCCGTCTACCGCGGCTACCACTCCACCGCGATCCTGATGCAGAACGGCGCCCTGCTGATCGCCGGGGGCGGCGCGCCGGGTCCGGTCAACAACCAGAACGCGGAAGTCTACTATCCGCCCTACCTGTTCACCGCGCAGAACGGCACCGCCGCTCTGGCGCCCCGCCCGCAGATCGTCAGCCTCAGCACGGTCACGCCGAACTACAATCAGACGCTGCAGTTCGAGTTGAGTTCGCAGAACGGCCTGTCCCAGGTGGTGCTGGTCGGGCTGAGCCAGGTCACCCACAGCTTCAACACCACGCAGCGGCGCTACGTGGCGCGCTTCACGCAGTCGGGCCAGGGGGTGGCGGTGAAGACGCCGGACTCCCCCGGGGTGCTGCCCCCCGGCTACTATCAGCTCGTCGCCATCGACACGAAGGGCGTCCCGTCCCCGGGGGTGATCGTCGGGTTCGGCGGCTACGGCGCGCCGGTACAGACGGCCACGCTCGTCGCCCCGTCGAGCACGGCCGCGAATGGCGGTGGCGGGACCAGCGGCTCGGGCGGCACCGGAACCGGGACTGGCGGCATCGGAACCGGCGGCGGCACCACCGGCACCGGCGGCACGGGAACGGCCGGCGGAACGGGCCAGGGCGGCTCCACCGGCGACCTCCTGAAGGCGGCCCATTCCGGCCTGTGCCTCTCGGTGGCGGGGCTCGCCCGGCTCGCGCACATCCCGACCGCATCCGCGGCTGGTACGCAGATACATAGCTGCGTGATCAGGCAATCACATGGCTATGTGATCACGTGACTGCGCGCTTAGATGTCCTCGGGGTCCCGCCCTGGTGCCTGAC
>NZ_JAKSYG010000042.1 GCF_022829725.1 Methylobacterium sp. E-005 | reverse complement strand
CTATCGGAGCGGGCGGAGCCATGCCCGAATTAAGGGCCCAGGCAGGATGATCGCCATCGGGGCCGTAGAGATCGGGGAACAGCACCCACAGCCGCTGCTCGATGCGGGTCAGCAGATCGCTGCCGGTGTCCATGGCGTCGCTACGCAAGGCCTCGTCATGGAAGCGATCAGCATCCCCGTGCATGTCGCCGGACACGTACTCGGCCAGCACCATGCCGATGACGGCCGCGCCGATCTCGGCCTGTGTAGCGGGCGAGAGCAGGTGCCACGCCTCGGCCAGCGAGAACGGCAGCGGCAGGCGCGCCCAGAGCGCGGCATGGTCGGGCAACCGGGCGGTGTCGTCGCCGCGGAGGGGGGTGTGCTCAGATCTGAGCATACCGCTGGCGTTGGCGCGGTGCGGCGCCGCGGTGGCGGCGAGGAGGCCGGCGGCGAGGGTGCGGCGGTTGATGCAGGCGGACATCGCGGCGGCTCCTCAGTGCGCGGCCATGTGACGGGCGAGCTTGGCGGACCGCCACGCAGCGGTGAGGCAGACGGACATCGCCTCCACCCAGGTGCCACCGAAGCGCTCCTGATGGGCGTGGGCGGCCTTGGCGGCGGCCGACATGATGGCGGCGCGGTCGAACCTGCCGGCGGCGTAGAGCGGGCGGCGGGTGGTGCGCACCGTCATGTCGATGCGGGCGGTGGCGGACAGGAGGCCGGCGGGGATCGTCGGGCGGCTGTCGCGGCCGGCGCGGTCGATGCGGGTTCAGGAGACGGTACGGTGGGACATCGGCATTGATCCGTTCGATGCGATGTGATACTTATGGATTACAAAGCGCTGATGGTCAAAGCCTAAAGATTGCAATGAGCCAAAAAGATCATATCGCGGTGACAGGTCGCCAGATTGCTGCGGCTCGAACTCTCTTAGGACAGGGGCAGGCTGAACTTGCGAAATCCGCCTCGATCTCGGTCCCGACGCTCAAGAGGATGGAAGCAAGCGAGGGGGCAGCCGCGGGCATGGCGAACAACGTCCGCGCCGTGATCTCTGCCCTCGAAACCGCCGGCGTCGAGTTCATCCCGCAGAACGGCGGCGGTGCTGGCGTGCGGATGAAGGTGCCATGAGCAGGCGCTGGGCTAGGATCGGCGGTACCGTCTGGCTCGCGGGGTTCACCGTCATCGTCACGGCCGTGGCGGTCTGCGGGCTCATAGGGCTGGTGTGATGGGCGCCGAGATCGGGTTCCACGAGCAGAAAGCGTAGCGATGGGGGTCAAAGCCGAACGCCTCGCGGAGGTTCAGCGCCTCTGCACCATTCTCGCAGATCGGGCGCTTGACGCGCAGATTACTGGCAGGGCGGTTCCGGCTGATCAGGCTGCGGCTCTAGCGAAGGCCGCGCGCCTGCTACAGGATCACAGTGTGGAATGGCCGCCCCTGCTGACGCAGGTGTTGCACGAGCTGGCAGGGCTTTCTGGGGAGCTGACGTCCGGACCCGAGTTTGATCCGCTAGACAGCAGCTTGCAGGGCTTAGCGCGCTTCTTCTCCGGCTTCCGCAAGAAGGATCAGTCGTGACCTACACCGTCGAGCAACTGGCGCCCGGCAGCTACGACGTGCTCCGCGATGGCGCGGTGATGGCGGGTCTAGTCCGCAGCGTCCTTCGAAACGGGCCGAGCGACACGTGGCAGGTCGAGCTGCCGGATGAGTTGGCGCCAGCCGAACGACCGGCGCCATTCATGGCCCAACGGCACGTCTTCAAGTCGCGCTCGGCGGCTCTGGAATGGCTCGGCATCCAAGGGGTCGATGCGACCACCGAGCCAACCGGATGAACGCGATCAAGGGCCGGCTGCTGGCCATCGGTGTGGCGGTCGTGCTCGTTAGCGTCGAGCGCGTGCTTGAGGCTGCGGGCCTGGAGTACGCATTCGAGGACTGCGCCTTTGCGGCCGTCACGGCGGCGGCTGTCGTCGCAGCTGCGGGTCTTCGGACATGACCACGGGCCTTGAGTTCATCCCCAAGAGGGGTGGTGGTGTCGGGATCCAGTTCCTGCCTGGATGAGCCGCCTTGATGCCGATCGTGGTCAGACGATCGTTGGAACCTCACTTCCGCCTCAGAAGCAGCTACACGGGGCTATGCCTGTACGTCACCACCTCCAGCACGTCATCGAAAGTGCGATCGATTTCGCGATCATCGGCACCGACCTGAATGGGGTCGTCACGGACTGGAATGCTGGAGCAGAGAACATCTTCGGTTGGAGATGCGATGAGATCGTAGGCGCATCGGCCGAACGTCTGTTCACATCTGCTGATCGTGCCGAAGGCCGTCCCAACGAAGAGATGCGTCTTGCGGTTGCCGATGGTCGGGCGAGCGATGAGCGATGGCATCTCCGCAAAGATGGCACTCAGTTCTGGGCATCGGGCGAGTTGATGCCCCTGCGCATCGAGGATGGCACACACCAAGGCTACGTCAAGATCGTCCGCGATCGCACACGCCAGCATGAGGCTGGGAAGCGTCTACGCGAGACCCGAGATCGGTTTGAAACACTCCTTCAGACCGTCGAGACAGCCTTCGCTATCGTTGAAGTCAAATTTGATGGCGAAGATCGTCCGGTAGACTATCGCTTCCTAGAGGCCAATCCAGCCTTCGAGCGCCAGGCCGGGGTCAATCTGCGGGGGAAATGGGTCACCGAGTTTGCTCCGAACCTGGAGCGCTTCTGGTTTGAGACCTATGGACATGTCGCATGGACCGGTGAGCCGGCGAATTTCGAAAACTATGCGGAGGCTTTTGGGCGCTGGTTCGACGTGCGGGCTATTCGCGTCGGTGAACCCGCGGAACGGCAGATCGCTATCTTCTTCAATGACACCACCGAGCGGCGCGTCGCGGAAGAGCGCCTGCGCGCCAGTGAGGCGCTCGCCCGCGAGAACGTACAGCGCGTGCAACTCGCCCTCGCAGCAGGGGCGATCATCGGTACCTGGCATTGGGATTTGCCCACCGATCGGTTCACCGTCGATGAGGGGTTCGCACGCAGTTTCGGGCTCGACCCCGCGCTCGGGCGAGAGGGCATCCCACTCGCCCAGATCGTCGCGACCGTTCACCCCGACGATCAGGCGGGACTCGCTGCGGCGATCGATGACGCGATCAAGCGAGATGGTGCTTACGCGCATCAATATCGCGTGCGGCGCACCAATGGCAGGTACTACTGGATCGAAGCGAACGGACGCGTCGACCACGATGCGGATGGTGCGCCGTCGAGCTTTCCCGGCGTGCTCATCGACGTCGAGGAGCGGCGCGCCGTCGAGGCAGAGCGCGATCGGGTAGCCTCGGAGTTGCGCGCCCTCAATGAAACCCTCGAGCAGCGCGTGGCCGAGCGGACAGCCGAGCTGATGCGCACCGAAGAACAACTGCGGCAATCGCAGAAGATGGAGGCCGTGGGCCAGCTCACCGGCGGCGTCGCGCACGACTTCAACAACCTACTCACCGTGATCAAATCATCGACCGACCTGCTGAAGCGTCCTAACCTCGCCGAGGATCGGAGGACGCGCTACATCGCAGCGATCTCTGACACCGTCGATCGAGCGGCCAAGCTGACCAGCCAACTGCTCGCCTTCGCGCGACGACAGGCGCTAAGGCCCAGCGTGTTCGATGCTGGTCAGAGTGTGCGGATGCTGAGCGAGATGGTCAGTACCCTGACCGGAGCGCGCATACGAGTTGCAACGCATCTGGACGAAGAGGCGTGTTTCGTGAACGCCGATCCGAGCCAGTTCGACACCGCTCTCGTCAACATGGCCGTGAACGCCCGTGATGCGATGGATGGAGCGGGGGAAATCACGATCCGGGTCAAAGCGGTCGAAGAGATCCCGGCTGTCCGCGCGCATCCGATCGTTGTGACGCCCACTGTAGCCGTGTCGATCAGCGATACCGGCAGCGGCATCGCACCCGCGGATTTGGAGCGGATTTTTGAACCGTTCTTCACGACGAAAGATGTCGGTCAAGGAACAGGGCTGGGGCTGTCCCAGGTCTTTGGTTTCGCCAAGCAATCGGGCGGTGATGTGATCGTCGAGAGTGTGGTCGAGCAGGGCACGACGTTCACGCTCTATCTGCCTCGCGTGCCTGCACCGGTCGAGATTGCCATTGAGCGTGATGACGAGGCAACCGCCGATGGCGGGAACCTGTGCGTGCTCGTGGTCGAGGACAATCGGGACGTCGGCGACTTCGTGACCCAAACTCTGAAGGAACTCGGGTATCGCACGCACTGGGTCGAGAACGGACAGGCCGCGCTGCTAGCCCTGGCTGAGGAGCCGAACGCCTACGAGATCGTCTTCTCGGACGTCGTCATGCCGGGCATGACCGGGATTGCACTCGGCCGCGAAGTACGGCGCCTCTACCCCGGCCTGCCCGTCATCCTGACGAGCGGCTATAGCCACGTTTTAGCTCAGGAAGGGGGACACGGCTTCGAGCTGCTGCAGAAGCCGTACTCGGTCGAAGCCCTGTCACGGGCCCTGAGCCAGGCGGCATCCAAGCGACGGCGCAAACGCTCGACGAGAACGCGATGAAGGCCATGCGGTCTCACCTTCAGCCTCAGGCTAGAACGCTGGCCGGGCGACCATACCATCACGCCTCGCCCGGCCTCGCGCACCCCTCTTACTCCTGCGAAACGCGTGTGTTGCCCCCGACATCCGAGGGCGCACCAAGCATCCTGCGTGCCTTGGCTAGCAGAACCAGATGCTGGACCGCTGCCGGACCCGTGGACGGGATCGACCTGCTCGCTTCAGCGATCAATCCTTGGAATTTTCTCCGGTCGAACCCCTGGCCTGCCCCCATTCGGTGGCCCGGGTTCGAAGTTAGTGCATCGTCGGTCGGCTGACGATGGCAGGGCGAGCGGACGGCACTGATCCGCTCGGTTCGGTTGGCCAGAGGACGACCTCCGGCGCGGGTGGCTGGTAGCCGAGCGACGAGTGCGGCCGGATGCTGTTGTAGTGCCTCCGCCATTGCTCGATCACGACGCCGGCCTCCTTGAGAGTATAGAATACCTCACCGTTGAGGAGTTCATCCCGCAGCTTTGCGTTGAAGCTCTCGCAATAGCCGTTCTCCCACGGACTGCCAGGCTCGATATAGGCCGTGGTCGAGCCAACCGCTGCGATCCAGTCACGGACAGATCGAGCGATGAACTCCGGCCCGTTATCCGAACGGATGTGCCCTGGCACTCCACGCAGACTGAACAGGTCCGAGAGTACGTCGATCACGTCCAGCGCCTTGAGCTTACGAGATACGCGGATGGCCAGGCACTCGCGTGTGAACTCGTCGATGACGTTCAGCATTCGGTACTTGCGTCCGTTGTGCGTGCGGTGCTCGACGAAGTCGTAGGACCAGACGTGGTCAGGCCGCTCGGGTCGCAAGCGAAGGCAGGAGCCGTCGTTGAGCCAGAGGCGTGCCCGCTTTGGCTGGCGGGCTGGGACCTTGAGCCCTTCGCGCTGCCAGATCCGTTCGACGCGCTTCACGTTCACCGTCCAGCCATCACGCCGGAGCAAAGCCGTGATCCGACGGTAGCCGTAGCGTCCATACTGTAGCGCCAGGGCGACGATGGCGGTCGTCAAAGCGGTTTCGTCTTCGGCAAGGACGGCGCATTTGCGCTGGGTCGAACGATGTTGGCCCAGGACACGGCAAGCGAAGCGTTCGGACACACCGTGCTCGGCAACGACGAAGTCGACACAGGCCCGGCGGCGAGCCGGGCTCAGAAGTTTCCCGAGGCGGCCTCCTTCAAGATCAGCTTCTCAAGCGTCAGGTCCGAGATCGCCCGGCGAAGGCGCAGGTTCTCCGTCTCCAAGGACTTCAGGCGCTTGACCTGATCACCCTTCAGACCGCCGTACTCGGAGCGCCAGCGGTAGTACGTGACCTCGGTCACCTCGATGGATCGAATTGCTTCGGCAACCTTGCGTCCTTGCGACACCAGAACATCGACTTGCCGCAGCTTGGCGACGATCTCTTCCGCCGTATGCTTCTTCCGTCCCATGAAAACATCCTCCACATGGCACAAAGCCATACCTCAGGGAGGACCAATTTTCAGGGGGCAGGCCAGTTCCGAGAGCATCACCAACCGCAAGGCCAAGAAACGCACCCAACGCATGATCACGAGCGGCATCAGACATCCCGCGCTCCTTGCCGCAGAACATATACTTCCTGCTCCGGTGTCTCTATCGCCCCCGGCCGGACATCGCGAACCCGTTCAATCGCCCTTCTCGGATCCTCGCCCATTATCGTTATGAGCTTGGCCGCCACCATCCCGGCTCTGCCCAAGCCACCGCGACAGTGAACCACCACCGACCCGCCTTCTCGTAATCGTTCCGTGAGGCGTGGCCTTATCGTTTTCCAGGCCCCTTCGAACGCTGGCCCTGGAATAAAAACGTCGGGGATTGGGGCGTGAAGCCAAACCATGCCCGCCTCCCGCACGGTTTCAGGCAAAGCACGGACCCTAAGCAGATCGAATTCGTGCGACTCAAGGAGGGTGAGAACGTACGATGCGCCCCACGATCTGATGACCTCTACGTCTGCTGTGAGGTCACGCTTCCAGGGGCCGCCGACTGACGATGGATCAACCTTGCCTGGGCACAGAGTAATACCCACTCGGCCGCCGTTCTCGCCCACAATAATAGTTGCAATTCGAAGGGGGTGCGTGATTGATGTACGGACTCGCCGCTGTAATTTAGGTAAGCGATGCGTTCCAAAAACAGCATAACCAACGTGCCAATTATCATCCTCTGTCATGGCACCTCCTATCTTGACACCATATCACAATGATAAAAAATCACCATTCAAATCTCAGGACTAACATTGGATAGTGATGTGGAAAACGACTGCGAGTTCGAGCATTCTCCGTTATCCGGTCGGTTCAGCGCCGACGGCATTGCAGTCGAAGTCGAAATCTACCGTATAGCTGGCACAAATGACCACTGGCGACTAGAAGTAGTTAGCGAATATGGTCGCTGTACACAGTGGCATACGCAGTTTGATACTGAGGAAGAAGCATATCAGGCGTTCCTCAGGGTGGTCGAAGCTAATGGGATGTCATTCTTTGATCGCGTCGAGCCTGGAACGCGTCATTGATGCAGTCTGTCGTTTGGCAGTCCAGCGTTCGTCCCCGTGGTCCCTATTGCGAGGTCGATGGGAGCGAACCGTTTAGGAGGCGATAGACCGATGCCCGAGCTACCTTTAGTTCCTTAGCGATAGCAGTGGCGCCCATCCCACCAGCGGCAAGGGCTTTCACCCGCTCAGGATCAATGGCGGGTTTCCGCCCCCTGTAGACACCTTCCGCCTTGGCCTTGACGATCCCCTCCATCTGCCTCTCGCGCCTGATGGCCGTCTCAAACTCGGCAAAAACACCAAGCATTCCGAGGAAGCACCGACCTGTGGCACTGGACGTGTCTACAGGTTGCTCAAGGACCTTCAGAGAGACACCCTTGGCCTCCAACCGCTGAACGATTCCGGCGAGGTCTCCGACCGAGCGTGCGAGCCTATCGATCCTCGTAACGATTACGGTGTCACCCGCTCTTGCGAACTGGATTATCGTTTCAAGTTCGGTCCGACCGTCGAGCTTGGTGCCACTCTGCGTTTCGGATCGAATGACATCACAACCAGCATGACCCAATGCCTCTTGCTGGATCGCTAGGCTCTGTGATGAACTGCTCACCCGTGCGTAACCGTAAGTGGGTATGAAAGCCTCCCGTCTCTTTTGACTCTAGACCCTCCCACCATACTGTCTCGTATGGCAAATGTCGACCCTAATGAGACGGTCAAACGAGGGTGCAGGTGTCTTACGCCATCGTCTCGTATGAGTTTACCTATATGGCACATAAGCATCAGGGCTGATCCAAAATGTCGGCGAGCGAATCGGCAGATAGAGGAGCATCTAATGATGATGTTCATGAATACTGGAAACAACCCGTCTGTAAGTTTGTAAGACTTTCTGATTTTGCTTACGACATATTCAAAAATAGAAGGCTCTATCTATCGTCGCCGATGAACTTCAATGACCCATTCGAGGGCAAAAACGACTTAATGGGATTTATAGAATATGATTGCCTTGTGACATGCTTTACAGGTTTATATAAAGAGGATGGAAGTTACGCCGACACCTTGTTTAATCCTCTGATGTGGGCTCACTATGCAGATAATCACAGAGGAATATGCATTGTATTTGATCCTTTGATAGCAGGATTGAGTAGAGTTAAGTATAGCGATCGCAGAAAACATTCCAATAACTATAACGAAACCATGACAAACAAGGGGACACTGTGGTCTTACGAAAATGAGCAGAGATTTATTACTAATAAATCTGGATCCGAATATGGCAGGGTGTCTTACGAAAACGGCAACTTTTATCTTCGATTCTTCGCAGATGATATCAAGGCCGTAATATTTGGTTGCAGAACACCGGAAGATGATATCAATAGAGTAATAAACCACCTATTCCAATATGCAATGAAAAGCGAATCCAGCCGTAGGCCACTTCGATCGATGGCGTTACAACGAACTGTCATGCATAGATCTGAGTTTAGGCTTGAATGCTCTGATTGCTTAGTATTCAACAAATCTACCACTAAAAGCGATTCTGGGCGTTCATTGTGGGGCTTTCAGCCATACCCTGGTTTTTCCAAGGATGAGGCTGGAAGCGTTAAAGATATCATGAAGATATCTCCGCTTAATAATCCGATAACAAGACCAAATACGCCAGATCTAATGATCTATCCTCCCGACTATGACTGAAGGATGGCTATGCAGTCTATAACTGTCACCTGAAGACGGCGCCGATAGTCCCGTTCGATGCTCCTTTATGATCCGTCCGCAGAAATGGTCGCGACGTGATAGCGTGAGAACCGGCTCATAGCATCGGCCAGCATCAACAGGGTCGGTGACTCGTATCGCCGACCTACTGACGCAACACGATGCCCCGTTATGGCATCCCGTAGGCGTTCCTCGATCCCAACTCCAAGTGCGCGCGTCTTCCAAGTGTGTCGCCAGCCGTGGTTCGGATCGATGGCCGGATCTAGCTTGACGGTTTCGCTCGCTCGTCTCCGCCATTGAAGAGTAGCAATAGTGGCGCGAGCGTTGGACCATGATCCGCTATGGCTATACGGCACAGCTTCGGATCGCCGCTTGATGCTCGCTTCGACGCTCAGTTCAATGCTGATCTGATTGCCCATGGACGGACGGATCAGGTGTCGGTTCGGGCTCTCCCCTCCCCCCGGTCCGGTCACAATCTGTCACAGCGTCCCTTGAAAACGCACCATTCGGGCCTTCCACCGACATTGCGCTTGTGATAGATGAAGCACTGCTAAGGCGCTGAAAGAAAGACGGTTTTTGGATTGTAGGAAGTGGTCGGCCTATCGTCCGGTCAGCATGTAGGCTGGAACGTAGACCAGCCGGGATGCGACGCATCTCGTCTACGCGCTGTCTCTCGAGATGGGGCGCTTCCTGCTGCCGATCCTGCTGATGCTGCTTGTCGCGGGGATCGCGGCTTCCGTGTTCCAGAACGTCCCTCAGATCGTGTTTGAACGCATCCAGCCGCAATGGTCTCGAATCTCGCCCCTCAGCGGTTGGGGGCGGATGTTCAGCTTGCAGGGCACCATCGAGTTCGGAAAAAGCCTCTTCAAGTTCCTGGCGATCGGCAGCATGGCGTTCATGGTGCTGAGCGCCGACCGGCACGAGATCGTGAATGTCATGTTTATGGATCCGATCGGGCTGCCCGAATTCCTCCTGACCCTGTCGGTTCGTCTCGTCTCCGCGGTCAGCGTGGCGACCATCGCGCTGGTCGCCGGAGACTTGGTTTGGACCCGGTTTCGGTGGCAGCGCGATCTGCGGATGTCGAAGCAGGAGGTCAAGGACGAGTTCAAGCAGACCGAAGGCGATCCGCTGATCAAGGCGAAGATGCGCTCGCTGGCCAAGGACCGTCTGCGCAAGCAGATGATGGCCGCCGTGCCGCGCGCCACGATGGTCCTGGCCAACCCGACGCACTATGCCATCGCGTTGCGCTACGATCAGGACGAGAACGACGCCCCGATGGTGCTGGCCAAGGGCACGGACCTGATCGCCCTGCGCATCCGTGAGATCGCCGAGAAGAACCGGATCGACGTCGTGATCGACAAGGCCCTGACGCGGGCGATGTACGATCATGTGGAGATCAATCAGACCATCCCGGCGGAGTTCTACCGGGCGGTGGCGAATCTCCTCGTCTACGTCATGACGCGCAAGCGCCGCTGACCGGCCCCGAAGGCCGTCGCACCGAGATCCTGTCAGGCGCTGTCCCAGACCGCGGGAATCCCCATGTCACTGACATCCCTGCTGGTTCCAACCTACAAGCAGATGTTGCGCACCCTGGCGGGCTTGCTGGACAAGGCCGAGGTGCAGCGGCCGGACGGTCTGGCAGAGGGCCTGCTGGCCGGTCGGCTCGCGCCGGATATGTATCCGCTCGCCTCGCAGATCCGCTTCGCGGCGTTTCAAGCTCAGGAGGCCGTGTATCGGCTGACGGAAGCCGTCTGGCCCGACAGCCTGCACCAGGTCGCCGCCGAGGGCCGCGACGCGGGTGAGACTCCCGGCACGATCGCCGAGGCGAAGGCACGGATCGATGAGGCCCTGACCTGCCTGGACGGTCTGGCGCCCGATGCTCTCGATGCCGGATCCGGGCTGGCCATCGCGCTCAATCTCCCGGACGGCCTCGCCTTCGACCTGACCGGGGAGCAGTATGCGCGGGACTGGGCCTTGCCCCAGCTCTACTTCCACGTGGTCAGTGCCTACGCGATCCTGCGGCGCCAGGGCATTGCGATCGGCAAGGCCGATTACGTGCCGCACATGTTCGCGTATCTCCGGACCGGCACCCCGGCCCGGGCATAGACGGGCTCGAAGGAGGCGTCCCGGCCGCGGCGCTCGTCCGCCCGCGGCCGGTCACCGGCTCAGGCCGCCCGGCTCGGGGCCGCGCCCTTGGCCTCCCGGCGGAACCGGTGCAGCACGAACTCCGTGTAGCCGTTCGGCTGCTGCGCCCCCTCGAAGATCAGGGCCTGCGCGGCCCGGAAGGCCGGCCCGTCGAAGCCCGGGGCCATCGGCCGGTAGGCCGGATCGCCCGCATTCTGGCGGTCGACCACGCCGGCCATGCGCCGGAGCGCTTCCTCGACCTGAGCCCGGTCGACGATCCCGTGGCGCAGCCAGTTGGCGATGTGCTGGCTGGAGATCCGCAGGGTGGCGCGGTCCTCCATCAGCCCGACCTCGTGGATGTCGGGCACCTTCGAGCAGCCGACGCCCTGGTCAATCCAGCGGACCACGTAGCCCAGGATTCCCTGGCAGTTGTTGTCGAGCTCCTCCCGCACCGCCTCCGGCGCGAAGGGACCCTCGGCCAGCGGCAGGGTCAGCATGGCATCCCGGGTCGCGGGCGTCCGGCCGGCGAGATCCGCTTGGCGGGCGCGGACATCGACCTGATGGTAGTGCAGCGCGTGCAGCGTCGCGGCCGTCGGGGACGGCACCCAGGCGGTGTTGGCGCCGGCCTCCGGATGGGTGCCCTTGGCGTCGAGCATCGCCGCCATCCGGTCGGGGGCGGCCCACATGCCCTTGCCGATCTGCGCATGGCCCGGCAACCCGCAGGCGAGGCCGGCATCGACGTTGCCGTCCTCGTAGGCCTTGATCCAGGCGGTCGCCTTCATGGCATCCTTGCGGACCACGGGGCCGGCCTCCAGCGCGGTGTGGATCTCGTCGCCGGTCCGGTCGAGGAAGCCCGTGTTGATGAAGAACAGCCGGTCGGACGCCGCCGCGATCGCCGCCTTGAGGTTGAGCGTCGTGCGCCGCTCCTCGTCCATCACGCCGATCTTGAGGGTCCGCGGCGCGAGGCCGACCAGGGCCTCGACCCGGCCGAACAAATCCACCGCGAAGGCGACCTCCTCCGGCCCGTGCAGCTTCGGCTTGACCATGTAGGCCGAGCCGGTCCGGCTGTTGCGCCGGGCGCCGTCGAGGTCGTGCCGGGCGATGAGGGCCGTGACGGCGGCGTCGAGGATCGTCTCGGGGATCTCGGCGCCGTCGAGGGTCACGGCATCGGTGTACATGTGGTGGCCGACATGCCGGACCAGCATCAGCGAGCGCCCCGGCAGGGTCAGGCTGCCGCCGTCGGGGGCGGTGTAGGTTCGGTCGGCGGCGAGGCGGCGCTCGATCGTGCGGCCGCCCTTCGACAGGCTGGCCACGAGGTCGCCGCGCATCAGGCCGAGCCAGCTCCGGTAGACCGCGACCTTGTCGGCCGAATCCACGGCGGCGACCGAATCCTCCATGTCCATGATGGTCGAGAGGGCGGATTCCAGCACCACGTCGGCGATGCCGGCCGGATCGGTCCGGCCGATCGGGCTCGTCCGATCGATGACGATCTCGATATGCAGGCCGTTGTGGTGCAACAGGAGCGCGGTCGGTGCGGCGGCGTCGCCGGTGAAGCCCGCGAAGGCGGCCGAGCCGGTCAGGCCGGCGCTGCGGCCGGCGCCGAGATCGACGGCAAGGCGTCCGCCCGACACGGAGAAGCCGACGGCATCGGCCCAGGAGCCGACGCTGAGCGGCGCGGTCGCGTCGAGGAACGCCTTGGTCCTGGCCACCACGGCGGCGCCGCGGGCCGGGTTGAAACCTTTGCCGGGGGCGAGGTCCCCGTCCTGCGGGATCGCGTCGGTGCCGTAGAGGGCGTCGTAGAGGCTGCCCCAGCGGGCATTGGCGGCGTTGAGCGCGTAGCGGGCGTTCGAGATCGGCACCACAAGCTGCGGGCCGGCGATCTGGGCGATCTCCGCGTCAACATTCTCGGTGGTCACCCGGACCGCGCCGGGCTCCGGCTGGAGGTAGCCGATCCGGGTCAGGTAGGCCGCGTAGGCGGCCGGATCGTGCGGCTGGCCGCGATGGTCCCGGTGCCAGGAATCGATGTCGGCCTGGAGGCCGTCGCGCCGGTCGAGCAACGCCCGGTTGCGCGGCGCGAGGTCCCGCACGATGGCCTCGAAGCCTGACCAGAAGGCGTCCGCCGACACGCCCGTCCTGGGCAGCGCCTCCTCGACCAAGAAGGTGCGAAGGTCTTCGGCGATGACGAGCGTCGACATGGCGATCTCCTGAGCGTGAGATGCGGCCGTCAGAAAAAATCGAACGGCGGGTGAAATTTTTTTGATGTCTTTGGATGTAGCTTGTCTGGCACCCTCGAAAAAGGTCGCAAAAGGGATTTGATTCTTTCCGCAGCGTTGAGAATGTACGATCAGAGCGATCTGGAGATCTTCGCCCGGGTGGTCCGCACCGGCAGCCTGACCCAGGCTGGGTCGGAACTCGGCCTGTCGGTGGCGGTGGTGTCGAAGCGGCTGAAGCGGTTGGAGGAGCGGCTGGCCGTGCGCCTGCTGCACCGGACCACCCGCCGCGTCGCGCCGACCGATGTCGGCGAGGCGTTCTTCCAGCGGATCGCCCCGATCGTCGACGCGATCGCGGAGGCCGAGAGCTTGGTCTCGCAGAACGCGACCCGCGCCCGGGGGACCTTGCGGGTGACGGCACCGAGTTCCTTCGGGCGGCTGCACATCGTCCCGCACCTGCGGGCCTTCTTCGCCCTGCATCCCGACCTCGTGCTAAACCTGGAGCTGAGCGACGATTTCGAATCGATCGTGGAGCGCGGCTACGACCTCGCGATCCGGGTGGGGGCCCTGGAGAGTTCCGGGCTGACGGCGGTGCGGCTCGCCCCGGTGCGGCGGGTTTTGTGCGCACGGCCGGGTTACCTCGACGCGGCGGGGCGGCCGCAGACCCTCGACGACCTGCGCGGCCATGTCTGCCTCGCCACGGAGAACCAGAATCCCTGGCGGCTGGTCGGGCCGGAGGGGCCCTGCACGGTGAGCGCGTCCGGGCCGCTGCGGACCCATTCCAGCGAGGCGGTGCTCGGCGGCCTCGGGATCGCCCTGCGTTCGACCTGGGACGTCCACGCGGAGCTGCGCGACGGCTCGCTGGAGGTGGTGCTGCCCGCCTATGCGGCGGCAGCCTCGGCGGGGATCTTCGCGGTCTATCCGAGCCGGGCCTTCGTGCCGGCCAAGACCCGGGCGTTCATCGCCTTCCTCAAGCAGGTCTATCGGTCGAGCGAGGCCGGGGCGGAGACCGCACCCGGAGCGTCCTGATCAACGGCGGACGATCCGGAAGTCGTGGTTTCAAAAGGTCCCTGACCTTTTGCGGGTGCAGGGCAGCGCCCTGCAGTCGCGCTTCACTCGATCGTCGGGCGAAGTCCGATTGTCGGGGCGCCGCCCCGACACCCCGCCAAAGGGCTTGCCCTTTGGAAACCCGTATCGCCGCCCGGCTAGTCTGCCATGGCGGCGGCGGCGGCCCCGAGGCCCCACCGGACGAGGTCCTGGGCCTCGCGCGCCGATTTCGCCTCGGCGTAACAGCGCAATTCCGGTGCGTTCCCCGAGGCGCGGAAATGGATCGCGCGTCCGCCGTCGAGCCCGATCCGGACCCCGTCCTGCTGGTCGACATCCTGCGGCACGCCGACAGGCTTCAGGAAATCGCCCCGGAAGCCGGCCTCGCCCAGCCGTGCGAGAAAGGCGCCGCTCCGCTCGGCGGGCGTGTTCGGGAGCCGGTCGCTCGCCATCTCGCCGGCATCGAGCGAGGCCACGAGGTCCGCCAGGGATGTGCCGGCCGCGCGCGCCGCCGCGAGGGTGGCCAGGATCGGCAGCATCGCGTCCCGGGTCGGCAAAGCGGGCAGGGTCCGGCCGTCGCGGGTGACGTCCGATCCGAGCAGGAAGCCGCCATTCGCCTCGAATCCCACGACGATTCCCGCCCCGGCGGCCTTCGTCTGCTCCATGCCGGCGATGACGAACGGCGAGCCAACCTTGGTGCGCAGGACCTGCCGGAAGCCGCCTGCCTGTTCCAGCGCCGAACCGGCGGTGACCGGAACCACCACCGTGTCGGCCCCGAGGAACCGGGCGGTGATCAGCCCGAGCACGTCCCCCCGCAGGATCCGCCCCGCGCCGTCGGCGATCAGGGGCCGGTCGGCATCGCCGTCCGTGGTGACGAGGGCGTCGAAGGTGCCGGACGCCATGGTTTCGGCGATGAACGCGACATCCTCCGGGCGGTGCGCCTCGGTGTCGATCGGCACGAAGGTGTCGGACCGGCCGATCGGCGTCACCGCCGCGCCGAACCCGGCGAGCAGGTCGGTCAGCAGGTCCCGGGCGACCGAGCTTTGCTGGTAGACCGCCACGCGCAGGCCCTGCAGGAGATCGGACGCGAAGGCCGCACCGTAGCGCTGGCGATAGCGCGCAAGGGCGTCGGGTTCGGGCGAGGCCGGCGGAGCCTCCGGCACCACTTCGGGAGCCCCGACATCGCCGAGCGCCGCCAGGATCGCCGCCTCGTCGGCCTTGGTGATCTCGCCCTCGGGCCGGTAGAACTTGAGGCCGTTGCGGTCCTCCGGGATGTGGCTGCCCGTGACCATGACGGCGCAGGCGCCGCGCCGTGCCGCTTCGAGGGCCAGTGCCGGCGTCGGCAGGGCGCCGCAATCGATCGCGGTGAAGCCCGCCGCCGCCGCGGCGCCCGCCACCGTCGCGGCGATGCCCGGGCTGCTGTCGCGCAGGTCGCGCCCGATCACCACCGTGCGGGAGCCGTCACCCGCCGAGACTGACCGGAAGAAGGCCTGGGCATAGGCGTAGCTCGGCCCGCCGACGAGATCCGTCACGAGACCGCGCAGGCCGCTGGTTCCGAATTTGAGGCTGCTCACGGCGATTCCAACGACGCAGGTTGTGGTGGGCTCTCGCGACTGATGCCGCGAAACCCGGGTGATCTCAATGCCCCGTGGCCGAGGCCTGCGAAATGGCCGGGCGGCGCAGTCTCAGGATCGTGGATGCGGGACTGGATCGTCGGCCTACGCGTTCCAATGCTTGTCGACGATGTCCTTGACGGCATCGGAGATGGCAACGTCGAACACGATCATTTCCTCGACCGGCCGGAGGGTGCGCAGCTGCTGGGCCAAGTCACGCACCGCGGCGGGCGGCTCGGGGATCACCGGGAGCGGGATATCAAGGTAGAGCTGATCGAAGAGGGTGCGCGCGAACGCCTCGAACCGGGTCTTGTGGCCGACGATGCCGACCCGCGACAGGACCTCGATCGCCGCGATCGAATTGCCCGGGTGCAACCGATCGTCCGGCATGCGGGTCCCCAGTTGACGGGTCAGAGGGTTGTACAGCAGGCGGTAGGCCGGCTCCGGCATCATGCGGAAGAAGCGCTTGAGGCTCTTCGCGTCGGTCAGATCGTAATCCTTGCTGAAGGCCGCGGCCTCGGCCAGCGCGCCGAGGCGCCAGCTGCGCGCAGGATCGGCGGCGTCTTCAGCCCGCGCCTGCAGCCAATGCATGCGCGTTGCCATCTCGATGTGGGGATCCTGCACCAGGAGCGCGGTGACCATCAGGTCCGGCGTCAGGTAATTCTCGTATCGCGGGATGACGACGGAGCCCGACAGGAGGAGAGAACGCTCGGGATTCAGGAAGATGCTGGTCAGGATCTCGTCGGACATCCGGTGCATGCCGAAGTAGCTGCGCCCGAAATGGGGGAACATGGCGCTCTGCAGGACCGTCTCGGGTTCGATGCCGGTGTTAATCAGGCAGGTCCGGCACTGAATCTTCCCGTCGGCCGGGACGCGCCGATGCACCAGCACGTTCGTGTCCGCGTCGTACAATTCCAGGTGTTTGAGGTTCGCCAGCCCCGGCACCTCGGCCTCGGTCACGACGAAGATGCATTGGCCGGTCGCGTGCCAGCCATTGCTCTGAAACGTCGCATCGCGATGGCTGGCCGCGACCTCCGCGATGCGACGTCCTTCAGCGGAGACGACGACGCGGCTGATCGCAAGCTGGTTGTCCGGAACGATCCAGCCCCGGATCGAATGGCCGTCGTCGTGATCGATGAAAAAACGCACGGTCGGGCTCTAATGGTCTCTGGGTCGCAATCCGGCTGGGCGCAATCTGTTCGCAGAGTCGGCGATGGCGGTGCCCCCAAGCGCCGGTGTTCCTCGATCTCCTCCAGGCTTGGCGGCCCTACCACTTCGCCAAGCCGAGCGCAAAACGCGGCCGCGTCGCGGCAGGGCGCGCCAATCCGACCGCCGTCGGGCTGACGGTGCCCCGCACCGCATTCTTGGGGGCAGCGCCGAGCCGAATGGATCCTGCCGGGCTGGAGCGCTCTGCACCGATGTGGACACCGATCCGGCGCAAGAGCGCGCGTCAACACGAGGACCGAGAGCTTCCGCCGATCGCGCCGCGATCGGGTACGGGTCGAGTTGTCGACCGGGGATGATCCCGCTAGAGCGCTCTGCGCCGACCTGGACACCCGTTCGGCGCAAGGGAGCGCGTCACGACAACGGCGCAGCTTCGGACGGAGGTCGCGCCGCGCAGGTGCCGGGATCCCCATGGCAACGTCTGACGAGGTCCATATCGGGAAGGGTGACTGGCTCTTTCTGCTGCAGGGGACCAACAACGTCAGTTCGCAATATGTCAGATCGCCCGCGGCCCAGTTTTTCCTGATCCATTGGCGCCTGATCATATCCGCGCGTGAGCGGCGCCTGCGGGATCTGGGCATCCCCTACAAGCATGTCCTGATGCCGGAGAAGATCACGATCTATGATCATCTGCTGGATGGTCTGGCGATCGACTGGCGGCTGTCTCCTGCATTCAGACTTATATATGAAGATGAATACTACAAGCTTTTTCCGTTCCGGCGTCTCAATATTCCTAAATACATCAGCAGGAACCGGCGCTGGCGATCGACGCTGATCGACCTGATCACGCCGATGCGCCGGCAGCGGGACCTGCAGAATCTGTTCTATCGAACGGACAGCCATCTGTCCTTCGCGGGTCGAATGCTCGCCTATCGCGAGATCTGCCGCGCGGTCGGCGCCGAGCCGGTCCGTGACTTCGAGGAGCGACCGGCCCTGTATCACCCCGGCTGGGCGGGGGATCTGGGAATGGGTTTCGTTCCGCCGCGGTATGAGGGGACGATGCTGCACGATCTGCAGCGCGACGCGGTCCGCGTGTATGCGAACCCGATCGTCGCGCACAGGGAGCGGCGCGCGTCGGAGGGAACGCTCCACACGGGCGCGCATGTCATCTACCGGAACGAGCGGGCCCGCGACCCCCGGTGCGTCATGCTGTTCGGCGACAGCTACGCCAACTTCGCCCCGATCGGGCTGACGATCATGCTGGCCGAGACCTTCCGGGAGCTGCACTTCATCTGGAGCACGCAGCTCGATTTCGGATACATCGAGCGCATCCGTCCCGATCTCGTGCTGACAGAAATGTCGGAGCGCTTCGTGTTCCGGCCCTCGACAGACGATTGGGATTTCGAGGGTTATGTCCGGCAGCGTTATGGGGCCGAACTGGCGGCCGGTTCGGACGACGGGCCCGACCCATAGGGAGGCCCGCGCCGGCACGGGCCAGGGCTACGGAGCCGGTTGCCAGTGGCCGCGCGTTCGTCACGTCCGCACCCGGTGCTCGAAATGCGCGTCGGATCGCGTCATGTTCGACGACCGTCTCAAGCCTCGCCGCATCGGTGCGACGGTAAGGCTCGGCTCCAATGGACGGCAGCACGATCGCGATCCGTGGACCAATCGGCGGTCGCGCGGATCTGCTGGAGGCCCGTGCAGACAGCAAAGTCTTGCAGATCGAGGGCGATGCCCCCGCCGATCTGCCTGAAGGCCGCGAACAGGGGATTTGGGATCTTGAGCGTCGCCGGATGAAAGCGCTCTGCGCCGCAGGGGATGCCGGTTCGACCCGCGAGGGCGCGTCGAACCAACACCGGGGAACCGTGGGTGATCGCAGCGCGGGCGGGAACAGCCCTAGCCCTGCATCTTGCTGACGACGTGCTTGATCAGGAACAGGCCGATGCTCGCAGACGTCAGCCCGAACATGACGACGTACATATAATCGACCTGAATGCCGGCATAGGGATAGTAAGCCGATCGCACCCACTCGGCCAATTGCATGGCTGGATTGAACTTCATCCAATAATAGACCTGCTCAGGCATGTAGCTCGGCAGGAACATCACCCCGCTGGAGATGTACAGGATGATGCTGAACAGGGCATAGCCGATCATCCATCCGGGGAAGAATCCGATGATCGCGACGTTGATCGTTCCGATGCCGACGCCGAGGATGATCGCCGCCAGATACCCGCATACGGCCGTCAGCGGCTGCGCCGGGACGGGGTTGACGCCGAGCACCAGAAGCACCGTACTGACGACCAGGAGGGCGAGAAACCCGGTGACGATCTCGACGAGAATACGGGAGAAGATCAAGTCGAACATCTTGACCTGCGGATAGTAGGTCAGCGGACGGTTCATGATGACCGACTTCATCACCTCGCGGGATATGTACTGAAAGACCAGCACCGGGACCGCACCGGTGGCGAAGAACAGGGCCCGCTCGTCTCCGAGCGGCACCGGGAGCTTCTGGAAGGTGTAGATCGCGATCAGCATGAAGACGTGCACGCAGGGCCAGAGCACGATCACGGCGTAGCCCCAGAGCGACGCCCCGAATCGCGTGCGGATGTCGCGCAGGATGAGCGCGTACAGCACGTGGAGATAGGACTCGATCGGGCTCTTCTGCGTCTGAGCCGTCGGGACAGCGAACATCGGCGCGACCTCTGCGTTGCGTGGCCTGAGTTCACCAGAAAATGGGCCAAAGTAGGTTGGCCCGGCATGCCGGGCGCGATGCCGGCGTCAGGCCGTGAGGCCGTAATAGGCGCCCATCAGGTCGTCGTAGGCGGCGGCCTGGATGGTGGTGCGGGTGCGGCCCGGCGGCGGCAGCGGGATCGCCAGCAGGCGGTCGTTGCAGGCGGACGGATCGTCGGCCAGGGCGTAGGGCAGGCGGTGGCCGTCCGGCTCGGCGCGCAGCCGGTCGGCCGGCGCGCCGAGGTCGAAGGCCGCCACCGGCAGCCCGGTGCGCAGCGCCAGCGTCAGCGCGTAGGAATAGGTCTCCGGCCAGATCGCCGGCAGCAGGATCAGATCCGCCGCGACGCGCCAGACGAGATCCAGCGCCTCGTTGTCGCTCGCGTAGCGGCCGGTCCGCGTGACGCCGGCGCGGTCCAGGCCGCCCTCCAGCGCCGGGTCGCAGAAGCCCACCAGGGCAAAGCGCAGCGGCAGGTCGCGCGTCTGCGCATCGGTCGCCAGGGCCTGCAGCACCAGCCCGCCCTTGGTGGCGCTGATCGCGCCGAGCACGGCGACGCGGCGCAGGCGTCCCGGCCGGTGCAGCGCGGTGGACCGCACCCCCCGCTCCGGCTCCGCGTGCGGGCGCACCGTGATCGCCAGATCCCGGTACACCCCCGCGATCCGCTCCGCCGTGTCGGCCGACGGCGCAAACACCCGCGCCGCACCCCCCAGGAACCGCCCGAACGTGGCCCGCCGCTCGCCCGGATCCGGCTCCTCGAACCCGTCCGCGTCCCGCGCCAGACAGCCCCGGCATTCGGCCACCGCCGCCAGACCGCAGTAGCGCCCGTCCGGCTGCACCAGATGGTTGCGGTGGCACACCGGCGAGTAGTCGTGCAGCGTCCAGGCGTAGGGGTGGCCGGAGCCCGCCACCACGTCCATCAGCGCCCGCGCCGCCCCCCAGCGCAGCCCCGCCAGCGAGTGCACGTGGATCAGCCGCGGCGCCAGCGCGGCCACGAACCCGGCCAGCTCGTCCGCGTCGCGCGGCAGGTGCAGGCTGTCGCGGTTGGGCAGGTACAGGGCCTCGGCACCCCGGTAGGCCACGTGGACTGCGAGGCTGCGCGCGCGGTCGATCTGCAGCAGCACCACCGGGATGCCCTCGGCCGTGGCCTGGGCGATCAGGTCGTCGAGGTGACGCTGGATGCCCCCGCCCCAGCTGTGGGTGACGAACAGCAGCGCCCGGCCGGCGAGGTGCCGGGCCAGCCGGGCGCGGTCGAGCCGGGCCCGGCCCTGCCGTCCGGGATCGGCCTGGACGAACTGGCCGACGCGGGCGGGGTAGTCGGGGTGCTTGGCCAGCAGCGCGGCCTGGCCCTGGTCGTAGGCGCCGCCGCTGCCGCCGCCGCCCTCGGCGCCGAACGAGATCTGGCCGGCATGGTAGACGTAGACGTCCTCGGCCAGGAGGTTGCGCAGGCCCGCCTTCTCGGCGCGCAGGCACCAGTCGTTCTCCTCGCCGTAGCCGCGCCCGAAGGCCTCGGCGTCGAGGGGTCCGACGGCGTCCAGCGCCTGGGCGGTCATGTACATGCAGAAGCCGACGCCGGTGGGCACGGGCAGGCTGCGGCCGGGGTTCGTCGCGGCGGCGAGGCGGTCGAGCTCGGGCGGGGCGATCTCGAGCGGCATGGTGTTGTTGGCGTTGAAGCGCGGGTAGGAGCAGATGGTGGCGTTGTTGGACAGCGGCGTGACGCTGCCCACGCGCGGTTGAGCCGGGTCGGCGGGTTCGGCATGGGCGGCGAGGCGGTCGAGCCAGTCGCCGAAGACCTGGGCGTCGGAGTTGAGCAGGACGACGGCGCGGCCCTGGCGGAGGGCGAGGGCGCGGTTGACCGATCGGACGAAGCCGAGATTGGTCTCGTTGGTGACGAGGTGGAACAGGCCGCGGGCGGCGAGCCGTTCGAGGTCTGCGGTGAGCTCGGGGTCCGGGGACCGGTCGTTGACGGCGAGGAGGGTGAAGGGGGTTGCCTGGGGCTGGGACAGGCAGGCGTGGAGCGCGCGCAGGGTCTCGGCGCGCCCCTTGTAGACGGGCATGATGACGAGCACGCGGGCGTCTGCGATGGGCCGGGCGGGGGGCAGGGTGTCCCAGTCGTGCGGGTCGGGGGCGGTGAGCGGCGGCAGGGTCCCGAGATCCTCGGGGCAGCCCATCAGGCCGGCGGCGCGGCCCACGCGCACGTAGTGCAGGAACGGCGACTCCCCTGGACCGAACAGGTGGCCGTAGG
>NZ_JAKSYG010000035.1 GCF_022829725.1 Methylobacterium sp. E-005 | reverse complement strand
GCCGTAGTCTCAACGCGATGGTCTCGGGCCTGTCGGACCTCGCCAAGACCAACCGGGCCGCCACCGCCGACCTGAACGCCGCCGCGGCCGAGATCCGCGCCTCAGCCCAGGAACAGGCGGCTTCCGTGGAGCAGCAATTCTCCGCCGTGCAGGAGACCGCTGCGACCATGGATCAGATTACCCAATCGGGTGCGCAGACGGCTCGGCGCGCCACCGAGGTGATCGCCACCGCCCAGGCCACCGCCCAGACCTCGCGGCAGGGCCTGCGCTCCGTCCCCGACACCGCCAAGGCCATGGACGCGATCCGCGAGCAGGCCGAGGCGGTGGCCGGCAACATCGTCAGCCTGTCGGAGAAGACCCAGACGATCGGCGACATCATCGAGACCGTCAACGACATCTCGGAGCGCACGCACCTGCTCGCGCTGAACGCCGCCATCGAGGCGGCCGCGGCCGGCGAGAGCGGGCGCAGCTTCGCGGTGGTGGCTTCGGAGATGAAGCTGCTGGCCGATCAGGCCAAGGCCGCCACCGGCCAAGTGCGCGGCATCCTCGGGGAGATCCAGCGTGGCATCAACACCTCGGTGATGCTGACCGAGGAGGCGGTCAAGCGTGCCGCCACCGGCAAGACCCGCTCCGACACGACGCAGCGGACCATCGAGGAGATCACCGCGAAGATCGAGGAAGGCACCCAGGTGTTCCAGCAGATCATCGCCTCTACGAACCAGCAGCAGATGGGGATCGAGCAGGTGGTGGGCGCGCTCCAGAACATCCGGCAGGCGAGCCAGCAGACGGCGGCCGGCACGCGGCAGGTCGAGTCGGCCTCGGCCAACCTCACGGAGCTCGCCCAGGCGCTGATGATCCTCGCCGAGCGCTACCGGCACTAGGCATCGGTCGGCGCCTATTCCGAGACCTCGGGCTGGTTTGGTCCCGATCGAGCGGCCTCCGCCAAGAGAACCCGCCCACGCGCGATGAACAGGTCGATCTGTACGATGCCGGCATTGATCGCCGTGACCAGGTTGGCGTTGGTGTCGTCGATCTCAGGGTCACCGGTCGGCTCGCGGCCGCGCACATCTACGAGCACCGCTGTCATCTGATCTCGCTGCGCTCGGAGGTCGTTCAAGATCACCACTGCCCGGGCCGCTTGTAGGCTTGCCGCTTGGCCACCGATGAGAAGCGCCACTGCAGCGATGTCGAAGCGGTCGAGCGCTGAACCCTCCTCACCTTTCTGGCGTAGTGGCACGATGCCTTCGCTCATGATCCTACGCCCGTAGAGGCCAGTCGCGCAGAGGCGGACATCGTCTCAGCACCTGGAATACATGCCCCGAGAGCAATACCGTCAACCCGGTTGTCATCGGCAATGCCGGTCCAAAGAAGTGCGGGGTCGGTGGATCGCGTGAATTGCACCGCTGCCATGAACCACTCGGAAACCATTCCGGCACACACCGACTGCTCGTTGTGTACGAAGGGTTGCGTTCATGCGTGCGCGGGTCTGGCTTGCCCTGAC
>NZ_JAKSYG010000030.1 GCF_022829725.1 Methylobacterium sp. E-005 | reverse complement strand
CCACCCTCCCCCGCAGAGGGGGGAGGGAGATACGGCGCGGAGCTTGCTCCCGCCGAGGACGACCCTTCGAGGAAGAAGCCATGACCCAGCCAGTGGCGGCGCAGACGGTGCGGACCACCTGCCCCTATTGCGGGGTCGGGTGCGGGGTGCTCGCGACCCCGGATGGGCAGGGGGGCGCCACCATCGCGGGCGACGCCGAGCATCCGGCCAATTATGGCCGCCTCTGCTCGAAGGGCTCAGCGCTGGGCGAGACCCTGTCGCTGGAGAACCGCCTGCTCCACCCGCAGATCGACGGCGCCCGGGTCTCCTGGGATGCGGCCCTCGACACGGTCACCGAAAAGCTGCGCGCGGTGGCCGAGGAGCACGGCCCGGACGCGATCGCCTTCTACCTCTCCGGTCAGCTCCTCACCGAGGATTACTACGTCGCCAACAAGCTCGCGAAGGGCTTCATCGGCACGCCGCACGTGGACACCAACTCGCGGCTGTGCATGTCGAGCGCCGTTGCGGCCCACCGCCGGGCCTTCGGTTCCGACACGGTGCCGGGCTGCTACGAGGACCTCGACGAAGCCGATCTGATCGTGCTGGTCGGCTCCAACACCGCGTGGTGCCATCCCGTCCTGTTCCGCCGCATGGCCGACGCCAAGGAGCGCCGCGGCACCAAGTTCGCCGTCATCGACCCGCGCCGGACGCAGACCGCGCAGGAATCCGACCTGTTCCTCGGCATCCGGCCGGGCACCGATACCGCCCTGTTCTCGGGCCTGCTGGTCTACCTCGCCGACAATGGATTTCGCGACCGCGCCTTCATCGAGTCCCATACCGCCGGGCTCGACGGCGCCCTCGACCGCGCCCGCCAGATCGCGCCGGACGTAGCCGCGGTCGCCGCCACGACGGGCGTGCCGGAGGCGGACATCGCGGCCTTCTACACCCTGTTCGCCGGCACCCGGCGGGTCGTCACGGCCTTTTCGCAGGGGGTGAACCAGTCGGCGCAGGGGACCGACAAGGGCAACGCCATCATCAACTGCCATCTGATCACCGGCCGGATCGGGCAGCCCGGGGCCGGGCCGTTCTCGCTCACCGGCCAGCCCAACGCCATGGGCGGACGCGAGGTCGGCGGGCTCGCCAATATGCTGGCCGCCCACATGCACTTCGCCCCCGAGGAGGTCGACCGGGTGCGCCGCTACTGGGGCGCCCCGCGGATCATCACCGGCGAGGGCATGAAGGCGGTCGCCCTGTTCGAGGCCGTCACCCGGGGCAAGATCAAGGCGCTCTGGGTGATGGGCACCAACCCGCTGGTCTCGATGCCGCGGGCCGACATGATCCGGGAGGCGCTGAAGGGGCTCGACCTCTACGTGGTCTCGGAGGCAGTCTCGGATTCCGACACGGCGCGGGGCTTCGGCCGGACCACCGTGCTGCTGCCCGCCCAGGCCTGGGGCGAGAAGGACGGCACGGTCACCAATTCCGAGCGTCGGATCTCGCGCCAGCGCCGCTTCCTCAAGAGCCCCGGCGAGGCCCGTCCCGACTGGGCGGTACTCTCGGAGGTCGGCCGGCGCCTCGGCCACGGCCGGGCCTTCGCGTTTGAATCCGCCGCCGCGATCTTCCGCGAGCATGCCGGGCTCTCGGCCTACGAGAACAACGGTACGCGCGATTTCGACCTCGGTGCGCTCACGGACCTCAGCGACGCGGCCTACGACGTGAACCTGCCGGTGCAGTGGCCGATCCCGAAGCGCTCCGGCCCCCGGAACGCCCCGCAGGGCAAGGCCCGCCTGTTCGGCGACGGGCGGTTCTACACCTTCGATCAGCGCGCGCGCTTCGTCGCCGTGCAGCCGCCGTCCCTCGCGCTCGCGGTGTCGGAGGATTTTCCGTTCGTGCTCAATACCGGCCGGGTCCGCGATCACTGGCATACGATGACGCGCACCGGGAAGAGCCAGCGCCTCTCCGCCCACCGGGCCGTTCCGTTCGTCGAGGTGCATCCGGACGATGCGGCGATCTACGGGCTCGCGGATGGCGGCATCGCGCGGCTGACGACTGAGCACGGCGAGGCCGAACTGGAGGTGATGGTCACCGACACGGTGGTGCCGGGCAGCCTGTTCATGCCGATGCACTGGGGCGGCGCCTTCGCGTCGAAGGCCCGGGTCGGCGCCCTGGTGCGCGGCATGCCGGACCCGGTCTCGGGCCAGCCCGAGCTCAAGGCGACGCCGGCCGCGATCGCGCCTCTGGCCTACCGCGCCCGCGGGTTCCTGCTGTCCCGGGCGCAGGTCGACCTTCCGGAGGGCTGGTGGTGGGCGCGGGCGGCGATCACCGGTGGCTGGGGCGTGCAGTTCGCCACGCAGGACAGCTCCCGCGCCGTGGCGCTCATGATGCGCGGCTTGATCCAGAGCGAGGCGCTGCCCGGCTGCGAGCTGGCCGAGTACGCCGACCACGCCCGGGACCGCTACCGCTGCGCCGTCTACGACGGCACGCGCCTCGTCGCCAGCCTCGCCTACGCCCCCGCCGGGGCGCGCCCGGACTGGGAGGCCGCCAAGGCCCTGTTCGCCGCCGAGGAGCCGGAGACGCCCGAACGCCTCGCGCTGCTCTCCGGGCGGGCCGCCACGGCGTCGGCGGGTCCGGTGGTCTGCGCGTGCCACGGCGTCGGCGCCGATGTGATCGCCACCACCATCGCGGGAGGCGCCGGCTCCGTGGAGGCGGTGGGCGCCGCCTGCAAGGCCGGAACGAATTGCGGCTCCTGCATCCCTGAGATCCGCAAGATGCTGGCCGGTCAAACCGCCCGCGCCGCGTGATTATCTGATACACTCGCATGCGAGATCAGATCGGCCGATCCAACCCATATCCCTCATCCTGAGGTGCCCGCGTCAGCGGGCTTCGAAGGAGGGCTCCAGGGATCGCAGTGGCTTCCGGAGGGCTCCTTCGAGGCCTCCGCTGCGCTCCGGCACCTCAGGATCAGGGCGTGGATTGAATAGGTGCGATCAGGACGATTCAGGATCGACCCGTGACCGAGACCCCCCTGCGCGCAGCCCGCGCGCCCCGCGAGACCAAGGCCGCCGGCCTGGAGCCTCTGGCGGTGCTGCCCGTCTTCGTGCCCCTGCGCGGCAAGCGGGTGGTGCTCGCCGGCTCCTCCGGCGGCGCTCCCTGGAAGGTGAAGGTGCTGGCTGCGGCCGGCGCCCATGTCGATGTCTACGCCCCCGAGCCGAGCGAGGAGCTGCGCGCCGTCCCGGGCGAGATCGTCGATGGCCAGGTTCTGCTACACGAACGCGCCTGGACCCCCGACGACCTGTGGGGCGCCGCCTTCTGCATCGGCGCAATGGAAGACGAGGCCGAGTGCGTCGCCTTCGTGGCCGCCGCTCGGGGAGCGGGCGCCATCGTCAACGCGGTTGACCGGCCGCAGCTCTGCGACGTGAAATTCGGTGCCATCGTCAACCGCTCGCCGCTGGTGGTGGGCATCTCCACGGAGGGCGCCGCCCCGGTCTTCGGCCAGACCGTGCGCGCCCGGATCGAGGCGATGCTGCCCCGGGGGTTCGCCCGGTGGGTCGCGGCCGCCCGCGACTGGCGGGACGGCGTCACGGCGCGCTTCCACGGCTTTTCGGAGCGGCGCGCCTTCTGGGAACGCTTCACCGACCGCGCCTTCGCGGAGCCCGACCGGGCGCCCTCCGATGCGGACCTCGCCGAGCTGCTCGGCGTGACCGAGGCCGCCCCGAGGGGCGGCGCGGTGACGCTGGTCGGCGCCGGCCCCGGCGACGCGGAGTTGCTGACGCTCAAGGCGCTGCGGGCGCTGCGCAACGCCGACGTGATCCTGTACGACGACCTCGTCGCCCCCGAGATCCTCGATTATGCCCGCCGGGAGGCCCGGACCATGCTGGTCGGCAAGACCGGCCACGGCCCCTCCTGCCGGCAGGACGACATCAACGCGCTGATGGTGCAGCTCGCCCGGTCGGGCAAGCAGGTGGTACGGCTGAAATCCGGCGACCCCCTGGTCTTCGGCCGGGCCGGCGAGGAGATCGAGGCCTGCCGGGGCGCCGGCATCCCGGTCACGGTGGTGCCGGGTGTCTCCGCGGCGCAGGGCGCGGCGGCGGCGCTTGGCGTTTCGCTGACCCATCGCGATGCGGCGCGCCGCCTGCAGTTCGTGACCGGTCACGACCGTCGCGGCGCCCTTCCGGACGACCTGAACTGGGGGGCGCTGGCCGATCCGAGCGTGACGACCGTGGTCTACATGCCCAAGCGCACCCTGCGGGCGCTGCTGGCCCGCGCCGTCGAGGAAGGATTGGCGCCCGCAACCCCGGCGCTGCTGGTGTTCAATGCCACGCGCCCGAACCAGCAGGCCCTGCGCGGCACGGCGGCCGACCTCGCCGACCGTGTCGAGGCGGCCGGCCTCGACGGGCCGGCTTTGCTGATGGTCGGCGAGGCATTATCGGAGGTGCGGGGGGCGGTTCCAGCCCCGGTGGAGCAGAGCCGCGTAGCCGTCTGAGGCAGACTTCCGCGGCATGGGCTGCCGCGTCGACCGCGACAGGCCGGCCGTGCGTTGGGTGCAGCCAACCGAGCGCGGATCGGGTACCCGATCCGGTACCGTCTTTTGTTCGGGGGCTTGAACCCGAGCCGGGTCGGCCCTCAGGTCTCGCCGGCCACGAAGGCGCGCATCAGGTAATTGGCGATCGCCATGGACGGTGGGGCCTGGATGCCGTCCGGATGCGTCCCCGCCAGCATGGCGGCGACATCCGCACGGCTGAACCAGCGGGCATCCTCCAGCTCGTTGGGATCGGTCACGATGGCCTCGTCCAGGGCCTCCGCGGCACAGCCCAGCATCAGCGAAGACGGGAACGGCCAGGGCTGTGAGGTCCGGTAGGTAACGGCGCCGACGCGGATCTGCGTCTCCTCGAACACCTCCCGGCGCACCGCATCCTCGATCGTCTCGCCGGGCTCCAGGAAACCCGCGAGGCAGGAATACATGTGCGGCCGAAAATGCGGCCCTCGACCGAGCAGGCAGGCATCCCCCCGGCGCACCAGCATGATCACCACCGGGTCGACCCGGGGGAAGTGATGGGCGGCGCAGGACGGGCATTCCCGGCGGAAACCTCCGGCCTTCGATACGGTGGCGGTGCCGCAATTGGCGCAGAAGCCGTGGCGCGCGTGCCAGTCGAGCATCGACTTGGCGACCGCCAGCAGGCCCAGCTCCTCCGCCTCCACGGCGGATTCCGTCGCGATGCTGCGTAGATCGAGGGTGCGGGTCTCGTCTGACGCGAAGCGCTCCGCGGCCTCGGCGGGCGCGGCGAGGGCGAAGACCGGCCGCCCCTCCCGGCGGCCGAGGAAGATCCGCGTGCCGGTGGCGAGATCGGCCGCGTCCCCGGGCGTGATCAGCGCGGTGCTCCCGCGCAGCACGATGCGGTCGCCGCACAGGAGGACGAGGCGCGCATCCGGCGCATCGAAGGCCGGCACCGCCTCCTCGGGCTGCTCGGCCGAATGACGGTCGAGGCTGTTCCTGACGAAGCCGAGGGTGTCGCGGGGATCGGTCATGGAGCTCAGGCCGCGGAGAACAGGGCGCCGGCACGCTCGAGGAGCTGGGCGCGGGCGTGCAAAGGATAGGGTGTGCGGGTGCCAAATCCCCAGACCGGGCCGGGCCAGGCCGGATCTGAGCGGAAGCGGCCGAGCACGTGGACGTGGAGCTGCGTCACGACGTTGCCGAGCGCACCGACATTCACCTTGTCGGGCTTAGCCAGGGCCTGCATCACCCCGGTGGCGATTCGGATCTCCTGCCACAGGGCGGCTGAATCCGGCTCGGACAGGTCGGTGATCTCGGCGAGGTCCGGGCGACGTGGAACGAGGATCAGCCAGGGGAACCGGGCATCGTCCATCAGAAGCACCCGGCACAGGGCGAGGTCGCCGACCTCGATGGTGTCGGCGGCCAGGCGCGGATCGAGGGTGAACGCAGATTCGGTCATCGCGACCGCTGTAGCGCAGCTTCGCGCACCGTGCGCGGGAACAATGACGCAGCGCAGTCTCTCCGGCGAACCGTCAGAGGCCCGGAACGGCGCCTTGCCGGCCCACCGTGATCGTCCCCGCCGTCAGCGCACCGTCAACATCCGAGCGGGCGAAGATCGTGACGGCGGCGCCTGGCTGGAGGAGCGCCTTTTCGCCGGGGGAGAGTTGGGTCACGGGCGTGTCGGCCGGGATTTCGAAGGCGGATTGCCCGCCTTCGTAGGACAGGGCCAGCGTCAGGGGTGAGCCGCGGCGCAGATCGGCGACCCAGCCGGCCGTCAGCGTCGCCCCCTGCGCCGTATCCCAGGGCTGGGTCCCGGCCTCAAAGCCGCGTTCGGAGGGCGAGTACAGGGTCACCGCCGTCGCGCGACGCGGTTCTGCCCCCGCGGCGCCGAGCACGCTGACGTAGCTTTCCGGCTTGATCGCCCGGAGGTCCGACGCGTTCACCGCGTAGACGCGGGTTTTCGGATCCATCTGCAGGGCCAGGGTGCTGCCGCTGGGCCGGCGGATCTCGAGGCGGTCAGGCTCGGCCCGGGCGACCGTTCCCCGGAACCGGACCAGCATTGGCTCGGCCCACGCGGCGGTGACGCTGGCCCCCATCAGCAGGGCGGCGAGGAGGCTGTGCTTCACGAGGCTCGTCACGGAGATCCTTTTACGGGTCTGGGCCGGCGGGTGCCGAACGCCGGGGTCAAGGTCGAGGTTCCCACGGTCCAGACCGGGTGCTCCCCTCAATGCGCCATCAGTACCGGCATGTCGGCATAGGCCAGGACGTGGCTGGTGACGCCGCCAAAGATCATCTGGCGCAGGCGGCTCTGGGTGTAGGCACCCTTGATCAGCAGGTCGCAGCCGAAGGCCTTTGCCTCGGCCAGGAAGGTCTCGCCGGGCGCGCGCCGTCCCGCCGGCAGGGCGCGATAGGCGGCGTCCACCCCCTCGCAGGCCAAGGCCTGGGCGAGGTCCTGCGCGCTCGGGCCCGGCACCATCCCGCCCTCGACGCTCAGGACCAGCACCCGCTGCGCCTTGCGCAGGAACGGCATCGCGAAGGCGACCGCCCGGGCGGTTTCAGTCGAGCCGTTCCAAGCGATCAGGATCGCGTCACCGAGGGTCGCGGGCGCTGATGGCGGCGCGAGCACGATCGGACGGCCGCTCTCGAACAGGGCGGTCTCGAAGGTCGTCATGCGCGGTGCGTTGTCGGTGGTGCCCGGGCGGCCGACCACCGTGGCCGAGAACAGCCGGGCGTACTGGCCCAGGAACGCATCGCCGGTCGGCACGTCCTGCCGCCACCGGTAGCGCGGCCCGGCATCCGGTACCCGCTCCGGTATGCAGAGCCCATCGCGGGCATGGCGCGGGATGCCGGCTGCGTCCATGAAGGTGACGAATCGACCGCCCGCCTCCTCGGCCTCGGCCCGATCGGCCTCCTCGTCCCGCAGCCATGTCATGCCGCCGACCATATCGACGGGGACGTATTCGGCCAGCGCCGGGCGGAGCGACACGCCCTCGATCAGGCTGCCGAAGCGCGTCGCTGCGAGCCGGGTCGTCTCGAACACGGAAGGCAAGGCGTCGTGCATCGCGACGGGTACGAGCAGGGTCTTCATGGCTGTGTCCTCCTCGGGGCCGAGGCTAATCCGACGCGCGTCCCTGTGGAACCGGGCTCGCTCCGGCGCGCACACGGTTTTGCGGGGCATCAAGATCGAGGACCCTCCGCAGCCAACGGGTCAGCGGTGCCTCGACGGATCGGTGAACCAGGAGGGCTGCCGCGACGCTTGCCCCGAGCATCACCACCATGCCGCCGTAAGGATACAGCGGCGGCGTAGCGCCGAGCCGCAGCAGGGTCTCGCGCACGAAGCGCAACGCGAAGGGGTGGACGAGGTAGAGGGCGTAGGAGGCATCCCCGAGCATCGCAAGGGCGCGGGTCGGGACCGGCAGGCGCCCGACCTGCGCCGTGTCGCGCCCCGGCCCGAGGGCGGAGGCCACAAGCAGCGCTGCAGGCACGCCGACGAGGAGCGGGCGCAGGACGCCATCGGCTTCACCCAGACCGGCGAGCAGGCGGGCCGCCAGGACCAGCCCGGCGAGGCCGAGCACCGCGAGGACGATGCGGAAAGGTACGGAGAGGCGGAGGCCATCCCGATAGGCCAGGGCAAGCCCGGCGCCGGCGGCGAATTCGAGCACGATGGGGTTCGCCCAGAACCGCACCGGCAGGGGTAGGTCCGGCAGGGTGCTTCCGGCGGCGACGAGGAGCGCCAAAGCGACCACGAGCCAAACCACGGCGCCACGCCGGCCGAAGCCCAGCCCGGCGGCGAACAGGACGTAGAAGAACGCCTCGTAGTTCAGGGTCCAGCCGAGCCCGTAGAGCGGCTGGACAGCGCCGTCGGGCCGGGCGGCCGGCCAGAACAGGAAGCTGGCCAGAAGGGTGGCGGGCTGATGGACGAGGGCTGCGGCCTCCCCGAGGAGATCGGGACGTGCCAGCGCGAGGCCGAGATAGAACAGGCTTACCAGCCAGTAGAGCGGTACAACCCGGGCGATCCGGTGAGCGAGGAACTGGGTCCGGCCCCGCGCGCTGCCGAACAGGCGCCCGCTTGCCAGGACGATGACGAGTCCGGAGATCACGAAGAACAGGTCGACTCCGCCCCACCAGGGCAGGAGGGTGCCGGACTCCAGAGGGGGGCCGGCGCCGCGCTGGACCATCAGGTCCGTCTCGTGCCGCGCATGGTGCCAGACCACCATGAGGGCGGCGACGGCACGCAGGATCTGAATCGGGACGAGGATCATCCGGCCCTCAACGGCCCGTATGGCCGCGTCCCGGGTATCGGCACCCGGGTTCCCGGACAGGCGCCCTTCGGTGCCCGGACATGTCGGCTTGGACGCCGAACCCGCCCCCGCGTGCCGGTTCGAGACGAAAACGGCAGGAACTATAAGCCGATGGCTCCGTTGACGCACCAATTCGCGAACGCACAGCGTGAGGTCGTTTGATCTCCGCGCGGCGTCCCATGCCGGTTCGCGCATCCATCTCGAAACGAGGTTCCTGATGCTGAAGAATTATGCCGCCGCCTCCGCGCTGGTCCTTGCGCTGTCGACACCGGCCCTGGCCCAGAGCGCCAACGATTTCCGAATGCAGTCGATGCAGGCGAACGCGTTCGAGATCCAGTCCTCGCAGATTGCCCTGTCCAAGTCGCGCAACCCGCGGATCCGGTCGTACGCCCAGGAGGTGATCCGCGATCACCGGGCCGCCAACGTCGCGCTGGCCGGCGGCCAGCCCGGCGCGATGGCCGGCGGCGATCCGGGCCTCGGCGGCTTGATCACGGCTCCGATCGCGGTAGCCGGCAGCGCCGTGGGCGCGGGCGTCGGTGCGGCGACGGGCGTGGTCGGCGGCACCCTTTCGGGCGGCCCGGTCGGCGGCCTCGAAGGTGCAGGCGCCGGTGCGGCGCGTGGCGCTGCGACGGGCGGACGCCTCGGCGGCGGTGACATGATGGCCACGGGCGGCTCCACCATCGTGCAGCCGAGCCCGGAGCAGCAGGCGATGCTGGCCCAGCTCTCGGCGGCGCCGGCCGGCCCGCGCTTCGATCGCCTGTATGCCAGCCAGCAGATTCAGGCTCATCAGATGTCCATCGCCATGACCCAGGCCTATGCCCAGGGCGGCCCGAACCCGGCCCTGCGCAACTACGCCCAGCAGGCTCTGCCGGCCCTGCAGATGCATTATCAGCAGGCCGAGCGTCTGCCGGGTGCGATGTAAGACAGCGAATCGTGGAGGCCCGGCTTCGGCCGGGCCGCAGGAACGGGCGGCCCTGCGAGCGGGCCGCCTTTTTTCGTTCGCGTCTGCGACCCATCCCGCCTCTGCCCCCGCAAGGGGATGCGGGAGCGTGAGTGACCGCTCAAGACCGCCGTTTCGTTGGCCGGGCGCGGCCCCGATCACCGCGCCGGCGTGACCTCACTCACACGTCACGGCGGCGACCGAACGCACCGGCAGGCCGGCCGTGTCGATCGGCGGCTTGAACTCTCCCGTTTCCGGGTCACGGACGACGAGGGACCCGCTGGCGACGCCGAAATGCGCGCCGTGAAGCTCGAGCCGGCCGTCATCGACCCGCTCCTTGACGAACGGAAAGGTCATCAGGTTCTCAAGGCCCTGCGCCACCACGGCGTATTCGAGACGGGTCAGGTAGTTCGGCGCCTCGGGATTGCCGGCCTTTGCCGCGGCGGGCTCCACGAGCGAGACCCATTTGCCGATGAAGTTGCTCTCGGAAAGCGGCGCGGCCCTCTGGGCATAGGCCTTCACGCCGCCGCAGGTGGCATGGCCGAGCACGACGATATGCTTCACCTCCAGGGCCTGGACGGCGAATTCGAGGGCCGCGGACGTGCCATGATAGTTCTCGTCCGGCTGGTAAGGCGGAACGAGATTGGCGACGTTGCGGATCGTGAACAGCTCGCCCGGTCCGGCATCGAAGATTGCGCTGGGGGAGACCCGGCTGTCACAGCAGCTGATCACCAGGATTTCCGGGTTCTGCGACGTCGCCAGTTGCGCGAAGCGGCGGCGCTCAGCCGGGAAGCGCTGCTCGAGGAACGTCCGGTAACCCTCGGTCAAATAAACAGGAAACATCGAAAACCTCCGACTCAAACATCCGCCGCGATGCGGCTGCGATCAACGTGGTTGCCAAGCCAGAACGCGGGGCTCGACGGGCATAATCCCACGGGCGAGGTCAGCCGCGAGATCGGCCAGTCCGGCGGGCTCGACGCGCTCACCGCTGGCGCGGAGCTCAGCGATCGGCCACCAACGGGTGCCGAGCACGGGGTTGTCTTCGGTCTCGGCAAGCCGGCTGGTGTCGATCCGATCGTCGGGCAGCCGGACCAGAAAATAGCGTTCGCGGGCGTCGCGGGGCTGGCGGAACAGATGGAACGGCCCGTCGCAGGCGCCGACCTGGGGGCCGATCGCGACGTCGGCCCGTCCGATTTCCTCGCCGAGTTCCCGGCGACAGGCGGTCACGTGGTCCTCGCCGGTCTCCAAACCGCCGCCGGGCATGAACCAGAACCGCAGGGGCTCCCCATCCGGCCCCTTGGCGTGGATGGAGGCGTAGGCAATCAGGAGGATCCGATCCTGCGAATCGAGGACGATGGCCCGGGCAATATGGCGAACGGGAATCGGGGATTCGGTGCTCATGGGGCCTGAGCTAGGGCACGGGGGGCGTGCCGGACACAAGCACCAAGCAGGCAATTCCGACGGGACGGCACACCGGCCGGCCGAATGCCGTCGTCAGAACGGCGTTGCCGGGCGCTTCGGTCAGATCAGGACTGACAGCACAGCCAGCAGGCCGATGGTCGGCATCGCCCCGACCATCAAGGCCCAATACCAGCCGCGGCTGATTCCGGCGCGGCGATTGTCGTTGCACGCCCGGGGGGGCCTGCCACCGCGGTAAATGTGGCGGCGCAACTCGTCCCGCATCCGTGGATGCGATGTGTACGAGCCAGTATCGAGTTTTCGGCATCCGGGCATGGCGCAACCACAACGGGCTGATCCGCCCGACGTTCCAACCCAGCGCGGTGTTGCGACACCGCCTGGTGACGAAACCGTTGCGGTGTCTCTCGGCTAGGGACCGGCGGCAGCCGCGCGATAGAGATCCGGCCGGTAGGCAGCTGGGATTGCCTCTTCCCAGGCTTTCCGATCCGCAATCTGACGCGCGGCCTGCATCTGCGCGAGGAGCCATCGCGCATCGGCCAGACGCGGCTCTTGGATCGCGGCGCCGAATTCGAGCGGGGCACCGGCAACCGGTTGCTCCGGCGATCCCACCGGAAGCGCGCGGCCCACGATTGCCGCATCGAGATCGAGGTAGCTCCGATGACCGAGGCGCTGGATCAACTCCGTGCGGTTCTCCGGGTCGGCACACCAGCGCCCGGCCCGCGCCACCGCCCGGACCAGCGGCAGGATCGCACCGTCGAGCCGCTCGGAAACGGCCAGCACCTTCTCGGGCGCATCCGGCGTCAGGGCGCTACCCGGCACGGCGATGCGTCCGTGGCCCGCCGCCGCCGCCACGTCGTTCCACGGGGCGCCCGCACAGAAGCCGTCGACGAGGCCCCGGGCCAGGGTCTCGACGCAGTATTGGGGCGGCACCACGACGATGCGCAACGCCGCGGGATCGAGGCCGCCGGCCTCCGCGAACAGCCTTACTTGGTAGCTGTGGCACGAGAACGGGTGGACGGTGCCCAGGGTCAGGGGTCGACCGGCGGCGCGGCGTTCTTCCGCGACCCTTGCGAAGGCCCGGGCGATCACGACGGGCGCCTCGCTGTCCGGGGCCATCGCGTCCCAGAGGCTCCGCGACAGCGTGATGGCGTTGCCGTTGACGCTGAGCTGCATCGGCACGATCAGGTCCGAGGGCGGCCCTGACAGGCCGAGCCGGCTCGCCAGCGCCAGCGGCGCCAGCATATGGGCGCCATCGAGATGGCCCAGCGCCAGACGGTCGCGCAACGTCGCCCAGGAGGGCTCGGCGGTGAGGTCGAGATCGAGGCCCTCGGCCCGGGCGAAGCCGAGTTCGTGGGCCGCGATCAGAGGGGCGGCGTCGCAGAGCGGAATGTAGCCGAGCTGGAGCCTCATCCGAGCAGATCCGCGGTGGTGACGATCGCCCGGGCGATGTCGGCGATCTTGCGCTTCTCGTTCATGGCCTTGCGACGGAGCTGCTTGTACGCCTCATCCTCCGTGAGCCCCTTCATGTTCATCAGGATGCCCTTGGCGCGCTCGATCAGCTTGCGGTCGGCGAGTTCACTCCGCGCCTCGGACAGCTCGCGCTGCAGCCGTGCGAAGGCGTTGAAGCGCAGGATCGCGATATCGAGAATCGACTTGATCCGCTCGGCGCGCAGCCCGTCGACCACGTAGGCCGAGATCCCGGCATCGACGGCAGCCTGCATCATGGTGGTGTCCGAGCGGTCGACGAACATCGCCACGGGGCGCTCCACCTGCCGCGAAACCCCCGACATCTGCTCCAGGATATCCCGGCTCGGGCTCTCCAGATGGATGACCACCACGTCGGGCTTCAGGGCGGTCACCCGTTCCAGCAGATCGGCGGTGTCGGGAATCACGACCACGCGGCCGACACCCGCCGCGCGGAGTCCCTCCTCCAGAATCGCCGCGCGGGCGCGGCTCGGATCGATCACGGCGACGGTCAGGCTGGTTTCGGTCATCGGGGCCCGGTTCGGGGCGGGTCGTCTGGGTCGGGGCGGCCCGGAACGGGCGGTGGAAGCGAAGCAAGGTATATGCCCTCCGCGGCGCGTTCCGGAAAAGCGGGACCGGCCGTTTCGTCCCCCGCCGTTTGCGACGGGCTGCAACGCCTGCGAAAAGAAACGGTCCCGTTTCCGCCGCATTGCGGGCTCCATCCTGTCCGCCTCGGAACCATCAGGGGGATCGGTGATTCGGATGCGCCGGCCAGATCAGCCCGCTCTTACGGACGCCGGTGCGGCCCGCGTCACGATGCCGTTCCTGCCCACCCTGGCGGTGATCGCCATCCTGGGGGTGGCCTCGTTCTACTGCCCGTCGACCAATCCGATCCCGACGCCGCATGCGGTACGCGCACAGGCCGATCCGCTCACCACGGAATCGCTGGCCGAGACACCGACGGCGTTCGCGCACCCGGCCGCCGTGGCGGCCTCACCGGGACGTCTGCCCGCCGCCTTGATCTTCGCGGAAGCTTTCCCCCTCACGGATCCGGGGCCGAACGCTGCCGGACCCGCCGCCCGCGTCGCGGCGTCGAGTCGGCCTGCTCCGCGCCTGACCGTCGCGAATCGACGCGCCTGCCCGGGGCGGCGATGCCCGGAGACCGCGCCACGCGGCCTCGATCCGTTCGCCGCCGCCCATGCGGACGCCACGGAGCCGGCAGGGCGCACGGTGATCCCAGGTTCCGCCCTGCCCTTCGCGGATGCCGTCGCCGAGACGGTGACGGAAACCGTGACCGAGACCCTGTCGCCCGCCACCCGGGTGGTCGGTGATGCGGCCGACTTCGTGCGCAGCCGCGCGGCAGCGGTTCAGGGCTCCGTTTCCCTGGCGGTGGCCGACTGCCTCCGCTGATCGATCGAGCCGGATTCCGGCCTGACCGGAGCGGACCCAGCCCCTGGACCTCCCCAACTCCCGTCCTAGGTGCATCGCAGCGGACGGCCTGAGGCTTCCGGCCGCTGACCGGAGCCGGGGCCGGATGGCTGCACGCATTGAGGATTACGCGCTCGTCGGCGATTGCCGCAGCGCCGCGCTGATCAGCCGGCAGGGCAGCGTCGATTGGCTGTGCTGGCCGCGCTTCGACGCGGCCGCCCTGTTCACCAGCCTGCTCGGCACCGAGGCGCACGGGTTCTGGAAGATCTTTCCGGAGGCCGAGCACGTCGAGACGCGCTGGTCCTACCGGCCCGGCAGCCTGGTGCTGGAGACGCGTCACATCACCCGGCAGGGTGAGGTTCTGGTTACAGACTTCATGCCGGTCGGAGACGGATCGCACCTCGTGCGGCTCGTGGAGGGCATCCATGGCCGCGTCGCCATGCGGATGGAGATGGCGGTCCGGTTCGATTACGGCTCGGCGGTGCCTTGGGTCTCGCGCTCGGAACTGGGCGACCTGCGCGCCGTCTCGGGCCCCCACAAGGTCGTGCTGCGCACCGACGTGCACCTCAAGGGCTCGCACGCGCAGACGACGGTCGCGGAGTTCACCGTCCAGGCCGGGGACAAGCACCGGTTCGTCCTGAGCTACGGTCCCTCCCACGAGGACGATCCGGTGGCGATCGAGCCGCGCAAGGCCCTCGAGATCGCCGATCAGGGCTGGCGCGACTGGGCGAGCCGCTGCGCCGGCGGCACGGCCTGGGACCGGATCCTTCAGCGCTCCCTGCTGACCCTGAAGGCGCTGATCTACGAACCCACCGGCGGCATCGTGGCGGCGCCCACCGCCTCCTTGCCCGAGGGCCTCGGGGGTGAGCGCAACTGGGATTACCGTTTCTGCTGGCTGCGCGACTCGACGCTGACGCTCATCGCCCTGATGGATGCGGGCTATATCGATGAGGCGCGCAACTGGCTCGGCTGGCTGCTGCGGGCGGTGGCTGGCAATCCCGAGCAGGCGCATATCCTTTACGGGATCGGCGGCGAGCGTCTGCTGCCCGAAATCGAGCTCGACTGGCTGCCCGGCTACGAGAACTCGAAGCCCGTGCGGATCGGCAATGCCGCCGCGGGCCAATTCCAGCTCGACGTCTACGGCGAATTGTTCGACGCCCTCTATCAGGCCCATGCCCGCGGCCTGCCGGTGAGCAAGGACGGGCTCCGGGTCGGGCTCGCCATCCTGTCCCATCTGGAAGGGGCGTGGCACCGGCCCGACGAGGGGATCTGGGAGGTTCGCGGCGGACCGCGCCACTTCACCCACTCGAAGGTGATGGCCTGGGTGGCGTTCGACCGGGCCCTGCGCATGCACGTGATGCACGAATCCGGCGCCACGGAGGAGCATGCGCGCCGCTGGCGGGCGGTCCGCGACCGGATCCATGCCGAGGTCTGCGAGAAGGGATTCGATCCCGAACTCAACAGCTTCGTCCAGTCCTACGGCTCGAAGGCCCTGGACGCGAGCCTGCTGCTCATGGCCCATACCGGCTTCCTGCCGCAGGACGATCCGCGCGTGGTCGGCACCGTCGAGGCGATCGGCAAGGGCCTGATGCGGGACGGCTTCATCCTCCGCTACGAGACCGAGGGGCAGACCACCGACGGCCTCAAGGGCAGCGAGGGGGCGTTCCTTCCCTGCACCTTCTGGTACGCGGACAATCTGATCGGCCTCGGCCGGCGGGACGAGGCGCGGGCCATCATCGAGCGCCTGATCGGCATCTGCACCGATCTCGGCCTCGTCAGCGAGGAATACGACGTGCAAGCCAAGCGCCTTGTGGGTAACTTCCCGCAGGCCTTCACCCACGTGGCACTCGTCAACACGCTCCTCAGCTATACGCGCGGCGAAGGGCCGGCGGATCGGCAGGGTGGTAAGGGCAACGGAGCTCCCCCCGCCGTCCTGCGGCAGCGCGAAGCCGACAAGCGGCACGCGCAAGGCGAACTGGAAGACGCAAAATCATGAGCGGTGCTGACACTCCCGCCAAGGCGGCCCTCGCTGAGATCGACACGCTCAGCATCAACACGATCCGCACGCTCGCGATCGACGCCGTGCAGAAGGCGAATTCCGGCCATGCCGGGGCGCCGATGGGCCTCGCGCCCGTCGCCTACACCCTGTGGAACCGCTACCTGCGCTACGACCCCGCGCATCCGCACTGGCCGAACCGCGACCGGTTCGTGCTGTCCTGCGGGCATGCCTCGATGCTGCTCTACGCGCTGCTGCATCTGGCGGGTGTCGCCGAGAGCGACGGCGGCAACGCACCGGCCGTGACGCTGGAAGACATCAAGAAGTTCCGCCAGCTCGACAGCCGCACCCCCGGCCACCCGGAATACCACTTCACCACCGGCGTCGAGACCACCACCGGCCCCCTCGGCCAGGGTGTCGCCAATTCCGTCGGCATGGCGATGGGCAGCCGCTACCTCAGCCAGCACCTCAACCGGCCGAACCTGCCGCTGTTCGACTACAACGTCTACGCGATCTGCTCGGACGGCGACCTGATGGAGGGCGTGGCCTCCGAGGCCGCCTCGCTCGCCGGCCACCTGCGGCTCGGCAACCTCTGCTGGATCTACGACGACAACACCATCACCATCGAGGGCCACACGGAGCTGGCCTTCGGCGAGGAGGTGGCGACCCGGTTCCTGGCCTATGGCTGGCAGGTGCTGCGGGTGGCCGACGCCAACGACGTTCCTGCGCTGGCCGGCTCGATCGAGACGTTCCTGGCCACCAACGACCGGCCGACCCTGATCATCGTCAAGTCGGTGATCGGCTACGGCGCGCCGAACAAGCAGGGCACCGCCAAGGCGCACTCCGACGCGCTGGGCCCGGACGAGGTGAAGGGTGCCAAGCGCGCCTATGGCTGGCCGGAGGACGCCCAGTTCCTCGTGCCCGATGGCGTCCAGGAAAACTTCCGCGACGGGATCGGCAAGCGTGGCGCAGCCCTCCACGATGCCTGGCAGGGCCTGCTAGGCAAGGCGAAGGAGGCCGATGCCGACCACGCCGAGGATCTGAACGCCTTCCTGGAGGGCCGCCTGCCGGAGGGCTGGGACAAGGACATCCCGGTCTTCGAGCCCGATGCCAAGGGTCTCGCCACCCGCGAATCCTCCGGCAAGGTGCTGAACGCCATCGCCCAGCACGTGCCGTTCCTGCTCGGCGGCTCGGCGGATCTGGCGCCGTCCAACAAGTCGAACCTGACCTTCGAGGGCGCGGGCTCGTTCGGCCCGTTCTCGCCGGGCGGCCGCAACCTGCATTTCGGCGTCCGCGAGCACGCCATGGGCTCGATCGTGAACGGGCTCGGCCTGTCCGGGCTGCGGGCCTACGGCGCGACCTTCCTGGTCTTCGCCGACTACATGCGCCCGCCGATCCGACTGGCCGCACTCATGGAGCTGCCGGTCTTCCACATCTTCACCCACGATTCGATCGGCGTGGGCGAGGACGGGCCGACCCACCAGCCGGTGGAGCAGCTCCTGTCGCTGCGCTGCATTCCCGGCCTCATCACCCTCCGCCCGGCCGACGCCAACGAGGTCGCCGAGTCCTACCGGGTGATCTTTTCGTCGAAGAACCAGCCGGCGGTGCTCGCCCTGTCCCGCCAGCCGCTGCCGACCCTCGACCGCACCAAGTTCGGCGCGGCGTCGGGAACCGCCAAGGGCGCCTATGTGCTTGCTGATTGCGAGGGCACGCCGGAGGTCATCCTGGTCGGCGCCGGCTCCGAGGTGCAGCTCTGCGTCGGTGCCTACGAGGCGCTGAAGGCCGAGGGCGTGAAGGCCCGCGTGGTCTCGATGCCGTCCTGGGACCTGTTCGAGCGGCAGGATCAGGCCTACCGCGACTCGGTGCTGCCGCCCGCCGTGAAGGCGCGGGTGGCGGTCGAGCAGGGAAGCGTCATCGGTTGGGACCGCTATGCCGGCTCCGAGGGGGCGATCATCGGCATGCACACGTTTGGCGCTTCGGCGCCGATCAAGGATCTCCAGACCAAGTTCGGCTTTACCCCCGAGAAGGTGCTGGAGGCTGCCAAGGCTCAGGTGGCCAAGCACAAGAAGTAAAGGCTGATACGCGACGGCCCCCTCCCCCCCTCTGCGGGGGATGGGGCCCCTGAAGGGGGTCGGGAGCGGGGAGCAACGGTGCAGGACGAGGCGTTGGCCCTCACGTCTTGCACCGCCCCCTCCTGAAGCCGGGTTCCCCTCTCCCGACCCTCGCCGACGCGAGGGCCACCCTCCCCCGCAAAGGGGTGAGGGAGGGCGCCCGGCAAAGAGCGGCACGCCAAACGAGGAACCGACATGAACGCGCTCAAGGCCCTGCACGACGAACAGGATCAGGCGGTCTGGCTCGACTTCGTGGCCCGGGGCTTCATCGAGAAGGGTGAGCTGAAGCAACTCGTGGAGCGGGACGGCCTGCGCGGTGTCACCTCCAACCCCTCGATCTTCGAGAAGGCGATCGGCCACTCGGACGAGTACGATGCGAGCATCAAGGCGGTGCAGGAGACCGGTGACAGCCGCGTCATCGACCTCTACGAGGGCCTCGCCATCGCCGACATCCAGGCGGCCGCCGATGTGCTGCGCCCGGTCTACGAGGCGAGCGACGGCGCTGATGGCTACGTGAGCCTGGAGGTCTCGCCCTACCTCGCCCTCGACACTGAGGAAACGCTGGCCGAGGCCCGGCGCCTGCACAAGGCGGTCTCCCGCGACAACCTGATGGTGAAGGTGCCGGCGACTCCGGAGGGCATACCGGCGATCCGCCAGCTCACCAGCGAGGGCATCTCGATCAACGTCACCCTGCTGTTCTCGCAGGAGGCCTACGAGGCGGTGGCCCGCGCGTTCATCGACGGGCTCGACGCGCGGGCGAAGGCCGGCCACGACGTCTCACGGATCGCCAGCGTGGCGAGCTTCTTCATCAGCCGCATCGACGTGCTGGTCGACAAGCTTCTGGACGAGAAGATCGCGCAGGCCAACGACCCTGACGAGAAGATCGCCCTGGAGCAGCTCAAGGGCAAGGTGGCGATCGCCAACGCCAAGCTCGCCTACCAGCGCTACAAGACGATCTTCGCTGAATCGAAGTGGACGGCGCTCGCCGAGAAGGGCGCCAAGGCGCAGCGGCTGCTCTGGGCCTCCACGGGCGTGAAGAACAAGGCCTATTCCGACGTGCTCTACGTCGAGGAGCTGATCGGCCCGAACACCGTCAACACGATGCCGCCCGCCACCATGGACGCGTTCCGCGACCACGGTGTCGTGCGCGCGACGATCGAGGAGGACGTGCCGGGCGCCGAGGCCGTGATGGCCCGCCTCGCCCGAACCGGCATCGACATCGAACAGATTGCCGAGGAGCTGGTGCGCGAGGGCGTGCAGCTCTTCATCGACGCGGCCGACAACCTGCTCGGCGCGGTGGCGGGCAAGCGCGCGGCGCTGCTCGGTCATCGCCTCGACGGCCAGAGCCTCGCGCTCGACGAGACGCTGGCGAACGAGGCGAAGAAGACCGTCGAGTCCTGGCGCGCGAGCGGCGCGATCCGCCGGCTCTGGGCGGGCGATGCGTCCGTGTGGTCGGGCCACGACGAGGCGAATTGGCTCGGCTGGCTGCACATCGTCGAGGAAGAGCTTGAGAAGACCGCCGACTACGCCGCCTTCGCGGATTGGGTGAAGGCGGAAGGCTTCACCGACGCGGTGGTGCTTGGCATGGGTGGGTCGAGCCTCGGCCCGGAGGTGCTGAGCCTGACCTACGGTCAGCGCGAGGGTTTCCCGAAGCTGCAGATCCTCGACTCGACTCACCCCGATCAGGTGCGCGCCCTGGAGGCAAGCATCGATCTGGCTAAGACGCTGTTCATCGTCGCGTCCAAGTCCGGCTCGACCCTGGAACCCAACGTCTTCCGCGACTACTTCCTCGGCCGCGCCAAGGACGTGCTGGGCGAGAAGGCCGGCGAGCATTTCGTGGCGGTCACCGACCCCGGCTCCGACATGGAACGCGCCGCCAAGGCCGATAACTTCAAAAAAATCTTCTACGGGGTGAAGCAGATCGGCGGGCGCTACTCGGTGCTCTCGGCCTTCGGCCTCGTGCCGGCGGCCGCCATGGGCCTCGACGTGAAGGATCTCTTGGAGCGGGCGCGCATCATGGTCCGCTCCTGCGGACCGGTCGTGCCGCCGGCGGTGAACCCGGCTGTGCTGCTCGGGACCGCTATGGGTGCGGCGGCGCTCACCGGGCGTGACAAGGTGACGGTCATCGCTTCTCCTGCGATCGAGAGCTTCGGCGCCTGGGCCGAGCAACTGATCGCGGAATCGACCGGCAAGCAGGGCAAGGGCCTCGTGCCGGTGGACGGGGAGCCCGTCGGTGTCCCGGCGGTCTACGGCCACGACCGGTTCTTCCTCTACCTGCGCCTCGACGGTGGCGCCGCCATCGAGCAGGACGAGGCCCTGCGCGCTTTGGAGCGCGACGGGCACCCGATCGCCCGCATCACCCTCGATTCCGTCGAGCAATTGCCGCAGGAATTCTACCGCCTGGAGATGGCGACCGCGGTGGCGGGCGCGGTGCTCGGCATCAACCCGTTCGATCAGCCCGACGTCGAGGCCAGCAAGGTCGAGACCAAGAAGCTGTTCGCGGAGGCCGAGGCCAGCGGCGCCCTCCCCTCCGAGACGCCGCTTTTCTCGGACGACACAATCGCCCTCTACGCCGATCCGAAGAACGCCGAGGGGCTTAAACAGGCGGCGGAGGGGCTGGATGCCGCGCTGAAGGCGCAGGTCGCCCGGGTGAAGGACGGGGATTATCTCGCCCTCCTCGCCTACGTGCCGCGCGACGCCCGGACGGCCGGCCTCCTGCAGGAGGCCCGGATCGCGGTGCGCGATGCCCGCAAGGTCGCGACCTGCCTGGAATTCGGGCCGCGCTTCCTGCACTCCACCGGCCAGGCCTACAAGGGCGGTCCGGATACCGGCGTCTTCCTGCAAATCACCGCGGACCCGTCGGAGGATTTGCCGATCCCCGGCCGGAAGCTCGGTTTCAGCACCGTGGTGGCCGCGCAGGCCCGAGGCGATTTTGCGGTCTTGGCCGAGCGCGGCCGGCGGGCGCTGCGGGTCCACATCAAGGGCGACCTTGAGGCTGGACTGAAGCGGATCGCGGCGGCGCTCGAGGCCGCGGTGGCGTGACACGATGCGGGGCCGGCGATCAAGGATCACCGGCCCTTTCCCGGGCGCATGGAGCGGTAGCGGAATGCGACCCGGGATCGAGCCCAAGGAGACGCGCAGCGTCCGTATCGGAATACGTCTCCGCTTTTGAGCCGCTTCGCGGGACGTGTTCTCTTGCGTCCCGGATCACCTTCCACGTGCGTTCCAGGCGTCCGGGGCAAGGTCGCGATGGACTGGGAACGTCAGTGACGCCGTAAGCCTCTGAACCTCACCCGGTGGGGTCGATCGAAGGAAGAGCAGCAATGCAACTCGGCATGATCGGCCTCGGCCGGATGGGCGGCAACATCGTCCGGCGCCTCTTGCGCGATGGGCACACAGCCGTGGTGTTCGACCAGAACCCGGACGCCGTGGCGGCGCTGGTCGAGGCCGGCGCCACCGGCGCGTCTAGCCTGGAGGATCTGGTCGCCAAGCTCGAAGCGCCACGCGCGGCCTGGGTGATGCTGCCGGCGGGCCCCATCACCGAGCAGGCGGTCCAGAGCCTCGCGGGTGTGATGCAGGCCGGCGACTGCATCATCGACGGCGGCAACTCCTTCTACGGCGACGATGTCCGCCGCGGCGGCGTGCTGAAGGAGAAGGGCCTGCACTACGTCGATGTCGGCACGTCGGGCGGCGTCTGGGGCCTGGAGCGCGGCTACTGCATGATGATCGGCGGCGACACAGAAACCGTCGACCGGCTCGACCCGATCTTCAAGACGCTCGCCCCCGGCATCGGCGACATCCCGCGGACGCCCAATCGCGAGGGCCGCGATGCCCGCGCCGAGCTGGGCTACATCCATGCCGGGCCGACCGGCGCCGGACACTTCGTGAAGATGGTCCATAACGGCATTGAGTACGGCCTGATGCAGGCCTACGCGGAGGGGTTCGACATCCTCCGCCACGCCAATTCCGAGGGCCTGCCGGAGGAGCGCCGCTTCGACCTCGACCTGGGCGACATTGCCGAGGTCTGGCGGCGCGGCAGCGTCGTGTCCTCCTGGCTCCTCGACCTCACGGCTCAGGCCCTGGCCGGCGACGAGCAGCTCTCCGATTTCTCCGGTCACGTCGATGATTCCGGTGAGGGCCGCTGGACCATCAACGCCGCCATCGAGGAGGGCGTGCCGGCGACAGTGCTTTCCGCCGCCCTCTATCGCCGTTTCCGCTCCCGCGAGCACGAGAGCTACGCCGACAAGCTGCTCTCGGCCATGCGCAAGGGGTTCGGCGGCCATCAGGAGCTGAAGAAGTAGGGTCGCGTCATGAGCCTTCCCGCCGGTACCCATATCCTGACGGATCCACAGGCCGTCGCCCGCGAGGCGGCCGAGCGGCTGATCGTAGCCTGCGCCGAGAACCACGCGGAGCGGATCGCAATCTGCTTGTCCGGCGGTTCGACGCCGAAGGTTCTGTACGGCCTCCTCGCCGGGCCGGACTACGCGACGCGGGTGCCGTGGGAGCGGGTCCACTGGTTCTTCGGCGATGACCGGGTGGTCCCCTGGGACGACGAACGCAGCAACGTTCGCATGGTCCGCGAGGCCTTCGGCCACGGCACGCCGATCCCGCCGACGCATCTGCACTTCATCCCCTCGGACGACGGCGCGGAAACCGGCGCCCGCGCCTACGAACGCACGCTGCTGGACTTCTACGGGGCCGACCAGCTCGATCCAGCCCGCCCCCTGTTCGATCTCGTGCTGCTCGGCCTCGGCGAAGACGGGCACACCGCCTCGCTCTTCCCCGGCAAGCCGGCGGTGGAGCAGACGGAACGGCTCGTTGCGCCGGTGCCCGAGGCGGGGCTGACGCCCTTCGTGCCGCGCATCACGCTGACATTTCCGGCCCTCGCCTCCTCGCGGCACGTCCTGTTCCTCGTGACCGGCGCGGGCAAGCGCGCGCCCCTGGCCCGCCTCGCCGCCGGTGAGGATCTGCCGGCGGGCCGCGTCACAAGCGCGGGTGAGATCACGTGGTTGCTCGACGCAGCGGCGGCGGGCTGACGCTGCGAGTCGGGGGTTCGAGGGCCGAGCCCTCTCGCGGGCCCAGGGCAGAGCCCGGGACTCTGTCAGGGCTTTGCCCTGACAACCCACCAAAGGGCGAGCCCTTTGGAAACCGGGAATGATCCATCAAACACAATCGATGGGGTCGCAATCACGTTTCGTGAAATGGGTCGGTCGCGCAATGCGCGTGCGCCCTCGTCCGCAATGAGAGTGAACAACGCAACCGCATCGAGGCCGGCGCGCGATACGATACCGGGGTGTTCGGAAATCGTAGCGCAGGAGATCCGCGATGGCCCATTCGGTCGCATCCGCCGAGGTCGAGGCGATGATGGCGGATCTCGCCCTCTCGGCCCACCGCGCCCCGGAGGCCTACCTCGCCGCCGCGCGCGCGACGCTGTCGCGCATCCTGTCCCGGCCGGACCTGCTCGACCCGGCGCGCCTCGTCGGCCAGGGCGAGGGCCTGAGCCGGAACCTGCTGTTCGGCACCGAGGCGATCAGCGTCTGGGCCATGGTGTGGGCCCCCGGTGCGGTGACGCCGGTTCACGATCACCACTGCTCGTGCTGTTTCGGGCTGCTGCGCGGCACCTTGCGCGAGACGTGGTATCGCCCGATCAGCGAGACGCACGCGGTTGCGACCCTGGACGTGCTGCGCCAGCCCGGCTTCGTGGCCTGCATGATGCCGTCGGGTCCGAACCTGCACCGGATCGCCAATGACGGGTCGGAGGCGGCGGTCTCGATCCACGTCTACGGCTACGATCACCGGGCGCAGGAGTCCTCGATCCACCGGACCTACGCGATCGCGGCGGGCTGAGCCGCCCCTTCACGCTCAGGCCACGTAAAGGGTCGGGACGGCGGTCGTGTACTTCATCTCCTCCATGGCAATGGAGGAGGACAGGTTCGAGAACTCGAGCTTGGCAATGAGCCGCTGATACACGGCATCATAGGCCTCGATATCGGGCACGACGATGCGCAGCAGGTAGTCGATCTCGCCGGTGAGGCGCCACGCCTCGACGATCTCCGGAAAGTCGGCGACGAGCCGTCGGAATGCGTCCGACCAGTCGGCGGCGTGGCGCGGGGCCTTCACGGCCACGAACACCGTCGTCGGCACGTTGACCTTGCGGCGGTCCACCAGGGCGACCCGGCCCCGGATCACCCCGGAGGCTTCGAGCTTCTTCACGCGCCGCCAGCACGGCGCCGCACTGACGCCGACCCGCTCGGCGAGTTCGGCCACGGGCAGCGTCGCGTCCTGCTGGAGGAGGTCGAGGATCTTCCGGTCCACCGCGTCCATGCGATCGATGCTTCCTTCGGGCGCTACAGGACGAAGTGCTTCGAGAGCTTGAGCCCCTGCGCCTGATAGTTCGAGCCGGCGCCCGCGCCGTAGAGTGTCTCCGGCACGTCGAGCATGCGCTCGTAGACGAGGCGACCGACGATCTGGCCGTCCTCGAGCAGGAACGGTACGTCGCGCGAGCGCACCTCCAGCACGGCGCGGGCGCCTGCACCGCCCGCTCCCGCATAGCCGAAGCCCGGATCGAAGAAGCCGGCGTAATGAACCCGGAATTCGCCGACCAGGGGATCGAACGGCACCATCTCGGCGGCGTGGTCCGGCGGAACCTGCACGGCCTCCTTCGAGGCCAGGATGTAGAACTGGCCGGGATCGAGGATCAGGCTGCCCGATCCGTCGGCCGCCAGCGGCTCCCAGAACTCCGAAGCCTTGTGGCGCCCGGGGGCATCGACATCCACGAGGCCGGTATGGCGCTTCGCCCGGTAGCCGATCAGCCCGTCGAAGCCGGCGAGGTCGACGGAGACTGCCACGCCCCCCTGAAACGACGGGTTGCCCGCATCGACCAGGGCCGAGCGCGCGTGGAGCAGCCCGAGTTCGGCCTCGTTCAGCCGCGGCGCCCCGCGGCGGAAGCGGATCTGGGACAGGCGCGAGCCCGTACGGACCAGCACCGGAAACGTGCGGGGGGAGATCTCCGCGTAGAGCGGCCCGTCATAGCCGGGCTCGACCTGGTCGAACGCCTCGCCCCGGTCGGTGATCACCCGGGTGAACACATCGATGCGTCCGGTGGAGCTTTTCGGATTGGCCGCCGCGGCGAGGTTGGCGGGCAGCGCCAGACGTTCCTGCAACTCGGCGATATAGACGCAGCCCGTCTCCAGGACCGCGCCGGGGCGGAGGTCGATCTTGTGCAGCGCCAGCCGATCGACGCAGGCCTGAACCGTGCGCCCCGCCCCCGGCAGGAAGCTCGTGCGGACCCGGTAGGCGGTGGCGCCGAGGCGCAGGTCGATGCTGGCCGGCTGGATCTGGTCGACCGCGAACGGGCTTTCCGTGTGGATCTTGCCCGCCTGCGCCAAAGCCGCGATGGCCTGGGCCGGCAGGATGCCGCTGCGGCTCCCGGTGTCGGAACCGGCGCTCCCCGTGGCTGCGCCCGCTGTCATCGCGCCCGTACCTCTCTCGCGCGCCCCGACCGGTCCGCGTCCGGCTCCGTTTTCCTCCGGGACCGGCTAACGCCGCCTTAAGCCGTTCGGCCAGCTGCCCCTGGGAAGCCCCCTCCCCGACCCGTGCCCGAATCGGCATGGCGCTGCGCCTGGGACCGCGCGAGGTAGTCCGCCGCAATTGACGGGGATTCTATAGGCAACTACCACCGCGCAGGAAGCGCGTTTCGTTCTGCTTCAGCGAATCGTATCGTCCGACAGAAGGGCCAAATAGGGCGATGTACAAGGCTGAAACGCGGGGAATTAGTGTGACCGTCCAGTCTCGCTTCGTCGAGGAGGAATCTTCGCCGAACGAGAGCCGCTATTTCTTCGCTTATACCGTCGAGATCGTGAATAACGGCAGCGAGCAGGTACAGCTCCGCTCCCGCCACTGGCGCATCATCGACGGGCACGGGGCCTGCCAGGAGGTGCGCGGCACCGGCGTGGTCGGCAAGCAGCCGGTGCTGGAGCCCGGCGAGTCCTTCTGCTACACCAGCGGTTGCCCGCTCAACACGCCCGACGGGTTGATGGCCGGCAGCTACACCATGGCGACGGTGGCCGGTGAGAGCTTCGAGGCGGAGATCCCCGCCTTCTCCCTCGACAGCCCGCACGTCCGCCGCAGCCTGCACTGAGGTCCCGGCCTGGGGCCTCGCCCCGGAGGAACCCATGCCTGCGACCGGCGAGCGGCTGAGCCCGCTCGACATGCTGGCCCGCCTCGTGTCCTTCGACACGGAGAGCGACAAGTCCAATCTCGCCCTGATCGACTCGGTCTGCGCCTATCTCGACGGATGGGGCGTCCCGTACCTGCGGCTGCCGAACGCGGCCGGCGACAAGGCCGCCGTGCTCGCCACGATCGGCCCGATGACCGAGGGCGGCGTGGTACTCTCCGGCCACACCGACGTGGTGCCGGTGGCGGGACAGGCCTGGAGCACCGACCCGTTCACCCTGCGCGTCGCCGATGGGCGGGCCTATGGACGGGGCGCGGTCGACATGAAGGGCTTCGATGCCCTCGCGCTCGCCCTGGTGCCCGACATGCTGGCGGCTGACCTGAAGCGGCCAATCCACATCCTGCTCTCCTACGACGAGGAGACGACTTGCCTCGGCTCGATGGACGGGATCGCACGCTTCGGCGCCGACCTGCCGCGACCGGGCGCCGTGATCGTCGGCGAGCCGACCGGCATGGAGGTGGCGGACGCGCACAAGAGCATCGTGACCTGCCTCACCACCGTTCATGGCCGCGAGGCCCATTCGGCCCGGCCGGCCCTCGGGGCGAACGCCGTGGCGGCCGCCTGCGAGTTGGTGGCGGGCTTGAACCGGATCGCCGATCTGATGATCGAGCGCGGCGATGCCACCGGCCGGTTCGATCCGGCCGCCACCACGGTCCATGTCGGAACCATCCAGGGCGGCACCGCCCGGAACATCATCGCGAAGGAATGCCGTTTCCACTGGGAATACCGCGGCCTGCCCGATTTCGACCCGGCCGAGATCCCGCGGCTGTTCTCCGAGGAGGTGGCGCGGGTGACCCGGGAGCGGCTCAACCGCTACGGCGAGTTCGGGCGGATCGAGACGCTGGAGGAGGTCGACATCCCGGGCCTCGCGCCCGATCCGGGCTCGGCCGCGGAGCGGCTGTGCCTACGGCTCGCCGGGCGCAACCGCACCGTGGCGGTGCCCTACGCCACCGAGGCCGGCCGGTTCCAGGCGGCGGGCCTGCCGACCGTGGTCTGCGGGCCGGGCGACATCGCGCAGGCGCACCAGCCCGACGAATTCATCACCCTGGACGCGCTCGCCCAGGGCGAACGGTTCCTGCGTGATCTGATCGAGGCCTCCGCGTCATGAAGGCGCTCACCGACATCACCATCAAGCTGCGGCCGCTGGAGCGGGAGGATCTGCGCTTCGTCCACCAGCTCAACAACAACGACAGCATCATGCGCTACTGGTTCGAGGAGGCCTACGAGTCCTTCGCCGAGCTGCAGCAGCTCTACGAGCGCAACATCCACAACCAGGGCGAGCGCCGCTTCATCGTGGCCGATCCGAGCGGCGAGCCGGCCGGGCTGATCGAGCTCGTCGAGATCAACCATCTGCACCGGCGCTGCGAATTCCAGATCGCGATCCACCCGGGCTTTCAGGGCCGAGGCTACGCGTGGCAGGCGACCCGGATCGCCATGGATTACGCGTTCAGCGTGCTGAACATCCACAAGCTCTACCTGCACGTCGATCGGGACAATGCCCGGGCCGTGCGTATTTACGAGCGCTGCGGTTTCCGCCCGGAGGGGGTGCTGAAGGACGAGTTCTTCGTGAATGGCCGCTACCGCGACGCGGTGCGGATGTGCCTGTTCCAGCCGGATTATCTCAAGGCCCGCGGCGGCGGCGACATCGCGGAGCCCGTTCTGAAGGTCTGAGGGAGGGGCTCGAAAGCCCCTCCCCCCGAAAGATCGGACCCGTTCAGTTGCGCCCGGCACCCGGCTGACCGCCGCCGGTCCGGCCGCCGCTTATGCTGCTGCCGCCATTGGCGTTGCCCTGCAGGCCGCCACGCTCGCCACCGGTTCGACCGCCTTCAGCGCCGGACTTCATGCCCCCCTGCTGGTTGCCGCGGTCGGAGGCGTTGCGGATGCCGTCCTGCTGGTTGCCGCGCAGATCGCTGTTGCGCATGCCGTCGTTCCGGCCGTTGCGCTCGGCGTTGCGGTCCATTCCGCGGTCATGGCCGCGCTCCGTCCGGCCGGCGTTGCGGCCGTTATCGCGGTCCTCGGTGCGCGACGCGTTGCGGATCCCGTCCCGGTCCCGCGCGCCGCTTTTGTCGAACCGGGCGCCGGCGCGCTGCTCCGAGCGGAAGCTCGCGCTGACGGTACCGCCGCCGCCGAGACGACGGTACTCCGCGGAGCCGTAACGGACGCGCTGGCCGCGGATCGTCACGAAGCGATCCTCCTGCACCGTCACGAGGCGACGGTACTCGGGCGAGCCGTACAGGACGCGCTGGCCGCGGATGACCACATAGCGCGCGCGGGGACCGGTCTCGTGGACGCTGACGAGTCGGCGATACTCGGGCGAGCCGTACAGGACGCGCTGACCGCGGATGACCACATAGCGCGCGCGCGGACCGCGATTCTCGGTGACGATCAGACGGCGGTACTCGGGGGAACCGTACACGACCCGGCGCCCGCCGATGACGACGAAACGGCCCTCGCGGCGGAAGCCGCCCTCGATCCGATCGGTCCGCACGTCGGTCCGGCTGCTGACATCGGTACGGCCGCGGACATCGACATGATCGCCCCGGCGGTCGCCGCGCTCGGCACGGGCGCCGTCGCGGTCCCCGCGGCCGTTGCGGTCGGCGGTGCGGCCGTTGTCGCGATCGCCTCGCTCGGCGCCGGCCCGGTCGCCGCGGCTGCCCTGGTCGCGATCCTGCGCCATCCGGCCCTCGCCGCGGCCCCGCTCGGTGCCCGCCTGACTGCCCTGCTGGCCACCCTGCATGGCGCCGCGGTCACCACCACGCGCGGCTCCGCCCATCCGGCCACCCTCGGCGCCGGACTTCAGGCTCGACCCTGCTTCGCCCTGTCCCCCGCGGCTGCCCATCCCGGGCCCGCGTTCGGCGCCGCCTTGCTGCGCGTAGGCCGAGGTGCTCATCAGCAGCGCGGCCAAACCGATCGACAATCTCCGCATGGCGTTCCTCCAATGTTGATTCTGCCACGCAACGTCGAAGGTCCGGAAACGGTTCTGGTCAGGAACCTGAAAAATTCGCGCAACGAATACCGATATTCCTGCGTTTCGCGAGCGCAGCTTGGCCGTAAGGCCGCGATGAAAGCCTGCTCGCCCGGCCGGGACGTCGGTTTCTACTGCTTGGGCTGATCCGCGATCTCAGCCTCGACCATCTGCGGGTCGAGGTCGTAGCGTCGGGAGCAGAACTCGCAGGTGATGACGATGCGCCCGTCATCCGCCACCATGTCGCGCCGCTCCTGTGGCGAGAACGAGCGGATCATGCCCATTACGCGCTCCTGCGAGCAGCGGCAGGTCTCCTGCACGGGCTGGCGATCGAAGACGCGCACGCCGCGCTCGTGGAACAGCCGGTAAAGCAGGCGCTCGCTCGACACATTGGGGTCGACGAGCTCGTGATCCTCGATGGTGGCGACGAGCGAGCGCGCCTCGACCCAGGCATCGTCCTCCGGGGCCTCGCCCGAGAGATGCGTGTGCCCCTGCGGGATGTCGCCGGGCGGCAGGTCGGCGAGCCGGGCCCGGTCGATCGACTGCGGCAGGAACTGCACCAAGAGGCCGCCGGCCCGCCAATGCCCGGCCCCCTCCTCGACGGCTTCGGCCACGGCGAGACGGACCTCCGTCGGAATCTGCTCGGACTGGCGGAAATACTGATGTGCGGCCTGCTCCAGGCTCTGGCCTTCGAGGGCGACGACGCCCTGGTAGCGGCTGGCCGTCGTGCCCTGGTCGATCGTCATGGCGAGGTGCCCGGTGCCGATCAGGTCGGCATCCTTGAGCGGGCCGGAGCCGAGGGCCGTGACGCGCTCGGCCTCGAACCGCGCGGTGGCGCGCAGGCGATCCGGCGCCTCGAAATCAACCACGATCATCGCCACCGGGCCATCGGTCTTGGTCTGAAGCTGAAACCGGCCCTCGAACTTCAGCGAGGAGCCGAGCAGCACCGTGAGGGCCGCCGCCTCGCCGAGCAGCCGTGCGACCGGGTCCGGATAACCGTGCCGGCGCAGGATCGTGTCCACGGCGGGGCCGAGCCGGACGACGCGCCCGCGCACGTCCAGCGCCTCCACGGCGAAGGGCAGCACGGCGTCGTCGCCGCCCACGTTGCCGTTGCCGGCCTGCGGGGTGTCCGAGTGCGATGGGGTTCCTGAACTCATGCCCTCTCCGATCGATACGCCTGTTGCGCCGAGGGGCGTGAGGGGCGAGCCCGAGCGGAGCGATCCCTCACCCCGTCCGCGCCCCGTGGGAGGACGGGCGCGTCGCGCCACATCCGTTGCCGGGATGCCGCCTGTCGGCAGCCGTGATGGGGATACGGGCCGCGCAGGCCGCCCGCGTCCCCTATATGGTGTGCCGAAGCCGCGGGCGCGAGCCCGGCCTCAGAGCCCAGCCGCGCGCAGGCACCAGGCCAGGATGCCCTTCTGCGCGTGCAGGCGGTTCTCGGCCTCGTCGAACACCACCGAGCGCGGGCCGTCCATCACCTCGGCGGTCACCTCCTCGCCGCGATGGGCCGGCAGGCAGTGCATGAAGATCGCGTCCGGGTTGGCCGCCGCCATCAGCTTGGCGTTGACCTGATACGGGCTCAGCAGGTTGTGCCGGTGGGCCTCGTCGTCGTCGCCCATCGAGACCCAGCAATCCGTCACCACCGCATCGGCACCCTCGACGGCCGCGAAGGCATCCGTGGTGACGTTGAGCTTGGCGCCCTCCTGCGTGGCCCAGGCGATCAGCGCGGGCGGCGGCGCCAGCTCGGGCGGGCTCGCCACGTTGAGGGTGAAGTCGAACCGCGCGGCCGCGTGGACCCAGCTCTCCAACACGTTGTTGGCATCCCCCGACCACGCCACGGTCCGACCCTTGATCGGCCCGCGATGCTCCTCGAAGGTCAGCACGTCCGCCATGATCTGGCACGGGTGCGAGACCTTGGTGAGCGCATTGATCACCGGCACGGTGGCGTACTCGGCGAGTTCCAGCATCTGCCCGTGATCGAGGATGCGGATCATGATCGCGTCGACGAAGCGGGACAGCACCTGCGCGGTATCGCCGATGGTTTCGCCTCGGCCGAGCTGCATCTCCGAGCCGGTGAGCATCAGTGTCTCGCCGCCGAGTTCGCGCATGGCCACGTCGAAGGAGACGCGGGTGCGGGTCGAGGGCCGGTCGAACACCATCGCCAGGGTCTTGCCCGTCAGCGGCCGGTCGGTGGCCCGCTCGCCCTTGCGCCGCGCCGCCTTGATGGCGGCGCTGGCATCCAGGACCCGGCGCAGCTCCGCCCCGGTGAAATCCTTGAGATCGAGGAAATGACGGGGGCCGGCACCGTTCAGGTGCGGGGCCGGGGTCTTCGCCCGGCCATTCATCTGGGCTTTCATCACGTCACAATAACTAGAGTCTGCTCAACGATCACCTGATCATGAACCGTACTCTACCTCCTGATAGGGCCTTTCCGTCAGGCACGGCGGAATCGACCGTGTCCGGAAACGCTTCGGGCCGCCCGCCGCGGTGCGGCGGGCGGTGTTCGGCAGTCGCTCGGGAAGCGCGCTACTCGGCTGCGCCGCGCACGGCCTCGAATCCGGATGCGGCCGTGTCGAGCCGCCGGACCGCCTCGTCGATCTCGGCCTCGCTGATGGTCAGCGGCGGCAGCAGACGGACGATGTTGTCGCCCGCCGGGATGACCAGCAGATGCGCGTCGCGCGCGGCGGCCGCGAAGTCGGTGTTCGGCACGCCGAGCTTGAGGCCGAGCATCAGCCCCTCGCCGCGGATCTCCTCGAAGACGTGGGGATGACGGTCGCGCAGCGCCGCGAGCTTCTGCTTCAGGAGCAGGCCGGAGCGGGCGACGCGCTCGAGGAAGCCCTCGCCCAGCACCACGTCCAGCACGGCGTTGCCCACCGCCATGGCGAGCGGATTGCCGCCAAAGGTGGTGCCGTGCGTGCCGGCGGTCATGCCCCGGGCGGCCTCGCGGGTGGCGAGGCAGGCGCCCATCGGGAAACCGCCGCCGATGCCCTTGGCGGCGCTCATGATGTCCGGGGTGATCCCCGACCATTCATGCGCGAACAGCTTGCCGGTGCGGCCGATGCCGGTCTGGACCTCGTCCATGATCAGGAGGAGGCCGTTGGCATCGCAGATCTCGCGCAGGCGGCGGAGATCCGCGTGGGGAATCACCCGCACGCCGCCCTCGCCCTGGATCGGCTCGATCATCAGCGCCGCCGTCTCCGGCCCGATCACGGCGTCCAGCGCGGCCCAGTCGCCGGCCGGGACCTGATCGAATCCTTCCGCCTTGGGCCCGAAGCCCTCCAGGTACTTCTGCTGCCCGCCGGCCGCCAGCGTCGCCAGCGTCCGCCCGTGGAAGGCACCCGCGAAGGTGACGATCCGGAAGCGCTCCGGATGGCCGTCGGCCGCGTGATACTTGCGGGCGATCTTGATCGCCGCCTCGTTGGCCTCGGCCCCCGAGTTGCAGAAGAACACCACGTCGGCGAAGGTCGCGTCGGCGAAGCGCTGGCCCAGCCGCTCGCCACCGGGGATCTCGAACAGGTTCGAGGTGTGCCAGATGCGATTTGCCTGCTCGGTCAGCGCGCCGACGAGGTGGGGATGGGCGTGGCCCAGCGCGTTCACCGCGATGCCGGCGCCGAAATCGAGGTATCGCTCCCCGCCCTCCGTCACGAGCCAAGCGCCTTCGCCGCGCTCGAAGGCGAGCGGCGCGCGGACATAGGTCGGCAGAAGGGCTGACGTCACGGGTCCCATCTCCGTTCTTCAATCGATCCCGGAGCAAGCGTTAGCCGGCTCCAAATGAAAGTGCCGCCTCAGTCAGGGGCGGCACGCGCGCGATTACTATGAAAGTGCGTGCCCCTGTCAACGATTCAATGTTCGCCGCAGCCGCGCGGCAGCTCTGCGCGATGCTTTGGAACACCGGATTTCTACCCGTTGCAAGGGTTGCGCCCCTTGCGTGCCGGGGGGCGGCCATGCTCCAGCTCCCGGCGGTTTCGATCAGCGAGGGAGCCTCCGATGAGCACGATCAAGGAACGCCTGCAGGCGCTCGGACTCACCCTGCCGAAGGCGGCGGCGCCGGTGGCCAATTATGTGCCGTTCGTGCGCACCGGCAACCTCGTGGTGATCTCCGGCCAGGTCTGCTTCGGCGCCGACGGCGCCATCGCGGCCGAGCACAAGGGCAAGGTCGGCGGCACCGTTTCGGCAGAGGCCGGCAAGGCGGCCGCCCGGCTCTGCGCCCTGAACATCCTCGCACAGCTCGAGGCCGCGGTGGGGGATCTCGACCGCGCCGTGGTCCAGTGCGTCCGGCTCGGCGGCTTCATCAACGCGGCGCCGGGCTTCTCGGCGGTGGCCGGGGTGATGAACGGCGCCTCCGACCTGATGGTCGAGCTTTTGGGCGACCGGGGCCGGCACGCCCGCTCGACGGTCGGTGTGGCGGAGCTGCCCCTCGACGCCGCCGTCGAGGTCGAAGCGATGTTCGAGGTCCGCTGACGATGGCGGCGCCGGACTGGCTGACCGCGCGGCCGATCGCCCATCGCGGGCTGCACGACCGGGCGGCGGGCCGTCCGGAGAACACGCTGGCCGCGGCCCTGGCGGCGGTCGCCGGCGGCTACGCCATCGAGTGCGACGTGCAGCTCAGCCAGGACGGCGAGGCGATGGTGTTCCACGACGCCGCCCTCGGCCGGCTCACCGAGGCGAGCGAGGCGGTGACGCAGCGATCGGCCGCCGATCTCGGGACGCTCAGGATCGGTGGGACTGCTGAGACAATCCCGACCCTGCCGGCCTTCCTGGCGGCGGTGGCCGGGGCGGTGCCAGTCGTGATCGAGGTGAAGTCCCGGTATGACGGCGACCTGCGCCTTGCGACCCGCGCCGCCGAAGTGGCCGTGGGCTATGCTGGGCCGGTGGCGCTGAAATCCTTCGATCCGCAGGTGGTCAAGGCCCTGCGCGACCTCTGCCCGACGATCCCGCGCGGGATCGTAGCGGAGACGACCCAGGACGACCCAGCCTACGCGGCGCTGCCGCCGAGCATGCGGCTGGCCCTCTCCAATATCCTGCACTTCGCCGAGACCCGGCCTGACTTCCTGTCGTGGCGGGTGGACGACCTGCCCTGCGCGCCGACCTATCTGTGTCGGCTGCTCGGGCGAATCCCGGTCATGGCCTGGACGGTGCGAACCGAGGAGCAGCGTACCCGCGCCGGGGCATACGCGGACCAGATGGTGTTCGAGGGCTTCGTGCCGTGAGGCGAGCCGCCGCCGGCCTTGCCGTCCTCATCTGTGCGGCGGCGCCGGCTCGCTCGGCCGATCCCTGCGCCGCAACGACCCAGATGGATCTCAACGCCTGCGCCGGGGCCGCCTACGAGCGCGCGGATGCGGCGATGAACGCGGCCTACGGCAAGCTGATGAAGCGGATCGGCCCGAAGGCGAAGGACAGCCTGCGCGCCGCCCAGAAGGCGTGGCTGCCGTTCCGGGACGCCAGCTGTGCCCTCGAGGCCATGGGTGTCGAGGGCGGTTCGATTCAGCCGCAGGTCCACGCCGATTGCCTCGCCCGTGTGACGGCCGCTCGGACCAAAATACTGACCGGCTATCTCACCTGCGAGGAAGGGGACGTCACCTGCGTCGGCCGGTTCGAGGAGTAATCCTACTCATCGTTGGGGCGTCGCCGAGGAAGCTTGTGCTGCCCGTCGAGGAAGGTCGCGGCCTCCCGGCGGTTCCAAGATGCGCCGTGGGTCCAGAAGTCGAGCAACGCGGCACAGTTCAGGCGCATCCAGGCGATCCCCAGCGGCGCGGCTGCCCGGGTGGCGGGCGTCTGGATGGAATGTCCCGCATCTTGGGATTGGTTTCAACGGAGACGGCCAAACCGGGCAAGCCGTCCAGCTCGGCCGGGATATTAGTTCACCCGCGGCCCGTACGCGCCAAGCGCCGGCGCGATGAGGATCGTGCCCGGCCTGTTCGTATCCTGCGGGTCGAGATTGCTCATCTCGCACAGGACGTCGTCGATGAAATCGTCCGGCGGATGTCGGTGGGGGGCCTGCTGCTATCGAGAGCCGGCGCGTGCCGGGTCATGGCGATGCGGTTCGTTCCCGGGATTCGGCGGCCGCATGGTGTGACGACGATGGCGAAGTGACAACGCCGCCCGCCCGGCCGCGCGCATCCGCCCGCTTGCCCCCATCCCGGCAGGGATTAGACTCACGGCATGAAGCAAGCACCCGGGCCGACGCCGGAAACCCCCACCCTCACCGTGCGGGCGCTTCCCGGACTCAAGGAAATCGGCGCGGCGGAATGGGATGCCTGCGCCTTCTCCCCCGAAACCCTGGCGGCGGGTGACGAGACCCACAACCCCTTCGTCTCCCACGCCTTCCTGTCGGCTCTGGAGGATTCCGGCTGCGTCTCGCGCCGGACCGGCTGGCTGCCGCTGCATGTCTCCGTCGAGCGCGACGGCGCGCGGCTCGGCGTGGTGCCCTGCTATCTGAAATCCCACAGCCAGGGCGAATACGTCTTCGACCACGGCTGGGCCGACGCCTATGAGCGGGCCGGCGGCTCCTATTATCCGAAGCTTCAGGTCAGCATCCCGTTCACGCCGGTCACCGGACCGCGCTTCCTGATCGCCCCCGGCGCCGATCCGGATGAGGCCACGGCCGGGCTCGTCGCGGGCCTGCGGGCGCTGCGGGCTGAGACCAAGGCCTCCTCGATCCACGTGACCTTCATGCGCGAGGCCGAGTGGGAGCGGGCTGGCGCCGCGGGCTTCCTGCAGCGCACCGACCAGCAGTTCCACTGGGAGAACGACGGCTACGCCACATTCGACGACTTCCTCGCCGCCCTCGCCTCGCGCAAGCGGAAAAACATCCGCAAGGAGCGCCGCGACGCGCTCGAACCCGGCATCACCGTCGAGCATCTGACCGGTGCGGATATCACCGAGGCCCATTGGGACGCGTTCTACGGCTTCTACATGGACACCGGCTCCCGGAAGTGGGGCCGTCCCTATCTCAACCGAAAGTTCTTCTCGCTGCTGTCCGAGCGTATGGCCGACCGCGTATTGCTGGTGATGGCCAAGCGCGCGGGGGATTACATCGCAGGCGCCATCAACCTGATCGGAGACACGGCCCTCTACGGCCGCAACTGGGGTTGCATCGAGGACCACCCGTTCCTTCATTTCGAAGTCTGCTACTATCAGGCGATCGATTTCGCGATTGCGCGCGGCCTGAAGCGGGTCGAGGCCGGCGCGCAGGGGGAGCACAAGCTCGCCCGCGGCTACCGGCCGGTGCTGATGCACTCGGCCCACGACATCGCCGATCCGGCGCTCCGCCGCGCGGTGGCCGATTACTTGCAGCGGGAGCGCGCCCACGTCGCCGAGGCGGTGGACGTCCTCGACACCCTGACGCCATTTCGGCGTAAGGACGCGGGCGACGCCTGCGACGGCGTAGCGCCCTCCATGACATCCCCGTCCGAGAGTTCCGAACCATGAGTCCGATCGACCACATCAAGGCCTATGCCGACGAGCTGACCGCGCTCCGTCGCGACCTCCATGCCCATCCGGAGCTCGGCTTCGAGGAGGTCCGCACATCCGGCATCGTCGCCGACATGCTGGAGAAGCTCGGCTGCGAGGTGCATCGCGGGATCGGCGGCACCGGCGTGGTGGGTCTGCTCAAGGGCCGCACCGACAACGGGAAGCGGATCGGCCTGCGCGCCGACATGGACGCCCTGCCGATCGAGGAGGAGACCAACCTCCCCTACCGCTCGACCTATGCCGGTAAGATGCACGCCTGCGGGCATGACGGCCACACCACGATGCTGCTCGGCGCGGCCCGCTACCTCGCGGAGACGCGCAATTTCGACGGTACGGCGGTCTTCGTGTTCCAGCCGGCCGAAGAGGGCCGCGGCGGCGCCCGGGCCATGCTGAAGGACGGACTGTTCGAGAAATTTCCCTGCGACGAGATCTATGGCCTGCACAACCAGCCGGGTGGCGGCGCCGGCACGATCAAGCTGCGGCCCGGCCCGATCATGGCGGCGGCCGACTTCTTCGACATCCACATCCGCGGCAAGGGTATCCACGCGGCCCAGCCGCATCGGGGCACCGATCCGATCATCATCGCCACCGGGCTCGCCCAGGCACTGCAATCGATCGTCTCGCGCAACGCCGACCCGCTGAAGTCGATCGTGCTGTCGATCACCCGGATTGAGGCGGGCTCGGCCTACAACGTGATTCCGGAGACGGCGCATCTCGCCGGCACGATCCGGACCTTCGACCCGGAGATCCGGGCGCTCGCCGGCACCCGCATGCGCGAGTTGGCGGCGGGTTTTGCCACGGCCTACGGCGCTGAGGTCACGGTCGACCTGCAGGACGTGTTCTCCGTGCTGGAGAACGCCCCTGAGCAGGCCGCGGCCGCCACGGAGGTCGCAACCGAACTGCTCGGGGCCGACATGGTCGAGACGAACGTCACGCCGAAGATGGGCAGCGAGGATTTCGCCGACATGACCATGGCGGTGCCCGGCGCCTATGTCTGGCTCGGTGCCAATCCCGGGCCCGGGTTGCACAATGCCGGCTACAACTTCGACGATTCGATCATCCCGGTCGGCAGCGCGTTCCTGGCCCGGATGGTCGAGCGCCGCACGGCCGCGTGAGGCGTGGGGCCGTCGCGGCGCTCAACCCGCGGCGGTCCTGGCTTTCAGTGCCGTCATGGCGCGGGTGTAGACGGTGGGATCGTCCAGCGCCCGGGCCAGGACGATGGCTCCCTGGATTTGGATCACGATCTCCTCCGCCAGGGCGGCGCTCGCCGCTGCGTCCCGGCCCGACCGCTGCAGGGCTTCGGTGAGCGCCGCGACCCAGCGCGCGAAGTAGCTCCGCACTGCCTCGCCGAACCGGTCGCGCTCTGAGCTGAGCGCCACGATACCCACCAGGCAGACCCGCCGCCCGGACCGGAAATACGCCTCGACCGCGTCGAACATGGCCGACACCGCCTCTGCGGGCCGCTCCGCCTGGCGGAGCGGTGCGTAGAGGTTGTGTTCAAACCAATTGTCGATCTCCTCCAGCACACAGGACGCCATCTCGGCCTTCCCGCCGGGAAAGAGGTTGTACAGGCTCCCTTTGCCCAAGCCGGTTGCCCGGCTGATCAGCGCGAGGCTGGCGCCTTCGTAGCCGTGCGCGCGGAACACCTCCGCGAGCGCCGGCAGCGCTTCGGCCCGGCCGGTCACCGCCCTCAGAGACCGAGATCGGTGAGGCCCGGGTGATCATCAGGGCGCCGACCGAGCGGCCAGTGAAACTTCCGGTCGGCTTCGGGGATCGCCAGATCGTTGATGCTGGCGATCCGGCGGCGCATCAGGCCATGGGCATCGAATTCCCAGTTCTCGTTGCCGTAGGAGCGGAACCACCGCCCCTCAGCATCGTGCCACTCGTAGGCGAAGCGCACCGCGATCCGGTCGCCGCCGAAGGTCCAGACCTCCTTGATCAGCCGGTACTCGAGCTCCTGGGCCCATTTGCGCTGGAGGAACGCCACGATGGCTTCGCGGCCCGTCAGGAATTCGCTGCGGTTCCGCCAGACGCTGTCCGGCGTGTAGGCGAGCGAGACGCGCTCGGGGTCGCGCCCGTTCCAGGCATCCTCGGCCATGCGGGCCTTCTTGGCGGCGGTCTCGGCGGTGAAGGGGGGAAGGGGCGGACGGTCCGACACGATGCAGGGCTCCAAGTTTGTACCGATCGGTACAAACTTGGAGCCCTGCCCTGCGCCTGTCAAATGGTTTGTGCGGCCGGTCAGTCCGGCGAGCGGTCCGCCCGGAAGGCCGAAGGGGGCGCGCCGACGAGCCTACGGAACATGCCCGCGAAGGCGCTCGGGCTGGCATAGCCCAGGCTCAGGGCCGCGTCGGTGACCGAGCCGCCGCCGGCCAGGATGGGCAGGGCTGCCAGGATCCGGGCCTGCTGCCGCCAGAGCGAGAAGGGCAGACCCAAGTCCCGCTCGGCCAAGCGGGCGAGCGTCCGTTCGGAGGTGCCGGCCAGGACGGCGAGCGCCGCCATGTCAAGCCGTCCGCCGGGGTCCGCCAGGATGGCTTCGCAAGCCCGGCGCAGCCGCGGCTCGGTTGGAAGCGCGAGCTGAAGCGGGCAGCGCGGCAGGGTCGCGATCTCGTCGATCAGCACGCCGAGCAGCCGGCCGTGCCGCCCGCCGGGATCGGATGCGCCGGCGGATTCGATGGCGCGCAGGATCAATGCGCGCAGCAGCGGGGAGACCACGAGGCTCGCGGGATCCTCCGGCAGGCCGGGCGGCACGGCAGCGCGGGCGAGGTAGAGGGTCCGCAGCGAGACCGTCCCGCGGGCGCGGAGCGCGTGGGCCACCCCGACATCCACCCAGAGCGCGCGCTGCGGCGGAACCAGCCATAGGCTTCCCGCCGCGCGGATCTCCATCACGCCGGCCGTGGCGTAGATCAGCTGCGCCTGCGCATGACAGTGCGGACCGACGACGAAGCCATCCGGGTAGTCCCGGCGCGCGCAAACGATGTCGGGGTGCCGGTCAGGTGCGAGCTGCATCGCTGAGATGGCCCGCGAACCAGTCGCGCGCCGCCGTGCTGGTCCGGTCGAAGTGCCGGACATAGGGGTCGAAATGGCCGCCCGGCACCATCACGAGGTGCTTGGGCGGCAGCGCCCGCTGATACGCCTCCAGGCACAGATCGGTGGCGGTCAGTGCGTCGTGCTCGGCGACGATCATCAGGAGCGGGGTCGGACTGATCCGGGCGATGTGGATGCCGGGCTCGTTCTCCCGGGACAGCTCGGCGCTGCGCAGGGTCACGGCGTTGCGCCATGCGGGCGCGAAAGCTTCCGTCCCGGTGAAGAACGCGTAGCCGTCAGCCCCCGGCATGGCGCAGGCCTGCTGCGGATCGGCGGAGACCGCCGGCAGCAGGACGTGGTCCTCGCCGCGAAACCGGGCGGCGCGATCCGCCTCGAAGCGGCGCAGCTGGGCCGGCACGAGATCCGTTCGGGTCCGACGCTGCGCCGAGGCCGAGCCGCTTATGAACGGGACCTGCGCGACGACGCACCGGACCCGCCGGTCGATGGCCGCCACCTCGATCACATGGCCGCCGCTGTAGCTGGTGCCCCAGATGCCGATCCGGTCCGGGTCGATCCACGAGACGGTCTGCGCGAAGCTGATCGCGTCCCGGTATCCCCGCTTCTGGAGTACCGGATCCACCTCCTGCCGGGGCAGGCCGTCGCTCGCCCCGAGATTGGCGTGGTCGTAGACCAGCACGCCGAAGCCCGCGGCCTGGAAGACCTCGGCATAGCGGTCGAGATACTGCTCTTTCACCGCCGAGAAGCCGTGCGCCATCACGATCGTGGGGACCGGGCCGGCGGTTGCATCGGGGCGGTAGAGCCAGCCGCGCAGGGTCCGGCCCTCCGAGACAAAGGCGATATCGGTCCGCATCGGTCGCTCCGTGATGATCCGGACGCATCCTGCACGCGGATCGTCCGGAACGCGCGCCGGGTTCGGTCAAATGCGGCGTCAGATCCGCCAAGCTGTCGGGTGCGCGGCCCCGATGGAAGTCGACAGGCGGCGGCTTCGGTGCGAGTCTCGGCCTCTCGCGGAAGCGCGAGCCACGAGGCTATCGGATCGGACAGGCCCATGTCGCCGGAAATACGGGAATCGCGCGCCGCGCTCATCCTGCTGGCCGCAGCGGTCGGCGCCGTGCTGATCTTCGGCGCGTTCACGCTCCTGACGCAGATCGGGTAGGCGCGGCTCGCCTGCGGGGTCTCGCGGGCGCCCGGCGGCCTTACTGCACCAGCACGGCCTGGCTGCAGAGCACGCCGTCCACGTCGACATCCGCGTAGCCGAGGCGCAGCCCGATCGTCCGTAACGTGGTGTCCAGCACGAGGTCGAGGCCTGGCGCTATGGCGGCGAAGGTCGCGCCGAGCGAGGTCTGGAGCAGCGGGCTCACGCCGATGCCGTTGATGGCCAGGGACAGGTTGCCAAGCAGGCTGCCGGTCAGGGATTGGGTCAGACCGGTCGACGACACCGTCCGCACCGTATGGTTGGCGATGTCGGCCTCGTTGAAGACGAGGGTCTGCGTCGTCGATCCGATCGTGGTCAGGGCGCGCCCCGATACGTTGACGAGGGGGAGCGCGATCAGGGCGGCGGGTTGCGACAGGTCCGGACCGGTGCCGCCGCCGATGACGGCGCCCCGTGGGACCGCTGCCACCGCGAGCGTCGCGAGGCCGGTCTGGGCGTCGATGGTGGCTTGGCGCGCGCCGCCGGCGCAGCCCAGCGCCCGCAGCGTCGCTTGAGCGGGCGCGACCTCGGCGTAGATGGAGAGCGAGAGCGTTCCCAGTCCCAGGGGGGCCGAGGCGGTGGCCTCGATCAGCAGCCGCGTCTGCGCCGTCTGGACGGTGGCGTTCGGCCCGCCCGGGCGGACCCAGCCCGAACTGCGGCGGCGCTCGCCGATCGCCAGGGTCAGGCGCGTCGACAGGAGGCCCGGGATGGAGGCCCCCAGATCGACCGAGACTTGGTTCTGGCCGTTCGCCAGCGAAGCGGTTGCCCCCAGGATGCTCATCAGGCCGACGGTCGGGCCACCGAAGCCCCGCGGAGGGGCCAGCGCGGCGGCATCGCCGAGGGGAGCGATCTGTCCGATCGGGACCGTGTTTCCGGCATTCGGCAGCGCGTTCAAGATGCCCGACAGGGCATTGACGGCGGCGGCGTTGCCCTGCGCGGCCACCCGGAGCGCCATCAGAACCTGCCCGACGCTGGCGCTGGCCTGGACGATGCTCGTGTAGCTCGCAGCCTGGAGGTTCAGACTCGGCGCGAGGGCGTCAAGGACCCGCAGGCCGTCGACCCGGGCGCCCAGAAGGGCATTGTAGTCGCCCACGCTCAGCGACAGCTGCGCGCCGAGCAGGCTGCCGAGTAGGGCGTTGGCGATCGCGTTGTTGACCTGCAGGGTGCCCGACCCCACGCTGAAAGCTGCGAACCGCGCGCTAGCAGCCGTTCCGGTCACCCGGAGCGGAACCGCGCCGGCGAGCCCGAGCGCCCGCCCGAACGTGACCGGGACCGAGGTCGACAGGCCGACGCGGGCGGCGTTCGCCGGGCTGGCCCCTGGACGGAACCGGCTGGAGGGTGCAACCCCTGGTTGGCTCGCATCGTAGGTGCCGACATCCACCGTGGCGGTGGCGCTGCCGTAGCCGTTATCGCCGAGCGAGCGGCGCGCCATCGTGTCGGCCTGGGTCGGGTCGATTGCCGCCATCATGGCGGCGATGTCGGCCGCTCCCTGCGCCTTGCGCCGCGCCTGGACCACGAGGCCGAGATCGATCCCGACGGCGGCCGCCCCCAACAGGAGCGTGCTGCCGAGCGCCACCAGGATCGCCACGTTGCCGCCCTGCGCCGCGCCGAAGCGATGCCGCCGGTCCGCGATCCGGCGGATCACAGGCCCCCCTTGCGGACGCTGACCGTGCTGCGGACCACGGTGGGCAGCATCGGGAGCAGGCGCGCGAACACGTTGACGCCGAGCGACGCTGTGTCGGCGGTGAGCGTGACCGTGTAGATGGTGGTGTCGTTCGGATCGGGCCCGACTTGCACGGCGACGCTGCCCGGCCGGAACATCGCACCCGTGCTCAGGCTGCGGTTCACGGTGTTCTGCACCAGGGTTGCGCGTTCCGTATCGGTCACGCCCGCCACCGAGGCGCGGGCCGCCTCCGCCGCGATCTGGCGCAGGTTGTGGGCCGCGCCGAGGCAGATCCCGAACATCGCGATCCCGGCGAAGAACAGCAGCAGCACCGGCGTCACCAGGGCGAACTCCACCGCGGAACTGCCGCTGCGACAGGCCGGTCCGCCGAAGAAGGGGTGATGGAGCAGGCGTCGGATGCCCATCGATTTGCCTCTGAAGGTTGTGCTTTCTTATCCTCTCAATCTAGCGTGGCGTCTGATTCCTAACCAAGGGTTGTGTATTCATAATATGGATTTGGTTAAGCGGCGTTTTCGGCCGTTTCAAATCGCGACAGAGTTTCGCAGGAGGCCGATCCCCGCCGGATCGAAAGCGACGCTCTTCACGATGGCAAAGACCGGTTGACCGGGCGCGAGGCCGAGGTCGGCAGCCGCCGCCCGGGTCACCCGCGCGACGAGATGCACGCCGTTGCACGTCATCTCCACGCCCACCTCGGTGCCCGACGGCGCGAGTCCGCAGATCCGGCCGGGCAGGACGTTGCGCGCGCTGAGGCCCTGGGGCCGTGTGGTCGCCACCAATACGTCGCGGGCTGGGATCCGCACCCGCAGGCGCGCGCCAACCGGACGCCCCTGCCCCGGCACCAGCAGCCGGCCGGCAGCGCCGGTCAGATGCATCAGGCCGCTTTCCGGATCGACCGCCTCCACCACCATGTCGAGCAGCGCCCCGGCCTCGGCGTCGTGGACCGCGGCGAGATCGGCCCGGCGCAGGATCGCCTCGGCGGGGCCGGCGGCGGCCACGCGTCCGGCCTCGAGCACCACCACGGAGGTGGCGAGCCGCGCCACCTCCGAGACCGCGTGGCTGACATAGACGATCGGCAGGCCGGCCTCGTCACGCAGGCGCTCGATATAGGGGAGGATCTCGGCCTTGCGGGCCTCGTCCAGCGCCGCCAGGGGCTCGTCCATCAGCAGCAGGCGCGGGCGCGCGAGCAGTGCCCGGCCGATGGCGACCCGCTGGCGCTCGCCCCCCGACAGGCCGGCGGGGCGGCGATCGAGCAGGTGGCCGATGCCGAGCATGCCGATCACCGCATCGAACTGGGCTGGATCGGCCCGGTACCGGGCGAAGACGCGGCCATAGGCGAGGTTGGTCCGCACGCTGAGATGCGGGAACAACCGCGCATCCTGGAACACCACGCCGACGCGCCGCCTGTGGGGCGGCTGAAAGAGGCGGGCGGCAGTATCGACCAGCGCGACGTCGCCGACCACGATCCGGCCCCGGTCCGGCCGGGCGAGCCCGGCGATCAGGTCGATCAGCGTCGTCTTGCCCGAGCCCGAGCGTCCGAACAGGGCGGTGAGCCCCGCTCCGGCCTCGAAGGCCGCGTCGAGGGTGAATGCGCCGCGGCGCAGGGAGACGTCGACCTGGATGCTCACGCGGGGGGCCTCGGATACCAAGTGGCGCGGCGCGGTCCGGCGCCGGCAGGGACGCAGCCGCGATGATCACGGTCCACCATCTCGAGAACAGCCGGTCGCAGCGCGTGCTCTGGCTGCTGGAGGAGCTCGGGCTGGCCTACACGGTGAAGCGCTACGCACGCGATCCCCGGACGATGCGGGCGCCCCCGGAACTGGTCGCCGTCCATCCGCTCGGCAAGTCGCCGGTGATCACCGACGACGGGATCGTGGTGGCGGAGACCGGGGCGATCATCGCCTACCTCACCGCCAAGGCCGGCGGCGCGCTGGTGCCGCCCTCGGCCACGCAGGCGCACATGCGCTACATCTATTGGATGCATTACGCGGAGGGCTCGGCGATGCCGCCGCTCCTGATCAAGCTGATCTTCTCCCGCCTGGCTCCGGGCAGCCCATGGCTCCTGCGTCCCCTGATCCGCCGAATCGCCGACACGGTGCTGCGCGGCTTCGTCGATCCGGACCTGCGCCGGCACGCGGCATACTGGGAGACGGAACTCGCCGAACGCCCCTATTTCTGCGGCGCGGATTTCACCGCCGCCGACATCATGATGAGCTTCCCGCTCGAGGCCTTCGCCGCCCGCGGCACCGGGGCGGGTCCGCAGGTGCGCGCGTGGTTGGAGCGCATCCACGCGCGCCCGGCCTATCGGCGGGCACTGGCTGCGGGCGGCCCCTACGCCTATGCCGGTGGATCGCCGGCCGCGTGAGACCCGCCACATCGTCGACGGGACGCGGGGCGTGACCGGAGCACGCATTCAGCCCGCGCCCAGCCGCCGGCCGACGCGGTGGGCCAGGAACTCGGAGGCGAGCAGTGCCGTCACCGAGATGGCGATCGACACGAGGGTGAGGCGCAGGGCGGGGCCCTCCCCGCCCGGAACCTGGGTGAGCGTGTAGATCGCCGAGGGCAGCGTCTGCGTCTCGCCCGGGATGTTCGACACGAAGGTGATGGTGGCGCCGAACTCGCCCATCGCCTTGGCGAAGGCCAGGACGGCCCCCGCGATGCAGCCTGGCAGGCTCAACGGCAACGTCACGGTGAGGAACACCGCCAGCGGACTCGCGCCCAACGTCCCGGCGGCCTGCTCCAGACGGAGGTCCACCGCCTCGATCGACAGCCGCATCGCTCGCACCATCAGGGGAAAGCCCATCACCGCGCAGGCGAGCGCCGCCCCGGTCCAGCGGAACGCCAGGACGATCCCGGCCTCGGACAGGAGGCTCCCGAGCGGGCCCCGCCGGCCGAAGGCCAGGAGCAGGAGGTAGCCGGTCACCACCGGGGGCAGGATCAGCGGCAGATGGACCAGCCCATCGAGGAGCGCCCGCCCGGGGAAGCGCCGCCGCGCCAGGATCCACGCGATCGCGAGGCCCGGACCGAGGCTGGCCAGAGTCGCCACCAGGGCTACCCTGAGGCTGAGGGCGACGGCGGTCCACTCCGCTGGGGTCAGGTCGAGCACGAGGGCGGCCGCGCCGCTATCGACCGGCGGCTGAGGCGTCGATCACCCCGAAGCCCTGCTGCTCGAAGGCGCTCCGCGCCGCCGAACCGCGCAGGTAGCTCAGCAAAGCAGCCGCATCGGAATTGCGCGAGTCTTTGACGATCGCGGCCGGATAGACGATCGGCGGATGGCTGTCGGCCGGGAAGGTCGCCAGCACGTGGACGCTGGGATCCGCGGCCGCGTCGGTGGCGTAGACGATGCCGAGGGGCGCCTCGCCGCGGGCGACGAGCAGCAGGGCTGCGCGCACATTGTCGGCCTGGGCGACCTGCCCCTTCACGGTCTCCCAGGCCCCGAGCTTCTCGAGCGCCGCTTTCCCGTACTTGCCGGCGGGAACGGCATCGATCGTCGCCATGGCGAGCTTGCCGCCGCCGAGGAGCTTGGTCAGCGTCGTTCCAAAATCGGGTGCCAGGGCGATTTGCGGATCGGAGCCGGAGGTCTTCGGCCCCGGTGCGATCAGGACCAGGGCGTTGCGCAACAGGTCGATCCGCGAGCCCGGTTTCACCAAGCCGGCCCGCTCGACGTAGTCCATCCAGCTCTGGTCCGCCGAGAGGAACAGGTCGGTTGGTGCGCCCGCCTCGATCTGCTTGGCGAGGGTGTTCGAGCCCGCATAGGAGATCCGAGTGGTCTTGCCGGTCTCCTTCATCCAGGCCGCCGTCGCGTCATCCAGCGCGTTCTTGAGGCTGGCCGCGGCGAATATCACGACGGCCTCCCCCGCCCGTGCCGGGGGCGAGGCTGGACAGAGCGCCAGCACACCGAGCGCGAGCACGCCGAGGATGCGTCGGGTCAGGCGCATGGCTGAGGATCCCCTTTGTTGCGGACCGTTATATCCGGTCGGGTATGACGGGGAGCATAGAGGCCGGCGCGTGGCCGGCCAAGATCCGGCGCGCCGGCCTCCGGGATTCGACCGCGCGCTGCGGCCTCTGCCGTCAGCTATGGGCGATGTCGCGTGGCTCCTTCGGCGTGTTCTCTGCGCGATGCAGGCGACTGAGGAGGACAAGGAGGTGACCCGGCAGCGGCCCATCCGGCGTCGGGCCGCCGAAGAGGCGCTCACGCGGTCGTGCCGACGGCGCCGTCTCGTTGACGACCACAGGGACGACTACGGGCCCGCGGGGGCCGGCACGTCTGGACTTGGTCACGCGGTACGCACCCTGCTGAAACACGATTCACGTCGAAGGCCGGCCAAAAACGTCGCTCTCCGGAGCGGGTTCCCGCCGTGTTGCCGATGCCTGTGGTTAACGCGCGTGCACGATGCCGCATTGCCGGGCGGCCGCATCTGCGATTCGCGAACGGTGGGTCACCACGTGCGGAGGTCGCGCCGGTCCGTCGATCCCGCCTCCGGCAATTGAGTCATGCCGGTTGCAACCAGAAGCCCCCACAGCCACGCCGCACCGGCCGTGGCACAGGCGAGGGCGGCGCTGATGATGAGGGGTGTAGCCATCGATGATGCACGCCTGCCAAAACTGGCGCGCCGACCCACAAGTGGATGGCGCGCCCGAGTTGAGGGTTCAGCTTGGGAAGCCGAGACTGTCTAAGCATGTCTATCGATCCGGGAAACCAATTTAGGTTGGTCGCGACATTAGTATTGCCGCTTGTGTCTCCCGGGCAACAAACGCGACGGCACCGTCGGCGCGCGGCGGTGGTTCCCCCGCGCGGCGCCGATTTTTTCGCGCCGGCAACCTGCTGCCCCCTGTGATGTCGGGCGCGCCGGCGCTACAGCCGGACCCCATGCTGGAAGGTCTGCCGCCCCACCGCCCGTCCCACGTCCTGCGCCTGCTGACCGACGAGCGCTCGGCACGGGCCATGACCGATTTGCTGGGCGAGATGTTCGATCCCACCGAGACCGCCGTGGCGGCCTTCGAGGATGAGGATGGGCGCACGTGGCGGCTCGAAGCCTATTTCGCGGATGCGCCGGACGAGGACTACGTCCGCGCCCTGATCCGGCCGGTGATTGGCGACGCGGCCGATGCGGCCGAGTTCCACACGATCGACCAGAAGGACTGGGTGCGCGCCTCGCTCGAGGGGCTGAAGCCCGTTCGCGCCGGACGCTTCCTCGTGCACGGCTCGCACGACCGGGACGCGGTACGCCCCAACGACCTACCGATCGAGATCGAGGCGGCGCTCGCCTTCGGGACCGGTCACCACGGCACGACATTGGGCTGCCTGCGGGCGTTGGTCCAGGTGCTGAAGCGGCGCCGCCCGGCCCATGTCCTCGATGTCGGAACGGGTACCGGGATCCTGGCCTTCGCGGCCGCCAAGGCGCTGCGGCAACCCGTCGTGGCGGGCGACCTCGACGCGGAGGCGGTATACACGGCCCGGGAAAACGCCCGGGCGAACGGCCTCGCTCCCTATCTCAAGCTCTATCACGGCCCCGGGGTGCGGCACCGGCTCGCGGCCCGGTCACGCCATTTCGATCTGGTCTTCGCCAACATCCTGGCGCGGCCGCTGCGGCTCCTCGCGCCTTCCCTGACTCGGGTGGTCGCGCCCGGCGGCGTGCTGGTCCTGTCCGGCCTGATCGAGCGTGATGTGCCCGGCGTGCTCTCCGCCTACCGCCATCAGGGCTTCGCCCTGGTGCGCCGGGGTCTGATCGAGGGTTGGGTCGCCCTCGTGCTCATGCGCGGCGGCGCGGCCGAACGACCCTTGAGAGCACCGCTGCGACGACCCGTGCGCTGAACCGCGCGGAGGCGGGCGCGTTGGTCCGGCATGAGCCCGACGTCGCTCCACGATACGCCGCAAGACCCGATCCGCGAAGGAGCCCGAGCTCGCGCCCACGGTCGGCCGAAGGATGCCTGTCCGTACCCGGCGAACTCCGCCTCCCGCATCGCGTGGTTGGAAGGTTATGACGGTGTGCCGGCCGACCACGCCCCCAATCCGCCGCTCTCGAACGGCTGATCCGCAAAGCGCCCGGGGTTACGATCGCGCCGCGCGCAGATCACGCAGCCAATACGATCTGTCCGGGCCGGTCTCGACATCCGCCGGCGCGGCGGCGGCATCCGCCTGTGCGACCGGCGCGCCGAGCGCAGCCATCAGCACGCGCAGACCCTCGATCCAATCCTCCGCCTCCGCCAGCGAGGCAAACCCCTCGCGCCGGACCACGGTATCGGGTTCGATCGTGACGACAGCATCGAAGCAGCCATCCGGTCTGTCGCTGATCCGGTAGTAAACGCGGCGTGCCATTGCGCTCTGATAGGCCAAAACCGGGGGCTTGATAAGATTGTTCGCGATTTTTTCATGTTGAATAAGGTATGCCCTGGGTCGATTGCTGAACCGCGCGCTGCATAACGGTCGCCGTCCGACACCTTGCACGGGCACCCCGAGTCCCGCCCCGGCCCCCGCTGAGCGCCACGTCGGTTGCCAGGGCGGCGGGGGGCGCTCTACGCTTCCCGCATGATCGAACTGCCCCCGTCCCGCCCGCGCCACCGTTTCCAGACCTTCGATGATCCGAGCCATCGCAAGGGGCCCGAGCGGATCGAGGCCCTGCGGGCCGCCCTGCGCGAGACAGGTATCGACGGTTTCGTCGTACCGCGGGCCGACGAGCACCAGTCGGAATACGTGCCCGCCGACGCGGAGCGCTTGGCCTGGCTCACCGGCTTCACGGGTTCGGCCGGGACGGCGGTGATCCTGGCCGATTCCGCCGTCCTGGTGGTCGATGGCCGCTACACGCTCCAGGCCCCCGCGCAGGTCGATACCGGCATCCTGACGATCGTCCCGCTCGCCGAATCGACCCCGGAAGCCTGGATCGGCGCCAACCTGAAGCGCGATCAGGTTCTCGGCTTCGACCCGTGGCTGCACACGCCGGACGGGCTCGCGCCACTGGAACGGGCCGCCACGAAAGCGGGTGGCGCCCTGCGGGCCGTGCCGAACCTCGTGGACGCCGTGTGGGCCGGACGGCCGAAGCCCCCCGCCGGCCGGGTCGGCCGTCATTCGGACGCTCTGGCGGGCGAGACGGTCGCGGACAAGCTTGCCCGCGTGCGGGACAGCCTGAAGACCGCCGGCTGTGACGCTTTGGTGATCTCGGATCCCCACAACCTCGCCTGGGCCTTCAACCTGCGGGGCGCCGATGTCGGGCATACGCCCCTGGCCCTCGGCTACGCGATCCTGCCGCGCGAGGGGGCGGCGCGCCTCTTCCTGGTCTCGCCGGTTGTCGATCCCGACCTGCGCGCGTCCCTTGCCCCCGTCGCCGAGCTTCTACCCCGGGGGGATCTGGAGGATGGGCTGGCCTCGCTCGGCGGGGCGCGGGTCCGGCTCGACGCCGCCACGGGGGCTGTCGCCCTCAAGGAGCGGATCGAGGCGGCCGGCGGCACCGTCGATGTCGGCAGGGATCCGATCACCGACATGAAGGCGATCAAGAACGCCGCCGAGATCGCCGGTGCCCGCGCCGCCCACCGCCGCGACGGGGCGAGCGTCGTGCGCTTCCTGGCATGGCTGGACGCGGCCGCCGCGGAGGGCGGCCTCACCGAGATCGCCGCGGTCGAGGCGCTGGAGGATTTTCGCGATGCCGGCGGCGACCTGCGCGACGTGTCCTTCCCGACCATCTCGGGGTCCGGCCCGAATGGGGCGATCGTCCACTACCGGGTCACCCGGGCCAGCGACCGGACGGTGCAGCCGGGCGAGCTGTTCCTGATCGATTCCGGGGCGCAGTACCCGGACGGGACCACCGACATCACCCGCACGGTCGCGGTGGGCGAGCCGAGCGCGGCCATGCGCGACCGGTTCACCCTGGTGCTGAAGGGCCATATCGCCATCGCCCGGGCGGTGTTTCCCAAGGGCACGACCGGCGCGCAGATCGACGCCTTCGCCCGGGCACCGCTCTGGCAGGCGGGGCTCGATTTCGACCATGGCACCGGCCACGGCGTCGGCGCCTTCCTGTCGGTTCATGAAGGGCCCCAGCGGATTGCCAAGACCGGCACGGTGGCGCTGGAGGCCGGCATGATCCTGTCGAACGAGCCCGGCTATTATGCGCCCGGCGCCTACGGCATCCGGATCGAGAACCTCATCCTCGTCGAGCCGCGTGACCTTGCGGATGGTGAGCGCCCCATGCTCGGCTTCGAGACGCTGACGCTCGCGCCCTACGATCAGCGGCTCATCCGCCCGGATCTGCTCGACCCAGCCGAGCGCGCCTGGGTCGACGCCTACCATGCCCGGGTCCGGGAGGTATTATCGCCGGAGCTCGATGATGGGGTGCGTGCATGGCTTCAGCAGGCAACGGCGCCGCTGGCAGGCTGAGCGCTGATCCGTTCGCAGCCGCCGGGCATGCATCTCGCGCCCTTGCGCGGTCCCCGGTGGCGCGACACGTTCGGCGGCATCCTCTTCGACCCCCGGACGGCTTCGGTGGTCCGGCGTGCGACGGGGCGCTGATTGGCGCCAGAATGCTCGGTCACGGAAAAGCCCGTGCCGCACGCGAAACGCCGAGCCTGAAACCGCAGCCCTCCGGCGTGCGAAGGGACAGCATGATCCGCCGCCTCGTCATCCCGATCTTGATCCTCGCCGCGAGCGTGTCGGCGGCCGTGGCGCAGGGATTGCGCACGCCACCGGATCTCGTGCGGTCGAGCTTGGTGGCCGAGCCCGCGGCGGTGTCGGGGGCGCAGCCCTTCACCCTGGCCGTGCGGATGCAGGTGAAGCCTGGCTGGCACGTCTACTGGCGCAACCCGGGGGATTCGGGGCTGCCGCCCGAGCTGACCTGGACGCTGCCCGCTGGCTTCAACGCTGGGGCCATCCACTGGCCGGCGCCGGAGCGCATCCCAATCGCCACGCTGATGAACTACGGCTACGAGGGCGAGGTCACCCTCCTCGTGCCCGTGACGCCGCCGCCGAGCCTCGATCCGGCGAGTCCGGTGCAGATCCAGGCCAAGCTGACCTATCTCGTCTGCGAGACCGAGTGCGTGCCGGGCTCCGCCGACCTCGCCCTCACCCTGCCGGTCGGCGAGCCGCGCCCCGACCCGGACAATGCTGCGCTGTTCGCCCGCGCCCGCACCGCGCTCCCCGCCCCCGCACTCTGGCCGCTCAGCCTGTCGAGCCAGGGTGATACCCTGCAGCTCGATTTTGCCGCGACCGGCCTCAAACCCGACGCCGTCCGGAATGCCGCCTACTTTCCCTATGCCGAGACCGCGATCGACAACGCCGCCGCGCAGGTGATGTCCGTCGACGGGACCGGCCTGCATCTCACCCTCGCGCGGAGCAGTCCGGCCGAAGCGGCCCCCGCAACCCTTCCGGGCGTGCTGACCCTGGATGAGGTGACAGAGTCCGGCACGCGCCGCCTCGCCTTCGCGTATGGCGACGAGCCCGTGCTTCCGGCCGCCGCCCCCCCACCGGCGCCCGCTGAAGCGACCGCCACGGAATCGGCCGCCCCCGACCTCGATGCGCTGACCCTCACGACCGCGGCCGTCTTCGCCTTCCTGGGCGGCCTGATCCTCAACCTGATGCCCTGTGTCTTCCCCGTCCTCTCGATCAAGGTGCTGAGCCTTGTGCGGCATGCCGGCGAGGGCCCGGCCCGCCTGCGCCTGCACGGCCTCGCCTACACGGCCGGTGTGCTGGCGAGTTTCCTGGGACTGGCCACGGCGCTGATCGCGCTGAAGAGCGGCGGGGCAGCGATCGGCTGGGGGTTCCAGCTGCAATCGCCCCTCGTCGTGGCGGGGCTCGCCTATCTGCTCTTCGCGATGGGCCTGAGCCTGTCCGGCGTCGTCGCGATCGGCGGCCGGCTCGCGGCTGTCGGCGACCGCCTCGCCCGGCGGGACGGGCTGGCCGGCTCGTTCTTCACGGGCGTCCTGGCGACTTTGGTGGCGACCCCCTGCACGGCGCCCTTCATGGGCTCGGCGGTGGGGTTCGCCCTGACGCAGAGCGCCGGCGTGGCGCTGGCCGTCTTCGCGTGTCTCGGGCTCGGCCTTGCCCTGCCGTTTCTGCTCCTGACCCTCTGGCCCCCGGCCCTGCGGGCACTGCCGCGGCCGGGTGCCTGGATGGAGACGCTCAAGCAGGGGCTCGCTTTCCCGGTCTACGCCACCGTGGCCTGGCTGGTCTGGGTCCTGGCGCAACAGGTCGACCCGCGTGGTCTGCTGGCGGCGCTGATCGGCCTCGTGCTGGTGGGCTTTGCGGCCTGGGCTTGGGAGCGTGGGCGCAGCGCAGCACCCGTGGCGGCCCGGATCGCTCAGGTCTGCGCGGCGCTGGCGCTGATCGGCGTCGCGGCCCTCACGCTGACCCTTCCTCAGGATCGAGCCGGGCCGACGGCGCAGGCGAAGGTTGGTGGCATCGAGCCGTTCACGCAGACGCGCCTGGACGCGCTGGTCAACGATCGCAGGCCCGCCTTCGTCAACATGACGGCGGCGTGGTGCATCACCTGCGCGGTGAACGAGACGACGTCGTTGTCCACGAAAGCGGTGCGCGCCGCCATGGCCGAGCGGGGCATAACCTACCTCAAGGGTGACTGGACCAACCAGAACCCCGAGATCACCCGCCTCCTGGAGAAGCACGGACGGAGCGGCGTGCCGCTCTATCTGCTCTATACGGGCACGGGGGAACCCCAGGTGCTGCCGCAGATCCTCACCGAGGGAACGGTGCTGCAGGCCCTGGCCTCGGTGCCGCCCGCCGGCAGGAGCGCCGCGGCGACGCGCTGACCGGGTTCACCATTGGGCTTTAACCCTTTGGCGGGGTGTCGGAGCGGAGCCCCTGTCGGGCCAGAACCTGGGATCGGGCTTGCCCCGACACCGGATGGTTTCCGGCACCAGGGCTCCGCCCTGGACCCGCAAAAGGTCTCGACCTTTTGAAACCGTGCTTTGCGCTTCAGGCTTCCAAGGAAAAGGTTTCGTCGAAGGCGTAGCCGGAGCCGCGGACGGTGCGGATTGGATCGGCTTGGCGCGGCCCGTTCAGCGCCTTGCGCAGGCGCCCGACATGGACGTCGACGGTGCGCTCGTCGATGTAGACGTCGTGGCCCCAGACCCCGTCGAGGAGCTGTTCCCGCGAGAAGACCCGGCCCGGGGCCAGCATCAGGAATTCGAGCAGCCGGAACTCGGTCGGGCCGAGATGCAGCTCCTCGCCGGCGCGGCGCACCCGATGGCCGGTGCGGTCGAGTTCGAGGTCGCCCGCGGCCAGACGATCCGAGACGTGGGCGGGCTTGGCCCGGCGCAGCAGCGCGCGGATCCGGGCGAGCAGTTCCGGCACCGAGAACGGCTTGACGATGTAGTCGTCGGCGCCCGTGCCGAGGCCGCGGACCCGGTCGCCCTCTTCGCCCCGGGCGGTGAGCATGATCACCGGCAGCCGCTCGGTTTCACGACGGGCTCGGATGCGGCGGCAGAGCTCGATCCCGGACAGGCCGGGCAGCATCCAGTCGAGAAGGACCAGATCGGGCATCCGTTCGGCCAGGAGCAGTTCCGCATCGTCGCCCCGGGCCGCCGAATCCACCAGGAAGCCTTCGGCCTCCAGATTGTAGCGCAGCAGCGTGGTCAGCGCCTCCTCGTCCTCGACGATCAGGACTTGCATGCTCACGTTCGATGACCTGTTCTCGCGGCAGACCCCCATGGTGCCGGGGGCTTCGCCCTGTCTCAAGGTGCGCGCTCGGCGCTGCGCACCGGAATCCGGAAGGCGGCTTCCGCCTTCCGGGATGAGGCGTTAGGGAGCCTGTCCCCCATCCACCGTCGCGTAGTTCGACGCGTCGTTCTTGGGTCGGTCGCCCGCGAGGGTCTCGCCCGTCTCGAGGTAATGGATCGTCTCGGCAATGTTCGTCGTATGATCGCCGATGCGCTCCACGTTCTTGGCGCAGAACAGAAGGTGCGTGCAGAACGAAATGTTGCGCGGATCCTCCATCATGTAGGTCAGGAGTTCGCGGAACAGGGAGTTGTACAATGCGTCGATCTCGCCGTCGCGCTCCCAGACGTCGTGGGCAGCCTGGATGTCGCGGCTCGCGTAGGCGTCGAGCACGTCCTTCAACTGGCCCTCAGCGAGGTCGCTCATGTGGCGCACGCCCAGCACGATCTTCTGGGCCGGGGCCTGATCGGAGATCGCGACCACGCGCTTGGCCACGTTCTTGGCGAGGTCGCCGATCCGCTCCAGATCGCCGGAGACGCGGATCGCCGAGATGGTCTCGCGCAGGTCGATCGCCAGGGGCTGACGCCGGGCGATCAGCAGAACGGAACGCTCCTCGATGTCCCGCTGAAGGGCGTCGAGGCGCTTGTCGGCGAGGATCACCGCCTGGGCGAGCCCATCGTCACGGCGCACCAGGGCGTCGGTCGCCTCCGTGGTCATCTTCTCTGCCACGCCGCCCATCTCTGAAATCGAGCGGCGGAGATTTTCGAGATCGGTGTCGTAGGAGGTAACGATATGGCCGGGCATGGGGAGGATCCTTCGATGGGGGCCGTGACGTGCGATCCCACGCGTTTGCGGCGATCCCGCCCGGCCGCCGCGGCATCCGGGTCGTGATCGCGCGGAAACCGGTCTTCGAAACAGCTTAGCCGAAGCGGCCGGTGATATAGTCCTGCGTCCGCCGCTCCGTCGGGTTCATGAACATCTTTTCGGTCTGCGAGAATTCGATCAGTTCGCCGAGATACATGAAGGCGGTGAACTGCGAGATGCGCGCCGCCTGCTGCATGTTGTGTGTGACGATGGCGATGGTGAATTCATCGCGCAGCTGCTCGATCAGCTCCTCGATGCGTCCGGTCGAGATCGGGTCCAGCGCCGAGGTCGGCTCGTCGAACAGGATCACCTCCGGGCGCTGCGCCACGGTGCGGGCGATGCACAGGCGCTGCTGCTGGCCGCCCGACAGGCCCATGCCGGATTGCTTGAGCTTGTCCTTCACTTCCTCCCAGAGCGCCGCCTTGCGCAGGGACGATTCCACGCGTTCGTCGAGTTCCGACTTCCCGAGCTTCTCGTAAAGCCGGATTCCGAAGGCGACATTGTCGTAGATCGACATCGGGAAGGGCGTCGGCTTCTGGAACACCATGCCGACCCGGGCGCGCAGGTCATTGAGATCGACCTTGGGATCCAGGATGTTCACGCCGTCCAGCAGGATCTGCCCCTCGGCGCGCTGCTCCGGATAGAGGCTGTAGATCCGGTTGAAGGTGCGCAGCAGCGTCGACTTTCCGCAGCCCGAGGGCCCGATCAATGCGGTCACCTGCCGATCGTGGAAGTTGAGGTTGATGTTCTTCAGGCCGTGGAACTGGCCGTAGTAGAAGTTCAGATCCTTCACGGCGATCCGGACCGGCGCCTTGGTGTCGGCGCCGGCCTTGGCGGAGGGGTGGAACTGGGGCTCGGCGGTCACGGTCGCTGCGGCATTGCTCATCGGGCTAATCCTTCGGGCGCGCTTCAGCGGGCCCGCTGCGGCTTGATCACCACGCGGGCGACAATCGAGAGGGCGAGGATGGTCACGGTGATCAGGAGTGCTCCGGCCCAGGCCAGCTGCTGCCAGTTGGAATAGGGCGAGAGCGCGAACTGGTAGATCATCACCGGCAGGTTCGGGATGCCGCCCATGAGATCGGCGTTGAACCAGCTGTTGTTGTTCAGCGCGGTGAACAGGAGCGGGGCCGTCTCGCCGGCGATGCGGGCCAGCGCCAGGATGATGCCGGTCACGATGCCGGCCGAGGCCGCGCGCCAGCTCACCTTCATGATCACCGTCGAGGGCGGGGCCCCCAGGGCCGCGCCGGCCTCGCGCAGGGTACCTGGCACGAGGCTGAGCATGTCCTCGGTGGTCCGCACGATCACCGGGGTGGCGATGATCGCAAGGGCGACGCTGCCGGCCCAGCCGGAGTAGCTGCCCATGGGCCGCACCATCAGCGTGTAGACGAACAGGCCGATCAGGATCGACGGCGCCGAGAGCAGGATATCGTTCAGGAAGCGGATGAGCGAGGCCAGCTTCGAGCCCCGGCCGTACTCCGCGAGGAAGGTCCCGGCCATCACGCCGACCGGCGTCGCGATGACGATGCCGATGGTCGTCAGGATCAGGCTGCCCAGGACCGCGTTGGCGATGCCGCCGCCCTCGCTGCCGGGACCCGGGGTCGGCTGGGTCAGCAGGGTCGGGGTGAAGCCGCGCACACCCTCGACGATCAGCATCAGCAGGATCGAGCCGAGCACGATCACGCCAATCAGCGTGGCGAAGGCGCAGAAGCCGCGGAGCAGCGCGTCCGCCCGCCGCCGGCCGGGTCGGACTCGGCTTCGCGCGAGGGGCGTCGCGGCCCGTGTGTTGATCGCGTCCATGGGGATCCTCAACCAACCCGCACGCGCGACGTCAGGATGCGCGCGACGATCAGGACGATGAAAGTGATGACGAACAGGATGCAGCCGAGCGCCATCAGGGCGTTGAGCTGCATGCCATCCGCCTCGTTGAATTCATTGGCGATCCGGGACGCGATGGTCGAGCCGGGATCGAAGATCGAGGCCGAGAGGCGGTTGGCGTTGCCGACCACGAAGGTCACCGCCATCGTCTCGCCCAGCGCCCGGCCGAGGCCGAGCATGATCGCACCGATGATCGACACCGAGGCATGCCGGATCAGGACGAAGCGCGTCACCTCCCAGGTGGTGCAGCCGACCCCGTAGGCGCTCTCGCGCAGGATCGTCGGGATCTGGTCGAGCATGTCGCGGGCGACCGAGGCGACGAACGGCACGATCATGATCGCCAGGATGATGCCGGCGGTGAGCACGCCGACGCCCGACGGGATGCGGGCATACAGCACGGTCCCGACGATCGGCAGACCCTCGACGACGTTGGAGACCGGGATCTCGATGAAGCGGGCGAAGAGCGGGGCGAAGATGAACAGCCCCCACATCCCGTAGATGATGCTCGGCACCGCGGCCAACAGTTCGATCGTCATCGCGACCGGCTTGCGCGCCCAGCCCGGACAGAGCTGCGTCAGGTAGATCGCGATGCCGAGCGAGATCGGGACACCGATGACGAGGGCCAGGAGCGCGGAGGTGACCGTTCCGATGACGGCCACGAGGGCGCCGTACTGTTCGGTCCCGACGTTCCAGGCGCTCGACGTCAGGAAGCCCAGGCCGAACTCCCGGAAGGCCGGCAGGCCGCCATACACGATGGAGCCGATGATCCCCACGAGGACGGTCAGCACCAGGAGCGCTGCGCCGTAGGCGCAGCCGCGGAACAGGGCATCCATGTTCCGGCTCGGACCCTTCCGCGCCGCAGCCATACGGGTTTGGCCGAGAGCAATCGTTTCAGTCAAAGCGGGCATCCGCGGTTCTCTGCGAAGGATGGCGTGGTAGCGCGGCACGATCCCAGAAGCGAGGGAGGAGGCCAAAGCCTCCTCCCGTCCCGGCTCACATGTTGAAGACGGGCTTTCCGTCCTTGTCCTTCACGTTCTTCCACTCGTCGTGGATCAGTGAAACGACGTTGTCGGGCAGCGGAACGTAGTCGAGATCGGAGGCAAGTTTGTCGCCGTTCTTGTAGGCCCAGTCGAAGAACTTGAGCACAGCGGCGGCCTTGGCCGGATCAGCCGGATCCTTACGGAGCAGGATGAAGGTCGCCGCCGTGATCGGCCACGCATCATCGCCCGCTTGGTTGGTCAGCGAGATGCCGAAGCCCGGCGCCGCCTTCCAGTCCGCGCTGGCGGCCGCCGCCTGGAAGGCCTTGTCGTCCGGCTGCGGGAACTTGCCGGCCTTGTTCTGGAGCAAAGTGTAGGCGAGCTTGTTCTGCTTGGCGTAGGCCGATTCGACGTAGCCGATGGAGTTCGGCACCTGCTTCACGGTGGCGGTCACGCCCTCGTTGCCCTTGCCGCCCTGACCAACCGGCCAGGAGATCGTCGTGGCCGCGCCGTATTCCTTCTTCCAGCCGTCCGAAACCTGGGACAGGTAGGTCGTGAAGATGTTGGTCGTGCCCGAAGCGTCGGACCGGTAGACCGGGGTGATGTTGGTCTCGGGCAGCTTCAGGCCCTCATTCAGCTTGGCGATCCGCGGATCGGTCCATTTCGCGATCTTGCCGGCGTAGATGTCGGCCAGCACGTCGCCGGTGAGCTTGAGCTTGCCCGGCTCGACGCCGGCGATATTCACCACGGGAACCACGCCGCCCATAACCGTCGGGAACTGGACGAGGCCGTCCTTGTCGAGCTGCTCACCCTTCAGCGGCGCGTCGGTGGCGCCGAAATCGACCGTCTTGGCCTGGATCTGCTTGATCCCGCCGCCGGATCCGATCGACTGGTAGTTGAGCCCGGAGCCGGTTTCCTTCCGGTAGGCCTCGGCCCATTTCGAATAGACCGGGAAGGGGAACGTGGCCCCGGCCCCGGTGATGTCGGCGGCCAGCGCCGCGGACGCCAGCTGTACCGTCGCGAGGCCGACGGCGAGCGCGTAAGCGAAGGGTCTCATGGAATCTCCGTTGCCGTCGGGCAAGTGCCTGCACCGCCCCGCCGGCATGCTCATGCCCGCGGCAGAGCCTCGCGGCCGGTCTTTTGAAGGACCCAGCGCCGGCCGCCCGATGTCTGCGCGGTTACGACAGGGAGATGACACCGACATGACATCGCGCCGCAGGTTCTGCGGCACGGTTCACGGGTCTCGTGCGTTCCATGTGGACAACGCAGCCGGAAGGACGTGAGAACCGTGGGGGGCGACAGCGTCGATACAGCGATGGAGACCGACCCCGGCTGGCTTGCCCTGCATGCGGAGCGGGAGGCCGTGGAGCGCGCCCTGGCCCTCGCTCAGGCCCGCCAGAAGTTCAGCAGCGATCCGGATACGGCTGCGGCGGCGCGGCGGGACGAAGCCGATCTGCTGATCAACCTCGACCGGGTGCTCACCTTGATTCGAGCGGCCGAATATCGTCGGCGCCCCGGAGCGCGCCGCTGGTGAGGTGCCATGACGACGCGCTGAGTCGGGGAAGGGTTGCGTAGTCAGGCCGACGCTTCGTTCGCAAAGGTCCTTGCTAAATCGCAGGTTGTTGCCGCTCAGCCGGCGGCACCGGTTTCCAATACGAGCGGGAACGCGTGCGCGTGCGCCGAATGGGCGTCCTATTCGGCGGCGAGGGCCCTAGCCGGCCCGGCGCTGCTCCCGTTCCTTCTGGCGCAGGCGCAGGAGCAGTTCGACGTGGGTATCGGTGATCGGCTGCGTGTCGACGCTGCCCTCGTAGACGCTGCGGAGCGAGAGACCGAGCTGGCGCGTATCGATCGCCCGTCTCAGCGGCCGACCCGAGTCGAGCAGCGCATCGGATTCGACGACTGACGGCTTCATGGTACCCTTCCGCCCTACGACCGCCCAAAAACCCGCTGCGGTGCCGGGATGTGGTTAATGTCACCAGGAATGGTTAACGAAAGGTTACTGTCAACGCACGGTTAAGCTTACCTGTCATTTGGCCGCTGGGATCGGACAGGATGTCGGGGCGGCATTGGGATGGGCGCCCTCCGCCGAGCCGACACCCCTGTCGGCGGAGGCAGCTCATCCGTCGGCGCCCTGGAGGAGCCGCGCGGCCGCGGCCCGGGCCTCGTCGGTAACCGTGGCGCCCGCGAGCATCCGGGCGATCTCCTCCCGGCGCTCGGCGACCGGCAGGCTGGCCACGCGGGTCGCGACCCGGCCAGCCCCCTTCACGGGCGCCTTGGCGATGAGGAAATGGGTCTCGGCGCGCGCCGCGACCTGCGGCGCATGGGTGACGGCGACCACCTGGACCGTAGCGGCGAGGCGAGCGAGGCGCAGGCCGATGGCGTCGGCAACGGCGCCGCCGACGCCGGTATCGATCTCGTCGAAGATCAGCGTCGGCGCCGAGCCCTTGTCGGCGAGCACCACCTTCAAAGCGAGCATGAACCGCGACAACTCGCCGCCCGACGCGACCTTCATCATCGGGCCCGGCTTGGTGCCGGGATTGGTCTGCGCCCAGAACTCCACCCGGTCGGAGCCGGCCGGATCGCGCGACTCGGGGTCGGTGACGATCTCGGTGATGAAGCGCGCGCGCTCCAGCTTCAGGGGCGGCAGTTCGGCCTTCACGGCCGCGTCGAGCTGCTTGGCGGCCCGGCGGCGGCCGGCGCTGAGCTTCTCGGCGGCCTCGGCATAGGTGGCCTCGGCACCGGCGAGCGTCTGCTCCAGGCCTGCCAGCGCCGCCTCGCCGGCATCGATCGCCGCAACGTCCCCGGCATAGCGCTCGGCGAGCGCCGCGAGATCGTCGGCCGCGACGTCGTATTTGCGGGCCGCCGCCCGCAGGGCGAACAGCCGCTCCTCGACCCGCTCCAGATCGCGGGGATCGAATTCCGTCTCCGCCACTGCGGCGTCGAGCACGGCGCGGGCTTCGTCGAGGGCGACCATCGCGGCGTCGAGGGCGTTGACGCAGGGATCGACCAGGGCCGGAAGCTGTGCGGCGCGGCGCTCCAGCTTGCGCAGCGCGGCCGAAAGATGGGGGACCCCGGAATGGGGGCCGCCCACCGCGTCCAACGCCTCGTTCAACTCGCGCGCCACCTTCTCCGATTGCTGCATGATGCTGCGGCGCTCGGCGAGCTGGGCTTCCTCGCCGGGCTGCGGCGCGAGAGCGGCCAGCTCGTCCACGGCGTGGCGCAGAAAATCAGCCTCCTTGCGGGCCGCGTCCACGCGGGCGCGATGCTCGGCAAGGTCGGAACGGGCGTTGCGGACCGCCCGGGCGGCCGCCGCGACCTTGGTGAGCTGGCCTTGAAGGCCGCCGAACGCGTCGAGGATTGCCCGGTGCGAGGCTGGATCGGCCAGGGCCCGGTCGTCGTGCTGCCCATGGATCTCCACCAGGGCGGCGCCGATCGCGCGCAGCACCTGGACACCCACCGGCTGATCGTTGACGAAGGCGCGGGTGCGGCCGTCCGCCATCTGGGTCCGGCGCAGAATCAGGTCGCCTTCGGTGTCGATCTCGGCCTCGGCGGCGATCCGGCGCGCCGGATGGTCGAGGGGCAGATCGAACACCGCGGTCACGACACCCTGCGCCTCCCCGTGCCGGACGAGCCGGCCGTCGCCGCGGCCGCCGAGCGCCAGGGCAAAGGCGTCGAGCAGGATCGATTTGCCCGCGCCCGTCTCCCCAGTCAGGACGCTGAGGCCCGAGCGGAAATTCAGTTCGAGGCGGTCGATCAGAACGATGTCGCGGATCGCGAGCTGCGCCAGCATGCGGCGGGTGCATTCCTCAGGAGGGGACCGCAGACATAAGGCCGTCGCCGCGCCGATTCACCCCAAAAATGCGCCGCACAACGGGAAAGGCCCGGGGCCAGCGCTCCGAGCCCTGATCTGTCCGTCGCGACCTTGCCGCGTCATGGTTTCGAAAGGGCGAGCCCCGGCCCTTTTCCGGTGTTTGCAGGACCACCGAGACAAGGGCCAAGCGCACTCTCCTCCCCCTTGTGGGGAGGAGTTGGCGGTTGTGCAGAAGGCCCCAAGAGGCTCGATCCTACACCAACCCCACCCCTCTGACCCCTCCCCACAAGGGGGGAGGGTCAGAGATGGCGCTCTTTCAATATGGTGGCGCGATAGACTGCGACCCATGCAGGCGGTCAAATGACCTTAAACGGGCTGGGTCGAGACCTTTCGCGGGTCTGGGGCAGAGCCCTTGCGGATAGCGCGAGACATGCCGCAGGGCTGAAGCCGGTGGGAAACCCGGACCGCGGCCCTGACGCGTCCTTACTCGGCCGAGGCGGTCTTGCCCGCGACCGACCGGTAGATCTTCGACAGAAACGAAGTCTTTTCCTCGCGCGGTTCGAGACCGTTCTGGGCGAGGAGCGCGTGCGCATCCTTATACCAGGGGCTCTCGGGGAAATTGTGCCCCAGCACCGCGGCGGAGTTCTGCGCCTCCTGGGCGATGCCGAGCGCCCAGTACGCTTCCGTCAGGCGCTCCAGCGCCTCCTCGGCGTGGCGGGTCGTCTGATACTTGGACACCACGTCGCGGAAGCGGTTGATCGCCGCCGGGAAGTTGCGCCGCTCCAGATAGAAGCGCCCGACTTCCATCTCCTTGCCGGCGAGCTGGTCGCGGGTGATCTGGATCTTCGCCTTCGCGTCGACGGCATATTCCGAGGTCGGGTACTTCTGAACGAGTTCCTGAAGAGCCACCAGCGCCTTCTCGGAGCGTTCCTGATCGCGGGTCACATCCGGGATCTGCTTATAGTTCGACATCGCCATCAGGTACTGCGCGTAGGCCGCATCCTTGCTGGCCGGGTGCCTCTGCAGGTAGCGCTTCGAGGCGCTGATCGCGTCGTCGTACTTCTGGCCCTCGTAATTGGCGTAGGCGGTCATCAGCAGCGCCTTCCGGGACCATTCGGAATATTGGTACTGCTTGTCCAGGCTATCGAATTTCTTGACCGCGCCCTCGTAGTCGCTGTCTTCGAGCTTGGCCAAGCCGTCGCTGTAGAGCTTGTCGGCCGGGACATCCGGCACGACTTCGGGCTTGTACTTCTCGGCGAAGAGATTGGTCGGGTCGAAGTCGCAGCCGCCGAGGCCCAGGCCGAGGATGGCCACGAGAGGGGCCGCGAAGGCCGCCGCCCGGCGGTGACGAATGGTGACAGGCATCTGGCGCTCTTTCCCGGAAGCGGCGCCATCCCGCGCCGTCATGCCATCGCGTGCGTGGATCCGACCCGCCGGGCCGTACCCGCCGTTCACGGACCGTTAAACCGTGCCGTTTGATTCGGGCACGAAAGCGGCAAGGCTGAGGCGGGCTGGAACGATTGCCGACTGTGGCTTGCGGACCACAGATTGTTAGTCAAAGGTCGCCCGCGAAGGCGGCGATGCCCAGACCGACGCTGAGTTCAGAAAGGGCGGTGTCGCGACGCGAACCCTGTGCCTCGACGATCGCGTAGTTGGCCCGGTCGGCCAGAAGCGCGGAGAGCACGCCGACATTCATCCGGTGGCCGCCGCAAAAGGAGCGGTACGCGCCCTGGATCGGCAGACCGGCCAGGGCAAGGTCGCCGATGGCGTCGAGGATCTTGTGCCGGACGAACTCGTCCGGGAATCGAAGCCCCTCGGGATTGACGACCGCGGTCTCGCCGACCGCCACGGTGTTCTCCAGGGAGGCGCCGAGGGCGAAGCCCGCCTTCCAGTAGCGCTCCACGTCCCGCATCATCCCGAAGGTGCGGGCGCCGGCGATCTCACGGCGATAGGAGGCGGGCGACAGGTCCATCGCCTTGCGCGAGCGGCCGATCACCGGGCTCTCGAAATCGATCTCGACATCGAGGCGGAAGCCCCGGTCGATCGGGCGGAGCTCGGCGAAGGCGTGGCCCGCCTCGATCCGGACGTGGCGCAGGACCTTGAGCCAGCGCCGGGGCGTACCGCAACTGGCGATCCCGACCTGATCGATCGCCTGGACGAAGGGGAGCGCCGAGCCGTCGAGGATGGGCATCTCGGGCCCGTCGATCTCGATCAGGGCGTTGTCGACGCCCAGGCCGAACAGGGCGGACATCAGGTGCTCGACGGTGGCTACCGCGCCGGTCTCGACGTCCCCGAGGACGGTGCAGAGCTCGGTCGCGGAAACGAGGGCGTGATGCGCCTTGATCAGGCGGTCATTGCCGTGGGGGGTACCGGTGCGGAGGAAAGCAATGCCGTGGTTGGCGGGCGCGGGCCGGAGCGTGATCTCGGCGGGGTTCCCGGAATGGACCCCGATCCCCGAAAGAGTCGCCGGCCCTTTGAGGGTCGTCTGTTTCAGCGTTCGCATTCCTTAGCCCCCGGCCGCGATCAGGTTCCGCCATTCCGACCGGGAATGGGAAAAACTGACTGATCCGTCCGCTGCTTGATGCCCCTGCTCACGCGATCAGGTTGTGTCCCGATGCATGTCTCGTCGGTCTCGGTGCTTCTATAGCTGCACCGCACAGGGCAGCCAAATCACGGATTCTTACGCTCTGTTACAGACACGCTTGTCGTCTCACCGACACAAAGTGCTGTGGGATCAACGGCTTAAAAAGTGGTTAACCCGTGACTAACCGGCGGCCAATCTGTGTCACGGATGCACCAGGGATCCCCGCCCGTCACAGCCGTGCTGCCCGAGACCACGGTTGCCAGATCGAGGCACAAAACCTGAAGTTGTGCTTGTGCAACACGAAGAGCCGGCGGTCGCCCGCCGGCTCTCGACTCACGTAAGACTGTGAAGGTCCCTCAGTTCGCCTGGCGGCGGAGGAAGGCCGGGATCTCCAGCTGGTCGTCGTCCATCATCCGGGGCTGGGGCGCGACGCGGCCCTGGGGGTCGAGGTTGCCCTGCGCCGGGCGGTATTGCGGCACCGACGGCGCGGCCGGAGCGCGCGGAGCCGGGGGGACATGCGGCTGCGCCATCTGCGGCTGCGGTGCGATCGGGTTGGCCCGGGGCGCGGGAGCACCCTCGACCTCGTCGCGCCGGCCGCCGAAGCCCACCGTGGCGAGCCGCCGGAGGAGCGAGGTCCGCTTGGATTCCGGAGCCGACTCTTCCTGGGCGCGGTTCGCCAGGATCTGGTTCTGGGCGATCGGCGGCAGCTCGTGGATCTGCGGCATCCGCGGGGCGCGCGCCAGCGGCGTGCCACCCGGGGCGGCCGGACGCGGCGGTACGAACGGGCCGGCCTGGAACTGCGGCGCGGGCTCGGCCGGCAGCGGCGCGGGCGGCGGGACGAAGGGCGCTGCGGCCCGGGGCTGGACCGGGGCGAGCACGACGTCGTCGCGGGTCATCGGAGCGGCGGGCTCGCGGCTGATCAGCGGCTCGGCCCGCATCTCCGGGGCCTGGAGCGGCGCAGGGGCCGGAGCAGGCGCCGGGGCCGGGGCGACCGACTCGGTGCGGATGCTCGGCACCGGCGAGGCGGCGCGCGAGCGGGCCTCGGCGCGGAGGCGCTCGGCAACCTCTGCGATACGCTGCTCGGTCTCGGCCATGGCCGGGTTGTTCGGCGAATTCGCCGAGATCAGGGCCGGCTCGATGCCGGTGGCGACCACCGACACGCGGATGATTCCGTCCAGGCTCTCGTCGAAGGTGGCGCCCAGGATGATGTTGGCGTCCTGATCGACCTCCTCGCGGATGCGGGTGGCGGCCTCATCGAGCTCGTACAGGGTCAGGTCGGAGCCGCCGGTGATCGAGATCAGCAGACCGCGGGCGCCCTTCATCGAGACGTCGTCGAGCAGCGGGTTGGCGATGGCGGCTTCGGCTGCGCGGTTGGCGCGCTTCTCGCCCGATGCCTCGCCGGTGCCCATCATGGCCTTGCCCATGCCGCGCATGATCGCCCGCACGTCGGCGAAGTCGAGGTTGATGAGACCCTCCTTCACCATCAGGTCGGTGATGCAGGCGACGCCGGAGTAGAGCACCTGGTCGGCCATCGCGAAGGCATCCGCGAAGGTGGTCTTCTCGTTGGCGACCCGGAACAGGTTCTGGTTCGGGATGACGATCAGGGTGTCGACCGCAGCCTGCAGCTCCTGGATGCCGGACTCGGCGGTACGCATCCGGCGGACGCCCTCGAACTGGAACGGCTTGGTCACGACGCCGACCGTCAGGATGCCCATGTCGCGGGCCGCCCGGGCGATGACCGGGGCGGCGCCGGTGCCGGTGCCGCCGCCCATGCCGGCGGTGATGAAGCACATGTGGGCGCCCGAGAGCTGGTCGCGGATCTCGTCGATCACCTCGTCGGCGGCGGCGGAGCCGACCTCCGGGTGCGAGCCGGCGCCGAGGCCCTGGGTCACGCCCAGGCCCATCTGAATCACCCGCTCGGCCTTCGAGGAGGTGAGCGCCTGGGCGTCGGTGTTGGCCACGACGAATTCGCAGCCCAGCAGGCCCGACTCGATCATGTTGTTGACGGCGTTGCCGCCGGCGCCGCCGACGCCGAAGACGGTGATGCGGGGCTTCAGTTCCCGGATGTCCGGCGCCTGGAGGGTGATGGCCATGGTGTCGAGCCTCTCGCTAACTGTGCTGTCCGTGCGACGCCGGGGCGCCGGATTCCCTTGTGATACCCCCGCCCGGACGGGCGGGGGTGAAACCTAGAAGCTGTCCCGGAGCCAGCGGCCGACCCGGTTCAGGTAGTTGTCGGTTCCGGTCGCCGCGAAGGCGCCGTGCCCCCGCGGCTCGAAATGCTCGGCATGGGCGACCTGCGGGTAGACCAGCAGGCCGACCGCCGCCGAGAAGGCCGGGCCCTTGGCGGCCTCCGGCAGGCCCCGGATGCCGAGGGGCCGACCGATCCGCACCTGTCCCTGGAGGACGCGGCGGGCGACCTCCGGCAGGCCGACGAGCTGGCTCGCACCGCCGGTGAGCACCACCCGCCGGCCGGCCTGCGCGGCGAAGCCCGCCTCGCGCAGCCGGTCCCGCACCAGCTCGATCACCTCCTCGACGCGTGGCTTGATGATCCGCACCAGCTGCGAGCGCGGGATGTGGGCCGGGGCCTCGCCCTCGTCCTCGCCGACCCCGTGGACCGCGATCATGTCGCGGTCGTCCGACGGGGTGGACAGGGCCGAGCCGTAGAGGGTCTTCAGCCGCTCGGCCGCCGCCATGCGGGTGGAGAGGCCGCGGGCGATGTCCATGGTGACGTGGTGGCCGCCGACCGCGACCGCGTCCACGTGGACGAGATGCCCGCCCGAGAACACGCCGACGCTGGTTGTGCCGCCGCCCATGTCGACGACGCAGACGCCCATCTCGGCCTCGTCGTCGACCAGCGCCGACAAGCCGGCCGCGTAGGGCGTGGCGATCACGGCCTCGACCCCGAGGTGGCAATGCTCAACCGCCAGCATGACGTTGCGGGCGGCCGCCAGCTCGCTGGTGACGACGTGCAGATCGACGCTCAGCGCCTCGCCGATCATGCCCGAGGGATCGATCACGGCGCCCTGGCCATCGAGGGCGTAGCCGGTCGGCAGGGCGTGGAGCACGGCCCGGCCCGGGCTGACGCCGTGGGCGCTCGCGGTCTCGAGCACCCGCTCGACATCGCTGCCCGTGACGGTGCCGGAGCGGACGTTCACCCGCGCCTGGAAATGCTGCGAGGCGAGCCGGCCGCCCGACATGTTGACGATGACCGACTGGACCTCGACCTTGGCCATCCGCTCGGCGGCGTGGACCGCCTGACGGATCGCCCCCTCGGCGGCGGCGAGATCGACAATGGCGCCGCCCTTCAGCCCGAGCGAGCGCTGATGGCCGATGCCGATGATGCGCGCGAGGTGCGTGCGGCCGCGCAAGGTGGTGAGCGCCTCGGCGGGCTGCAGCTCGGCGATGAGGCAGACGACCTTGCTGGTGCCGATATCGAGCACCGAGAGCGTGGTCGAGCGTCGGGCCGAGAGCGGCTTCAAGCGCGGCGTGAGGCCGTGGTGGCTGTGCATTGACGCTACCGGACGCGAGGTGCGGGACGGGCGGAGATCGTGGTCGAGGTCATCAGCTGGCCGCGCCCTTCTTCTTCGCCTTCTGGGACTCCGCACGGGCGGCGGCCGCCTCCTCGGTCAGGCGCACCACGAGGCGGTCCCGCATGCGCAGGTCCACCGCGATGATGTCCTTTTCCAGGAGGCCGGCCTCGCGCTCGTACTTGACGAGGCGGGCGAGCGCGGCGGCCGGATCGGTCTCGGGCAGGCGCACGTCGACGCCGTCGAGCTTCAGGGTCCAGCGCCGGCCGGAGACGTAGGTGCCGGCCTTGATCCGCTCGGCCAGCGGACCCGCGGCGGTGATCAAGGCGAGGTATTCCGGCAGCTTGATGTTGGCGTCCTCGCCGACCACCAGGGGCAGGCTGGCGTAGCGGTCGTCCCGCATGGCGTCGATCACGGTGCCGTCGGCCGCGATGACGCTGAGCTCGCCGTTCTTCTGCCAGAGGGCGGCGGGTTCGCGCTCCACCTGGGTGATGGCGATCTCGTTGGGATAGATCTTGCGGACAGAGGCCTGGGCAATCAGCGGCACGCGCAGCAGCTTCTCGCGCACCTCGGCGACGTCGAGGAACGGGACCGAGGAGCGCCAGTCGATGCCGGCGGCGGCGAGCACCTCGCGCTCGTACATCCGGGAAATGCCCGAGATGGTGACGCGCTCGACGCCGAAGCCGAGGACCCGCGCGGCGATGTCGAGGGGTCGGCCCTGCTCGGCCACGAAGGAATCGTAGCGCCCGCTGGCCACGAACCCGGCCAGCGCAAAAGCCGCGAAGGTCATCGAGACGGCAACCGTCCCAGTCCCCCGGGACAGGCGTGCGCCCAGGCGCTGACCAGAGCGCGCACGGCGAACCGATGCCGGCGCGCGGGACGGAAGCCGTCCCCGCACGGCCTCGGCGAGGCGTGCGGGACCGCTCCGGCCGGCGGCGTCGCCGCTCAGCGATTCAGGGAAGCGTCCTCCACCATCCATCGGACGAGCTCACCGAAACTCAGGCCCGCATGGGCCGCCATATCCGGCACAAGGCTCGTCTGGGTCATGCCGGGTTGCGTGTTGACCTCCAGAACCACGAGCCGCCCGGTACCACCCGGCGTATCGTCGAATCGAAGGTCGGCACGGCTGACGCCCCGGCAGCCCAGTGCTTGATGCGCCGTTAACGCCAGTTCTTGGACACGCTGGTAAACATTTGGTTTAAGTTCGGCCGGCAGCACGTGCAGCGAGCCTCCCGGGGCGTATTTCGCGTCGTAGTCGTACCAGTCCCCCGTGGCGGCCTTCACCTCGATGACACCAAGGGCCTTGTCGCCCATCACCCCGCAGGTCAGCTCGCGGCCCGCTATGTAAGGTTCTGCAAGGACTTGCTCGCCGAAGGTCCAGTCCTCGGAGGCCAGGATCTGGGGCGGGTGCGAGCGGCCGTCGCGCACGATGATCACGCCCATAGAGGAGCCCTCTGCGTTGGGCTTCACCACGTAGGGTGGTGGGAGAACGTGTGCCCTGGCGGCCTCAAGACGGTTAACGAGGCGGCCCTCCGGCACGTCGATGCCGGCGGCGCGCATGACCATCTTGGCCTTCTCCTTATTCATGGCGAGGGCCGAGGCGAGGACGCCGGAATGGCTGTAGGGGATCTTCAGGATCTCCAGCAGGCCCTGGATCGTGCCGTCCTCCCCGTCCGGGCCGTGCAGCGCGTTGAAGGCGACGTCCGGCCGAAGTGCGCTCAGCACCGCGGCGATGTCGGGCCCGACATCGACACGGGTGACCCGGTAGCCCTCCCCTTCGAGGGCGTCGGCGCAGGCCTTGCCAGAACTGAGCGAGACCTCCCGCTCGGCGGAGGTGCCGCCCAGGAGGACGGCGACGTGCTTGGACATGATAGGCTCCAGGGCGGGCAGAGGGCTGAAAGATCGGCTCATGCCGGGCCGATCAGGCTTCGGATCGTGGTGTAAACCTGCGCGGCGGTATCGGCCGGCAGTGTCCCGACGCAGCGCAGGATCCGGGTCGGTTCGATACAGGCCATCTTAAGTGGGCGGATCACAGAGGCGACGCCGAGGCCTGCAGCAGAATAATCCTCAATCGGCACATCGCCGGCGACGCGCGCGTTGCGGGCACTCGTGATCATCGCGATCCACACATAGCCGGCCGCGGCGACGGCCGCTCCTGACACCACGACGGCTGGCCTCCGCTTCTCGGCAAGGCGGTCCGAATAAGGGAAGGGCACCACCACGACCGTGCCGGTTGCCAGGTTCGGTTGCTCAGAGGTCGGCATAGTCTTCATCGTCGATCGGGCCGGCCCATTCCGTGAAGGCGACGAACGGGTCCTCGCCCTCCGGGGGGGCCTTATCGATACGGATGCCGTCCGGCGTGATCCGGTAGCGCAGACGATCGCCGGGCCGAATGGACAAGCGCTCGCGCACCTCCGGCGGCAGAACCGTTTGGCTTTTGACGGAGACCTTTGAATAGGCGGTCGTGGAAGCCCGATCCGGCATGCACCAGAGCCCTGTCGCTTGGCTTACATCTTACTGACTTACGGACGTTGAGCCAATTCCAATCCTGCGGATCTCCCAGCGCAGCTCGGCCCCGCTGGTCTCCCGCACCCGTCGGCGAACCTCCTCACCGAGACCTTCGATATCGGCCGCGGTCGCGCCACCGGTGTTGATCAGGAAGTTGCAGTGCATCTCGCTGACTTGCGCCCCACCGCGGGTCAGCCCCCGGCAGCCGGCGGCGTCGATGAGCTGCCACGCCTTGCCGTTTACCGGGTTGGCGAAGGTCGAGCCCCCGGTGCGCTCGCGGATCGGCTGGGCTGCCTCCCGGGCGGCGGTGACCCGCTCCATCTCGGCCTCGATGGCGGCGCGGTCGCCGGGCTTCCCGCGGAACAGGGCCTGGGTGAAGATCACGTCCTCCGGCGCCTCCGAATGGCGATAGGAGAAGCCCATCGCGGCGTGGCTGAAGGTGCGCAGCGCGCCCCGGCGGTCGATGCCGGTCGCTTCGATCAGCACGTCGGTGGTCTCGCCGCCATGGGCGCCTGCATTCATGCGCAGCGCGCCGCCGATCGAGCCCGGGATGCCGCGGTAGAAGGCGAGCCCGTCGAGTCCGGCTTCGGCGGCGGCCTTGGCGAGGCGCATGTCGGGCACGGCGGTGCCGACCGCGAGAGTATCACCATCGACCGCGATGCTGCCGAAGGCTTTCCCCCCTAAGCGCACCACCACGCCCGGCACGCCGCCGTCGCGGACGATCAGGTTGGAGCCGAGCCCGATCACCGTCACCGGCACGTCCGGTTCGAGAACGGCGAGGAGGCGCGCGAGATCCTCCTCGTCGGCCGGGGTGAACAGCACCTCGGCCGGTCCGCCGACGCGGAACCACGTGAGGTCGGCGAGCGGCTGATGGCTGAGCAGGCGCCCGCGGAGATCGGGCGCGGCGGCGCGGATGCGGTCGTGGAGGGATGCGGTCATGGGTGTTTCTCCCCTCGCCCCGCTTGCGGGGAGAGGGCTCCGGCGACCTTGTCGTCGCCGGAGCGAGGCGGCAGCCGAGGGTGAGGGGGCGGCTCCGGCTGTGACTCGACCGGAGCCGCCCCCTCACCTTCGCCCTTCGGGCTCGCCGCGCCGACGACGGGGTCGTCGCAGCCCTCTCCCCGCGCGCGGGGAGAGGGAGGAAGCGCAGCCGGGATGGTGTCCATGACACCGACGATGTTGTTCACGACCTCTGCGTTCCAGAATCGCAGGACGTGATAACCCTGCGCCACCAGCCAGGCGTCACGAACGCGATCATGTTCGCTGTCGGCATGCTGACCGCCGTCAAGTTCGATGATCGGTCGAAGATCCCGGCGGCAGACATCCGAGACGTAGCGGCCGATCGACTCCTGACAAACGAACTTGAACCCGGCCAAACGCCGGTCGCGCAGACGATACCAAAGGCAGCGTTCCACCTCGGTTTGCGCCTCACGCAGGCCCCGCCGGAACGCGTCCGTTCCGGATCGGCCGCGCGCATTCCCTCACCGCCCCCGCGCGGCGAGCTCATCCGGCAGGGCGTAGGCCCATTGGGTGATCGTGCCGGCCCCCAGGCACACCACGTAGTCGCCGGGCTTGGCCAGCTCCGCGATGATCCCCGCCAGCTCCTCCGGCCGCTCCAGCGCCCGCGCGTCCCGGTGGCCGCGGGAGCGCAGGCCCGCCACGAGGCTGTCGCGGTCGAACCCCTCGATCGGCGGCTCGCCGGCCGCGTAGACCGGGGCGACGATGACCGTGTCGGCATCGTTGAAGCAGGTGCAGAAATCGTCGAACAGCGATTGCAGCCGGCTGTAGCGATGCGGCTGCACCACGGCGATCACCCCGTGCTCGGTCGAGGCCCGGGCGGCCTTGAGCACCGCCTTGATCTCCACCGGATGGTGCCCGTAATCGTCGAAGATCGTGGCGCCGTTCCATTCGCCGGTGCGGGTGAAGCGCCGCTTCACGCCACCGAACCCGGCCAGCGCGTTGCGGATTGCTTCGGGCTTTACGCCGAGCTCGTGCGCCACCGCAAGCGCCGCGGTGGCGTTCAGGGCGTTGTGCTTGCCCGGCATCGGCAGCACGAGATCTTCCATCTCCATCCGGTAGCCGGGGCGACGGTCTCGGATCATCACCCGGAAGCGGCTCTGGCCGCCGCGCAGATCCACGTCGATGAGGCGGACATCGGCCTGCGGGTTCTCGCCGTAGGTGATGATCCGCCGGTCCTCGATATGGCCGACGAGGTCCTGCACCACCGGGTGGTCGGTGCACATCACCGCAAAACCGTAGAACGGGATGTTGTCGATGAAGCGCCGGAACGCGTCCTTGACCGCCTCGAACGAACCGAAATGGTCGAGATGTTCGGGATCGATGTTGGTCACGATCGCCACGTCGGCGGGCAGCTTGAGGAATGTGCCGTCGGATTCGTCGGCTTCCACCACCATCCACTCGCCCTCGCCCATCCGGGCGTTGGTGCCGTAGGCGTTGATGATGCCGCCGTTGATCACCGTCGGATCGAGGTTGCCGGCATCGAGCAACGTGGCGACCAGCGAGGTGGTCGTGGTCTTGCCGTGCGTGCCCGCGATGGCGACGCAGGACTTGAAGCGCATCAACTCGGCCAGCATTTCGGCCCGCCGCACCACCGGCAATCGCCGCTCGCGAGCGGCCTGCAGTTCAGGATTGTCGCGCCGGATCGCCGTTGAAACGACGACGAGGGCCGCTTCTTCGACGTTCTGAGCGTCGTGTCCGACGAAGGTGCGCATGCCCTTCTCGGCGAGCCGCCGGACATTGGCGTTGTCGGAGGCGTCCGAGCCCTGCACCGTGTAGCCGAGATTGTGCATCACCTCGGCGATCCCGGACATGCCGATGCCGCCGATGCCGATGAAGTGGATGGGGCCGAGCTTGTCGGGCAGCTTCATGGGTCGAACCGTGTGGTGGCGGGATCGCCGGTGCGAGAGCCCTCAGGGAATCAGGTGCGGGCGGCCGTCTCGACGACGACCTCGGCGAGCCGCTCGGCGGCATCGTGGATGCCCGCGCTTCTGGCCGCATCGGCCGCCGCGGTCAATTTTGCCGGCGTCGCGAAGCAGGCGGTCAGGTCCGCGGCGAGGCGGTCCGGGGTAAAATCGGCCTGCTTGACCGCCCACGCCGCGCCGATCGCGGCGAGCGTCGCGGCGTTGGCGGCCTGGTCCTGATCGAGGGATCCGGGCAGAGGCACGAGGATCGCCGGGCGGCCGATCGCCGCCAGTTCCGAGACCGTCGAGGCGCCAGAGCGGCCAACCACCAGGTGGCTCGCGGCCATGCGGGCCGGCAGGTCCTTGAAGAACGGCGCCGCCTCGATCCCGGCGAGCCCCATCGCGAGATAGCGGTTTTGCACCGCCGTCAGGTCCTCGGATCGGACCTGTTGGACGAGGTGCAGCCGGGCGCGCAGGGCATCGGGTAGCCGGGCGATCGCTTCTGGCACGACCTCGCCCATCACCCGGGCGCCCTGGCTGCCGCCGAATACGAGGAGCCGCAGGACATCCCCGGCGCCGAAGGCGGGATAGGCGAGCTTGGCGGCCTCGATAACGGCCGGGCGGAGCGGGTTGCCGGTGTGAATCCGGGGCGCCTTCGCCTTGTCGGGGACGCCGCGCACCTCTTTGAAGCCTGTGGCGATCGTGCGGGCACCGCGCGCCAGGAAGGCGTTGGCCCGGCCCATCACGGCGTTCTGCTCGTGGAGAATCGTGGGCACGCGCAGGATCTGGCCGGCAAGAACCGGCGGCACGCTCGGGTAGCCGCCGAAACCCACGATGGCGGCCGGGTTGATCCGCCGGATCTCCTTCGCGGCGACGCCGAAGCCGCGGCCGAGCGTCAGTACGGCGCTCGCCCGCTTCAGGGGCGAGCGGCCGGAGGGTGTCGCCGAGGCGATCGTCACCACCTCGGAGGCCGGGAACTCGGACGCGATGGAATCGACCCGGGCGTCGGTGGCGAGGGCGACCCGGATGCCGCGGGCCCGTAGCGCATGGGCGAGGCTCTCGGCCGGAAAGAGGTGGCCGCCGGTGCCGCCCGCACAGAGCAGGATCGTGGGGGTGAAGACCGTCACCGCATCACTCCGGCGACGGTGGCGGGGGCGGTGCCGGGTGGCTTCTGGCTGAGCAGTACGCTGCGCGGGCGCTTCCGGGTCAGGGCGACGAGGAAGCCGGTGCCGAGCGCCAGCGAGATCAGCGAGGAGCCGCCGTAGGACACGAAGGGCAGTGTCATGCCCTTGGCGGGCATGAGCTGGGTGTTCACTGCCATGTTGATGCAGGCCTGCAATCCGAAGAGGGTCGTGAGGCCGGTGATCGCCAGCCGCGAGAAGGTGTCGTCGGTGCGCCGGGCGAGCTTGAGGCCGCGCAGCACGATGAAGGCGAACAACGCCACGAGGCAGAGGCAGACGATCACGCCGAACTCCTCGCCGGTGACCGAGAAGATGAAGTCGGTGTGGGCGTCCGGCAGGTGGCGCTTGGCCACCCCCTCCCCCGGGCCGGTGCCGAACCAGCCACCCGAGCGGAACGATTCGCGCGACCAGAAATCCTGGAAGCCGCCGCCGGAATCCTTGTCGAGGAACTTGTTGAAGCGCTCACGCACGTGGTGGAAGAACATGTAGGCCGCAAAGACGCCTCCCAGGCCGAGCACCCCGAGCATCGCCACCCAGATCAGGTGCAGGCCGGCCACGAAGAACAGCGCGCACCACACCATGGTAATCAGCATGGTCTGGCCGAAATCGGGCTGGAGCAGCAGCGGCACGATGGTGATCGGCAGGAGCAGCAGGGCAAGGATGCCCCCCGGCATGTCGCGGCGCTGCGCGCCCTCCGAGAATGCCCAGGCGGCCACGACCACGAAGGCCGGCTTGACGAATTCCGACGGCTGCAGGCCGAAGGAGCCGAATTGGATCCACCGGTGCGCGCCCTTGATCTCGGGACCGAACTTTCCGGCCAGCAGGCACAGGGCGACGCCGCAGATCCACGTGACCAGGGCGAGCCGGCGGATGCCGCGCAGCGACAGGAACGAGACCGCGCAAATCAGCAGGATGGTCGGCGCGAGGTACATCGCCTGCCGGTTCAGGAAGTAGAAGGTCGGCAGGCCGATGCGCTCGGCGACCGGCGGGCCGCCGCCCATCAGGAAGACGAGACCGGCGACCATCAGCGCGAACAGGGCTGCCAGCAGACCGCGGTCCACCGTCCACCACCAGTCCGTCAGGGGGGTACGTTCCGCGCGTGACATCATGCCGGGCGACGACTCCAGGCCGCACGGACGACGATCCGCGCGGGTCGGGCCGGACTCTGTGGGGGAATGGTAAACGGAGGCTTATGGCCGGGCCTCTCCGGATCGATCGCAGCCGGCGTTGATCACACTTACCAACTTGCGAATACTTACCTGAAGATACGCGATGTTAATTTTGATCATGCAACTTCCGGATGTACCTATCCGGCGGCGCGGCAGCTCAAGCGTCCGGTCCGCCCAGCGGAAATCGACGCGCCATGTTCAAGTCCCTGTCCGTTCGTGAAACTCAGGCCAAGCTCGCGGCCCTCGACCGGGTCCAGGGTGTGATCGAGTTCGATCTGAGCGGACGGATCCTCACGGCGAACCAGAACTTCCTTGATGTCGTCGGCTATACGCTGCCCGAGATCGTCGGCCAGCACCACAGCCTGTTCATGGATCCGGCCCAGCGCGACTCCGACACGTATCGGGCCTTCTGGGAGCGGCTGCGCACCGGTGCGTTCGAGACCGGTCAGTTCCAGCGGGTGGGACGCGGCGGCCGCCCGATCTGGATTCAGGCCTCCTACAACCCGATGCTCGACACCCGCGGACGGCCGTACAAGGTGGTGAAGTTCGCCACCGACATCACCCGGCAGCGGACCGAGGAAGCCGACCGGGCCGGCCAGATCGCGGCGATCGACAAGGTTCAGGCGGTCATCGCCTTCGACCTCGATGGCACGGTGATCGACGTCAACGACAATTTCCTGACGGCAATGGGGTACGCCCGCAGCGAGGTCGTCGGGCAGCATCACAGCCTGTTCGTCGAGCCCGGCTACCGGGACAGCGAGGCCTACAGGGCGTTCTGGGCGGCCCTGCGCAACGGATCCTATCAAGCGGCGCAGTTCCGCCGGATCGGCAAGGGCGGGCGCGAGGTCTGGATCCAGGCCTCCTACAACCCGATTCTCGACGCGGCCGGGCGTCCGTACAAGATCGTGAAGTTCGCCACCGACATCAGCGAGCAGGTCCGCCTGCTGGCGGACCTGCGCACACTCATCGACCGCAATTTCGGAGAGATCGAGCAGGCGGTGGGGCATTCGACCCAGGCGGCCGCGCTGGCCTCCTCGGCCGCGGATTCGACCGCCGGCAACGTCCAGACCGTGGCGGCCGCCGCCGAGGAACTGGCGGCATCGGTCGCCGAGATGTCCCAGAGCATCGTCCGGTCCCAGGGCGCCACCGACACGGCCTATGCCTGCGTCCAGGACGCCGACGCCCATACCAAGCGTCTCGCCGATACCGCGACCGCAATGACCGGCATCGTCGGCCTGATCCAGAACATCGCCGGCCAGATCAATCTGCTGGCACTCAACGCCACGATCGAGGCGGCCCGGGCCGGCGAGGCCGGCCGCGGCTTCGCGGTGGTGGCCTCCGAGGTGAAGGCGCTGGCCGATCAGGCGGCCCGCGCCACCGGTCAGATCAACGGCGAGATCGCCAGCGTTCAGCGGGTCTCACAGGAGGTCGTGGAGGCGCTCGGCTCGATCGGTGCCTCGGTCTCGGTGATGCGCGAGACCGTGGTGGCGACGGCCGCCGCCATTGAGGAGCAGAGCGCGGTGACCCGCGACCTCGCCGAGAATATGCAGAGCGCCTCCGGCGCGGTCACGGCAATCACGGGCAATATCGGCGCGATCGTGCAATCGGTGGCCGGTGTCTCGCAGGCGGTGGGAACGACCCGCGAGGCCGCCAAGGTGCTGGCGCGCTGAGTGCCCGTCAGGGCAGCGCCTGCACCAGATCGCGGAACCGGTTGCCGCGGACCTCGAAGTTCGGAAACTGGTCGTAGGAGGCGCAGGCCGGAGAGAGCAACACCACCGGTTCGGGGGCACCCGAGGCGGCGGCGTTCTCGGCGGCCTTCGGGACCGCGAGGTCCAGTGTCTCGCAGCGGGTGTAGGGTACGGCGCCCTCAAGCGTCGCCGCGAAGGCGTCCGAGGCTGCGCCGATCAGGTAGGCGTGGGCGACCCGCTCGAAATACGGCACCAGCGGGAAGATTCCGCCATCCTTGGCCTTGCCGCCGAGGATCCAGTGGATGTCCCGGAAGGCCAGGAGCGCCTTCTCGGTCGAATCCGCGTTGGTCGCCTTCGAATCGTTGACGAACAGCACGGGGCCGCGCCGCCCGACCTCCTCCATCCGGTGCGGCAGGCCCGGGAACGAGGCGAGCCCCGCCTGGATCTGCTCGCCCGACAGGCCGAGAGCCCGCGCGACCGCGACGGCCACCGCGGCGTTCTGCCAATTGTGGGCGCCCCGGAGCGAGCCGATCCCGTTCACCTCGGCGAGCGCCGTGCCGTCGGGATCCCGGACGATCCCATCCCGCACCGTCAGGGCATCGGTGGCGAGCACCTCGCCGTGGGGGACGTGTACCCGCACGAGATCGGCGCTGCGCCGTTCGGCGATGGTGCGGCTCGACGCGTCGTCGACGCCGACCACCGCCAGACCCGCCCCCTGGATGAGCCGTTCCTTGATGGCGGCGTACTGCTCCATGGTGCCGTGGCGGTCGAGATGGTCGGGGGTGATGTTCATCAGCACGCCGATGCTCGGATCGAGGCTTGGCGTCAGATCAATCTGGAAGGACGACATCTCGATCACGTGGACCCGCCCGGCCGAGGGCGGTTCCAGCGACAGGATCGCGGTGCCGATGTTGCCGCCCATCTGAACGTCGCGGCCTGCCTGGGCGAGGACGTGGGCGATCAACGCCGTGGTGGTCGACTTGCCGTTGGTTCCGGTGATCGCCACGAACGGCGCCCCCGGAGCCTGCGCCCGACGCTCGCGGCAGAACAGCTCGATGTCGCCGATAATCTCGACGCCCGACTCCCGGGCGCGGCGGACGCTCCAATGCGGCTCGGGATGGGTCAGGGGGACGCCTGGGCTCAACACCAGGGCGGAGAGGCCCGACCAGTCCATTGCGCCGAGATCCGCGATCGTGATTCCCGCTTCCTCCGCGCGGGCCCGGCTGCCGGCATTGTCGTCCCAGGCCCGCACATCCGCTCCGCCCGCCTTCAGCGCCGTCGCGGTGGCGAGACCGGAACCGCCGAGGCCGAACAGGGCGACGGTCTTGTCCTGGAAGACGGTGACGGGGGTCATGCGAAACTCTGGATGCGGCAACCAATCCGGCCAATCCCACCCTCACCCGCATCCTGTGGTGATCGCGCAGCAAGCCTCGACGGAGGGCTCCAGGGATCTTTGCGCCGGCTGGAGGACTCCTTCGAGGCCTCCGCTACGCCGCGGCACCTCAGGATGAGGGCGCGAATAGGATCGCCCGCTCGTATCGCCTGTCTATCACAAGTATCAGCGCAGCTTCAGGGTCGCCAAGCCGGCCATCGCCAGGATCACCGCGATGATCCAGAACCGGATCACCACCTGGGGTTCCTTCCAGCCCTTCTGCTCGAAATGGTGATGGATCGGCGCCATGCGAAACACGCGCTTCCCCGTCAGCTTGAACGAGGCGACCTGGATGATCACCGACATCATCTCCAGCACGAACAGACCGCCCACGATCGCCAGGACGATCTCGTGTTTGGTCGCCACCGCGATGCTGCCGAGCAGGCCGCCCAGCGCCAGGGAGCCGGTATCGCCCATGAAGATCTGGGCCGGCGGCGCGTTGAACCACAGGAAGCCGAGGCCCGCCCCGATCACCGCGCCGCAGACCACGGCGAGTTCACCGGTGTCCCGGACGTAGTTCACCTGCAGGTAGCTCGCCGTGAACGAATTGCCGACGAGGTAAGCGATGAACCCGAAGGTGCCGCAGGCGATCATCACCGGCACGATGGCGAGCCCGTCGAGCCCGTCGGTCATGTTCACGGAATTGCCCGCGCCGACGATCACGAAGGCACCGAACAGGGGATAGAACCAACCGAGGTTCAGGAGCGCGTCCTTGAACACCGGGAAGGCGAGCTGGTTCTGCAGCGCCGCGGGGGAATAGACCGCGATGGTCACGCAGGCCGCGAGCGCGATCGTCGCCTCAAGCGCTAGGCGGAACTTGCCCGAAAACCCCTTGTGCGACTGCTTCGTCACCTTGAGGTAGTCGTCGTAGAAGCCGATCGCCCCGAACCCGAGGGTGACGGTCAGCGTAACCCACACGTAGTGGTTGCGCGGGTTGGCCCAGAGCAGGATCGCCACCACGGCGCCGGCCAGGATCATCAACCCGCCCATGGTCGGGGTGCCGCGCTTGGTCAGCAGGTGGGTCTGCGGCCCGTCCTCGCGGATCGGCTGGCCCTTGCCCTGGCGAATGCGCAGGAGCGAGATGATCCAGGGCCCGAACCAGAACACGAACAGGCCCGCCGTAAACAGCGCGCCGCCGGTGCGGAAGGTAATGTAGCGGAACACGTTCAGCGGCGTGAAGCTGCCGCTCAGTTCCGAGAGAAGATACAGCATCCGGGCGCTCGGCCCCTTCGTTCAGGCGAGGGTTTCAGGGAGCGGCACCGATCGTCTTGGACGCTCGGCCGCATCGATCATGGGCCGATCATGGGGCCGTCGCGAGGGCGCGCCGCGCCGGGTCGACCGCGTAGCGGGCTTTCAGCGCCTCGACAATCCGGCCCATGCGGCTGCCGTTCGATCCCTTGATCATGACGGCGTCGCCGGGCCGCAGGATCCGCGCGAGCGGCTCGATCAGGTCGGCGGCGGTATCGGCGACGCCGCCGCGACGGCTCACCGGCAGCGCCTCGAACAGGTGGCGCGTCAGGGGGCCGGCCGCGAAGACGAGGTCGATGCGCGCCGCCTCGATCGCCCCGGCGAGGCCCCGGTGAAGATCGGGGGCGGCGGCGCCGAGTTCGAGCATGTCGCCGAGCACGGCGATGCGGCGCCCGCGCGGCCCGGTCTCGATGCCGGCGAGGGTCGCCAACGCGGCGCGGACCGAGGCGGGGTTCGCGTTGTAGCTCTCGTCGACGAGATAGGCGGAGCCGCCGTCGATCTCCAACGCGGTGCGCGCCCCGCGCCCGACGGGCGGCGACAGCGTGCTGAGCGACAGCGCCGCCCGGGCGAGATCGGCGCCGAGCGCGTGGATCACCGCCATGACACCCAGCGAGTTGAGCGCGGTGTGCCGCCCGGCGGTTCCCAGCTTGTAGGTCACGGGCGCACCCATCACCACCGCGTCCACCACCGACAGGTCAGGGCGCAGCACGATCCGCTGGGCGCGAACATCCGCCTCCGGGTGCTCGCCAAAGCTCACGATCCGTCCGGCCCGGGAGGCCTGCGCGTGGGCGACGAGACGGTCGAAATGCGGGCCGTCGCGGTTGATTATGGCGACGCCCCCGGGCTGGACCCCGGAAAAGATCTCGCCCTTGGCGTCAGCGATGGCGGCGAGCGAGGCGAAGTGCTCGATATGGACCGGCTCGACTGTGGTGATCAGCGCGATGTCGGGCCGGACCTGGGCGGTGAGCGGCACGATCTCCGCGCCGTGGTTCATGCCGATCTCGAACACGCCGTAGCGGGTCGCCGCCGGCATCCGGGCGAGCGTCAGCGGCACGCCCCAGTGGTTGTTGTAGGACGCCGCCGAGGCGTGGGTCTCGCCCTGCTCCGACAGGACGTGGCGCAGGGCTTCCTTGGTGCCGGTCTTGCCGACGGAGCCGGTCACCGCCACCACCTGCGCCTTGGTCCGGGCGCGAGCCGCCGCGCCGAGGCGGATCATCGCCGTCAGCACCGGATCCTCGCCCGCCTCCGGCACTGCCAGCAGGGGGCCGTACGCCGCAAGTGCATCGGCGCGATCCTGGCGTACGATTGCGGCCCCGGCCCCGCGCCCGAGGGCGTCGGCGACAAAGTCGTGGCCGTCGCGCGCCTCGCCCCGGATGGCGAAGAACAGGTCGCCGGGCTGAAGCGTCCGGGTGTCGATCGAGGCGCCGCCGATCGGCCGACCGGCGCCGATCAGGCGGCCGCCGGTGGCGGATTCGAGCTCCTCGCGGGTCCAGAGTGCGGTCATGGTCAACCCTCGTCGCCGTCAGGCGGCCGCGTCGGCGATGGCGCCACGCAGGACCGCGTGGTCCGAGAACGGCAGGGTGCGATCCCCCACGATCTGGCCGGTTTCATGACCCTTGCCGGCGACCACCAGCACATCGCCGGGTCCGAGGCGGCCGACGGCGGCGCGGATCGCCGCCTCCCGGTCGCCGATTTCCTCGGCCCCCGGAGCCGCCGCCAGGATGGCCCGGCGGATCGCGGCAGCCTCCTCGGTACGCGGGTTGTCGTCGGTGACGATGACGACATCGGCGAGGCGCTGCGCGATGGCGCCCATCAGCGGACGCTTGCCCCGGTCGCGGTCGCCGCCGCAGCCGAAGACCACGACCAGCCGGCCCGACGCGAAGGGGCGGAGCGCGGTCAGCACGCTCTCCAGCGCCTCGGGCTTGTGCGCGTAATCGACGAGGCAGAGCCCGCCCCGCACCTCTCCGATCCGCTCCATGCGGCCCGGAACGCCGGTGAGGTGGTCCAGAGCCGCGAAGACGCCGTCCGGATCGGCCGCGCCCGCCGGAGTTGCGAGGGCGAGTCCCGCCGCCACGAGGGCGTTCTCGACCTGGAACTCGCCGACGAGCGGCAGCCGCAGCGTGCGGGTGCGCGCGCCATCGATCAATCGGACCGCCTGGGCAAACCCCTCCGTCCGGACGGACTCGACCCGTAGATCCCGGCCGGCGCGCCCGATGGTGCGGACGGGCCGCCCGGCGCCGGCGGCGGCGGCGATCACCCGGTCGGCATAGGCCCCATCCACATTCACGACGGCCGGGCAGCCCGGCGGCAGCAGGTCGGTGAAAAGACGAAGCTTGGCCGCAAGATACTCCTCGATGCTCGCGTGATAGTCCAGGTGATCCCGGCCGAGATTGGTAAAGCCCGCCGCGATGAGCCGCACGCCGTCGAGGCGGCGCTGCTCGATCCCGTGCGAGGACGCCTCCATGGCCAACTCGGTCACGCCCTCATGGGCGAGCCGCGCCAGAGTCTCGTGCAGCGTCACGGGATCCGGCGTGGTGAGCGAGCCGTATTGCGCGCCCCGGTTGGTCACGATCCCGACCGTGCCCAGGCTCGCCGCATCGCGGCCGAGGCGCGCCAGAATCTGGCGGACGAAGTCGGCGACCGAACTCTTGCCGGCCGTGCCGGTTACCGCCACCACAGTTTCCGGCTGCGACCCGGCGAACCGCGCGGCGGCGAGCGCGAGCGCGCGTCTGGCATCAGCCACCGCGACCCAGGCGACCGCCTCCGGCAGATCCCCCGGGCGCGCGCCCTCCCCGGCCACCGCCACGGCGCCGCGATTGGCCGCCTGGGCGGCGAACCGGCGCCCGTCGGCCTTGGTGCCCGGCACGGCCACGAAGACCGTGCCGGTGGCGACCTGCCGGCTGTCGGCGGTCAGGCCCATCACCGCCAGATTGGCGGCCGGACCGGAGGCCTCCGGAAAGAGATCGGCGAGCCGGGCCGTCATGCCACCCCCCTCACGGGCCGCCGAGCTGGTTGACGTGGTAGGCGTTGAGCTTGACCATCTGGGGGAACGGACGCACGGGCGGCTCGAATTGCGGCGGCAGACCGAGGATCGGCGCCACGCGCTCGATCACCTTGCCGGTGACGACGCCCGAGTTCCAGGCCGCCGTCGCGTAACCGCCCGATTCCGGCAGACCCTGTGGCTCGTCCATGATGGTGACGAACAGGTATTTCGGATCGTTCATCGGCGCCGCCGCCATGAAGGTCGTGAACAGGCGGTTGTGAATATAGCGGCCGCCGATCACCTTCTCGGCGGTGCCGGTCTTTCCGCCGACGAAGTAGTACGGGATCGCCGCCTTCTTGGCCGAACCCTCGGTGGCGTTCAGCCGCATGATGTAGCGCATCGCCTCGGAGGTCTGGGCCGAGAGGACGTGCGTCGCCTTGGCCTTCGCGTCGTCGGTCGTGGTCTTGAGGAAGGTCGGGTTGATGAGATCGCCGCCGTTGACGATGGCGCCCACCGCCATTGCGGCTTGAAGGGGTGCCACCGCGATGCCGTGGCCGAACGCGATGGTGATCGTGTTGATCTCGCTCCACCGCGACGGGACGATCGGCGCCGCGCTTTCGGGCAGCTCGGTGCGTAGCCGGTCGAGCAGACCCATCTTCCGCAGGAAGGCCTTATGACCGGGCACGCCGACGCCGAGTGCCATCTTGGCCGACCCGATATTGGAGGAGTGCGTGAACACCTCCGGCATGGTGATGACGCGGTTGGTGCCGTGATATTCGTGGATCTTCTGGCGACCCCAGTTCAGCACGCCACCGCGGGTGTCGAAGGTCGAGTTGACGTTGTACTTGCCGGATTCGAGCGCCATGGCGAGGGTCATCGCCTTGAAGGTCGATCCCATCTCGTAGACGCCGACATTCATGCGGTTGATCCGGTCGGGCGAGAGCGCGTCCTTCGGATCGTTCGGGTCGAAATCGGGCATGGAGACCAGGGCGATGACCTCGCCGGTCTTCACGTCCAGGATCATCGAGGCGCCGGCCTTGGCCTTGAAGTGATCGATGCCCCAGGCCAGCTCGTCGCGCACGGCGAACTGGGCGCGCAGGTCGATCGAGAGCTGGACCGGCTTCAGGTCGGCCTGCTTGTTGATCAGGCCGAAGCTGTTGAGCGCCTGAATGCCGGTGGAATCGATGTACTTCTCGATTCCAGCGATGCCGATGCCGTCGAGGTTCGTGGCACCCAGGATGTGGGCGGCCGCGACGCCGTTCGGGTAGACGCGCTTGTGGTCGGGCAGGAAGCCGATGCCCGGGATGCCGAGCCGATGAACCTCGGCCTGCTGCTTCGGGGTCAGCTCGCGCTTCACCCACACGAAGCCCGCGCCGCTGCGGCCTTTGCGCGAGGACAGCTTGGCGCGCAGTTCCGAGGCGTTGAGTTCCGGCAGGACCGCGGTGAGCAGCTCCACCGCCTCGTCCTTGTCGTAGATGTTGCCGGGCTCGGCGAAGACCGAGACCGTGCGGATGTCGGTCGCCAGGATCTCGCCGTTGCGGTCGACGATGTCGGGCCGGAAGGCCGTCGAGGAGGCGGCCGCGACCCGGTGCTCCTGGCTCGGCGGGTCGCCGAAGATCGCCATCGCCAGGAGCTTGGCCGAGATCGTCCCGAACACCCCGACGAAGACCAGCCCGACGAGGGCCACGCGCATGTGCGACCGCTCGATGGCGAGCCGGAACATGCTGCGCAGGAACACCTTGGCGCGGTCGGCCCGCGGTTCCGGCGGCAGCGCCTCCTCGGGGATCGGGCGCGGGGCAGCCGCAGCATGGGCCAGAGCGGCGGCTTCGAGCAGCGCGGCCTCGTGTTCCGAAACCTCGGTCTCGGTCACCGGCGCGGCGTCCAGGATCTGATCGGTGTCTTCGGACACGGGTGACTACCTCGAAGCCGTCGTCGGGGTGCGGGTCGTGGTCACGGTGCGGGTGATCGCGCCGGTGGTGCGCGGCTCGGGTCCGCCCTTGTCCTTGGGGGTCGCTGTCGCGGCGAGCAGACGGCCGATCTCGTCGCCGCGCTCCTGCCGGGCCGGCAGATCGGACAGGCGCGCGAGGTGGCTGGTGCCGATCGGCTCTAGGGCGAGGTGCTTGTCGACCGCCGCCTGCAGCCGGTCCGGCCGGGTCAGAAGCTGCCATTCGGCCCGCAGCACGGCGATGGCCTGCCGCTCCTTGTGCAGGGCCGTCTGCAGCTTGGACACCTGACCGCCCTGGTAAACCGTGTCGTACTTGATCGAGTAGGCGTAGATCGCCGAGGCCACGAGCCCCACGACCGCCAGCAGGTTGAGGAGGCGGATCATCGGCGGTGGCCCCCGCGGGCGGCTTCGGGAAGGCTCGCGAGCGCGGTCAGCGCCGCCAGCGGCTCCGGCACGTCGGATTCCGTGCGTTCCGCGGCGCGGAGCTTGGCCGAGCGGGCGCGGGGATTGCGCGCGGTCTCGGCCTCGCCCGGCAGGACCGGCCCCTTGGTGACGAGGCTGAAGCTGCGTACGGCCTCGACGGGCGCCCCCGGCAGGTGGCGCGAGCCGTGGGCCGAACGGCCGCTGCGGGCGGCGAAGAACTGCTTGACGATCCGGTCCTCCAGGGAATGGAACGTCACGACGGCGAGCCGGCCGCCGGGCCGGAGCACCCGCTCGGCCGCGTGCAGCGCCCGCACCAGCTCGCCCAGCTCGTCGTTGACGGCGATCCGCAGGCCCTGAAAGGTCCGCGTGGCCGGGTGGATGTGGCTCCCGGGCTCGGCCCGGACGACGCCCGCAACCAGCTCAGCGAGTTCACCGGTCGTCTCGATCCGGCCGCGGCGGCGGGCCTCATGGATTGCCCGGGCCACGGCCCGGGAACGCCGCTCCTCGCCATAATGGTAGATGATGTCCGCCAGCACCGTCTCGTCGGCCTCGTTCACGAGATCGGCGGCGCTGGGGCCGTCCTTACCCATGCGCATGTCGAGGGGACCGTCGTTGCGGAACGAGAAGCCGCGCTCCGGCGCGTCGAGCTGCATCGACGAGACGCCGATATCGAGCACGACATGATCCGCCTGCGCCTCGCCCACAGCGCGCAGGAGGGCGTCCAGATCGCCGAACCGACCGGGTACCAGTCGGAGGCGTCCCCCGAATGCGGCGACCAGGGGTTGACCCGCGGCGATCGCACTCGGGTCGCGGTCGATGGCGATGATCTGCAGGGCGGGATCGCGATCGAGCAGCGCGCGCGTGTAGCCGCCGGCTCCGAACGTGCCGTCGATGGCGAGGCCGCCCTCGGTCCGCAGTGCCGCTGCGACCTCGTCGAGCAGGACGGGGATGTGCGGCGCTGCAGCGCAGGACTCCGCTGCCGGACCCGGCACCACCGGCAAGGGACGCCGCCGGTTCATGCGCGCCTCGGCGCAGCGGCGCGGCCGGTGGCGAGATGGCGGCGCGGTCCGGAAATCCGGACGCGGATGCGGCTCAAGCGTCTCATGGTGCCCTGGGCCGGGCCGCACGCGGGCGGCACACGTGACGGGAACGGCACCGGATGCGGTATGCGCAAAACGCCGCGCACGGCCGGGCCCTGCAACGAGGCAGGTTGCGCCCGGCGATCCGATACACGCCGTTGACGGGAGGATGCCGGGTATCATGGGCCTCGGAGGATCGTCAACGGACAAGCTTGGCGCTGCCGCGCGGATCGATCTGAACCCGGCAAGGTTAACCGAAGGTTTGTGCCGCGCTGGAAAATGCGCGACCGCCAAATTCGGCATGGGCAACGCGGCTCGCCGCTAAGGCCCTGCGCGAGCACAATTTTCCGGCGGCGGTGGATCAGCCGGCCTGTAAGCCGGGTTCTGTAGGGCCGACGCTCACGCGCCGACGTGGCAGCCATTCCTCTGGGACGGTCGTCGCCGACCGCCTCGAGCAACCAACCCGGGCGACTGGCCTGGAGAGAAGGCCTGCCCCTCTCGCGAAGGGCGCGCCGCCCCTATTCGGTCTTGCTCCCGGTGGGGTTTGCCATGCCGTCCGCGTTGCCGCGTCCGCGGTGCGCTCTTACCGCACCCTTTCACCCTGACCCCGGACGCGTCCGGGGCGGTCTGCTCTCTGTGGCACTGTCCCTGGGGTCGCCCCCGCCGGAGGTTATCCGGCACCGTCTCTCCATGGAGCCCGGACTTTCCTCCCCGGACGCGCGAAGCGTCCGGAGCGGCTGCCCGGCCGGCTGATCCGGGGGGCAGATGCGCCCGCGGATCCGTCCGGGTCAAGGACGGATCACCAGGTCCCGGTGTTCTCCATGGAGGTCCAGGGCTCCTGCGGCTCCTTGGCGCCGCCCTTCTGGAGGATCTCGATCGAGATGCCGTCCGGCGACTTCACGAAGGCCATGTAGCCGTCGCGTGGCGGCCGGTTGATGGTCACGCCCTTGTCCCGGAGCTTGGCGCAGAAGGCGTAGATGTCGTCGACCTGATAAGCGAGGTGCCCGAAATTGCGCCCCCCTGAATAGGTTTCCGGATCCCAGTTGTAGGTCAGCTCGACAAGCGGCGATCGCGTCTCCTTGGCCCGGGCGGCGTCGCCGGGGGCGGCCAGGAAGACCAGGGTGAAGCGGCCCTTCTCGTTCTCGACGCGGCGGACCTCCTGCAGGCCGAACGTGTCGACGTAGAAAGCGAGCGCCCGGTCGAGATCGGCCACCCGGACCATGGTGTGCAGGTATTCCATCGCGGGACGTTCCTCTGCTGCGGCGAGGGCCATCAAATGCCCCCGGGGAGAACCAAGATGGCCGGCTCCGCGGCGGCCAATCGCGCTTCTAGCTAGAGCGGCTCCGGGACTGCGGGTAGGCCAGGACGGGCCGCCGCTCCGACCTGCCCCGGCGCGGGCGCGCGTTGCGCCGGGCGCTCCGAGCGACCAGAAGGGATCGTCGCGAACACCCGGAGTGAGAGCCGCATGCGCACCGAGACGCCGCCGCTGATCCGCCTGGAGGAGTATCGGCCCAGCGATTACCTGATCGACCGGGTCGACCTCGACATCCGCCTCGATCCGCACGCCACCCGGATCGACGCGACCCTGGCGCTGCGCCCGAACCCCGCCGGCGTTCCGGCCGCGCCCCTGAACCTCGACGGCGACGACCTGCGGCTGGTCTCGGTGGCCCTTGACGGCGTGGCGCTCGCGCCGGACGCCTACACGGCCTCCCCGGCGGGCCTGAGCCTGCGCGCCCCGCCCCGAGAGCCCTTCACCCTGCGGCTCGTCACCGAAATCGACCCCACCGCCAACACCAAGCTGATGGGGCTGTACCGATCGAGCGGCGTCTACTGCACCCAATGCGAGGCGGACGGCTTCCGTCGCATCACCTATTTCCTCGACCGCCCCGACGTCATGGCGGTCTACACCACGCGGATCGAGGCTGACCGGGCCGAGGCGCCGGTGCTGCTCGGCAACGGCAATCTCGTCGAGTCCGGTCCCGTCGGCACTGATCGGCACTTCGCGGTCTGGCACGATCCGCACCCGAAGCCCGCCTACCTGTTCGCCCTCGTCGGCGGTCGGCTCGGGACGGTCGAGGCCCCCTTCACAACGATGGAGGGCCGTGCCGTCACCTGCGCGGTCTATGTCGAGCCCGGCAAGGAGTCCCGCGCAGGTTACGCGCTCGATGCCGTGATCCGCTCCATGGCCTGGGATGAGACGGCGTTCGGCCGTCCCTATGATCTCGATCTGTTCAACGTCGTGGCCGTGTCGGACTTCAACATGGGCGCCATGGAGAACAAGGGGCTCAACGTCTTTAACGACAAATACGTGCTGGCGAGCCCCGAGACAGCGACGGATGGCGACTACGCCGCCATCGAGGCGATCATCGCGCACGAGTACTTCCACAACTGGTCGGGCAACCGGGTGACCTGCCGGGACTGGTTCCAGCTCTGTCTCAAAGAGGGCCTGACGGTCTTTCGCGACCAGGAGTTCTCCTCGGATATGCGCTCCCGGCCGGTACACCGGATCGCCGAGGTGCGTTCGCTGCGGGCGCGCCAGTTCCCCGAGGATGCCGGGCCTCTGCGCCATCCCGTGCGGCCCAGGGCCTATGCAGAGATCAACAACTTCTACACGGCCACCGTCTACGACAAGGGCGCCGAGATCGTCCGAATGCTGCGCGCGCTGATCGGCGCCGAGGCGTTCCGGGCCGGCATGGACCGGTACTTCGCCGACAATGACGGGCGCGCCGCCACCGTCGAGAGTTTTCTCGCGGCCTTCGCGACCGTCACCGGGCGCGACCTGTCGGTCTTCGCCCGCTGGTACGAGCGCCCCGGCACGCCGCGCCTCTCGGTTTCCGGCCGCTACGATCCGCAGGTCGCCCGCTACACCCTACGGCTCGCACAGAGCCTGCCCGACGCGGATGGGCAGGAGGGGCCACCCCTGGTGATCCCGGTCGCCCTCGGCCTCATCGGCGCTTCGGGACCCCTCACGGGTGCCACCGCCGCGCCGGTGCGGGACGGCGTGTTCGTCCTCGACGGCCCGGAGGCCGAGATCGTCTTCGAGGGTGTCTCTGAGGAGCCCGTCCCCTCGGTGCTGCGCGATTTCTCGGCCCCGGTGCGCCTCGACCTCGCGCTCACCGACGCGCAGCGCATGCGCCTCCTGGCTCATGACAGCGACCCCTTCAACCGCTGGCAGGCCGCCCAGGACGTCGCCCTGCGACTGATCCTCGAACCCGATACCGGCCGCAGGGAGGCCTTCGCGGAGGCGCTGGGGCGCTTCCTCGACGGCGAGGCGCTGGCCGATCCGGCCTTCGCGGCCCTGGTGCTGGCCTTGCCGAGCGAGGGTGAGGCCGCCGACGCCCTTCCGGCCGATGTCGATCCCGACGCGATCCACCGGGCGCGCTTCGACCTGCGGGCGTATCTGGGCCAGGCCTTGCGCCCGCGCCTGGAACGGATCGACGCCGCCCTCGCCCCGGTCGCGGGCGCCCCCTACAGCCCCGATGCCGCTTCGGCCGGGCGCCGGTCGCTCCGCAACGCCGCCCTCGATCTGATCGCAGCGGGCGATCCTGAGGCCGGCGCCGCGCGGGCCGCCGAGCGTCTGGCGGGTGCCACCAACATGACCGACCGCCTCGCCGCGCTGGCCACCCTGGCGCTGATCCCGGGCCAGACCCGGGAGACGGCTCTGGACGAGTTCGCGGCGCGCTACGCCGACGAGCCCCTGGTCCTCGACAAGTGGTTCGCCATCCAGGCCCAGATTCCCGAGGACGGGACGCTGGAGCGAATCACCCGGCTGCAGCAGCACCCCGCCTTCACGCTCACCAACCCGAATCGGGTGCGCGCGCTGATCGGGAGCTTCGCGTTCGGCAACCCGACCCAGTTCGCGCGGCGCGACGGCGCTGGATTTTCGTGTGTGGCCAGGATCGTCGCGGCCCTCGACTCGACCAATCCGCAGGTTGCCGCGCGGATGCTCACGGCCTTCGGATCCTGGCGTCGGCTGGAAAAATCGCGCGCCGCCAAAGCCGCCGAAATGCTCAACGGGATCAAGGCGATCCCGGGTCTCTCCCGGGACACGGCCGACATCCTCGCACGCACCCTGGGAGGCGGCTAAGTAGTTGCATCCACGGTAGAAATTGATTCTTTTGCGGCGGTGCAACAGGCGGCAACGGTCAAGCCCGTATGGTAAAAAAGCCGTGGACAAACCGCCCCCCGGGATGATTGTATTAACCCAGATTCGGGGGGCCGAGCGCTCCGTCCGGTTCACAGTTCCCACGGGCGAGGTTCGGCCATGCCGGAGGCGGGTTCCGCTTCCTTCTCCGCGCGTGCGGACTCGACTGTCGGCGTTTCGTGGCCGGGGCGTGCGCAGGAGACCCGGTTCGGGCAGGCCGAGCGCTGGCTGCGCTTCGCTGTCCCGGGCACGCTGGCGGTCTTCCTCGCCTGCTTGGTCGGGCTGGCGGCCCTCCATATTCGCGGCCAGCGCGCCGAAATCCTTGCGGTTGCCCAGACGGAAATTGAAGGATTTGCGCGCCTGGCCGCGCGTGCCGTCGGTTCCCCGGGGGGCGTCGGAGCAGATCTGCGCGCGCTGATGCCCGAGAGTGGCCGGCATTCGGGCCGGCGACTGCTCCTGGTCCGTCCCGACACCCGCATCATCGCGGCCCATCCGCCCCTCCCGGCCGAGCTGGAGACCCTCTCCCAGGTGCTCGGTAAGAGCGAGCCGCTCTCCGGCCTAGGCGAGCGCGCGGGCGCCATCGCCCTCGACCTTCCGAACGGCCAGAGCGTGCTCGCTGCGATGCACAGCCTGCCGGGCGGCGTCGGTCAGGTCGCTGTCGTGCAGCCGATCGAGCCGCTGCTGCGTGGCTGGAGCGCCCGTACCCGGGACCAGATCGTTCTGATCGCCGCGGCCGCCATCGTGATCGTCGGGGTCGGGCTCGCCTACGGTCTGCAGACCCGGCAGGCGGCCCGGGCCGACCTCGCCCGCGAGACGATCCGCGGGCGCCTGGAGACGGCCCTGCGCCGGGGCAGCTGCGGCCTCTGGGATTGGGACGTCGCCCGGGGGCGGATCTACTGGTCCGACTCGATGTACAGTTTGCTCGGATACCGGCGGCAGCACGAGTATCTCTCGTTCGGTGACGTGAACGGCCTCGTTCACCCCGACGACGGTGACCTCTACAGCCTCGCCCGTGGGGTCGCGGCCAATCAGACCCATATCGACCACGCCTTCCGCATGCGCGGCGCCGACGGGGCCTATGTCTGGTTCCGCGCCCGCGCCGAGGTGGTGGTGAATGGCGTGGACGGCAGCCAGCATCTCGTGGGGATCGCCACCGACATCAGCGAGCAGCGCGCCCTGGAGGAGACCAACGCGGCGGCCGATATGCGCTTGCGCGATGCCGTCGAGGCGATTTCGGAGGCCTTCGTTCTTTGGGACATCGGCAACCGGCTGGTCCTGTGCAATTCGAAGTTCCGCCATCTCCACGCCCTCAGCCCAGAGGATGCCCGCGCCGGCCAGAGCTACACGGAGGTCATGGGCCGGGGCGTGCTGCCCCAGATCCGGCGCGAATCGCCAGAAATCGGTCTCGCGCCCAGCGGCGCGACGGCCCGAACCTTCGAGGCCGAGCTGGCGGACGGCCGCTGGCTCCAGATCAGCGAGCGACGCACCAAGGACGGCGGCTATGTGTCGGTCGGAACCGACATCACCAGCCTGAAGCGCCATCAGGAACAGCTCCTGGCTTCGGAGCGCGAGCTGATCGAGACCGTCAAGGATCTGAAGCGCTCCCGCCGGACCCTGGAACTCCAGACTCAGCAGCTCGCCGACCTCGCCGAGCGCTATCTCGACCAGAAGGCCGTCGCCGAGGCGGCGAACCAAGCCAAGGCGGAGTTCCTGGCCAATATGAGCCACGAGCTGCGCACGCCGCTCAATGCCATCATCGGGTTCGCCGACGTGATGGAGAACGCGGTTCTCGGACCCCTCGGCACGCCCCGCTACACCGAATATTGCCGCGACATCCGCGAGAGTGGCTCGCATCTGCTGTCCATGATCGACGACATCCTCGACATGGCCCGGCTCGAGGCGCGGCGGGTGCGCCTGAACCTCCGGGCGGTCTCGGCGGAGACGGCGGTATCGTCGGCCATCGCACCCTTCGCGGCGGTCGCCGACGAGAAGGCGATCACCGTGAGCGCCGACGTGCCGGCGGGCCTCGAGCTGCAGGCGGATCCGAGCGCGCTTCAACAGATCCTCGCCAACCTCGTGCAGAACGCCGTGAAGTTCACGCCGTCCGGAGGGCAGATCGCCGTGCGGGTGCGGCGCGCGGGGGCGAGCACGCATCTGTACGTGGTCGATAATGGTATCGGCATCCGGCGCTCCGACCTTGCCCGGCTTGGCCGGCCCTTCACGCAGGTCGAGGCGCAGATGACCCGCAGCCACAAGGGTTCGGGCTTGGGGCTCGCCATCACGCGCTCAATGGTGGAACTGCATGGCGGATCGCTGCGCATCCGCTCCGAGGAATCGGTCGGCACCATCGTCCTCGTTCGCCTGCCGGCCGCGCCTGCCGATCCGCTGAACGTGGTCGGTCCGGGCCTTCCGGCTGCGTGCAGTCCCGCCGCACCGCGGAACAGTCGGCGCGGCGCGGCCCCGGTCGCAGCGTAGCGGGCCGGTCGCGTCGAGCGCGGCTGTAGGCCTTCGCGGTGGCGCATTGCGGCGCGTCGAACCGGTGTCCAGTTCAGCGCGGAGAGCGCTCTAACGTCGTGGATCGATGCCGCCGAGGCGGGCCATCCGCCCCTGCTCGGCATGCCAGCGTGCATCTGCGACGGCGCGGGCGAGGCTGCGGATGCGCCAACGCCTGTAGAGACCCAGGATCGGGTTACCGGCGAGCCCCGCCTGATGCCGTTGGAGGCGTCGCAGCAGGCCCGGCAACTGCGCCGAGGCCGCATCGCCGGTGGCGATCGCGATGGCGCGCAACTCGGCTCGGAACCCAGCCTTCCAATCTTCCATGACGCCCGCGTCTCCGCGCCGATGCCACGAACTCCTCCGCCCGGGCAATGAAGCCCTCCCGGGGACGGGGCCCGTCAGGGCCGCGGCATGACTGCACGCCCTGCAAACCCGCGCCGGGGGGATGGGTTTACGCCACAGACGATCCGTTCGGCGGATCACCCACGGAGCATACGGCCCATGCGATCCAGGACAATGCGGCGCGTCATCCTCGCAACCACGCTCGGCCTCGCCGCGACGCCAGCGCTGGCGCAGAGCACCGGTTACGTCACAGGCTTTCCCGGGAAGGATCCCGCGGGCGACGAGGAGATCGGCTGGGGCCCGGCCTATCGGCCCGAGACGAGTTTCGCCCAGCCCGGTACGCCGCCGACGCCGGGCTCGATCGCCGGCGGCGCCTATCGCGCCAGAACCGGCCATGGGGTCTATGACCGCGTCGAGGGCGATGACGTCTACCGGCGTCGGTAGCGGGTCGCGCGTCGCGCGGGTGCATGTCCGCCGACGCCGGCGACCGTCGGAGGGGGATGGACCAGGGCCTCCCACCGGCCGCGCGAAACCCGCGTGTTCAGTGGAGCGTCCGGTCCGGTGCCGCCGGAAAGGACAGCCGCACCTCGGTCCCCCCGCCGGTCCGGCTGTCCAGGGTGATGGTTCCGTTCTGGCGCTTCATCAGGCCGTGGACGATCGCGAGGCCGGCGCCGCGCCCGGCCTCGTGGCTGGTCTGAAACGGCGCGAGCGCCCGGGCCAGCATCTCGGGTGACATGCCCTGTCCCGTATCGGCCACCAGGATTCCGACGCTGCCGGCACCTGGCTGCTGCATCGCCCGGTCGCCGGGATCGACCCGGAAGGTCGCGAGCGTCAGGGTGCCACCGGACGGCATGGCCTCGCAGGCATTGGTGACGAGGTGTCGGACGGCGAATTCGATCTGGGTCGGATTGCTGATGGCCTGCGGCAGGCCGGCGGTGGGCGCCACGTTGAGCCGGATCCCGCTGGGCAGATCGGGTGCGATGCGGTCTGCCAGATCGGCCAGGATGGCGTTGAGATCGACCGCCCGCACCTCCGGCGCGATGCGGCGGGAATAGGCCAGGAGGTGGCGCGTCAGGATGGCCGCCCGCTCGGTGGCGTCGGCCGAACGGGAGATGGCCCGCTGGATGAAGGGTTCCTGGCGATCGCCGAGGCGGCGCTTCAGACCGTCGATGTAGCCGATCAGGATCTGCAGGAAATTGTTGAACTCGTGGGCGACGCTGTTGGTCAGGAGCCCCAGCGCCTCGCGCTGCCGGGACAGGGCGAGCGCGCCCTCGGCCTCGCGACGCGTCGTGACGTCGAGGATCTGGCCGACCCGGAACGGCGTGCCGGGCAGCGGCGCCGTGGTCAGGCACGCCCAGTAACTCGTCCCGTCGGCGCGCAGCGCCGCAAACTCCTGCGCGCCGTCGTGGGCGGGATCGAGCGCGGCCGTATGCGGCGTTTGGATGAGGTCGAATCCCCGCCGGATGAGTGCCTCGGCCGGGTGGCCCGTCAGGCGTTCAAGGGCGGAATTGACGTGGTGGATCCGGCCCTGCGCACCGAGGAGCAGGCTCGGTGTGGGCAGGGCGTCGAAGAGGGCTTGGGCCTCTTGCGTCAGTGGCGCATAGGCTTGGGCATTGGGATCCATTCCGGGCTGCGCCATGCTGCGTTCGCGCTCAGCGGATGCGGAAGGCCCGCGACGGGCCAGCGATAGCGGCGAACGCCGCCGCGGCCAAGCCGCCGCTCGCGATCACGCCCCCGGGCTGTGCCGAAACGTCTACTGCCGCACCCACATCACCCGAGCCATCCAGGCGATCTCGCCGAGGTTCAGGATCCGATCCTCGTGCTCCGGATTCAGCGATGCGAGTTCGACGGTCCGCGCCGTGCGCCGCTTCAATTCCTTCGCCAGAACCTCGCCCCCGTGCAGGCGAACCACGACGCGATCACCCTTGCGCACGCTGGCGGTGGGCGAGACGATCAGCACGTCGCCGTCGCGGAACAAAGGCAGCATCGAATCGCCCTGGATCTCCAGCGCGAAGGCCCGCTCCTCGCCGAGATCGGGAAACTCGATCTCCTCCCAACCCGCGCCGCCGGTGGGCATGCCCTCGTCGGTAAACAGGCGGCCGGCACCGGCCTGGGTCAGGCCGATCAGCGGCACCATGGTGCGGGCCGGGATCTCCCGGGCCTCGATCAGCCGCAGGAACTCGTCCAGGCTGGAACCCGTGGCGGCCAGAACCTTCGAGACCGATTCGGTCGAGGGCCAGCGCTTCCGGCCATCGGCACCCACACGCTTGGAGCGGTTGAAGCTCGTCGCGTCGAGACCGGCGCGGCGGGCGAGCCCGGAGGCCGAATAGCCATGCCGTTCGGCGAGCCGGTCGATGGCGTTCCAGATCTGCTCGTGCGACAGCATGGCGGTCTCGAAGGCTTGACCCTGACCGGGCCGGCACCCCGGCCCGCCAGCTGAGGGCTGGCTGTCTTGGGTGCGCGAGGACGTGATCCCGCCGGGCAGGGTCAACACCCAGCGGTTACGCACGGAAACAACAGACCTTGCACGGTCAGGCGCCGAACACCCTGCCCGGACGCTGCTCTGTGACGCACCACCTAATCGTAGGAAAGTAGAACTACAGACCGCAGATTGCAATCGCTCCTCGAATAAGCGGCGTGCCGGTGTTGCCGCAGGCCGGCGCCCCCTCTATTCACGCGACGGTTCCGGGGAGCTTCGATGGCGCTCATCTACAAGATCTGTCCGCGCCCCCTGTGGCGCGAGGCCGAGGCCGCGGGTCAATTCACAGGCGCGCCGATCGACCGCCAGGATGGCTTCATCCATTTCTCCACGGCGGCGCAGGCGGCGGAGACAGCAGCCCGCCACTTCGCCGGGCAGGACAACCTGCTCCTGATCGCCATCGACGCGGAAGCCCTCGGCGATGCCCTGCGCTACGAGCCCTCCCGGGGCGGCGATCTGTTCCCTCATCTCTACGGCCCGCTGTCCCTCGACGCCGTGACCTCCGTGGACGCCCTACCGCTCGGCGCGGATGGCCGCCACATCCTGCCGGCCGGGCTCCTGCCGGCATGATCGGCGCCGCCTTCCCGTTGGTACGGCCGCTGCTCCATCGCCTCGACGCGGAGCGCGCGCACGACCTGACCCTGCGCGCCCTGGCGCTCCTGCCGGCTCCAAGCCCGGCTCAGGACGATCCACGCTTGGCCGTCGACCTCCTCGGATGTCGGTTCCCCAACCCGGTCGGTCTGGCTGCCGGCTTCGATAAGGGCGCCCGAATCCCGGACGCGCTGCTCGGCCTCGGTTTCGGATTCGTGGAGGTCGGCGGCGTGGTGCCGCGGCCGCAGCCGGGCAACCCGCAGCCGCGGGTGTTCCGCCTCGCCGCCGACCGGGCGGTGATCAACCGCTACGGCCTGAACAGCGAGGGGCTGACGGTCGTGGCGGCCCGATTGCGCGCCCGGGCGGGCCGGCCCGGCATCGTCGGCGTCAATATCGGGGCCAACAAGGACTCAACCGACCGCCTCGCCGATTACGCCGCCTGCACATCCACCCTGGCGCCGCTGGTGGATTTCGTCACCGTCAATGTCTCCTCGCCGAACACGCCGGGGCTGCGCGATCTCCAGGGCGAGGCGTTCCTCGACGAGTTGCTCGCCCGCACGGTCGAGGCCCGGGACGCGACCGGCGCCGGGGCGGCGATCCTGCTGAAGATCGCCCCCGATATGGCGCTCGACGCCCTCGATGCCGTCTGTGCGACCGCCCGCCGCCGGGGCGTGCAGGCGCTCGTCGTGTCGAACACCACCGTGGCGCGGCCCGCGAGCCTGGTTGAGCAGGGGCTCGCCCGGGAGACCGGTGGACTCTCCGGCCGACCGCTGTTCGGGCCGGCGACGCGGATGCTGGCCCAGGCGCGCCTGCGCCTCGGACATGACCTCCCGCTGATCGGGGTCGGCGGTGTCGATTCGGCCGAGGCCGCCTGGACCAAGATCCTGGCCGGCGCGAGCCTCGTCCAGCTCTACTCGGCGCTTGTCTATGACGGGCCGGGACTCGTCGGCCGGATCAAGGCGGGTTTGCTGGAGCGAATGGACCGGGCGGGCGTGACGCGGCTCAACGCGCTGGTCGGCCGCGATGCGGAAGAACTCGCCCGCGCGACCTAGATTTGAGTTGTCCTTAGAAAAACTTTGCCCAGCGGGCATTTAGTCTGTGCCCCATGCATGAGGGGCCTGCGCGCGCACGCCATTGTGAGCGTGCCGCGGACACGCTTATCTCGCGTCTGCGAGATCGCTCGCGTCAGCCAATCCAGGACCGATCCATGGCCCAGTCCGAAGGGTCTTCCAAGCGCTCGTCCGCCGCCGGCGGCTGGGGCGCTCTGAAGAGCTGCGGCAAGCATCTGCTCGGCAGCCGCGCGCCGCTCACGGGCGCCCGCGCCCTGTTGAAGGCCAACCAGCCCGACGGGTTCGATTGTCCCGGCTGCGCCTGGGGCGACCCGGAGCACGGCTCGTCGTTCGAGTTCTGCGAGAACGGCGTGAAGGCCGTCTCGTGGGAGGCGACCGACAAGCGCACGCCGCCCGCCTTCTTCGCCAAGCACACGCTGACCGAGCTGCGGACCTGGAGCGACTACGCCCTGGAGGGCGAGGGCCGCCTGACCCATCCGCTGCGCTACGACGCGGCGAGCGACCGCTACCTCCCGGTGAGCTGGGACGAGGCCTTCGCGGAGATCGGCGCGGAACTCCGCGCGCTCGAACACCCGGACCAGGCCGAATTCTACACCTCGGGCCGCGCCTCGAACGAGGCTGCCTACATCTACCAGCTCTTCGCCCGCGCCTACGGGACCAACAACTTCCCCGACTGCTCGAACATGTGCCACGAGGCCAGCGGCGTGGCCCTGATCGATGCGATCGGCATCGGCAAGGGCACGGTGCTGCTGGAGGATTTCGAGAAGGCGGACGCGATCTTCTGCGTCGGCCAGAATCCCGGCACCAACCATCCGCGCATGCTCGGCGACCTGCGCCGGGCGGCCGAGCGCGGCGCCGAGGTCGTGGTGCTGAACCCGGTGCGGGAGCGCGGGTTGGAGCGCTTCGCCGACCCGCAGAACACCGTCGAGATGCTGCGCGGTTCGAGCCGCCCGATCGCCAGCCACTACCTGCAGCCGCGCTCCGGCGGCGACATGGCGGCCTTCCGGGGCATCGCCAAGATCGTGTTCGCCCGGGACGCCGAGGCCATTGCGGCCGGGCGGCCCTCGCTCCTCGACCGCGCCTTCCTGGAGCACCATACGGCCGGGCTCGAGGCCTATCGGGCCGCCGTCGAGGCGACTACCTGGGAGGCGATCCTCGACCAGTCGGGCCTTACGATGGACGCGATCACCGCGATGGCGGACGTCTATCTCGGGGCGCAGCGGGTGATCGCCACCTGGGCGATGGGCGTGACCCAGCACCGGCACTCGGTGGCGACGATCCGCGAGATCACCAATCTTCTGTTCCTGCGCGGCCATATCGGCCGGCCCGGCGCGGGTCTCTGCCCGGTGCGGGGCCATTCGAACGTGCAGGGCGACCGGACGGTCGGCATCAACGAGCGGCCCGCCGCGGCCTTTCTGGATTCGCTGGAGCAGCATTTCGGGGTCGCGATGCCCCGCCGCCACGGCCACAACGTGCTGGCGGCGATCCGCGCCATGCGCGACGGTTCGGCGAAGGCCTTTATCGGTCTCGGCGGCAACTTCTTGCGGGCGACGCCCGATACGCCGGTGGTGGCGCAGGCGCTGGCCTCGTGCCGGCTCACCGTCCACATCGCCACGAAGCTCAACCACGCCCATCTCGTGCCCGGCGCAGTCGGCTATCTGCTGCCCTGCCTCGGACGGACGGAGATCGACCGGAACCCGGAGGGCAAGGTTCAGATCGTGACCGTCGAGGATTCGATGAGCATGGTCCACGGCTCGGGCGGCATCAACAAGCCGGCCTCGAAGGAGCTGCGCTCGGAGATCGCGATCATCGCGGGCATCGCGGCGGCGACGGTTGGCTCGTCCGCCATCGACTGGGCCGGGTTCGCGGCCGATTACGACCGGATCCGTGACGCGATCGGTGCGACCATCCCCGGTTTCGACGGCTACAACAGCCGGGTCCGCAAGCCGCGCGGCTTCAAGCTCCGCAACCTTGCGGCCGAGCGGGTGTTCGAGACCGATACAGGCAGGGCCAATTTTTCGGCCGAGGCCCTTCCGGTCGAAACCGAGCATCAGGCCGCCCGAAAGACCAGCGACACCTACGTGCTGCAGACTTTCCGCAGCCACGACCAGTACAACACCACGATCTACGGGCTCGATGACCGCTATCGGGGCGTCTACGGCGAGCGCCGTGTGGTCTTCGCCCATCCGGACGACCTCGCGGAGATCCGCGATCGGCTCGGCGAGCGCGTCGACATCGTCGGCACGCATGCGGACGGCATCACCCGGCGGGCCGAGGATTTCCGCCTCGTGCCGTTCGACATGCCCCGCGGTGCGCTGGCAGGCTACTACCCGGAGCTGAACGTGCTCGTGCCGCTCTCGACCTACGGCGAGAAGAGTGACACGCCAACTTCCAAGTCGGTGTTGGTGACGCTTCAGGCGCGCGCGGCCGCGTGAGCGAATCGCCCGAGGAGGCGGCCTTCGTCGCGGCCCTCGACCGGATTGCGGCGGCTTGCCCGGCGTTGCCGCCCCTGGAGGCCGGCCTCTTGGCGGCGTTGGATGTCGGCCTGCCCGGCGACAGCCGTGCCTTTGCCCGGACTTTCGGGGTGGAGCACGCGCTCGTGCTGCGGGCACTTGCCGGGCTGGAGGAAGCCGGTCGCATCGCCGTCACGGCCCGGGATGCGCGGACGCAGCGGACGCGGTTTGCGGCGGCGGGTGTATGACGGGGTGAGCTTCCAGCCCCCCTGACTCTCCCTACCCCTCTGCCAACTCCGACACTCGAAGATCTGGGTCGGCACCGATGCTGGCGACCGCGCGACAAGCCCCCCTCTCCGTGCGGCAGAAGGTTGAGGCGAGGGTCGAGAACGCTCAGGATCGAGCACAGGATTGATGTGCCGAGAGGGCGAGCCTCCTACTGAAATTTCTCGTCCCTCACCCTGTCCCTCTTCCGCTCGGGAGGGGAGACCCGCGCTCAATCCCACGATCGCGACGTCGTAAACGATGTCTGAGTTCGTGAGACGCTGCGGGGAAGGCAAGAGCGCCCATTCTCGGCCGCCGCGTGACGCGCCTGACCTGCTCCCCGCCTCAGAACCCCTTCGCCTTGATGGCTTCCGCCCAGGTCACGGCCCGGCGGTTCACCCCGAGGTGCTGACGCTCGTAGAGGCGGCCCTCCAGCTTGATCGCGCCGCGCTTCGCGTATTCCGGCCGCTCGAACGCCTCGATCACCAACTTGGCCCTGCGCACCTCCTCCTCGGTCGGCGCGAAGGAGGTGTTGGCCGGTTCCAGCTGCGTCGGATGGATCAGGGTCTTGCCGTCGAAACCCAGATCGCGGGCCTGACGGCACTCCGCGCGGCAGCCCTCCGTGTCGGCGATGTCGTTGTAGACGCCGTCGAGAATCGCGAGACCCTCGGCCCGGGCGGCGGCCAAAGCCATCATCATCCAGGGCAGCATGGGTACGCGACCCGGCACGATCTTCGCCCAGGTGTCCTTGGCGAGGTCGTTGGTGCCGAGCACCAGACAGGTCAGGCGGTTGCGGGGATCGCGCTTGGCCCGGGCGATCTCCTGAATGTTCAGGATTGAGGCCGGCGTCTCAATCATCGCCCAGATCGCGAGATCCTCCGGGGCGTCGAGGGATTCGAGCCGGTCGGCGATGCTCTCCAGCACGGCCGGGGACGACACCTTGGGCATCAGAATCGCGTTGGGTTTGGCCTCGATGGCCGCGTGGAGATCCGCCTCGCCCCAGGGCGTCTGCGGGGCGTTGACCCGGATCACCAACTCCCGGCTGCCGTATTCCCCGCCCTTCACCGCAGCGCAGACCTGCGCGCGGGCAATCTCCTTCTCCTCGGGCCCGACCGCGTCCTCGAGATCGAGGATGATGCTGTCCACCGGCAGCGTCTTCGCCTTGTCGAGGGCCCGCTGATTCGATCCGGGCATGTAGAGCACGCTCCGGCGCAGGCGCAGGTCGGTCGTCAGGGCCATGGGCTTCTCCCGCGTATGGCCGCCGGGCGGCCTGTCGTCGTTGCAGCGCACCCTAAAGCACACGGCCCCTCGCGCTACACCCCAGAGGTACGGTTTCGTGAGTTCCGTTGCGGTTTGATACCGAGCTCAATCTTCGAGGATCAAAGCCGTGGTTTGGTCATGTTCCAACGATTAAAGGCGGCGCTTATTGAAGTCTCGGGCTGTGAGTTTTGGACATGCGCAGAGTTCTGGTCGCCCTCGCCCTCATCGGTGCGCTCGCCGCGCCCGGGGCGGCCCAGGCGCAGAGCCGGACGACACTCGGGGTTGGGTCCGGCGCCGTCGCGGGCGCGCTGGTCGGCGGACCGATCGGGGCCGTCGCGGGGGCCGTGGTTGGCGGCCTCGTCGGCAATTCGACGGAGCGGCGGCGCCATCGGGTGCGGCGCAGCCGCCGCTACGGCTATGCGGCCCCCCGGCGACCTGTCGCGCGCCGGGTGGAGGCTGCGGTGCCGCGGGAGGCGCGGCCCGTGAATCAATCTGCAGCCGCGCAGGCGCCCGCCCCCGTCGCCACCACATGGACGGATCCGCACTGAGCGCCATAAAACGCGTTCGCCATCGGACAGTCCGATCCGCTCGCTTCGTTCTGAGCTGACCGCGTCACCGGGCCGCGAAGAGGAACTCCAGGGATCCGGGAGCGAGCTGGAGGACTCCTTCGAGGCCTGCGCGGCGCTCCGAAGCTGGAGGGTGAGGGGATTGGATGGTCGATCCAGAGCTTCCCGGTCTTGCGTCGTATGCCGTGAACCGCAGCGCCATGGACGACGCTCAGGCCGCCCTCCGCAGGGGCAACGGGCCGGTCGTCCCGGCAAAGGTCGCGCGGGTGAGCGAGGGATATGCGAAGGCCTGGCCGAGGCCCCTCGCGCCCAGGAACGCCACGAAGGCGAGCCACAGGCCGGCATTGCCGAGGCCGAGCGCCTGAACCGCGGCGAGCGCCACGGCATAGACCGCGAGGGCGCAGAGCATCAGGTTGCGCATCACCCGCGTCCAGGTCGCACCGATATAGATGCCGTCATAGGCGAACGGCGCGGCGGCCACGAGCGGTGCCAAAGCGGCGATCACGAGGTAGGCCCGCGCGGTCTCGCGCACCGGACCGTTCGTCGTGACGCAATCGATGAAGGCCCCCCCGCCCGCGAAGGCCAGCAGGCTGACCACGAGACCGAAGCCGAGGCACCAACGCAGGCTCAAGCTGGCCGAGGCATGGAACGCGTCTGCGTCCCGGGCACCAACCGCGCGCCCGCACAGGGTTTGAGCCGCCGTGGCGAAGCCATCGAGGAAGAAACCGCCGATCAGGAAGAGATTCCACAGCACGGAATTGGCCGCCAGCACCACGTCGCCCTGGCGGGCGCCGAGCGCCGAGAACAGGACGATCGCGGTGATCAGTGCCAGGGTCCGCAGGATCACGTCGACGTTGACGCTCAGCGTCCGGCGCAGGGCCGCTGCATCGCGCAGGTCGCGCAGGGGCACTTGGAACGGGCGTGAACCCAGCCGCGCCAGCACGATCAGCCCGAGCCCGAGGCCCAACGCCTCCGTGCAGACGGTCGCCAGCGCCGCGCCCGCCAGTCCCAGGCCGAGACCCAGGACCAGCGCGAGGGTCAGCCCGATAGTGATCAGGTTGATCGCCACCTGAAGCAGCAGGCCGAGATCGGTCCGGCCGCGACCCAGGACCGAGCCGAGCACCCCGTAATTCGCCAGCACGAACGGCGCCGACAGGATGCGGATGTGGAAGTAGGTCGCGAGCCCTGCCTGCACGGCGTCGCTCGCCCCGCTGATCGCGAAGGCGATCTGGCCGACCGGCCATTGCAGCGCGACCAGCAGAAGCCCGATCAGGACGCCCGCCGCGAGCGTCCGGGCCAGAATCCGGTCGATCTCCCGGTCGTCGCGGGCGCCGACCGCCTGCGCGGTGAGGCCGGCGGTCGCCATGCGCAGGGTGCCGAAGGACCAGAAGAGCGCGTCGAAGATCACCGCGCCGAGCGCGACGGCCCCGAGCAGGGCCGCATCGCCCAGCCGGCCGATCACCGCCGCGCCCACGAAGCCGAGCATCGGCGTCGTGACGTTGGCGAGCGTCATCGGCAGGGCGAGGGCCAGCACCCGGCGATGCGTCGGCTGATCCAGGCGTAAGGTCACGGGCGTCATGCCGCGACCTTAGCGGCTGCGAACGATTCGTGAACCCTTGCGGGCTGCCGATCAGCGCGAAACGGAGAACAGGCGCGCGATGAACCAGAGCGGCACGACCACGATTGCCCCCGCGACGATCCAGCCGCCGAAATCATGCAGCGAGGCGAGGCCGACTTCCAGCAGCGCCCGGGCCGAGTCGTAGAGGTGCCAGAACAGGCGCCCCGGCGTCAGGCCCAGCATCGACATGAAGGCGCCGACGAGGATCGACAGGAACAGCAGGCGCAGGAACACCCCGGCCGGCGAACCGCCGAGGAAGCGCCGCAACGCCGAGTCCCGGGGACGGAAGGAATCCGCCCCGTAGCCGCCCGGCGGCATCCCATGCTGCGTGTCGTCCCGCCGGTGCCGTTGATGATCGACGAGCATCGTGTCCTCGTGAAACCCCGCGCCGTTCGATCATCGATGAAGCGGGCAGAACCGTGGCCGGTACATCACACCGCATCGAAACCCGCGGGGCGATCGAGCGTTGGCTGATTTCACCCGCCCCCCGAGATGGCAACCGGCGATGATCTCGCCAAGATGGCCGGTGCGGCGGGGACGGCGCCGGGACTGCCCCGGCCGCGCCAAGGGGTCCAGGGACGATGTCCCAGGAGCCGAATGTTTCGTAAGAGGTTTCAGGTGCCGACGGGACCCAACGCACGATGATCGACCACGCCCTGTTCGACCCGGCGACGATCGATCCCGAGACCACCCGGCTGAACGCCGAGATCGTGGCCGCCCATGCGGCTTTGCCCGATCCCTGGTCGCTGTCGATCCACGAGGTCCGCGAGCGCCGTCGGAAGGGCACGAAGGCCGCGCCCGCGATGCCGCACAGCGCCCGGGCCGAATGGCTGACGATCGACGGGCCCGGCGGCCCGCTCAAGCTCCGCGTGATCCGTCCGAAGCCCGGCACGAAGCTGCGCGGCGCCTACCTGCACATCCACCGGGGCGGCTGGGTCTGGGGTGCGGCGGACGAGCAGGATCCCTGGCTGGAGCGGATCGCGGATGCCTGCGGCTTCGTCGCCCTGTCGGTGGAGTACCGGCTGGCCCCGGAGCATCCCTATCCGGCCGCCCTGCTCGATTGCGAGGCGGCGGCCCTGTGGTTGGCTGGGCCCGGCCGAGCCGAGTTCGGGATCCACGCCCTGACCATCGGCGGTGAATCGGTCGGCGCCCACTTGGCCGTGATGGTGCTGCTGCGTCTGCGCGACAAGCACAACCTGACGCGGGCGTTCCGGGGCGCCAACCTCAATGCCGGATTCTTCGACCTGGGCCTGACCCCCTCGGTGCGCAACTGGGGCGAGGAGCGCCTGGTCGTGAACACGCGCGACCTCACCAATTTCGCCAACGGCTATGTCCGCGAGGGGATCGACCGCCGCCGGCCGGACGTGTCGCCGATCTACGCGGAGCTGAAGGGTCTCCCGCCTGCCCTGTTCACGATCGGCACCAGGGACCCATTGCTGGACGATACGCTCTACATGTCGGCGCGCTGGGCGGCGGCGGGCAATGGCGGCCACACCGCGATCTATCCCGGCGGCTGCCACGTCTTCGCCCGCTATCCGAGCGCGATCAGCGAGCAGGCTCTGGAGTTGATCGACCGCTTCCTGATGGCCCTCGCCTGAGCGAGCCTGCGGAGATCCTGCCGGAACGCTTCCGGGCGTGGTTCGCCGCGCGTGGCTGGGCGCCACGGCCACATCAGCTCGATCTCCTGCGGATCGCGGGGGCGGGCCGCTCGGCCCTGCTGGTGGCGCCGACCGGGGCCGGCAAGACGCTCGCCGGCTTCCTGCCAAGCCTCGTCGCCTTGGCCGAGCGCGGGCCGCAGAAGCTGAAGCCGGCGGGGCTCCACACGCTCTATATCTCACCGCTGAAAGCGTTGGCGGTCGACATTGCCCGCAACCTCGAGGCGCCGATCGCCGAGATGGACCTGCCGGTGCGCGTCGAGACCCGCACCGGCGACACGCCGGCCCACAAGCGCACCCGTCAGATCAGCCGGCCGCCCGATATCCTGCTGACGACGCCGGAGCAGCTGGCGCTGCTGATCGCCCATCGCGAGGCAACGGACTTCTTTTCCGGATTGCGCTGCGTGGTGCTGGACGAGTTGCACGCGCTGGTCACGTCGAAGCGGGGTGATCTGCTGTCGCTGGCGATGGCGCGGCT
>NZ_JAKSYG010000005.1 GCF_022829725.1 Methylobacterium sp. E-005 | reverse complement strand
CGCACCGGTCTCAGATCCTCCGGCAGCAGTGCAATCGCGTCCTTCGCAGCAAGGACATCCACGATGTCGTAGGCGCCGTCGAGATGATTGCGGCAGACGCAATTCTCAGTCTGCCGGGCATCTCCGAAGCCGCGGCTATCTCAGCTGCTGACGCCATCGCCGCCGACATCCGCAACATCATCCGCGAACGCTTTACCACTCAGGGGAAAGGACACTGACCCATGCCCGTC
>NZ_JAKSYG010000002.1 GCF_022829725.1 Methylobacterium sp. E-005 | reverse complement strand
GGGCCAGCGAGGCGGCCTCGGGCGGCCTCCGTCCAGTCGGGGACGGGGCGCGGGCAGTCGCCGTACAGCGCGTCCGGAGACGGGCCGGCGACGGCGTTCAGGAATAGGGCGGATTCCGCCACCGTCAGGGTGAGCGGGCCGCGATGGGCCATGTACCGCAGCGGCGTCCGCGCGTCGGTTGGCAGCCAGCCGAAGGTCGGCTGGATGCCGAAGACGCCGCAGAACGACGATGGGATCCGGATCGAGCCCGCCCCGTCGGATCCCTCGTGCAGCACGCCCATGTTCAGGGCGGCGGCGACGCCGGCCCCGCCCGAGG
>NZ_JAKSYG010000001.1 GCF_022829725.1 Methylobacterium sp. E-005 | reverse complement strand
CACCTGTGGAGCGCCACCGCGCCAACGCGAACCCTCCCACCCCGCTCTGCGGGGCAGGGTACCCCGCGCAGCCGGGGGGGAGAGGGGTAGCTCGACGATGCGGGTTTCGGCTCGCGAAGCCACCTTTCCGGACGCCGGTTTCCCCCCTCCCGACCCGGCCTGACGGCCGGCACACCACCCCCCGCAGAGGGGGGAGGGGATGCAGTGGCGACCGGGGTGCGATCATGACCGCATCCCAAAAACTCACCCGCGCCCTTATGCGCCTCGGCCCGGCGATCCTGCCCTTCGCGGATGCCGCCAC
>NZ_JAKSYG010000205.1 GCF_022829725.1 Methylobacterium sp. E-005 | reverse complement strand
GTGAGGCTTCCTTCCGCCGTCAGTCGGACGTCGGTCCGAGACCGAACAGCTGTATGTGCGGGGCAAATCCCCAACCCACATCAAGTTCCGTTTTACTACATATGTGGGTCGCTTTTGACTAAAGCCGCGTAGTCGTGTCGTGCTGCTCCAATTTATTCAGCCTGCGCAGTCATGTAGCTTGCAAACCAAATGTGTGTTGTGGCGCCTCCCGGTCGGA
>NZ_JAKSYG010000204.1 GCF_022829725.1 Methylobacterium sp. E-005 | reverse complement strand
CCACCGATCCAGATCCTCATGCCATCCGCCAGCACCGGACATCGCGCGCACCCAAGCCCATGGCCGTGGCATGCGAATCCGCGAAAACCTCCCGCGTTCCTTCAATCTGCCAAAGTAGTGCTAGGCCGCCAACCGCAATCGTTTCGTGCGCGGGGGCTGGCCCGTGCTAGCTTCAGAATCCGTGGTTTGACTGTGCCGACGTACCAGTCACTGAGTGCAGCGAATCAAGCCAAGGAGCCGCGAGCCCTTTCAGCGTGGCCCACTAAGATCGCTCCGCTCGCAAAGACGGCGGCTCATACCTCCCCGCGCGCATCCTCGATCAGCTGCGCCAGCCCGGCATCGACCTCATCCGCCAGCATCTTCCGCTCCGCGTCGGTGAGGTCCTTCGCCCAGGCACCGCTGCCGAACCCGTCCGTGCAGCGTGCCCGCTCGGAGGCGATGTAGGCTTCGGTCTCGGCGGGGCGCGTCTTCATGGCGTGGACCAGGCCGAACCACGCCGCCCGCTCCACCACCGCCAGCCGCGCCCGCAGGCGGATCGCCACCGCCTTGTCGGGATCGATCCCATCGTCGCTCATGGCCTGTCCCCCGTCTCCTGCTCGGCGAGCCGCGCGATCAGGCCCTGGAGTTGTCCCGGCACCGGCTCGTTCGCCGAACGCGCGTACAGCACCCGCAGTTGCCGGCCGATCTCCGCGAGGCTCATCGAGCCCTTGGCGATCACCCGGTCGGCCTGCCGGGTCAGGCTCTCCTTCTCGGCATGGGTGATCTCCTTGGCGGTGAGCACCACCACCGGCACGTCGCCGTCGGGCCGGGCGCGCAGGGCCCGCAGGAAGCCGAACCCGTCCATCTCGGGCATCATCAGGTCGAGCAGGATCAGGCTCGGCCGCGCTTCGTTCACCCGCTCCAGGGCGATCCGGCCGTTCTCCGCCTCGTCGACGATCCAGCCCTCGCGGCCGAGCGACCGGCGCAGGCGCTCCCGGGCATCCGCATCGTCATCGACCACGAGGATGCGCGCCTCGTTCGGCGCCTCCGGCCGGTAGCGCTCCATCAGGCCCTTGAGACGGTCCCAGTCGATCGGCTTCACGAAATAGTCGGTGGCGCCGAGCGCCTGGCCGAGGCCCTGCTCGGCGACCACCGAGGTCATGATCACCGGCGTCCCGGCAAGGTCGGGGTCGTTGCGGACCGCGTGCAGCACCGCCCAGCCGTCCATGCGCGGCATCTCGACGTCGAGGAGGATCGCGCGGGGCTTCAGCGCCCGGGCCAGCGTCAGGCCGGCGCGGCCATCATTGGCGCTGCGCACATGAAAGCCCTCGCGCTCCAGGAAGCGCTGGAGCAATTCCCGGGCGGCCGGGTCGTCGTCGACCAGCAGCACCGTCTCGTGCTCCTCGTGCGGCTCCACGGCGTGGGCCTCGGCCTCGGTGGGCGGCGTGTCCTCCGGGATGAGCGTCGCGGGCAGGCGGAGGGTGAAGGTCGAACCCGCCCCCGGATTGCTGGTGACGCCGATATCGCCGCCCATGGTCCGGCAGAAGGCGCGGGTGATGGCAAGCCCGAGGCCGGTGCCGCCGAACTGGCGGGTGGTGGACTCGTCCGCCTGCACGAAGCGCTCGAACAGCCGCCCGATCTGCTCCTCGCTCATGCCGATGCCGGTATCGGCGATCGCGAAGGACAGCCAGTCCGCCCCCTCCTCCCGGTGGCGGCGCGCGGTGAGCGTGATGGTGCCCGTCTCGGTGAACTTGGCGGCGTTGCCGATCAGGTTCAGCAGGCACTGGCGGATCTTGGTCTGATCCTGGTGCATCGACCCGAGATCGGCCTCGCCCGTATCAAGGACGAAGCGGTTGCCCTTCTTCTCCACCAGGGAACCGGTGGCGTCGGACACATCCTGCAGGAGATCGGTCACGGCAAAGGTCTCGGCCGAGGCGGTCATGCGGCCGGCCTCGATCTTCGAGATGTCGAGCACGTCGTTGATCAGCGACAGGAGGTGGCGGGCCGCCGCCTCGATCTTGCGCAGGTCCGGCAGGAGGGCCGCCTGCCCGATATCCTCAAGCTCCTCGCCGAGCATCTCGGAATAGCCGATCACCGCCGAGAGGGGCGTGCGCAGCTCGTGGCTCATGTTGGCGATGAACTGACTCTTGGCGAGGTTGGCGGCTTCGGCCGCCTGACGCGCCCGCTCCACCGCCTCCTCGGCCTCCTTGCGCTCGGTGACGTCGACGCAGGTGCCGACCCATTCGCGTAGGGAGCCGTCCCCGGCCAGCACCGGTACGCCGCGCACCTCCATGGCGCGCCACGCACCGTCGTGGCGGCGCAGGCGGTACTCGATCTCGTAGGTCTTGCGCGCTTCCACACAGGCCGCCCAGGCATCGGCGGCCTGCCCCCGGTCGTCAGGATGGACCGCGTCGAGCCAGCCCCAGCCTTGATAGGCCTCCTCGGTCTGCCCGGTGTAGATGCTCCAGCGGACCTGCGGCGGCGTCAGCTCGCCCGCGGCATTGGTGTTCCAGATCACGGCCGCGGAGGCGTCCACCAGCGCGCGGAAGCGCTGCTCGGAATGGCGCAGGCGCTCCTCGGTGGCGCGGCGGGCGGAAATGTCGGTGTTGGTCCCGTACCAGCGCAGGACCCGCCCGGATCCGTCCCGGTGCGGCCGCGCCTTGGAGAGGAACCAGCGATAGATCCCGTCCCGGCCCCGCAGGGGAAACGTGTCCTCCCAGCTGCTCCCGAGGGCGATGGCGGCCTGATAGCGCTCGGTCACCGCCGCGATGTGGTCGGGATGGTGGACGGTGCGCCAACCCCAGCCGCGCATCTCCTCGAGCGAGGTGCCGGTATAGTCGTACCATCGCTGGTTGTACCAGATGATCGTGCCGTCGGCCTCGGCGATCCAGGCGAGCTGCGCCAGCGTCTCGGCGAGAATCCGGTAGTCGGCATCCGTGACGGCCTCGGTGCCGCCCTCACTCTCGCTCATCGCTCGCTCATCGGCTGCGCATCATCCCCATCCGGCCCCGAAAGGCCCGTACCGGTATGCCTTATACACGCATCGCGTCCGGATCCGACCGCGCCGGCGCGGGGACCAGGGTGCGCCGCCCCCGGAGGGCATCGACGGTATAGAGGACGAGCGCCACCCAGATCAGGGCGAGCATCAGGGCCCGGTGCGGTTCGACGCGCTCGCCATAGGCCAGGACGCTGAGGCCGAGGAGGCAGGTCGGGGCGACGTATTGCAGCAGGCCGAGCGTGGTCAGGCGCAGCCGCACCGCCGCGGCGGCGAACCAGATCAGCGGCAGGGCGGTCGTGAGGCCGGTGAGCATCAGGAGCGCGCGGCCCGCGGGCTCGGCGGGCAGGAACGGCTCGGGCGTGAGGACGAGCCACGCGACCGCCGCCGGCAGGAGCAGCAGCGTCTCGGCCAGGAAGCCGACCAGCGCGTCGACGCCGACAATCTTCCGGGTAAGTCCGTAGAGCGCGAAGCTCACGGCCAGCGACAGGGACATCAGCGGCAGCTCGCCGGCCCAGATCACCGCGATCCCGACCCCCGCCGCCGCGACCGCGACGGCCGCCATCTGCAGCGGCCGCAGGCGCTCGCCGAGCACCACCCGCCCGAGCGCCACGCTGACCAACGGGTTGATGTAGTAGCCGAGGCTCGCGTCGAGCAGGTGGCCGCTGCCGACCGCGTAGAGGTAGAGCAGCCAGTTCACGCCGATCATCGCGGCGGAGAGCGCCAGCAGGGCGTGGCGCGGGCGCAGGGGCCGTGGCAGGACGAGGCGGTGGCGCGCCGCCAGGACCAGCGCCAAGGTGCCGGCGAACAGGCTCGACCAGACGATGCGCTCGGCGAGGATATGGTTCGGGCTGTAGGCCCCGAGCAGCCGAAAATGGACCGGGACCAGCAGGCCCCAGCTCAAATAGGCGGCGAGCGCGTAGACGAGGCCCACGGGTTCCTCCCGGTCGGCCCGGACGGGCGGGCGGTGCCCGGGCTGTACGCCCGACGACCCGTGCCGGACAGGGGGGCGGACGCAGCGCCGGCATCCAGAGCCCGAGCCGCTTGTCCCGACCCGCCTGTGCCGGCCCCGCTTCGATCAGGCGGCCCGGATCGTCGCCAGGAAGCGCTCGACCTCGCCGCTGAGCAGCTCGGATTGCCGTGACAATCCCGAGGCGGCGCCGAGCACTTGGTCCGCTGCCCGGCCTGTCTCCGTGGCCGCCGAGGCCACGCCGGCGATGTTGCCGGTCACCTCACCGGTGCCCTGCGCCGCCTGACCGACATTGCGGACGATCTCCTGGGTGGCCGCCCCCTGCTCCTCAACTGCGGCCGCGATCGATGTCGCCACCGCTTCGATCTCCCGGATACGGTCGGTGATCCCGCTGATGACCGAGACCGCGGTGCCGGTGGATGCCTGAATCTGGCTGATCTGGCCGGCAATCTCGTCGGTTGCCCGGGCGGTCTGGTTGGCCAGTTCCTTGACCTCGGCGGCCACCACCGCAAAACCGCGCCCGGCTTCCCCGGCCCGGGCGGCCTCGATGGTGGCGTTCAGAGCCAGCAGATTGGTCTGGGCTGCAATATCGGTGATCAGCCGCACCACGTCGCCAACCTTGGCGGCGGCGGTGCTGAGGTCCTGCACCAGAGTAGCGGTCTGGCCGGCCTCGGACACGGCGCCCTGGGCGAGCTTCGCCGAGCTGTTCGCCTGCCGGCCGATCTCCTGCACCGACGAGCCCAGCTCCTCGGCCGCGCTCGCCACCGTGTTGACGTTGGCGGCGGCCTGCTCGGCGGCGGCCGCCACGGTGGTGGACTGGCTGGCGGTCTGCGTCGCCGTCGCCGTCATGGTCTGTGCGGTGACCTGTAGCTCGGCGGCCGCGGAGGAGACCAAGCTGATGATCCGGCCCACCGTACCCTGGAAGCCATCGGCGAGTTCGAGCATGGCCCGGCGGCGCGCCTCCGCGGCCGCCTCATCAGCTTTGCGCCGGATCGCGGCCTGTTCGGCGGCATTCCGGGCGACAAGGGTCTTGATGCCCTCGACGGCCCGGCCGATCACGCCGATCTCGTCGCCGCGTCGGGCCTCGGTGATCTCGGCGTCGATCGCGCCATCGGCCATGCGCTGCAGTTTGGCCGCCAGCCCGCGGATCGGGCGCGTGACGCCGAAGACGACGACCAGGACACCCGCGGTCATGCCGACGGTGATGCCGATGAGCGAGACGGCCATCAGGAACAGGCGCGTGGCGTTGACCTCGGCGGTCAAATCGTCCGACCGCTTCTGAAGCGAGGTATCCATGTCGTCCACGAGCAGGCGGGCGGACTCGGTGACCTCTTTCTGGACGCCGTCCGCGATCCGGCGCGCCAGCGACAGGGCTTCGCCCGCCTTGCCGGCGTCGGCCAGATCCCGCAAGGCGCGCATCGCCCGCAGACAGGCGTCGAAATGCCCGGCGATCTGATCGATGCGCTCTCGGTAGGTCGGGGCCTCCCGGCGGGCGCCGTCGATCAGACTTGCTGCCTCGGCCGAAAAAGCATCGAGCTGGCGTCCGATGCGAACTCCGTCGGCCGTGCCAGCCTCCGTCGCGTTGCGCAGGGCGGCGTAGCCGAGCTGCGCCACGATGCGGTTCAGGCGGGCGACCTTCACGACCGCCTTCGCCTCCTGATCGAGCAACGTTGTGTAGACCGCATCGATATCTGCAATTTTCTTCGATGTATATACTGCGCATCCTAAAAATATTGCACCTGTTAAAGCAATGACTGCCAAAAGCTTCGCTGAAATATTGATCCTAGATATCCACTTCATATCGGTCCCCTCGGCGTGACCTTGGTCAAGCCGTGCCAAATTAAGCCGGTTTTGAGCTGTTACAATGCATAGGGTTGATATTTCTCAAATCGGACTGCGCTCAAATAAAATATCTTGGTGCCAGTTGTAAACTGATATTGGCAATTTTAGAATTTTGGCAAATTATATTCGGGATCGGAGAAAAGTTGTGCGCCCGTAATCGGGTTGTCTGTTGATTTCACAATCCGATCGTGGGCGCGGGCACGTTCCGGACGCTCGGGCCCCATCGAAACGGCGATACCATGCGGAGGGCCGGTGCGCGTCAGGGCGCGGCGTACAGTCTGGCCCTCGGACGGCCGGCGTCAGGCGGCCCGGATCGTGGCGAGGAAGCGCCGGACCTCGCCGCCGAGCTCCTCCGACTGGCGCGCCAGTGCGGCGGTGGCGATCAGGACCTGATCGGCCGCCGCGCCGGTCGCCTCCGAGGCCTCGGCCACGCCCACCATGTTGCTGGTGACCTCGCTCGTGCCCGTGGCGGCCTGGGCGACGTTGCGGACGATCTCCTGGGTCGCCGCCCCCTGCTGCTCCACCGCGGCCGCGATCGAGGTCGACACCGCGTCGATCTCGCGAATTCGCGCCGTGATCGTCGCGATCACCGAAACCGCCTGCCCGGTCGCCCCCTGGATGCGGCCGATCTGATCCGAGATCTCCCCGGTCGCCCGGGCCGCCTGGCCCGCAAGCGCCTTCACCTCGCCGGCCACGACGGCGAATCCCCGTCCCGCCTCGCCGGCCCGGGCCGCCTCGATGGTGGCGTTCAGCGCCAGCAGGTTGGTCTGGCTCGCGATGGCGGCGATCAGCTCGACGACGGCGCCGACCTTGCCGGCGGCAGCGCTCAGCTCCTGTACCAGGGCGGCGGTCCGGTCCGCCTCCGCGACGGTGTTCTGCGCGAGGGATGCGGAGCCGCTGACCTGCCGGCCGATCTCCAGGACCGAGGAGCCGAGTTCCTCGGCCGCACTCGCCACCGTGCTGACGTTGGTCGCGGCCTCCTCGGCGGCGGTCGCCACGGTGGTGGACCGGTCGGCGGTGCGCGCGGCGGTGTCGGTCATGGTCCGGGCGGTGGTTTGCAGCGAGGCGACCGAGGTGGAGACGAGGCCGATGATCCGTCCCACCGTGGCCTCGAAGCCGTCCGCGAAGGCCATCAAGGTCCGGCTGCGATCGGCGGCGGCGGCTTCGTCGGTCAGACGCTTGGCTTCGGCTTGCTCGGCGGCGTTGCGGGAGACCAGGGCCTTGATGCCCTCCACGGCCTTGCCGATGGCGCCGATCTCGTCCCTCCGCCGCGCCTCCGGCACGTCCGTGCCGAGCTCCCCGTCTGCCATGGCTTTCAGGGCGGACGCCATCCGGCCGAGCGGGCGCGTGACCCCCTGATTCACCAGCAGAAGGCCGAGCAGGATGCTGATCGCGATGCCGGCGGCCGAGGAGCCGATCACCCAGTACAGGGTCGTCCGGGTGTCGGCACTGAGCGCCGCGGCGCCATTCTCGATCGCGGCGCCCAGATCGGTCGCGAAGGCATCGAGTTCGGCAAACAGCGTCTTCTGGACAGGATCGACCTTCTTGTGCGCGAGGGTCAGGGCCTGGGCGCTCTGGCCCCTCTTGGCCATGATGCACATCTCGCCGGTGAGCTTGGCGTAGGTCTCGACCAGTTCGGCGATCCGTTCGGTCCGGTCGTGGAAGGCCGCCGGGGCGTAGCTGCGCACGCCCGTGATGAGCTTGCCGGCCTCGGCCGGCAGCGGCTCGAACCCGGCGCCCACCCGATCCGACTCGTCCGGATCGGCCTCGCCGAGGGCGCGGAAGGCCACGTAGCTCATCTGGTAGACGGTGCGGCCGAGGCGTGCTGCCATTGTCGCGGCCGCGGCATCGTTGCCCAGATAAGCACCATACGACGCGTCAGCCGCGACCATGCGCTTCGAGATATAGTAGAGATATCCGACAGAATTTGCGGCAATGAAGGCAAAGGCGAATGCAATTTTCAGGGATATGGAATTTCTGTAGAAACGATTCACGGCCAAGGCTCCGGGGCTGCCGCAGCTTATATCCCGCACAATAAACAAATCGACAAAAATCTGACGCCGCGATGTGCTTGCGATCCGGGCAAAGGCAGTGTCGATCGGCCCGCCACCTCAGGATGGCAAAACATAGTCTGATACAGATCGGGTAGGACAGTCGTTTCTTATAGATCTAGAATGAGACTGTGCGGACGCGGCGGGTGATTGGATTTCGCGGTGGACTTGTTCCGTCGAGCACTCGCCCGGAGATTCATTCGCCCGGCGGTCGCTGCCGGACGCGGCTGTGAGCGGCGGGGTCCGGTCCGACGGACGGACGACCAAGGGGGCGCCGTTGACGCGACCTGCCATTCGCGTCGCCCGATCAGGGTGCGAGCCACGTCCCATGCCAGCCGCCGGCGGCGTTCCGATGCCACGCCGCCCGGCGATGGCCGCGGCGGTCGAGATAGAGGAGGTCCAGCCGCTCGGTCCGGATCAGCACGACGGCGAAACGCGGCCGGCCGGTCGTCGCGGCGGTAACCTCGTCCGGCAGGCTGTAGGCGTCCCCGGCCGGGAGCGCGGTGCCGGGGGCGGGCTCGGCCGCGTAGCAGACCCGGCTCATCGCCCGGGATCCGGCCCAGGCTGCCTCGGCCACGGGATCGTCGGTGTGGAGGGTGGCACGGCCTTCGAGGCGGATCTGAATCTTGGCCGCTGCATCGTAGGCCATGAGCGCACAGGCCGGGTGCGCGGCGATCTCGGTCGCCTTGTCGGAGCGGCGGTCGCAGTGGAACCGGAGGGTGCCGGTTGCCGCGTCGGCTTCGCGCAGCACCACGGTGCGCAGCCGCGGTGCACCATCGGCACCGAGGGTCGCCAGGGCCGGCAGGTGGAATCCGCTGCGCCCCAGCGCGGCTCCCTCCGCCAGGAGCCGCCAGAGTTCGGCGAAACTGGCATCGAGGTCATCGTAGAAACCCGGCAGTGGCGCGCGGCTCATGCCCCGCTCCGCCTGCGGCGGCGTTCGCGGAAGATCAGCGCGAGATTGCGGAGGTAGATGCCGGTCGACAGGCCCTGGCCGATGATGATCACCGGCTCGCGCCGCACGAAGCCGTAGACCAGGGTCATCAGCCCGCCGACGATCGACAGGAACCAGAACGACAGCGGCATCACGCTGCGCCCCGCCCGCTCGCTGGCGATCCATTGCAGGATGAAGCGCGAGCCGAACACGACCTGGGCGACGATGCCGAACACCAGCCAGAAATCCATCCGGGTGACGAAGACGTCGTAGAAGTAGTCCGGCAGGTCGTGGGCGAGCTGGATCAGCATCCGACGTCCTGATCTGCCGGCGTCCCGGCCGGGGCGGCGATCTCCTCCGGGCGCGGATCGGTGCGCTTGCGCCGGATCAGCCACCAGACGCCCGCGAGGTCGAGGAGCCCGACCCAGAGGCGGTCGAACAGCCCGTAATTCGAGACGCCCGTCAACCGCGGCCGGTCGACCACGTCGCGGTGGACTACGGAAAAGCCCTCCCGGGCCACGAGCGCCGGCATGAACCGGTGCAGGGCGTCGAAATAGGGCAGACGGAGATACACCGCCCGGCGAAACACCTTGAGGCCGCAGCCGGTGTCGCGGGTGGCGTCCTTCAGGATCCGCCCGCGCACACCGTTGGCGATCCGCGACTGGAGCATCTTGAACGGCCCGTCCTTGCGCCCGCGCCGCTGGCCCTGGGCAAGCCCGGCCCGGGGGCCGCCTTCGTCGAGGGCGGCGAGCAGGGCGGGGATGAAGGCCGGGTCGTTCTGGCCGTCGCCGTCGAGGGTCGCGACGGTCTCGCCCCGGGCCGCCAGGACGCCGCTGCGCACTGCCGCCGACTGGCCGCCACCCCGGGCATGACGCAGCACCCGGAGCCAGGGCCGCCCCGCCCGCGCCGCCGCCAGCGCCACCGGGGTTGCGTCGGTGGAGCCGTCATCGACGCAAATCAACTCGAAGGCGAGGCCCGCGCAGGCCGCCTCGATCTCGGCCACCAGGGGCGCGACGTTGCCGGCCTCGTTGCGCATCGGCACGACGACGCTGAGACGGGGGGGCTCGCTCACCGGGTCATCCCATAGGCCGTCACGAAGACCCGCCGGCCGGTGTTGAGGTTGAAGCCATCGACCTCCGCCATCGGCGCCGGCGCCCCGCGCGCCACCGGCCAGGCCGCATTGAAATCGTCACGGTCCCGGGCCTCGACGAACAGGAGCCGGCAGCCGCCGGCCTCCAGAAATCGCCGCGCCGCCGGCCCGTCCGGCGGCAGGACGAGCCCGGTGCCGATCAGGAAGACGAGGCTCGGCTCCCGATAGCCGAGGCTCGCCACCGCGGGATTGATGCAGGGCATCCGGTCGCGCAGGGCGGCGAGGCGCGGCGAGACCTTGAGGGCCGGCAGCGAACGCTGCGCCACGCCCAGCACCGCTGGCCCGAGGAGGCACGAGGCCAGCACGCCGAGCACCAGCGCGCGTTCGGCGGATCCCTCCACAGGCCCTCGCGCAAAGGCCAGCCACGCGAGGCCCGCCACCGCACAGGCGGCGGCGAGCAGCGGCAGGGCCGGCCAGGGGATCGTGTGGCTGTCGAGGCGCCAGCCGACGACGCACAGGCCCAAGGTCAGCGCCACGGGGATCGCCGGCACCAGCAAAGCGGTCAGGCGCGCGCCGCGCAGGCGCGGGTCCAGCGCCCCCCGCGACAGCGCCAGCACGGTGAGGATCGCGAGCCACGGCATCAGCGGCAGGACGTAGTGGGGCAGCTTGGTCGGCACCGCCTCGAAGATCAGCCAGGCGGGCAGCACTGCGGCGATCAGGAAGGCCACGGCGGGCTCGCGCCGCACCCGCCACGCGAAGGGCAGGCTCATGGCGGCGAAGGCGGCCCCCGGCCAGAAGGTCGCGAAGAACGCGAGCGTATAGGCCCCGGGCGGTCCCCAGTGCCGTTCGGCCGCGCCGCCGACCTTGCCGAGCATGTCGTGTCCGATCGCCTCCGCGTAGAAGGCGCCGCCGCTCTTCCAGGCGATGGCGGCGAACCAGGGGGCCACCAGGGCGAGGGTCAGGGCGAGGCCCGGCAGCGGCCGCAGCGCCAGCAGCCAGCGCCCGGAGCGCGCGACGACCGACAGTCCCAGGGCCGGCAGGGCGACGAAGAGCGGGACCATCGGCCCCTTCACCAGGATGCCGAGAGCCATCCCGAGCCAGAAGGCCGCGAAAACCGGGCCTGAAAGGGGCCGGCCCGCGCGCGCGGCCAGCCACGTCCGGGCGAGCGCACCGAGGCTCGCCGTGGCGCAGGCCGCCAGCAGCGCGTCGGTCTTGGCGAGATGCGCCTCGGCGTTGAGCATCAGGCAGGCGCCGTAGAGGGCGGCGGCCAGCAGCGCCCCACGGCGCGGCAGGACGGCGAGCGCCGCCCAGTAGGCGAGCAGCACCGAGGCGGCGGCGCCGATCAGCGAGGGGATACGGTAGAGGGCGATCTGCGTGCGGGCATCCGGTACGCCGAGCGCCTCGCCAGCCGCCACCGCGGCGGCCTGAGCCCAGTAGATTCCCACCGGCTTCTTGTTCCGCGCCTCGCCCTGGAAGCGGATATTCACGAGATCACCGGTCTCCAGCATCTGCTTCGAGGCCTGGGCGAAGCGCGGCTCGTCCCGGTCCATCGGCTGCAGCGAGATCTGGCCGGGCAGGAACAGGATCAGGCAGAGCGCCAGCAGGGCGGCGACGGCCCGGGCATGGCTCATACCCAGCGCGTCGAGCCCGCGACCGATCCGGTCGGCGGGTGCGTGGCGCGCGGTGCCGCCGGCGGAGAGGCTCGTGGTCATGCCCGGCCGGTCAATCAGGATCGCGCGGGAAGGTCAAATGCATCGGGTCTCTTGAAGGTGCAGATAGCCGTATCGGGAGCGGCATTCGGTGCCCTGCAGCGCCGCCGTACCGCCCCACCTCAAGCGACCAGCAGCGCCCGCAACGCCCGCATGTCGGCCACCGCCTCCAGGGCGTTGATCTGCGCGATCAACCGATCGGCCTTGTCCGGCCCGAGCACCGGCGCCATCAGGTCCCGCGCCTTGGCGTTCACCGCCTCCGTGCTCAGCGGATTCTCCTTCGTCCCAGGCGGGTGCCGCGTGTGGTGCTCGACGATCCGCCCATCCGCCATCGTGATCGTGACGATCGCGCCGCGCGGGGCTGCCGGGTCCATCAAAGCGGGATCCCCCGCGAGCTCCACCTTGGCGCGTTCCGCCGCGATCGCGGAATCGTGCATCAGGCCGGCATCGTGGCTGTCCGCGAAGGAGACCGCGCCCTTCACCAGCGCCAGCGCCACGAGATGCTGGCAGCTCACATCCGGCATGGCGCTCGATCCGACGATGCCGACCGCATCGGTCGGCACCTTCACCAGGATGTGGCGCACAGTCTCCGGCGTCAGGCCGTACTGCCGCCGCAAGGTCAGCGTCGCGTCGAGCGGTGACTGGATCGGGTAGCCCACCGAGTAGGTCTTGATCGCCGTCTCGGTGACGAAGAAGCGGCTGCCCAGCCCGTCCAGCATCGCCTCGGGCTTTGGTGCGGTCGAGAGGGCGTTCAGCAGGTTGTGGCGGCCGTCGAGCACGTCCGACACCCCGGTCAGCCCCGCCTCGACCATGCCGACCGCCGTGACACCGTTGCGCGCGCCCATGCCGGCGAAGTCGAAGGCCTTCTCGACATGGTCGTGATCGCGCACCCAGCTCCACAGGCCGGAGACCTGCTGAGCCGCGTAGGAGAGCGCGAAGCGCATGCCGCGCTCGTCCAGGTGGGCCAAGGACGCGGCCGCCCCGAGCGCCCCGAAGGTCGAGCTGGTGCCCTCCGCGCTTCGATGGGTGCCGCGCACATGGTCGGGCCCGAGCGCCAGGAGCAGCCGGCAGCAGAGGTCGTAGCCGAGCGCCACGGCCCGGACGAACTCCGCGCCGGAATTGCCGTGCAGCTCGGCGAGCGCCAGGGCCGCCGGCACGGTGGCGCAGCCGGGATGCGCCTTGGTCACCGGCTCGAAATCGTCGGTCTCGTCGGCATGGGCGCACATGGCGTTGGCAAGCGCGGCGTTGACCGTCGTGGTCCTGTAATCGGAGGCGACGACCCCCGCCTGCTCGGTGCCGCCGAGACCCTTCACGTAGGCGAGCGCCATCACGCCCGGCTGCATCCGCGCGCCCGACACCATGGCGGCGAGGCTGTCGAGGATGCGGTGCTTGCAGGCGATCAGCACCTCCGGCGGCAGATCCTGCCCCCGGGCCGCCACCATGTAGCGGGCGAGCCGCCCGGTCACGTCGGTTTCCCCGGCCAGGGCCGGAAGCGTGTGTGCGACCGCGAGGGCGCCGGCGCCCTGAATCAGGCGGCGCCGGGTCGGCACACTCACGAAGCGGCCCGCAGGCGCGCGAAGCCGGCGTCGAGGTCGGCCTTGAGGTCTTCGACGTCCTCCAGCCCGATATGGAAGCGCAGGGCCGGGCCGCCGGGTGCCCACTGGGTGGCGGTCCGGTAGCCGGCGCAGTCGAACGGGATCACGAGGCTCTCGAAGCCGCCCCAGGAGAAGCCCATCCCGAACAGCTCCAGCCCGTCCAGCATGGCGGCGACCGCCGCCTCCGGCACGGGCTTCAGGATCACCCCGAACAGCCCGGAGGCGCCGGAAAAATCGCGCTTCCAGATGGCGTGGCCGGGATCCTCCGGCAGGCCGGGATGGAGTACCCGCAGCACCTCGGGCCGGGCCTGAAACCAGCGGGCCATCTCAAGCCCGGCGCGGCCGTGCTCGCGCAGGCGCAGGTTCATTGTCCGCATGCCCCGCAGGGCCAGGAAGATGTCCTCGGCACCTGCGCACATGGCGAAATGGTCGAAGGTCCGCCGGACCGCCGGGTAGTATTTCGCGTTGGCCGAGGTCAGGCCGATCAGCAGGTCCGAGCCGCCGCTGAGATACTTGGTCCCGGCCTCGACCGCGATGTCGACGCCGCGCTCGTGCGGCGGGAACAGCAGCGGCGTCGCCCAGGTGTTGTCCTTGATCACGCAGGCGTCGCGGGCATGCGCGACCGCGGCGATGGCCGGGATGTCCTGCATCTCGAAGCTCTGGGAGCCCGGCGCCTCGACCAGAACGGCCTTCGTATTCGGTCGCATCAGTTCGGCGATGCCGGCGCCGATGGTGGGATCGTAGTAGGTGACCTCGACCCCGTAGCGCGCCAGCACGCCGTCACAGAAATTGCGGGTCGGCCGGTAGGCGGAATCGGTGACGAGGAGGTGGTCGCCCGCCGAGACCGCGGCCATCAGCGCGACCGTCAGCGCCGCCAGCCCCGAAGGCGTCACCACCGTGCCGGCGGCGCCCGCGAGTTCCGTCCAGGCGCTCGTCAGCGCGTCCATGGTGGGCGTGGCCGAGGTGCCGTAATTGTAGCGCCCGCGCCGGTACTTGATGGCGTCGTAGGTCGGGTAGAGGACAGTCGAGCCGCGATAGATCGGCGTGTTGACGAAGCCGTGCTGCTCACCCGGATCCCGGCCCGCATGGACGAGCCGCGTCGCGGGCGCGAAGGTCTTTTCGGATTCGGGCTTCAGGGACATCGGAACTCGTGGACCGGGCTGCGCTGCACCGCACGAAGCGCCGCCCGCCCGGCGAGGTCAAGCTTGGCCGGTCATCCCGACGCCTCGAATGCGTCCGTTCCCCTGAATCAGGGGTTCTCGGGCGGATCGGTGACCGCGGCTTCGTCGTAGGCCTCCATCCAGGCGGTCCGGTCCTCGGACCCTTCTGGATAGGGGCACTCGCTCTTGGGCTTGCCGTAGAGCCGGGCATTGCGCCCCTGAATGAACGGGCTGTCGCTCGCGGTGGCCTGGGCGTTCGTCAATATCGCCTCCCGAAAATTGGGCGGAAGCCTTGGAGTGGGGCTTCGTTAACGGCCGCGGCGCTATTCTGTTGCCGTCTCAAGTCGCGTGTCGGGTCGTCGCTTGCGTATCCTGCGTTCCCTCTTCGGCGGCGTCCTCGTCCTCGCTTCCACGGCGACGGTGGTGTTCGTCAGCGCCGACCGGCTCGCCCATCTGGCGCCGGCGCCTGTGGTGCGCGCCGCCCAGGCCGAGCCCTCCGCCACCGGATCCCTGCCGGCGCCCATCAAGGCCGCGCCGGCCGCCAAGCCGGCCGCGCCGGCGATCCCGAACGGGTTCGATACCGAGCGGCTTCACGCGCTGATGCGGGGCGACCCGATCCTGCCGGCGCGGTGAGCGCAGGCGGGATCGCGCTCATCCGGATCTGGATCTCATCCCGAGGCGCCGGAGCGTAGCGGCGGCCTCGAAGGAGCCCTCCAGAAAGCGCACGATCCCTGGATCCCGCCTTCGAGGCCCGCTGACGCGGGCATCTCAGGATGCGGCGGCGGGTTGGATCAGGCTGAAAACTCCTACCGCGCCGTCCGGAACACCTGCAGGTCGAGATCCCGCACCTTCTTGCGCAGGGTGTTGCGGTTGACCCCGAGCAGTTCCGCCGCGCGGATCTGGTTGCCGCGGGTGGCGGCCAGAGCCGCGCCGATCAGCGGCCCTTCGATCTCCCGCAGGATCCGGTGGTAGAGCCCGGGCGGGGGCAGCGTGTCGCGATACCCGGAAAAGTAATCCGAGAGGTGCCGCTCCACCGCGCTCGACAGGCTCTCGGATTCCCCGCCGGCCTTGCGGGCGGCGCCGTTGGTGGCCGGGGTCGAGGGGGTGGCCAGCGGCAGTGTGTCGAGTTCGGCCTCGATCACCGGGCCGGTGATCGTGTCCTGCGGGTAGAGGGCGGCCAATCGCCGGACGAGGTTCTCCAGCTCGCGGACGTTCCCCGGCCAGCGGTAGCGCTTGAGCCGCTCCATGGCGTCGCCATCGAGGGACTTCCGGGTCAGCCCCTCGCGCTCGACCAGCACGAAGAAGTGGCGGACGAGGTCCGGAACGTCCTCGGACCGCTCGCGCAGGGCCGGTAGCCGCAGCGGCACGACGTTCAGCCGGAAGAACAAATCCTCGCGGAAGATGCCCTGCTGGATCGAGATCCGCAGATCCTTGTTGGTCGCCGCGATGATCCGGACGTTGGTCTTGATCGGGACCCGGCCGCCGACCGTGGTGTACTCGCCCTGCTGGAGCACGCGCAGCAGACGGGTCTGCGCCTCCATCGGCATGTCGCCGATCTCGTCGAGGAACAGCGTGCCGCCCTCGGCCTGCTCGAACCGGCCGGCGGAGCGCTGGAGCGCGCCGGTGAAGGCACCCTTCTCGTGGCCGAACAGCTCGGACTCGATCAGGTCGCGCGGGATCGCCGCCATGTTGACCGGCACGAACGGGCCGGTGCGGCGGCGGCCGTAATCGTGCAGCGCCCGGGCGACCAGCTCCTTGCCGGTGCCGGATTCACCCGTGATCATCACGGTGAGGTCGGTGGGCATCAGCCGGGCGAGTGCCCGGTAGATCTCCTGCATGGCGGGCGAGCGGCCGACCAGCGGGATATCCTCGTTCTCGGGCGGCGCACCGGCCGGCGCCGCGCCGCGGGGGCGGGAGAGCGCCCGGCCCACAATGGCGATCAGCTCCTTCAGGTCGAAGGGTTTAGGCAGGTACTCGTAGGCGCCCCGCTCCGAGGCGCGGATCGCCGTCATGAACGTGTTCTGCGCGCTCATCACGATGATCGGCAGCTCCGGCCGCACCCGCTTGATGCGGGGCAGCAGGTCGAACACGTTCTCGTCGGGCATCACCACGTCGGTGATCACGAGATCGCCCTCCCCCTGTGCGACCCAGCGCCAGAGGGTGGCGCAGTTGCCCGTGGAGCGGACTTCGTAGCCCGCCCGGGACAGCGCCTGGTTGAGCACGGTGCGGATCGCGGCGTCGTCGTCGGCGACGATGATGTGGCCGTTGGGCATGACTCTCTACTCAGACCTCCGACGGGGGCCGGAAAGGGGGAAACCACATTACGGATCGACCGCCGATTCGCGCCCGTCCCGGGCGCTCGACATCGGCAGGAGGATGCGGAACGTCGTGCGGCGGGGGGCGGGATCGCACTCGACGATCCCTCCGTGATCGCCGACGATCTTGGCGACCAATGCAAGACCGAGGCCGGACCCCTGTGCTTTTGTGGTCACGAACGGATCGAACAGGTCCTGCAGCAGCTCGGCCGAGATGCCGGGGCCGTTGTCGCGCACCGCCACCTCGATCGGCAGGCTGACCCGCTCGCGCGAGCCCGGCACCTGCAGGCGCAGGCCGGTGCGGAAGGCGGTCGACAGGGTGATCTCGCCCTCGACCGCGTCCGGACCGATCGCCTCGGCGGCGTTCTTCACGAGGTTCAGGATCACCTGGATCAGCTGGTCGCGGCTGCCCAAAACCGGCGGCAGGGACGGATCGTAGGTCTCGACGAAGCGGATATGGCGCGCGAAGCCCGACTGCGCCGAGCGCTTCACCTGATCGAGCACCCCGTGGACGTTGACGGCGCCGCGCTCGGCCGGACGCTCGTCGCCGAACAGCTCCATGCGCTCGACGATGCGCACGATCCGGTCGGATTCGTCGCAGATCAGGCGGGTGAGGAGGCGGTCCTCCTCGGCGCCGGTGCTCTCCAGGAGCTGCGCGGCGCCGCGGATGCCGGCGAGCGGGTTCTTGATCTCGTGGGCCAGCATGGCGCCGAGCGCCACCATTGAGCGCGCGGCGCCGCGATGGGTGAGCTGGCGGTTCATCTTGTCGGCGATGGTGCGCTCCTGCAGCATCATCACCACCGCGTCGCCGTCGTCGCCGAGCGGGGTGGCGAACACGTCGACGCTGCGCTCCAGCCCCAGGCGCGGCTGGGTCAGCTCCACCCGGTACTCGCTGACGCTGGCTTGGCGCCGTCGCACCTCGGCCACCAGGGCGATGATCGGCGAGGCGAACGGGATGATGTCGCGCAGGCGACGGCGCTGCATCAGCCGGGCGGAATAATCGAAGAACGCCTCCGCGGCATGGTTGCAGTGGAGGATGCGCTCGTCACCGCCGATGGTCAGGACCGGCAGCGGCAACGCATTGAGCACGGCCTCGGCGGCAGTATCGCGCCTCGGACCGGGATCCTGCTGGGGAAGTTCGTCGCTCACGCGGCCTCCCGCACGGTATCGGCCGGTCCCGCGAAGGCCCGGGCCAGGAGGGACAGGGCGACGTCCGGATCGGTCGTGGTCAGGAGCGCCGACCGCTCCGCCGGCTCCAGCGCCCCGCCGGTTTCGGCATAGGCGGCGAGGTGCTTTCGCGCGTGGCGCACGCCCATCGGGCGACCGTAGAGCGCCAGGAGGCCGGCATAGTGCTCGGCGGCGAGCGCCGCCTGCTCGGCCCGTGACGGTTCCGGAACCGGCCGGCCGGCGAGCGCCGCCGCGACCTGCCCGACCAGCCAGGGCCGGCCGGTCGCCGCCCGGCCGATCATCACCCCGGCCGCGCCCGAGGCCGCGAGGCAGGCGCGGGCGCTAGCGAGGTCGGTGACGTCGCCGTTGGCGATCACCGGGATCGACACCGCCTCGACCACCGCGCGGATCGCCGCCCAATCGGCCGTGCCGGTGTAGAATTGCTGCCGGGTCCGCCCGTGGACCGTGACGGCGTTGAGCCCCAGCCGCTCGGCGCGGGCCGCGAGGTCGGCGGCGTTGCGGGTCGCGTCGTCCCAGCCGAGGCGCATCTTGACGGTGACCGGCACCGAGACCGCGTTCCGGACCGCCGCCAGGAGCCGCTCGGCATGGTCGAGGTCGCGCATCAGGGCCGAGCCCGAGGCGATGCCGGTGACGATCTTGGCCGGGCAGCCCATGTTCACGTCGATCACGTGGGCACCGCCGGCCTCCGCGAGGCGCGCGGCCTCTGCCATCGGCTCCGCCTCGCAGCCCGCGAGCTGGACCACGTGGAGATCGACGCCCGACCCGTCCGCCCGCAACGTGGCCTCGCCGGATCCGCGGGTGAATTCCCGCGCCGCCACCATTTCGGAGATGACCGCGTCGGCGCCGCAGCGACGGGCGATCCGGCGCATGTGCAGGTCCGTCACGCCGGATAGCGGGGCGAGCAGGCAGAGCGGCGCGGGTGCTGCCCCGCCCTCAACCGGCCGTCCCCCGCGCAGTGCGCTCAAATAATGATCAGTCGCCATTCTGCACAACAATGAGGCAAAGCCGCCCCGCTGGCAAGCGGGGCCGCGCGTTGATTTCGCGTCCACCCCCGCTTAAACGACGGGCCTGCTCACCGGCAGGGCAATGGCGGCACGGCTGGCCCGCGCCCGGCCGCGATCCTGCCCCTCGATCCCACGAGTTCACCGCCCATGTCCGCCACCGGCACGCCTGCCAACGGACCCGCCTCAGCGGGAACCGGCGTCGCCGCCGTGGTGGTGGCGGCCGGCCGGGGCATCCGCATCGGCGGCGGCACGCCCAAGCAGTATCGCCGGGTGGGCGGACAGGCGGTCCTGACGCGCACCCTCGCGGCTTTGGCCGCCCAGGAGGCCATCGACCGGATCCAGCCGGTGATCGCCGCCGACGCAGCCGATTTTTTTCAAACCTGCCTGGACGAGCTTGAAGCCGGGCTGCGCGAAAAGATCGCCGCGCCGGTCGAGGGCGGCGCCACGCGCCAGCTCTCCGTCCGGGCCGGCCTCGAAGCGCTGGCCGGCGCGGCGCCCGAGATCGTGCTGGTTCACGACGCCGCCCGCCCCTACGTGGATGCGCCGCTGATCGCCCGGGCGATCGCGGCCGGGCGCGACCACGGGGCTGCCGTGCCGGGTGTGCCGGTGACCGACACGGTCAAGCGCGTCGTCGACATCGCGCCGGGCATCGGCCGGGTGCACGAGACCCCGCCGCGCGAGCATCTCCGCGCCGTCCAGACGCCCCAGGCCTTCGGGTTCGGACCGCTGCTCGGCGCCCATCGGGATGCCGCCGCGCAAGGCCTCGACGGCTTCACCGACGACGGGGCGCTCGCCGAATGGGCGGGCTTGCCGGTGGTTGTGTTCGCGGGCGATATCGCCAATCGGAAGATTACCCAGCCCGCCGACCTGATCGAGGCCGACCGCGCCTTCGCGGCCGGTTCCGCCGAAACCCCTGCGCCGGGAGCCCGCGCCATGACCAGCTACGTGACCCGCCTCGGTACCGGCTTCGACGTCCATGCCTTCACCACCGGCGACCATGTCTGGCTCGGCGGCGTGAAGATCCCGGCCGATCGCGGCGTGCTCGCCCATTCCGACGGCGACGTGGCTCTCCACGCGCTGACCGATGCCCTGCTCGGCGCCATCGCGGATGGCGATATCGGCACCCACTTCCCGCCCTCCGAGGAGCGCTGGCGCGGGGCGTCCTCGGACCAGTTCCTCGCCCATGCCTGCGAGTTGGTCCGCGCCCGGGGTGGCCGGATCGATCACCTCGACATCACCGTGCTCGCTGAGGCGCCGCGTATCGGCAAGCACCGGGAGGAGATCCGGGCGCGCATCGCCGCCATCGCCGGCGTGCCGCTCTCGGCGGTCTCCATCAAGGCGACCACCACGGAAAAGCTCGGCTTCGTCGGCCGCGCCGAGGGGCTCGCCGCTCAGGCCGCCGCGACCGTGCGTCTGCCGGAGATGGATGAGCCCGTCTGACGCGCGCGCACAAAATCCTGGTTTCGAAAGGGCGAGCCCTTTCGCGGGTCCAGGGCAGAGCCCTGGTGCCGGACGTTACCCGGTGTCGGGCTGTGCCCGAGACGGTCAGGGCCTTGCCCTGACAACCCACCAAAGGGCTCGCCCTTTGGAAACCCGGGATCAGTTCGCCCGCAGCAGCAGCGCGATCGCGGCCACGCCGAGCACCGCCAGCGTCAGCAGGATGCCGCCGCCCCGGCAGGCGAACTGGCGCGGCGAGTTCGGGGCTGCGAACATCCCGATCGGGTGCAGGATCCGGGCGACCAGCAGGGCCACCAGCAGCCCCTGCACCAGCCCATGGCCGCCGCCGCCGGCTTCCAGCAGGGCGATCAGGATCAGCGCCAGCGGCACGTATTCGATGAAATTCGCGTGCGAGCGGACGCGCTTGAGCACCGTGGTGTCGCCGCCGTCGCCGAGCAGCACGTTCTCGGACACCCGCGCCCCGATCACCCATCCCGACAGGCCCAGATAGACGAGGGCGAGCAGCCCGGCGAAGAAGGCCGTGGTGGCGGGGAAGATCATGGACTCGGTGTCTCCGGGCGACGGCCGTTCGTCCTTGAGTGGAGACCGGCTCTGGTACACACCGTGAGATAGGGCGCGGCCGCCCGATGGGAGCCTGCTCGCGATGATCGACGACACGGAGCTTCTGGCCCGCGCCGAGGCGCTGGTAGCGGCCTACACGAAGGCCAGCCGCACGATCGCCACCGCCGAATCCTGCACGGGCGGCCTCGTGGCCGGCCTGCTCACCGCGGTGCCGGGTTCCTCGGCGGCGGTCGAACGCGGGTTCGTCACCTACTCGAACGCGGCCAAGGCCGAGGCGATCGGCGTGCCGATGGACCTGATCCAGAAGCACGGCGCCGTCAGCGAGCCGGTGGCGCGGGCCATGGCCGCCGGCGCGCTCGCCGCCTCGCGGGCCGATGTCGCGGTGGCGATCACAGGCATCGCCGGCCCCGGCGGCGGCAGCGCCGGGAAGCCGGTCGGCCTCGTGCATTTCGGCCTCGCCGTGCGGGGCGGCGCGGTGCGCCACCTGGAGCGGCGCTACGGCGATCTCGGGCGCGCGGGCATCCGCCGGGCCGCCGTCGCCGACGCGATCGGCCTTCTGGAGGAGGCTGTTCGCGACTGACCGGGAGGGACTTCATGGAGACGGTGACCACCCGGCTCTGCATCGTCGGCGGCGGCCCCGCCGGGATGATGGCCGGCCTGCTCTTCGCCCGCGCCGGGATCGACACGATCGTGCTGGAGAAGCACGCGGATTTCCTGCGCGACTTCCGCGGCGACACGATCCACCCGTCCACCCTCGACCTGATGGACGAGTTGGGCTTCACCGAGCGCTTCCGCGCCCTGCCCCAGAGGCGTGTCGAGCATTTTTCCGGGGTCGTCGCCGGGCGCAGCTACCGGGTCGCCGATTTCAGTCGGCTGCCGACGCGCAACCGCTTCCTGTCCTTCATGCCGCAATGGGATTTTTTGGACTTTCTGGCCGGCGAGGCCGGCCGCTACCCAGCCTTCCGCGTGATCCGCCGCACCGAGGCCCGGGACCTGATCGAGGCGGACGGCCGGGTCGCGGGCGTGCGTGCCGAGGGACCGGACGGGCCGGTCGAGATCCGCTCGGACCTCGTGCTGTGCGCCGACGGCCGCCATTCGCGGATGCGGGACTGCGCGGGCTTCACGCCCCGGGCCTTCGGTGCGCCGATCGACGTCCTGTGGTTCCGTCTGCCCCGCCGGGACGGCGACCCCGAGGCGGCGGCCGGCCGCTTCGGGCCGGGCCGCATCCTCATCACCCTCGACCGCGGCGATGCGTGGCAATGCGCCTACGTGGTGCCGAAGGGCGGCGACGCGGCGCTTCGGGAGAAAGGTCTTCCGGCCTTCCGGGAGGCGGTTGCGCAGATCGCGCCGTTCCTGGCTGACCGCACCGGGGAGATCGCTGACTGGGATGCGGTCAAGCTCCTGACCGTCACGGTCGACCGGCTGGCGCGCTGGCACCGGCCCGGGCTGCTCTGCATCGGCGACGCGGCCCACGCTATGTCGCCGGTGGGGGGCGTCGGGATCAACCTCGCGATCCAGGATGCGGTGGCGGCGGCCAATCTCCTGGCCGGGCCGCTGCGGGCCGGTCCCGTCGCCGAGGCCAACCTCGCCCGGGTCCAGGCCCGGCGGATGTTCCCGGTCTGGGCCACGCAGGCGCTGCAGCGGGTGATCCAGTCGCGGGTGATCGCCGCTTCGCTCAAGGCCGACGCGCCGCTCCGCGCGCCGCTCGCGCTACGGATCCTCGATGCGGTGCCGCCCCTGCAGGTTCTTCCGGCGCGGATGATCGGGATGGGGGTTCGGCCGGAGCACGTGCGCGTGCCGGCGCGGCTCTGAAACCGTCCTTGCGCGCGCAGCGAAGCGATGACGGCGGGCTAAGCCCGCGCCCCGTACATCCGATCCGCCCGCCCCTCGAAGGCGTCGGTGAACTTGCGGAAAGCCCGGTCGAACATCGTGCCCATCAGGAGCCCGAGGGTGCGGCTCTTGAACTCGTAAGTGATGAAGAAATCCACCGCACAGCCGCCGTTCGGCGCTTCCTTGAACAGCCAGCGGTTCTCCAGATGCCGGAACGGGCCGTCGATATACTCGGCCACGATCTTGAGATTCGCGGGATCGAGGCTGACCCGGGTGGTGAAGCGCTCGCGGATCGCCTTGTAGCCCACACCCATCTCGGCGATCAGGACATGCCCGCCATCGGGCATGTCCTGGCGGCGGATCACCCGCAGGGATTCGCACAGCGGCAGGAACTCGGGGTAACGCTCCACGTCGGCGACGAGGTCGTACATCTGCTGCGGCGAATGCTTCACCGTGCGGGTGACCCGGAAGGACGGCATCGTGTCTGGGTTTCCTCAGGCCGAGAGCGCGGGCGCCAGTTTCGCCCGACGTGCAGCCTGCAAACGCGCGAAATCCTCACCCGCATGGTGCGACGAACGCGTCAGCGGCGTGGCCGAGACCAGCAGGAAGCCCTTGGCATAGGCGGTGGTCTCGTAGGCTTTGAACTCGTCGGGGGGGACGAAGCGCACGACCTCGTGGTGCTTCTTCGACGGCTGCAGGTACTGGCCGATGGTCAGGAAATCGACATCGGCCGAGCGCAGGTCGTCCATCAGCTGGAGTACCTCGTTCCGTTCCTCACCGAGCCCGACCATGATCCCGGACTTGGTGAAGATCGTCGGATCGAGCTCCTTCACCCGCTGCAGCAGGCGCACGGAGTGGAAGTAGCGGGCGCCGGGCCGCACCGTGAGGTACTTGGCCGGCACGGTCTCCAGGTTGTGGTTGAACACGTCGGGCTTGGCAGCGACGACGGTTTCGAGGGCACCGTCCTTGCGCAGGAAGTCGGGGGTCAGGATCTCCACCGTGGTGCCGGGGCTGGCCCGCCGGATCGCCGCGATAGTCCGGGAGAAATGCTCGGCGCCGCCGTCCTTCAGGTCGTCGCGGTCGACCGAGGTGATCACCACGTGATGCAGGCCGAGCTTGGCGACCGAGTCGCCGATCTTCTCGGGCTCAGCCCTATCGAGGGCGTCGGGCAGGCCGGTGCGCACGTTGCAGAAGGCGCAGGCCCGCGTGCAGGTGTCGCCCATGATCATGAAGGTGGCGTGCCGCTTCTCCCAGCACTCGCCGATATTCGGGCAGCCCGCCTCCTCGCAGACCGTGACGAGGCCGTGCTCGCGGACGATCTTCTGCGTCTCGGTCCAGGCCCTCGAGCCCGGCGCCTTCACGCGGATCCAGTCCGGCTTCTTGGCCTGGACGGGCTGATCGGGCCGATGCGCCTTCTCGGGGTGGCGGACCGGTCGCGGATCGTTCTTCAGGATGTCGAGGACGACGGCCATGGGTCGGGGGCTGCCACACCGTGTGGAGGCGCCCCAGGGGCGCGGTCGGGATCGCCCTGACTTAAGCCGCCAGACCCCGCACCGCAAACCGCCGCGACGCAGGGACGCCCCGCGGTGGTTAAGGGTGTGGGCGTTCCGTCAGATCCCCAGCGCCCGCACGAACAGCCCGGCCAAAGCCGCGCCAACCACCGGGGCGGCGACCGGGATCAGCGCGTAGCTCCAATCCGAAGAGCCCTTGCCGGCGATCGGCAGCACTGCGTGGGCGATGCGCGGTCCGAGGTCGCGGGCCGGGTTGATGGCGTAGCCGGTGGTGCCGCCGAGCGAGAGGCCGATGCCCCAGACCAGCATGCCGACCATGTAGGGCGCCACGCCCCGCGGGATCGCCCCGGTGGCGCCCAGCGTGTTGGTGACAAGGGCGGAGATCGTCAGGATCAGGAAGAAGGTCGCGATGATCTCGGAGATCCAGTTGGATTTCGCATCGCGGATCGCCGGGCCGGTGCAGAAGCAGGCGAGCTTCAGGTCCTGCTCCGGGGTCGCCGCCCAATGCGGCAGATAGTGGAGCCAGACGATGACCGCGCCCGCGAAGGCGCCGAGCATCTGGGCCGGGATGTAGACCGCGAGCTTGCTGAAATCCCCGGCGCTGACTGCGCCCGCCACCGTCACGGCGGGATTGAGATGCGCGTCGGGGCTGCCGGTGGCGTTCGCCACGAAGATGCCGGCGAGCACCGCGAAGGCCCAGCCCGCGGTGATGGCGATCCAGCCCGCGCCCTCGCCCTTGGATTTCTTGAGCAGGGCGCCGGCGACGATCCCGTCGCCCAGGACGATCAGCGTCATCGTGCCGAGGAACTCGCCCAGGAAGGGTGATGTCATGCTGTAGTCTCCCCCGTTTGTTGTTGATTTTGAGAGTCTTGGAGGCGCGCGAAGGCGCTCTCCTCCCCTTGCGACCCCAGGCCTACCCGGAATCGCCAGGGGCGGGAAAAGCCGCTCAGTCCTCCTCGGTCTTCCAGTCGAACGACCGCTGCACCGCCCGCCCCCAGGCGGCGGCGATCTTCTGGCGCTGGCTGGCATCCATCTTCGGCGTCCAGCGCTTGTCGACGCCCCAGTTGCGCTTGAGGTCGTCGAGCCCCTTCCAGTAGCCGACCGCCAGACCCGCCGCGTAGGCGGCACCGAGTGCGGTGGTCTCGGCCACCTTCGGGCGCACCACCGGCACATCGAGCATGTCGGCCTGGAACTGCATCAGCGTGTTGTTGGCCACCATGCCGCCATCGGCCCGCAACTCCTTGACGGGGATGCCGGAATCCTTGGCCATCGCGTCCAGAACCTCGTGGGTCTGGAAGGCGGTCGCCTCCAGCACCGAGCGGGCGATATGGCCGCGGTTGACGTAGCGGGTCAGGCCGATGATCAGGCCGCGGGCACCCTCGTTCCAGTGCGGCGCGTAGAGGCCCGAGAAGGCCGGCACGAAGTAGACCCCGCCATTGTCCTCGACCGTGGTGGCGAGCGTCTCGACCTCGGCCGAATCCTTGATCATGTGCAGGTTGTCGCGCAGCCACTGCACCAGGGCGCCCGTGATGGCGATCGAGCCCTCCAGCGCGTAGGCGGGCTTCTGCCCGTCGAGGCGGTAGGCCAGCGTGGTGACGAGGCCGGCCTTCGAGGGAACGGGCTCCTCGCCGGTATTCATCAGCGCGAAGCAGCCGGTGCCATAGGTGTTCTTGGCCTCGCCGGGGGTGAAGCAGGTCTGGCCGAACAGGGCCGCCTGCTGATCGCCCAGGATGCCGGCGATCGGCACGCCCGCGAATGGCGCCTTGGTCTCGCCGTAGACCTCGCTCGACGAGACGATCTTGGGCAGCATCGCCTTCGGGATGCCGAAGGTCGACAGCATGCCGTCGTCCCATTCCAGAGTCTTGAGCGACATGAGCTGCGTGCGGCTGGCATTGGTCACGTCGGTGACGTGGAGGCCCCCCTCCGTGCCGCCGGTGAGGTTCCAGACCAGCCACGTGTCGATGTTGCCGAACAGCACATCGCCGGCCTCGGCCTTCTCGCGGGCACCCTCGACGTGGTCGAGCAGCCAGCGCAGCTTCAGTCCGGAAAAGTAGCTCGCCAGCGGCAGGCCCGTCAGGTCGCGGAACCGGTCGCGGCCGCCCTCGCGGGCGAACTCGGCCACCAGCCTGTCGTTACGGGTGTCCTGCCAGACCAAGGCGTTGTGCAGCGGCTTGCCGGTGGTCCGGTCCCAGATGACCGTCGTCTCGCGCTGGTTGGTGATGCCGATGGCCGCGAGGTCGGAGGGCTGCAGCCCGCCCTTCTCCAGCGCCTCGCGCATCACGGCTTGCGTCTTCGTCCAGATCTCGGTGGCGTCGTGCTCGACATGCCCGGGAGCCGGATAGATCTGCGCGTGCTCGGCCTGGGCCAGCGCGATGACGCTGCCCGCCCGGTCGAACACGATGAAGCGGCTGCTGGTGGTGCCCTGGTCGATGGCCCCGACGTAACGGCTCATCGTTCCCTCCCCTGTTATGCCCGACCGGTCTGCGCCGGATCGGGGCCGAAACAATCAGGCCGCCTCGGCCCTGCGATCGAGATAGGCGGTCAGGCGCGCCGCGCTCTCCGCGCCCGTGCGCAGGCCGAGCTTCGAGCGCCGCCACAGGATATCCTCGGCGGTGACCGCCCATTCCTCGGTGCGCAGGTAATCGACCTCCGCCGCCGTGAGTCCGCCATCGAAGGCCTCGCCGAGATCCGCCATGGAACGGGCATTCCCGACGATGTCGCGCGCCCGCGTTCCGTAGGCACGGGCAAGGCGGCGGGCGGTCTCCTCCGGCAGGAACGGTTTTTCCGATTTCAGCTTCGCCAGGAACTGGTCGAAATCGGCATCCGTCATCGCGCCGCCCGGCAGGACGGCGTCGCCCGTCCAGGCCTTCTTGAGGTGCGGGTAGTACGGCTTCAGCTTCTCCAGCGCGTGCTCGGCAAGCCGCCGGTAAGTCGTGATCTTGCCGCCGAACACTGACAGCACGGCAGCCTTGCCGCCCTGGTCCTCGACGTCGAGGACGTAGTCGCGGGTCACCGCCGAGGCGTTCTCGGCCGCGTCGTCGTAGAGCGGGCGGACACCCGAATAGCTCCAGACCACGTCGGCCGGGGTGATCTTGGTGTCGAACGAGCGGTTGATGCAGCCGCAGAGGTAGTCGGTCTCCTCGGGGGAGATCGAGACCGGGCCGGGCTCCCCATCATAGGGCACGTCGGTGGTGCCGATCAGCGTGAAGTCGCGCTCGTAGGGGATCGCGAAGATGATGCGCTTGTCGGGCTGCTGCAGGATGTAGGCCTGATCGCCTTCGAACAGGCGCTTCACCACGATGTGGCTGCCCTTGATCAGCCGTACCGCCGCGCGGCTGTTGATGCCGAGGGTGCCGCCGAGCGTCGCGCTGACCCAGGGGCCGGCGGCGTTGACCACTGACTTTGCGCGGATCGTCCGCTCGGCGCCCCCGCGCTCGTCGCGCAAGGTCGCGACCCAGCCCTCGCCCTCGCGCCTTGCCGAGACCACGCCGGTGCGGGTCAGCACCGTGGCGCCACGCTCGCGGGCGTCCATGGCGTTGAGCACGACGAGGCGGCTGTCCTCGACCCAGCAGTCGGAATAGACGAAGCCGCGCTTGAGCCGTTTCTGCAGCGGCGCGCCGTAGGCGGAATTGCGCAGGTCGACCCCGTGCGAGCCTGGCAGCGTGCGCAGGCGTGCGAGGTGATCGTAGAGGAACAGGCCGAGCCGCAGCATCCAGGCCGGGCGCAACCCCTCGTCGTGGGGCAGAACGAAGCGCAGGGGCCAGATCACATGGGGAGCGAGCCGCAGCAGCCGCTCGCGCTCCGCCAGAGCCTCACGCACGAGGCGGAACTCGTAATATTCGAGGTAGCGCAGGCCGCCATGGATCAGCTTCGTCGAGGACGACGAGGTGAAGCCCGCGAGATCGCCACGCTCGGCCAGGAGGACCGACAGGCCGCGGCCGGCCGCGTCCCGGACGATGCCGGTACCGTTGATGCCGCCGCCGACGACCAGCAGATCATAGGCGTCGGACGGCTCGCGCTGGCGCGTTGCTGCCGCCATGGTTTCTCCTGCCTGACCTGAATGGCGAGGTGGAGATATATTGACCCGGCCGAAGGCTTTCGCAAGCGAAAAAATCGATGTTCGTTACGGTTCGTCCGGCCCGTCGGCGACCGCGAGGCTGACGCCCTGACGCTCCAGCAGCGCGACGATCTCCGGCGACGGCGGCCGATCGGTGAAGAAGGTATCGATCTGGTCGAACCGTCCGACCTGCACCATCGGGCGCCGGGTGAATTTCGTGTGGTCGGCGACCAGGAAGGTTTTCCGGGCATGCGCCAGGATGGTCTGGGTGGCGCGCACCTCCTCGTAATCGTAGTCGAGGAGCGCTCCGTCTGCGTCGATGCCGCTGATTCCGATCACCGCCACGTCGACCCGGAACTGGCTGAGCGTGTCGCAGGTAAGCTGGCCGAGCACGGCCCCGTCGCGGTTGCGCACGGTGCCGCCGGCGACGACGATCCGGAATTCCGTCGCCTCCGCCAGGGAGAGCGCGACGTTAAGATTGTTGGTGATGATGCTGAGATCGTCGTGGTGGGTCAGCTCGCGGGCGACCGCCTCGGGCGTCGTGCCGATATTGATGAAGACCGAGCAATGCGACGGGATCCGGCTCGCCGCGAGGCGGCCGATCCGGGTCTTCTCGGGGAGCAGGGTGACCCGGCGGTCCGCATAGTCGATGTTCTCGACGCTCGATGGCAGTCCGCCGCCGCCGCGGTAGCGCTCCAGCCGGCCCTCTGCGCTCAACTCGTTGAGATCGCGGCGGATCGTCTGGACGGTGACCCCGAACTGCGCCGCGAGGGCCTCGATGGTGACGAAGCCCCGCTGGCGCACCGCCCCCACGATGGCGCTGCGCCGCCCCTCGACGCCGGTCGTCTCGATCCTGTCCTCGGCTCTCCGGTCGAGCGGGCGCGACATCGATCCTCCCTCAATTTCTTCCACGATCCGTCGCGCTGAGACCCCAGGTTCGGGGTGTTCGTTTCCGAACATCGGCCACGTGGATCTGACTTGTCGCGAAGGTGAACGGCAGGCCGACATCCGGCAAGCTTGTCGCGCGCTGCTTTTCGAGCGCGTTGACTGGAATTATGGTTCCAGGCGGCGTGACGTTGCAGGCGCGTGTCGTGGGAGGCTTTCCGGGGCTGGGGCACGAAAAAGGCCTGCCGCGGGTGCGGCAGGCCTGATGGCCGAGGCCCGATCGCCCTCCGGCGCCGAGCCTTGGGTGATCACATGTGGTGACGCATCCGGCGGTGATGCTTCATCATCCGCTTGTGCATCATCCGCTTACGCATCATCGGCCGGGCGGCCGGTGCGGGCCCCCGCTCCATCGCGGCCGCCTCGCCGGCGCGCTCCATGCCGCCACGCGGGCCACCGGCCTGCGCGCCAGAGTTGTTATAGGGTGAGTTACCCTGGGCGTAGGCGGAGCCCGCGAGGAGCGTCAGCGACGCAGCGGCCAACAGAAGTTTCCTCATCGTCAATCCCTGGCGTAGATCGGCGCAGGCGAGGCGCCGACCATCATAGATGCGGCGCTGCTGCGTCGGAAAATAAGCGGCTGAGCCAAGACTTGGTTCCCGGGGTTGGTCCTGACCGGCCGCCGATTGCCGGAAGCGCCGACTCGGCCTATTGCGCCATCCAGCCCGGTCGAGAGGCGCGGATGGCGGGGGAGCGGGCGATCTTGGCCAGCAGCGGTACGGCCTATCTCCTCCTCGACGTCGCCGGCACGCCCTGCGCCCTGCCGCATGCCGCCGTGGCCGAGGTGCTGCCGCTGCCGGACCTGCACGCGCCGCCGGCCGCCGGAGGCTGGCTGAGCGGCTTTCTCAATCTCGGCGGTGCGCCGGTCCCCGTCATCGACCTCGCCAGCCTCCTCGGCATCCGTGCAGACCCGTCTCCGGCCGGCCTCTACGCGCATCTCGTCCTCGTGCGGGGCGAGGCGGTGGCCTATTGCGTCGATCGGGTCGCCGACCTCATCATTGTTCCCGACCCCGCGATTCGGCCAGCCGGCGAGGAGGGGACGCTCAATGGCTGCGTCGTGGCCGAACTCGTCCGCGACGAACGCCTCGTCCACGTCCTGGCGCCCGCGCGCCTGCTCTCCGCCCAGGAGCGTGCGCGGGTCGCGGCGCTCGCCCGGGTCGCCGCCGAGCGCCTTGCGGCCCTGCCCGACCTCGCCTGATCCGCGATGCCGCCTCCGGGTTCTTCCCCTCCCGCTCCGGGTGCCGATCCCGCCTACGCGGCGCTGAAGGCGCGGATCATCGCGCGCACCGGCCACCACTACTATGCCGACAAGGACGATCTCCTGATCGAGCGGCTGCGCCGGCGCTTCCGCGACGCCGCGGCGGCCGATTGCGCGGCCTATGCCGCGCTCCTGTCGGACGGGACGCGGGGCGAAGCCGAGTGGGCGCGGCTGGAGGCGGAGATCACCGTCGGTGAAACCTTCTTCTTCCGCTACGCCGAGCAGTTCCAGGCTCTACGCGAGCGGATCCTGCCGGCGCTGATCGCGGCCCGGGCCCCCGAGCGCACCTTGCGGATCTGGAGCGCCGGCTGCTCGACCGGGGCGGAGCCCTACTCCCTGGCGATCCTGGTGCAGGAACTTCTGGGCGAGGCCCTGCCGGACTGGCGGGTCTCGATTCTCGGCACCGACATCAGCACCGAGGCCCTCGCCACCGCCCGCGCCGCCGAGTACGGCCGCTGGGCCCTGCGCACGATGCCGGCGGAGGAGCGACTGCGCTACTTCACCCGCCTCCCGCCCGCCCCGGGTATCCGGCGGGAGGGCGGCTACGCCCTGCGTCCCGAATTCCGCGGGCTGGTGCGGTTCGAGCGGGGCAACCTGCTCACCCTCACCGAGCCGCTGGCGCGGGACGGCGAGCGGTTCGACCTGATCCTCTGCCGCAACGTGCTGATCTACTTCGATGCCCGGACGGTCGCCGCGGTGGTGCGCGGCCTCGGCCGCCGGCTGCGGACGGATGGCTGGCTGCTCCTCGGCCATGCCGAGCCGAGCCCGGCCTTCGCGGGGTTCCTCGATGCCGTCAGCCTGCCCGGGACGGTGGTTTACCGCACCCGGTCGGAGCCATCGGCGCCGGTGCCGGCGATACACGTCGCGTCGGCGTGTCCGCCGCTCGAGACGCCGGTGATGCGCGATGGCGCGCTCGCGGACGCCCCGGCTCTGGCCGACCTGGCACGGCCCGTCGTGCCGGCCCAGGAACCGGCACCGCTCCCGGTTTCATCGTCGGGTGCGGCGCCGCCTGCGCAATCCGTCCCGCCGGGCCACGCCTCGTCGGGTCACGACCTGCCCGGGCGTGATCGCATCCGCGCCCTCGCGGATGCCGGGGATACCGGAGCCGCCTGGCGAGCCCTGCGCATCGCCCTCGACACCGACCCGACCGACCCGGCTCTGCGCTTCTACGAGGGTTTGCTCGCCCGGGCACTGGGCCGCGACGCGGAGGCCGAGCGGGCGCTGCGGGCGGCCCTCTATCTCGACCGGGGCTTCGTGATGGCTCACTACCATCTCGGCCTGCTGCTGATCGCCCTCGGCCGACCGGACGAGGCGGCCCGCGCCCTCGACAACGCCGTTGCGCTCAGCCAAGCCCTCTGCGAAGCCCTGGGGCCGGACACGGTGCTTCCCGAGGGTGACGGCGCGACCGCCGCCGAGATCGCCGCCGGCGCGTCCGCGGCCCGTGCGGCGCTCGACCGCAGGAGTTCCTGATGGAGGCAAGCCTGAGCCCGCAGGACAACCGCGCGCCGACGCGGCCCCGGACGGAGCGCGACCTCCGCGCCGAGCGCGCCGCGGCGCTGGCTCGGCGCGGCCTCGCCGTTTCGGCCTCCGAGGCCGGGCTCGATCACCTCGTCTGCGCCTGCGGCAGCGAGCGCTACGGCCTGCCGCTGACGGCGGTGGCGCAGGTGCTGCCGATGCGTCCCCTCACGCCCATGCCCGGCGCGGTGCCGGCGCTGATCGGCCTCATCGCCCTTTCGGGCCGGATCGTCGGTGTCCTCGGGCTTGCCCGGGCGCTCGGTCGACCGGAACCCGAGGGGGAGGCTGCGCATCTCGTGGTGTTGCGCGGGGCCGTGACGCCGCAGCCCCTCGCCCTGGCGGTCAACCGGGTGCTGGGCATCGCCCCCGCGGTGATCGCCGCGGGGTCCGCGGATCCGGAGGGGTTGGGCAACGCCGCCGCTTCGGGCTATGCCCCCGCGGTGGCGGGCGCCGACCGCCCGGATTTCGTCATCGTCGATCTTCCTCGCTTCCTGCGCCGCGCCCTGCCCTGACGGGCCCGCCGGCCTTCGAGCCAGACGTCAAACGGAGCCAGCCCGACCGTGAACCTCTCGATCGGAAGACGTATTCTCCTCGGCTTCTTCGCCGTCACGGTGGTGATCGTGGCGCTCGGGCTCTATGCGCTGGAACAGATCGGCGCGGTGCGCGACACCACCGACGCCATCGTGCGCCGCGACATGACGGTGCTGCGTCAGATCGACGACCTCGGCAACGAGGCCCGCGACCTCGGGCTCCTGCGCCGCACCGCCGTGATCGCCATGCTGATGCAGGGCCAGGGACGGGCGGCGCGCCCGGAGGACACCCTGGCCGCGTGGCGCCAGATCGCCACCCAAATCGAGAACCGGCTCACCAATACGATCCAGCTCGCCACCGAGTACCGCGCCTATTCGGCGACCGCCGAGCGCGTGGCCTCCTGGGACCGCATCGCGGCGGCTGCCGCCGACGTGCAACGCGCGTTCCGCGAGGTCCGGAGCCTCGGCGAGGCGCAGTTCGCCGCCATCGCCAAGCAGGACGCCGGCGCCGTGGAGGCCCGCAACGACGAGATCACCCGCCTCCAAAGCCCGTTCCTGGATGGGATCAAGAACCTCAGGACCCTGCTCGACGGCGGGATGGCCCTCGGCCAGCGCGCCGCCCAGCAGGTTTATGACCGCTCCCGGCTCTCGATCTACCTGACCCTCGCCGCCGCGATCGTGCTGGCGATCCTGGTCACGTGGCTGATCAGCCGCGCGGTGGTGCGCCCGCTCGAGACCGTCATGGCCTTCGTGCAGCGGGTCGGCGGCGGTGACCTGTCGGGGCAGCTGACGGTCGGCGGGCGCGACGAGATCGGGCGGCTGGCCACCACCCTCAACACGATGGTGGCGGGCCTCTCGGACCTCGCCAAGACCAACCGCGCCGCCACCACCGACCTGAACGCCGCCGCGGCCGAGATCCGCGCCTCGGCGCAGGAGCAGGCGGCCTCCGTGGAGCAGCAATTCGCCGCCGTGCAGGAGACCGCCGCCACGGTCGACGAGATCACCCATTCGGGGGCGCAGATCAGCAAGCGCGCCACCGAGGTGATCGCCACCGCCCAGGCCACCGCCCAGACCTCGCGCCAGGGGCTGCGCGCCGTTTCCGACACCGCCAAGGCCATGGACGCGATCCGCGAGCAGGCCGAGGCCGTGGCCGGCAACATCGTGAGCCTGTCGGAGAAGACCCAGACGATCGGCGACATCATCGAGACGGTCAACGACATCTCGGAGCGCACGCATCTGCTCGCCCTCAACGCCGCCATCGAGGCGGCAGCGGCAGGCGAGAGCGGCCGCAGCTTCTCGGTCGTCGCCTCGGAGATGAAGCTGCTCGCCGATCAGGCGAAGGCCGCCACGGGACAGGTGCGCGGCATCCTCGGGGAGATTCAGCGGGGCATCAACACGTCGGTGATGCTGACCGAGGAAGCCGTGAAGCGCGCCGCCGCCGGCAAGACCCGCTCCGACACGACGCAGCGGACCATCGAGGAGATCACCGCCCGGGTGGAGGAGAACGTCCAGACCTTCCAGCAGATCGTGGCCTCGACGAACCAGCAGCAACTCGGCATCGAGCAGGTGATGGGCGCGCTCCAGAACATCCGGCAGGCGAGCCAGCAGACGGCGGCCGGCACGCGGCAGGTGGAATCCGCCTCGGCCAACCTGACGGAGCTGGCCCAGGCGCTGATGGCGCTCGCCGAACGCTACCGGCACTGAGGCCGGCGGCGTCTTGGCTCAGGATATCCGCCAGCTCCTCCTCGCCGCCTTCGATGTCGAGCATCGGGAGCACGTCGCGGCGATCCGCGGGGCGCTGGGCAGCGCCACGCCCGACTGGAACGACGTGTTTCGCCGGGCCCACAGCCTGAAGGGGGCGTCGCGCGCCGTCGATCTGCCTGCCGTGGAGGCGGTCGCGCACCGCCTGGAGACGCTGTTCGAGAAGGTCCGGTCCGACGCGACCGCCCTCGACCGGGATGCGGCCAACGCCGTCCACCTCGCCCTCGACCGGATCGAGGCCTACGTCGCCGGCCTGCAGGACGGGGCCGGGCCGGAGATGCCGCCGGACGCCCTGGCGGCCCTCGGGCAGGTTCTCGGGATGCCGGGCGAGGCGGCGGGCAAGCCTGTCGCCAAGCCCGTCGCCAAACCCATCCCCGAGCCCGGTGCGGGGCCGGCTGTCGCGCCTTCGCCACCCCCTCCCGCGTCCTCTGCGCCACCCGCCGGACCGGCCCCGGAGCCCGCCCCAAAGCCCGCAGAGCCGGCCGATTCCGGCGCCGCCCTGCTGCGTGTTCCCGCGGAGGCCGTGGAGGCGATGGCCCGGGCGAGCCACGATCTCACCAGCACGCTGGCCGGCCGCACTTCGGCGGCCGAGAGCCTCGCCCGGCTGGCCGGTCTCGCCCGGACCCTGCGGGCCGGCGCCGAGGCGCTCGCCGGCGGGGCCGATATCGACCGAACCGCGTGGCGCGCCTTCGCGACCGAGGTCGGTGCCTTCGCCCGGGAGGCGTCGGATCTGTCCCGACGCCACGCCGTGGCCAGCAACGCCATCGACGGGGCCGCCGCCCGGGTCCGTGCCGCCGCCGAACGTCTCGCCCTGGTGCCGGCCGAGACGGTCCTCGCCCCCCTGGCGCGGTCGCTCCGCGAGACCGCCCGGGAGCAGGGCCGGGAGGTCGATCTCGATCTGCGCGGCCTCGATCTGCCGGTGGAGCGTGGCACGCTCCAGGCGCTCAAGGATCCGCTGCTCCACGCCCTCCGCAACGCCCTGAGCCACGGCTGGCAGAGCCCGGAGCGGCGCCGCGCCGCCGGAAAGCCCGAGGCGCTGGGGCTGGGGCTGGAGGTGGCGGTGCGCGGCGCCCGGCTCCAAGTCACGGTGTTCGACGATGGGCCGGGGCCGGATCTCGCCCGGATCGAGGCCACGGCCCGGGCCCGCGGCCTCCTGAGCCCCGAGGCGGTCGCCGACCCCGAGGCCCTGCTGCGCCTCGTCTTCGAGCCCGGCTTCTCCACCGCGGAGGCGGTCGATACCCTGTCGGGGCGCGGATACGGTCTCTCGGTGGCGGCGGATGCGACGCGCCAGCTTCTGGGCAGCGTCCGGCTGGAGCCGCGCTCGCCGTTCGGCACCGCCCTGGTCTTCAGCCTGCCGCTCTCGGCCGCCCGGCGCAGCCTGCTGCTGGTCGAGGCGGCCGGCCGCAGCTACGCGCTGCCAGGCAACGCCGTGGAGCGGCTGCTGCGCCTGAAGCGGGCCGATCTGCCGTTGGCGATGGGCCGCCCGGTTCTGCGGCTCGGCACGGGCGACGCGGCCACCAGCCACCCGGTGAGCGATCTCGCCGCGATCCTGGGCGAGCCCGCCGAACCGGACGATCCCGACGCTCTGCACGCCGTCGTGCTGCGAACCGAGGGAGGCCGCTTGGCGCTCGCCGTCGATCGCCTGCACGATGTCCGCTCGCTCCTGGTCCTGCCGGCCCCGGCCTTCGGGTCCGATCCGGGCCTGATCGCCGGTACGGCCATCCTGCCGGGCGACGTCCCGGTTCTCGTGCTCGATCCCGAGGGACTCGCGGCGCGCGCGGCTGTCGCATCAACCTCCGGAACGATGGGGCAGGCTCCACGTTCGACCACACGCGCAACGGGGGACGCCGCACCGCGGGCCGCCGCGCGGGCGACGATCCTCGTCGTCGATGATTCGATCACCACCCGGACGTTGGAGAAGGGCATCTTGGAAGCGGCCGGCTACCGCGTGGTCGTCTGTGTCGACGGTCAGGACGCCCTCGATCGGCTGCGTGCCGATATCGAGCCGGTGAGTCTCGTCCTTGCCGACGTGGAGATGCCGCGCCTCGACGGGTTCGGCCTGCTCCAGGCCCTGCGGGCCGATCCGCGCTTCGCCCGGCTGCCGACGATCCTGATGACTTCCCGCGGGGACGCCGCCGACGTGGCCCGGGGCCTCGACCTCGGCGCCGACGCCTACCTGACCAAGCAGAAATTCGACCAGCGCCAGCTGCTCGACACGATCGGACAGTTCCTGTGACCCCGGTCCGCGTCATGCTCGTGGAGGACAGCCTCGTGGTGCGCGAGCTGCTGCGCCACATCGTGTCCCGCGATCCCAGGCTCGAACTCGTGGCCGCGGTCGCCTCCGGCGAGGAGGCCCTCGACAGGATCCAGTCCGTCCGGCCGGACGTGATCTCCATGGATATCCGCCTGCCCGGCATCGACGGGCTGGAGACCACCCGCCGGATCATGGCCGAGCAGCCGACTCCGATCGTCGTGGTGGCGGATTCGGTCGAGGATTCCTCCCTGCGCATCTCCATGAATGCGCTGCGCGCCGGCGCCCTGTCGGTGGTCGAGAAGCCTGTGGCGACCACCCATGCCGGCTACGAGGCGGTGGCGGGGGAGATCTGCACCCAATTACGGATCATGGCCCAGGTCCCGGTGATCCGCCGGCGCCCGATCGGCACCGAATGGGCGGGCCGCACCGCCGCGGCCTCCTACGCACCGCCGGCCGAGCAGCTCGGTCTGGCGCCGAGCTTTCTGGGGATCGCCGCCTCCACCGGCGGCCCCCCGGCGCTCGCCCGGGTGATCGGGGCATTGCCGAGGGACTTCTCCCTGCCGGTGCTGGTCGTCCAGCACATGGGCCCGGCCTTCATGGACGGGTTCGCGTCCTGGCTCGACAGCGTCGTGACCCTGCCGGTCGGCATCGCCCGGGACGGGGAGCGGGCCGAACCCGGCCGAGTCTACGTGGCCCCCGGGGACCGGCACTTGGAACTCGGTTCGGGCCGGGTCCTGCGGGTGATCGATTCGGCGCCGGTCTCGGGCCAGCGCCCGGCCGCCACGGTGCTGTTCCGCTCGATGGCCCGGCAGGCCGGGGCGTCGGGGATCGGCGTGCTGCTCACCGGCATGGGCGAGGACGGGGCGCTCGGCCTCGCCGATATGCATGCGGCCGGCGCCCAGACGGTCGCCGAACACGAGAGCACCGCGGTCGTCTACGGCATGCCGGCGGCGGCTGTCCGCCTCGGGGCCGCCCGCGCAATCCTGCCGCTCGACCGGATCGGCGACCACCTCCTACGTCTGGTGGACCCGGGGGCACGGCCGTGACCGACGCCCCCGAGGGACCCGCCCGGATCCTGCTGGTGGAGGATTCGGAGACGCAGGCCCTGGAATTCCGTCTGCTCCTGGAGACGCACGGCTTCGCGGTGGAGCGCTGCGCCTCCGCCGAAACCGCCCTCGACCACCTCAACCGCCAGCAGCCCGACCTCGTGGTGGCGGATTACCACCTGCCCGGCATGAATGGCGACGAGCTGATCCGGCAGATGCGCCTGTCCCTGCGCACCCGGGCGCTGCCTGTCCTGATGCTCACCGGCGGCAACGGCGGCGAGCGCCAGGGGCTGGAGAGCGGCGCCGACGCCTACCTGCCGAAATCGGCCGATCGCGACCTGATGATCCTGCGCATCCGCGCCCTGCTGCGCGAGCGCCGCCCGGCCGGCGACGGCGAGGGGCCGGGCGCGGCCGCCTTCCGGCGGGGGCGGATCCTCGTGATCGACGGCAGCGCCACCTACCGGACCTTCCTGGCCGGCCTGATGGCGCAGGACGGGCACCATGTGGCGAGCGCCGATGGCCCCGAAGCCGCCCTCGCCGCCCTGGACGCGGCCGCCGAGGGCGAGGTGTTCGATTGCGTTACGGTCGATCTCCTGGGCCACGCCTATGACGGGCTCGCCTTGTGCCGGGCGATCGACCAGCGCCGGGCCGGACAGGTGGCCGGGGCCGGCTTCCACCTCGTCGGCATCGCCGGCAGCGACCCGGCCAAGGACTTTCTGGTCGAGGCGTTCGCAGCCGGCGCAGACGACGTCATCGCCAAGACCGACGGCGAGGTTCTGGCGCTGCGGGTGCGCGGCTTCGTGCGCCGCCGCCTGCTGGAGGAGGACGACCGGCGCATCGCCGGCCAGTTCGGCGAGCGCGAGCGGGCCGTGGAGCGCGCCCGCGCGGAGGCCGAGGCCGCCGAAGCCCGCGCCCGCCTCGCCGACGCCCTGGAGCGGGCCAATCGCGACCTTGAAACCGCCAACCGGCAGCTCACCGAGGCGCAGGCCAAGCTGGTCCAGGCCGCCAAGATGGCTTCCCTCGGCGAGCTGGTCGCTGGTATCGCCCACGAGATCAACAACCCCCTCGCCTTCATTCTGGCCCATCAGGGCACGGTGGAGCGCCTCCTCGGCGAGCTGCCGGAGGCGCCCCCGGACTCCGCGGGCCGCCTCGTCGAGAAGGCCCGCCAGCGGGTCGGCTCGATGCGGATGGGCTTGACCCGCATCCAGGATCTCGTGCTCAACCTACGCAAGTTCTCGCGCCTCGACGAGGGCGAGCGCGCCCTCGTGAATGTACCGGAAGCGATCGAGACCGTGCTCGCCCTGATCCAGCACAAGCTCGGCGACCGGATCGCGGTGGAGCGCAGCTTCGCGGGCCGGGCCGAGATCCACTGCACCCCGGCGCTGCTCAATCAGGTGGTGATGAACATCCTGGGCAACGCTGCCGACGCCATGCCGGAGGGCGGCAAGATCCGAATCATCACCGAATCGAGCCCGGACTTCGACGAAATCCGGATCAGCGATACCGGTTCGGGTATACCAGAAGACCTCCGTGAAAAAATTTTCGAGCCGTTCTTCACGACGAAGCCGGTCGGATCCGGTACGGGGCTTGGTCTTGCGATTGCCTACAGTGTCGTTCAGGCGCATAGCGGCTCGCTCACCGTGGAGACGGCCCCGGGTGGGGGAGCCTGCTTCGTGATCGGGATCCCGCGGCAGGCGGCCAGTGCATGAGTGACCGTACGGCAGGTGTTGGGACGATCCTGGCCGTCGACGACGAGCCGGATATCCTGATCGCCCTGGAGGATCTGTTCGAGGATTCCTACCGGGTGCTGACGACCTCGCGCCCCGCCGAGGCGTTGGAGATCCTGCGCGCGGAGCCCGACATCGCCGTGGTGGTCTCGGACCAGCGCATGCCGGGGCTGACCGGCGACGCGTTGCTCGCCGAGGCGCGCAGCTTCCACGACGCGCAGGCGATCCTGCTCACCGGTTACGCCGACATCACCGCGGTGATCGCTGCCCTCAATCGCGGCGGCATCGTCGGCTACGTGACGAAGCCCTGGGATGCGGGCCTTCTGCGCTCCACCGTGCGGCAGGCCTTCGAGCGTCACCGGCTGGGCCGCGACCTCGCCACCGAGCGGGCGCTGCTGCGTGGCCTGCTCGACCACGCCCAGGACGCGATCAGCTTCAAGGACGCGCAGGGTCGCTTCGTGCGCCTCAACGCCCGCAAGGCGGCGCTCCTCGGCCATGACATCGCCGCCTGCCTTGGCCGCCGCGAGGGCGAACTCCTCGGCACCAAGGGCGCCGCCATCACCGAGGCCGATGCGGCGGCGATCCGAGCCGGCACGGTGGCGGAGATCCTGACCAGTGACGGCCCGGCCGGAGCCGAACAGTGGAGCCACGTGACCCGGGTGCCGATCCGCGACGCGGGTGGCGCGATCAGCCATCTCGCCATGATCGAGCGGGACGTGACCGAGCAGCGGACCCTTGAGGCCCGGCTACGCCAGTCCGACAAGATGCAGGCACTCGGCACCCTGGCCGGGGGCATCGCGCACGACTTCAACAACCTGCTGACCGCGATCCTCGGCAGCCTGGAACTCGCCGCCCCGAAGGTCGCCGATCAGCCTCGGGTCCAGCGCCTGATCGAGAACGCCCGCGGCGCGGCCGAGCGCGGCGCCTCCCTGACCAAGCGCCTCCTCAGCTTCAGCCGCGCCCACGACCTTCAGGCCCGGGCCGTGGACGTGAATGCCCTGATCGTTGGGATGAGCGACCTGTTCAGTCGCAGCCTTGGCGGGCTGGTCACCGTGCGGACCGATCTCGGCGCCGACCTTCCCGCCGTCCAGGTCGATCCCGAGCAGCTCGAACTTGCGGTGCTCAATCTGTGCATCAACGCCCGGGACGCGATGCCCGAGGGCGGCACCATCACGATAGAGACCCGACGGCTCGACATCCAAGGGGATCCGGAAATCGCTGACGGGACCTATCTCGGCGTCAGCGTCACCGATGAGGGCACCGGCATCCCGGAGGAGATCCTGCGGCGGGTCTGCGAACCGTTCTTCACCACCAAGGCGGTCGGCCAGGGCACCGGGCTCGGCCTCGCCATGGTATTCGGCCTCGCCCAGCAATCGAAGGGCCGGCTGGCGATCGACAGCGTGGTCGGCCGCGGTACCCGTGTCGAACTCGCTCTGCCCTTTGCGACCGAGGCGCCGCAGCAGACCGCCGCGGTGACCGGGACGGCGCCGACCACCGGGCGGCGCGCCCGCGTGCTGATCGTCGACGACGACCCGCAGGTGCGGCACGTGACGGCCTCGTTCCTCACGGGCTTCGGCCACAGCACCACCGAGGCGGGCGACGGCGAAGCGGCCCTGCAGCACCTTGAGCGCGACCGCTGCGATATCGTCGTGGCCGATCTCGCGATGCCCGGCATGAGCGGCGTCGAACTCGCCGCCGCGATCCGCGAGCGGAATCCGGGCCTGCCGGTGCTGATCCTCACCGGCCACGCGGACGCGATGCAGATCCCCGAGGATCTGCCGGTCCTGGCCAAGCCGTTCCGCTCGGCCGACCTCGCCGACCGGGTCGCCCAGCTGCTCGACGCGGCGGATGCCGGATCCCGCTGAAACGGCCGGGAACCAGCTGATTGCCGGCTCATTGACTCGCCGTGGGAGCCGACCGCTCCCGGGTATCGAAGAGGAGGTGGACCATGAGCAATCACGGCATCTTCCCGCGCCGCAGGTGCGACAACGACCCGGACCAGGACGGTCCACCGGACGCATATCAGCAGGGATAGGGGTTTTGGATCGCGGCGCGGTTGCGTTCCCGGCCCCTTCTGACACGGGCCGCTGAGTGAGCGCTCGCAACGATCCGAGACGTGGACCCTGCTCCAGACCCGTCGGCGCGAGCCGACGGGTTTTTTATGACCGGTACATCGTGACCACGAGCGCAGCGAAGCGCCCCAGGGACACGCAACGGCTCAGGACGGCGCGCCGCCCTGGATGGCTTCGCGGCGCTGGCGACGACGAGGTCGCTAAACGCAAGAAGCCGCCCCGGATGACCCGGGACGGCTTCTCGGAAATCTGGAACGTTGGGACGCGGTGAAGCTCAGGCCGCCTCGGCAATCTGGCTCGGGCCGGAATCCTTGCCGCGGGCATCGACGTCGCGATCAACGAACTCGATCACCGCCAGCGGAGCGTTGTCGCCCTTGCGGAAGCCGGCCTTCATGATCCGGAGATAGCCACCCGGACGACCCTGGTAGCGCGGGCCGATGACGGCAAAGAGCTTCTTGACCATGTCGTCGTCACGCAGCTGCGCCATGGCGAGACGGCGGGTGTGGACGCTGTCGATGCGGCCGAGGGTGACGAGCTTCTCGACGACGGGACGCAGGTCCTTCGCCTTCGGCAGGGTGGTGACGATCTGCTCGTGCTTGAGCAGGGCGACCGACATGTTGGCGAACATCGCCTTGCGATGCTCGGCGGTGCGGTTGAAACGACGGCCGCGATAACCGTGACGCATGATGCTGGCTTCCTTCTGATCTCGGCCGCCGTGCCACGGTACGGCCGGGTGCCCCAGGAACGGGGCGATTCATTCCGCATGACCCCGCGGCGGGAACTTCAACCCGAAACCCTCATCCTGTGGTGCTGCGCGGCAGCCTCGAAGGAGGGTTCCAGGGACCACATGGAGGCCTCCTTCGAGGCCTCCGCCGTGCTCGGGCACCTCAGGATGAGGCCGGAACACGGGAAAGAGCGGCTTAGTAATGTTCCTCGAAGCGCTTGGCGAGATCCTCGATGTTCTCCGGCGGCCAGCCGGGGATGTCCATGCCGAGGTGCAGGCCCATGCCGGCGAGGACTTCCTTGATCTCGTTGAGCGACTTGCGGCCGAAGTTCGGGGTCCGCAGCATCTCGCCCTCGGACTTCTGGATGAGATCGCCGATATAGACGATGTTGTCGTTCTTCAGGCAGTTCGCTGAACGGACTGACAGCTCCAGCTCGTCGACCTTCTTGAGCAGCGCCGGGTTGAAGGGCAGCTGCGGCGCGAGCGGGGCGGCCTCTTCCTTGCGCGGATCCTCGAAGTTCACGAAGACCTGCAGCTGGTCCTGGATGATGCGCGCCGCGTAGGCGAGCGCATCCTCCGGCGAGACCGCGCCGTTGGTCTCGACCGTCATCGTCAGCTTGTCCTTATCGAGATCCTGGCCCTCGCGGGTGGTCTCGACGCGGTAGCTGACCTTGGTGACCGGCGAGAACAAGGAGTCGACCGGGATCAGGCCGATCGGCGCGTCCTCGGGGCGGTTGCGTTCAGCCGGGACGTAGCCCTTGCCGGTAGCGACCGTGAACTCCATGCGGATCTCAGCACCGTCGTCGAGCGTGCAGATCACGAGGTCGGGGTTCAGGATCTGGATGTCGCCGACCGTGCCGATGTCACCCGCGGTGACGAGGCCCGGGCCGGTCTTGCGCAGGGTCATGCGCTTCGGCGCATCCGTCTGTGAGCGGATCGCGATGGTCTTGATGTTGAGGACGATGTCGGTGACGTCCTCGCGCACGCCCGGGATCGACGAGAACTCGTGCAGCACGCCGTCGATCTGCACAGAGGTCACGGCCGCGCCCTGGAGCGAGGACAGGAGCACGCGGCGCAGGGCGTTGCCCAGCGTCGTGCCGAAGCCGCGCTCCAGCGGCTCGGCGACGACGGTGGCGACCCGCTTCGGGTCGTCGCCGGTCGTGACCTGCAGCTTGTTCGGCTTGATCAGTTCCTGCCAATTCTTCTGAATGACCACGATCCTACCTCTCGTCCTTGCCCGGGATCCGCGACGCCCGTTCCCGTGCTTCGGCCGTCCGGCGCAGCCCCCTGGCGCCCCGAACGGTCCCTGAAATTCGTATCCGTCGTTACTCGCCGCCGACCCAGAGAGCCGGCACGAAGCTGTATCCAGCCCCGTCCCGATCCACGTAGCCCAGCGCCGGGAATTCGAGGTGCGACCCAGCGATGAAGGACCGCTCGCTCGCCACCTCGTCCATGATCTTCCTGCGCGTCGTGCGCGCCTGGTCCCCGTCGACGTCGAAGCCCACGCCGGCTTCCGGGTTCTTGAACTGGATCGCCGGCATGTGCACCACATCGGTCCACATCATCAGCGACTGTCCACCGGAGACGATGCGAAAACCGCAATGGCCCGGCGTGTGGCCGGGCAGATGGACCGCCGTGATCCCCGGAAGGACCTCGCCACCCCGATGCTCGCGCATCCGCCGGGCGTAGGGCGCGACCGCCTTGCGGGCACCCTCGTAATACGGCTTGGCCGCATCAGGAGCCCGGGACAGTGCCTCGTCCGGTAGCCAGTGGGCCGCCTCGTCGGCGTGGACCACGATCTCGGCATTCGGGTAGCGCGCTGCGCCGTCCTTCACGAGCCCGCCGACATGGTCGGGATGCAGGTGCGTGACGAGAACGGTCTCGATCTCGTCCGGCGTGACGCCGGTCACCGCGAGGGCTGCGCCGGCCCGGCCGAGGGTCTCGGCCGGGGCCAGATCGCCGTAGCCCGTGTCGATCAGGATCGGCTTACGACCGGGTCCGGTGATCAGGAAGGCATTCAACGTGATCTTGGGCTGCTCGGTGCGGAAACCGGCCAGCTGGAGCCGCCCGGCTTCCTCCTTGGAGATGCCCGTGACCAGATCGAGGCTCGCCTGAAACCAGCCGTCGTTGAGCGCGGTGACCGTGAGGTCGCCGAGGTTCCAACGCAGCACGCCCGGAAGCGGCTTCGATCCCGTCATGTGCTTCTCCGTCAAAGGCTTCGATCAGACGCGGCGGCGCTTGCGCGGCCGGCAGCCGTTGTGCGGGATCGACGTCACGTCGCGGATCGACGTCACCGTGAAGCCCGCAGCCTGCAGGGCGCGAAGCGCCGACTCGCGGCCCGAACCCGGACCCGACACCTCGACTTCGAGGGTGCGCATGCCATGCTCGGACGCCTTGCGGGCGGCATCCTCGGCGGCCACCTGAGCGGCGTACGGGGTCGACTTGCGCGAACCCTTGAAGCCCATGGCGCCGGCCGACGACCAAGAGATCGTGTTGCCCTGCGCGTCGGTGATGGTGATCATCGTGTTGTTGAACGAGGCGTTCACATGGGCGACGCCCGACACGATGTTCTTGCGTTCGCGGCGACGGACGCGTTGCGGTTCCTTAGCCATTCTGGTCTCACCCTTCCTTCAAGCGCGCCCGTAATGCCAGGCGCTCGGGATTCATTTCGGGACTTGGCCGGCGCGTCCGTGCAGGATCGTCGTGCCAAGGCCGGGTTCCCCGTGGGACACCCGGCGCGACGGGGAGGAGGCCGAGCGGAGCATGGCCTCCCAGTCCGAAGCGATTACTTCTTCTTGCCGGCGATCGGCTTCGCCTTGCCCTTGCGGGTGCGGGCGTTGGTATGCGTGCGCTGGCCGCGGACCGGCAGCTGCTTGCGGTGACGCAGGCCACGGTAGGCGCCGAGGTCCATCAGACGCTTGATGTTCATCGAGACTTCGCGGCGCAGGTCGCCCTCGACGAGGTAGTCGCGGTCGATCGTCTCGCGGATCGAGAGAACCTCGGCGTCGGTCAGCTGGTTGACCCGGCGCTCGGCGGGGATGTTCACCTTCTGGGTGATCTCCTCGGCCTTCTTGGCGCCGATGCCGTGGATGTACTGAAGCGCGATGACGACGCGCTTGTTCGTCGGGATGTTGACGCCTGCGATACGGGCCACGATCACTCTCCATGTGGGCCCGGGGAACCAGGCCTGTCGTGTGCGCGTCCGGTGGAGGCCGGCCCCTGCGCACGTGAAACGACGACGTGGCCCGCGGGCCACCCTGGATAGGGTACCTCGGACCATCGTTCGGTTGGACGAAGATGGGCCTGCTAGCGCGCGAACGCGCCGATGTCAACGCGGGATGGGTGGAACCCAGCCCGACCCTGCGTCGCGTGTGGTGCGACGCCCCCGAGCCGAAGAAGGAGCGAAGATGGCGGTTCTGACCAGCGACGGTGCCACCCTACGGGCCTTCGCCGATACGGTGCTCCGCGCCGCCGAGGAGACCCTGGAGGAAGTTCTGCCGGTTACCCTGGCGGTGATCGGCGGCGTCTTCGCCGAGGCGGAGCCGGGATCCGTCGCCCTTCAGGAGATGGATGATGGGCCCGACCTGCTTTGGGCGACCTTCGCCGGGCGGCGGATGGTGTTCCGCTACAATACGATGACGGCCATGATTGAACTGCGCGACGGGACCATGGAAGGCTACCCCTTGCGCCTGTTCGGACATCGATCGCTTCAGATGGACGTCGTAAACTTCTTCGGTAGCCTGCGTCGCGAGGGGCGCATTTAGCTGTCGGCTGGACAAGGGGGCCGCTCGGGTGGGAGGGTCTGCGTTCCAGCAGCGCGCCTAGCGGAAACCCTGGTTCTGCAGCCGGCAGTAACCCCCTGTATTCCGATAGCCCGCCGGGCAGTGCCGGACGCAGGTGCCAGCCGCGAACTTCAGCGGGGGACGACAGGCATGACGGAACCGCTTCTGCCTGTACACGAAGGATTGGGCCGGACTCTGCGCCATGGCCGGCAGGGGCGGAATGGACACCGCGAGAAGGAGGGTCGCGGTGGCGAGATGGCGGAGCGTCATGGCGGTTCCCACGGAGGATGCGCCACTCAACCGCGCGATCGGGCGGAAGTTTCAGGTCCGCCCGATCTCCGATGGTTCAAGGGCTGGTGAGCGTCAGGACGCGACTGGCTCCGCGTGCGGCTCCAGCAGGGCCATCAGATCGGCCGTGACCTTGTCGATCGGCTGCATGCCGTCGATGGTCTGCAGCATGCCCTTCCCGGCGTAGTAGGCCGAGAGCGGTGCCGTCTGCGCGCGGTAGGCCTCCAGGCGCTGTTTGAACACCTCTGGGGTGTCGTCCTTCCGCACGGCCTGACCGCGCGCCCGCGTCTCGGCCGCGCGATTCTCGATTCGGCCGACGAGCGCGGCCTCGTCCACCTTCAGCTCGATGACGGCGGAGAGTTGGAGGCCCTTGCCGGCCAGCATCTCTCCGAGCGCCTCGGCCTGGGCGACGGTGCGCGGGAAGCCGTCCAGAATGAAGCCGCGACGGGCATCCGGCTCCTCGATCCGGTCGGCTACGATGCCGACGACGATCCGGTCCGAGACGAGGCCGCCCGATTCCATCACGGCCTTTGCCTCCAGCCCGACCGGCGTGCCCGCGGCGACGGCTGCCCGGAGCATGTCACCCGTTGAGAGCTGCGGGATACCGAAGCGCTGTACGATCCGCTCGGATTGCGTCCCCTTCCCCGCGCCAGGCGGTCCGAGCAGAATGATGCGCATGGCGTTTTCCTCGTTCGACCCACGCTCCGTGGGCCCATCGGCGGTGGCGAAGCCTCCCTGGCATCGCCGGGTTCTGGAACTGTCTAGCGGGTCCCGGATGCGGGGGCATCCGGACCATTTGGCCAGAGTCGGGAGGATACTTGTTTCCGTCCCGTCTCTGTAGCAGCCTCAGCGCCGCCGTTGCGTGGTCGAGGCGCCACGCAGCTTGGCCTTCTTCACGAGGCCCTCGTACTGATGCGCCATCAGGTGCCCGTGAATCTGAGCCACCGTGTCCATCGTGACCGAGACCACGATCAGCAACGACGTGCCGCCGAAGCCCAGGCTCGCCGCCGCATAGGACGACAGGATCTCCGGGAACAGACACACGACGGTCAGGTACAGGGCGCCGATCACCGTGATGCGGGTCAGAACCTTGTCGATGAAGGCCGCGGTGCGCTCGCCGGGACGGATGCCCGGAATGAAGCCGCCATGCTTCTTCAGGTTGTCGGCCGTCTCCTGCGGATTGAAGACCACCGCGGTGTAGAAGAACGTGAAGAAGATGATCAGCGCCGCGTACAGCACCATGAACAGCGGCGTGCCGTGGCCGAGATAGGCCGTGATCGTGCCAAGCCAGCCGGTCGCCCCGCCATTGGCGGAGAAGCTCGCCGCGGTGGCCGGCAGGAGCAGCAGCGACGAGGCGAAGATTGGCGGGATCACGCCCGACGTGTTGAGCTTGAGCGGCAGGAACGAGGTCTGGCCCTCGTACATCCGGTTGCCGACCTGACGCTTCGGGTAGTTGATCAGCAGCCGGCGCTGGGCGCGCTCCATGAAGACGATGAAGTAGACCAGCGCCACAGCGGCGACGGCCACAGCCAGGATAATCGCCGGGGACAGGGCACCGGTGCGACCGAGCTCGAGCGCCCCCGCGATCGCCACCGGCAGGTGGGCGACGATGCCGGCGAAGATGATCAGCGACGAGCCGTTGCCGATGCCGCGCGAGGTGATCTGCTCGCCGAGCCACATCAGGAACAGGGTGCCGCCGGTCAACGTGATCACCGTCGAGGCCAGGAAGAACGGGCCCGGATCGATGGCCGCCGAGGAACTCTGCAGGCCGATCGCGATGCCCCAGGACTGGACCAGAGCCAGCACCACCGTCAGGTAGCGGGTGTACTGGTTGATGACCTTGCGGCCTGACTCGCCCTCCTTCTTCAGCGCCTCCAGGCTCGGGATCACCGAGGTCAGAAGCTGCACGATGATCGAGGCCGAGATGTAGGGCATGATGTTCAGGGCGAAGATCGCCATGCGCTCGACGGCGCCGCCCGAGAACATGTTGAACAAGCCCAGCACGCCGCCCGACTGCTGCTGGAAGTTGCGGGCGAACTGCTCCGGATCGATGCCGGGAATCGGGATGTAGGTGCCCAGCCGGAACACCACGAGGGCGCCCAGCGTGAACCAGATGCGCTTCTTCAGCTCATCGGCTTTGGCGATCGCACCGAAATTGAGGTTGGCGGCAAGCTGCTCGGCGGCTGAGGCCATAAGCGTCGCGTCCTGGACATGTCGCCGGGCGGCGAAGCCCGGATGAAACGAAAAACGGCGGCCCGCGTGGTCGCAGGGCCGCCGCTCGAAGGATCGGCTTAAAGGGTGCGCCGGGCCCGTGCAACGGGTCCCGGGGTCACGCCTCTCAGGCCGTGGCCGCCTCGCTGCCCCCGCGGGTGGGGGCACCCTGGGCGTAGACGGTAGTGACCGAGCCACCGGCCTTCTCGACCGCCTCGACGGCGGACTTGGAGGCGCGGGTGACCTCGAAGCTGAGCTTCACGGTCAGCTCGCCGACGCCGAGCAGCTTCACGCCGTCGCGGGGACGGGCGATGATGCCGGCCTCGACCAGGCTCTCCACCGTCACGGTGGCGGCCTTGTCGAGCTTGCCCGCGTCGACCGCCTCCTGGATCCGGCCGAGGTTCACCTCGTTCAGGTCCTGGGCGTAGAGATTGTTGAAGCCGCGCTTCGGCAGGCGACGATGCAGCGGCATCTGACCGCCCTCGAAGCCCTTGATGGCCACGCCGGTCCGGGCCTTCTGACCCTTCACGCCGCGACCCGCGGTCTTGCCCTTGCCGGAGCCGATGCCCCGGCCGACACGCATCCGGTCCTTGGTGGCGCCGGGATTGTCGCTGATCTGGTTGAGCTTCATCGGGACCTCCTCACGCCACGTCGCCGTGGACGCGCACGAGGTGCGCAACCTTGCGGATCATGCCGCGCACGGAGGGGGTATCCTCCAGCTCGGACACGCGGTGGAGCTTGTTGAGCTTGAGGCCGATCAGCGTCTGGCGCTGGCTGGCCTCGCGGCGGATCGGCGAGCCGATCTGCTCGATGCGGACGGTCTTCTGTGCCATCGGACCCTCCCCTTACGCGACCGCGGCTTCGGACTGGTCGGCCGGATCGGCATCCCGGCGACGCGACTGCAGCGTCGACACCTTGATGCCGCGGCGGGCCGCCACGGAGCGCGGGCTGTCCTCGTTCTTGAGCGCCTCGAAGGTGGCGCGCACGAGGTTGTAGGGGTTCGACGAACCCAGCGACTTGGCGACGACGTCCTGCATGCCGAGCGTCTCGAACACGGCGCGCATCGGGCCGCCGGCGATGATGCCGGTGCCCTGCGGGGCCGCGCGGAGGATCACCTTGCCGGCGCCGTGGCGGCCGTTGACGTCATGGTGCAGGGTCCGGCCCTCGCGGAGCGAGACGCGAATCAGGCCGCGCTTGGCAGCCTCGGTCGCCTTGCGGATCGCCTCCGGCACCTCACGGGCCTTGCCGTGGCCGAAGCCGACGCGGCCCTTCTGGTCGCCGACGACGACGAGGGCCGCGAAGCCGAAGCGACGGCCACCCTTCACCACCTTGGCGACGCGGTTGATGTGGACGAGCTTGTCCACGAACTCGCTGTCGCGCTCCTCGCGATCCTCGCGGCGGCCGCGGCCCCCGCCCTCACGTTCACGTGCCATTTTGCTACCTGTTCATCTCACTGGCGCAGGCGGCGGGCCTGCTCGCTCGATTGATTGTCGAATGCCGGACATGCTCCGCACGTCCGGCCCGCCGTCGTTCAACGGTTCCGATCGGGCTCACCGTCGGCAGAGGCGCCGACGGTGAGCCCGAACAAATCAGAACTCCAGGCCACCCTCGCGGGCAGCCTCGGCCACGGCCGCGACGCGGCCATGATAGATGTAACCGGAGCGGTCGAAGATCACCTTCGTGACGCCCGCGGCCTTGGCGCGCTCAGCGACCAGCTTGCCCACCGCCTTGGCGGCGGCGACGTCGGCGCCGGTCTTGAGTTCGCCCTTGAGTGCCTTGTCGATCGACGAGGCGGCGGCCAGCGTCTTGCCGGCGACGTCGTCGATGACCTGCACGTAGATCTGCTTCGACGAGCGGAACACCGAGAGCCGCGGACGGCCGTTGGCGGCCGCCCGCAGCGCGCGGCGGACGCGCGCCTTGCGGCGATCAAGGGCTTCGAGCTTGCGAGACATGATGCCCTCCTTACTTCTTCTTGCCTTCCTTGCGGAAGATGAACTCGCCCGCGTACTTCACGCCCTTGCCCTTGTAGGGCTCAGGTCCGCGGTAATCGCGGATCTCGGCGGCGACCTGACCAACCTGCTGGCGGTCGATCCCGGAGATCGTGATCTCAGTGGGCTTCGGGGTTGCGATCGTGATCCCGGCCGGGATCGCGTACTCGATGTCGTGGCTGTAGCCGAGCGACAGCTTGAGGGCCTTGCCGGCCATCGCGGCGCGGTAACCGACGCCGGTGATCTCAAGCTTCTTCTCGAAGCCCTTCGACACACCCTCGACGATATTGGCGATCTGCGCCCGCGACGTTCCCCACAGGGAGCGCGCCGGCTTCGACTGGTTGACGGGCTGCACCTCGATGGCGCCGTCCTTCATCGCCACGTTGACGAGGCCCGGAACGACGAACGACAGCTCGCCCTTCGAACCCTTCATCTTCACCGTTTGACCGGTGACGGTGGCGGTAACGCCGGCCGGTACGGGGACCGGCTTCTTGCCTACGCGAGACATGGGATAACCTCCTCCGTCCCGATCAGAACACGGTGCAGAGCACTTCACCGCCGACGTTGCGCTCGCGCGCCTCGTGGTCGGCCATGACGCCCTGCGGGGTGGAGACGATGGTGACGCCGAGGCCGTCGGCCACGTGCGGCAGCTCGCCGACCGACGAGTAGACCCGGCGGCCCGGCTTCGACACGCGCTTGATCTCGCGGATCACGGGGCGCCCGTCGTAGTACTTGAGCTCGATGGCGAACTCGGTGCGGCCGTTGCCGAGGTCGGTCGCCGCGTAATCGCGGATATAGCCTTCGGACTTCAGCACGTTCAGGACGCTGGCGCGCAGGCGGGAGCCCGGCGTCTGCACCACGTTGCGACGGCGCAGCTGGCCGTTGCGGATGCGGGTGAGCATGTCGCCCACGGGATCGTTGACCATGGGGACCTCCTTACCAGCTCGACTTGACTAGGCCGGGGATCAGTCCCCGGTTGCCAAGCTCACGCAACGCCACGCGCGAGATGCCCATCTTGCGGTAGAAGGCGCGCGGACGGCCGGTCATGCCGCAACGGTTGCGGATGCGGGTGGCCGACGAGTTGCGCGGCAGTTCCGCGAGCTTGAGGCGCGCCTCGAAGCGCTCCTCCATCTCGAGGGCGTCGTTGTTGGCGATCTCAAGGAGCGCCTTCCGCTTGGCTGCGAAGCGCTTCACCAGCGCCTTGCGGGCCTCATTCTTCTCGACTGAGCTTTTCTTCGACATGTGGTCTATCTCCGGTGTCCGCGTCTGAAGCCCGGAAGCTTCACTGCCGGAACGGGAACTTGAAGGCGGCGAGCAGGGCCTTGGCCTCGGCATCGGTCTTGGCGGTGGTCGCCACGACGATGTCCATGCCCCAGGTCTGCTCGGCCTTGTCGTAGGAGATCTCCGGGAACACGAGGTGCTCCTTGAGACCCAGCGCGTAGTTGCCGCGACCGTCGAACGAGCGCGGATTCAGGCCGCGGAAGTCACGCACGCGCGGCAGCGCGATGGTGATCAGCCGGTCCATGAACTCGTACATGCGCTGCTTGCGCAGCGTCACCTTGCAGCCGATCGGCATACCCTCGCGGACCTTGAAGGTCGCGATGGCCTTGCGGGCCTTGGTGATGACCGGCTTCTGGCCGGCGATCAGGGCGAGGTCGCCCGCCGCCACGGAGGCCTTCTTCGAATCGGCGGTGGACTCGCCGACGCCCATGTTGATCACGATCTTCGTGATCTGCGGCACTTCCATCGGGTTCTTATAGCCGAACTCTTCGATCAGCTTCTGGCGCACGACTTCTTCGTAGTGCTTGCGCAGGCGCGGAGAGTAGGCGTTCTTATCGGCCTCAGCCATCGATCTGATCCCCCGTGGTCTTGGCGAACCGGACCTTGCGCCCGTCTTCGAGGATGCGGAAACCCACGCGGGTCGGCTTGCCGTTGGCATCCGCGACCGCGATGTTCGAGAGCTGGATGGCGGCCTCCTTGGAGATGATGCCGCCTTCCTGGTTCTGGGTCTGCTTCTGGTGCTTCTTGACCAGGTTCACACCGCGCACGAAGGCCCGGCCTTCCTTCGGCATGACCTGGATCACCTCGCCCGAGCGACCCGAGTCGCGGCCGGTGAGCACGACGACCGTGTCGCCTTTCTTGATCTTGGCGGCCATTACAGCACCTCCGGAGCCAGGGAGATGATCTTCATGTGGTTGCGGGCGCGGAGTTCGCGCGGCACCGGTCCGAAGATGCGGGTGCCGATCGGCTCCTTCTGATTGTTGATCAGAACGGCAGCGTTCTTGTCGAAGCGGATCACCGATCCGTCGACACGCTTCACGGCCTTGGCGGTGCGAACGACGACCGCCTTCATGACGTCGCCCTTCTTGACGCGACCGCGCGGGATCGCCTCCTTGACGGAGACGACGATGACGTCGCCCACGCCGGCATATTTGCGCTTCGACCCGCCGAGGACCTTGATGCACATAACGCGGCGTGCACCCGAGTTGTCGGCGACGTCCAGATTCGTCTGCATCTGGATCACGTGCGTGACTCCTTGTTTCAGGCGGGTTTCCGCACGCGGACGGTATTGCCCGGCGGACGACGCCTGATGGGGATCTGACGTCCCCGGCTCATGTGTTCGACCGCGCTGGCGGTGTCGAAAGGACACCGGCGCGGTCACCGCGTTCACAGGGTGCGAGCACCCATCGAATTTCTCGCGAAGGCCGGGCGGATACTACGGGCGCGCCGGGAAGGCAAGCCGAGCGGCGGGATTTTCGCCGCCAGGGCTTGGGGCGTGCGCCCATTCCCCGACAGGTGAAGCGTCAGCGGAACCTATCCCGGGCTCTAGCATAAGAAGCGCCGTTAAGCGTCACAGGTTGATCCAGGTAGACGCTTCGCAAGGGCGTGCGCTGCCTGGTCTCCGGCAGCATCGCTCGGCAAGCGCATCGGGTGATCCGGCTCTCGATCTCATCTGAGGTGACCGCGAAGCGGGGCTCGAAGGAGGGGGCCAGTTAGCCGCGCGATCTCTGGAGGGCACCTTCGAGGCCGGGGCTACGCGCCGGCACCTCGGGATGAGGGTGAGGGTTGGATAGCCGATCCGGGGCATCCGAATGGAGGCCATGGACCGTGTGTGCGAGCACCCGGGTCGCAGTCTGCTGGCGCCGCATGCGCCTGGGACAGGGGGCGGCGGTTGATCGTGCGCCGGACTTCATGCGGACAGCCGAACCTGCTGGCACCTATCCCTAGGAACGGCCACGGAAGCAGCGCCACACAACGCAAAGGACCGGCGCGCAGGTCAGCGCACCGGTCCCGATCTCATGCGAGGGGTTGAATCAGGCGGGCTGGCCGCCCGATTCGAACAGGAAGCCGTCGAGGCTCGGGATTGTCACCGAGGTCCCGCAGGCGGGCTTCGACAGACGCCAGGGCCGATCGCCCCGGGCGCGGATCGCCTCGGAGGGGCGCAGGCGGCGCATGGTACCGTCCTCCCGCATCTCCTCGATCGCCAGGAATCCGTAGACCTGCAGGCGCGAGGCCGTGAGCTTGGTCGCGCGATCCTCCGCCGCGAGAACCATGCTGCCGGTGGCGTAGACCGCATCCAGCAGGGAGCGCTGCTCACCGCGGCGGCGGTCGCGCGCGTCGCGCTCGCCCGGTGCCTGAGTGGGAAGGGGCCGCCGGAACGGAACGACGTTGCTGACCGCGACGCAACCCATACGCATACCCTCGACGCGAATACAGGGGCGGTCAGGCCGCCCGTTGATCGCGACACTTCGACGGTTTGCTTTAAACTTCCGTAGACCATGGCGGGGCGCCCCTGCCCCGATCCGGCACGCCGGGGTGTTCCGCGGGCGTGCCGCGGCTCGACCGGGAGGCCCGCCGGGTGCCCTGCGCCAGCGCTGCCAACCGATCGAGCGCAAGGCAGAGGGCGCCGGAGACCGTCCCGACGACCAGGAAGATCTCGGTCGGATAGACCATGGCGCGGTTGTTGACCTGCGCGGCCACGAAGGACAGCTCCGGTACGCCGATCAAGTAGGCGAGCGACGTGTCCTTGGTCAGCGCGGTCCATTGGTTGACGCAGGACGGCACCATGGCGCGCAGGGCCTGCGGCAGGACAATGACGCGCAACACCTGCCAGTGGCCGAATCCCAACGCGAGACCCGCCGCCCATTGGCCCTGGCCGATACCCTCGATCCCCGCCTCGACCCCATAGGCGAGATAGGCTCCGCCGACGAGCGAGCGCGCCGTCACCACGGTGCCGATCTCCGGAACCGACACGCCGAACAGAATCGGCAGCAGGAAGTAGCTCCAGAAGATCAGCATCACGACCGGGATGGCCCGGAAGCCAAGCCTCAGGACGAGCGCCCGGCGCTCCATGCCCGTACTCATCGCGAGCCCGATACCAAGGACCAGCCCCAGCGCTGCCGAGGCGAGGCCGGACAGGATCGAGAGAATCGGCGTCAGCGCGAGGCCATCGACCGGCCCGTCGGGCCAGGCGCCGAACAGCAGGTAGCCGAGATTGTCGGTGATGACCGCGGGATTCATGCGCGTGATCCCGCGGGCGCGGCGCGGCGCGGCGGGCCAGGGCCCGCCCGGCCGCCTCCACCAGGGCGACGGAGCCGATAGAGAGAAGCGTCGCGATGCCGAAGGCCTGGAAGGTCTTGAACGTGTCGGTCTCACCTGCCGGGACGCGTAGGACAGCTCGGCGAGGCCGATCGTCATGGTCAGCGACGTGTTCCTGATCGTGTTGAGGTATTGGCCGACGATCGGCAGCCACGCGCTGCGCAGGGCCTGCGGCAGGACGATATGGCGGAAGGCCTGGACCGGCGTGAGGTCCAGGGCGAAGGCCGCCTCGCGCTGGCCCGGGCGGACGCCGTTGATTCCGGCGCGGTCCTCCTCGGCGATGTAGGCGGCCGCGTAGAGCGTCAGGCCGACTTAGCCCGCAACCGTGCGCCGCGCCGCGGGCCCACCCACTGCCCGCGGGCAGCAGGCAGCAGGCCGCGAGCCCCAGCACCGTCCCGGCAAGGCAGACAGCCGCCGACAGGGCCAGGGTGACCCCAAAGCCCTGCGGCAGCCAGACGAGGTAGCGCGGCGCCAGCAGATCGCCGAACAGGCTCACGGCGCCGCTCCGGTCAGTCGTGCTCCCCGCTTCGGAACAGGCGTGGCAGCGGCTGTTCGGTGTTCGGGCCGAACCAGTGGTCGTAGATCGCCGCCGCCTTGCCGCCCTTCTCCAGCTCCCGCAGGGTCTCGTTCAGGAGGTCGCGCAGGCGCGCCTCGCCCTTCGGAATGCCGACGCCGATATAACCGTTGGAGATGCTGAAGGCCGGGATCTCGTAGTTCTGCCGGTCCGGCACCTTGGCGCGCAGCCCGACGAGTTTCGGTCCGTCCTGGGTGATCGCCCGGACGTTGCCGTTGCGCTGGGCCGTGAACGCGAAGGGCGTGTCGTCGAAGGAGACGACCGTGGCCTTCGGGACGTGCCGGCGCAGCACGATCTCGTTGACGGTGCCCTTGTCAGCGCCGATGCACAGGCCGTTGAACTGGTCGGGCGTGGACAGCGTGCCCTTCCTGGCCAGGAATTGCTGGCCCGAGGCGACGTGCGGAATGCTGGTGTCGCGCGGCTTGGCACGCTCCTCCGCGATGGTGATGTTCGCCAACAGGAGATCGACCTTGTTGGAGGTGAGCAGCGGGATGCGATTCGCCGGATTGGTCGGCCGCACGTCGAGCTTCACGCTGATCTTGTCGGCGATGGCCGCGGCAAACACGAATCCCCTTGGGCCGATCCGGCGGCGGGCGGGATCCGCGCCCGCGATTTCGGCGTGCAGGATCCCGCGCGGAAGCGAGGGGGCAAAGACGATCGATCGCAGGGAGCGCGATAAGCGGCGGTCCGGAAAAGGTCTCCGCGCTGCCGGCCGGCGATCGACGATAAAAATCGTCGGAATGCCGAAGAAACTCTAAGAGACAGCTTTCCGGTGTTCGGGACCGCAAGAGAACAGAATGCCAAAAAGGCCAGGGCCGGTGTTGAGGATCTCCTGCGTCGCCGGTGATGATGATTCGCGGGACCTTGCCGCCGGACGCCGGGCTTGGGATTGACCGGGCCGGCAGCCGTGACCCATCATCCGGATCGCGGCGGCGTTCGTCGCGCGCGTGATCGCGCCTTGACCGAACTTTAACCTCCGGCGCGGTGCAGATTTCTGCCGCATATGCATTGACCTGTGGAGCAAGCGCGTCTAGAAGCGCGCCACTTCGGACGGCCACCGGCTGCCGACGGCCCCCTCGGATATGCTCCGGACGCCGCCGCAAACGCCCCGCGCGCTCCGAGGAATCAAATCGCCTGACGCTGTAAGTCAGATCCGTAGGTACGAGCGCGTTCGTTTTTGGACGTGCTCCTCTGCCCGCACCGCGCCGAGGGGCTCTGACCAGCCCTCCGGCGCATATTCGTATTGCGGACTGCTCTTCGCGGTCCGGACTAGGTGACCGAGGAAGAGGGCACAGGATGCCGACGATCAATCAGCTGATCGCCCAGCCGCGGAAGATCCAGCGGAGCCGTAACAAGGTTCCGGCGCTCGACGCTTGCCCGCAGAAGCGCGGCGTCTGCACCCGCGTCTACACGACGACCCCGAAGAAGCCGAACTCGGCGCTTCGTAAGGTCGCCAAGGTGCGGCTCACCAATGGCTTCGAGGTGATCGGCTATATCCCGGGCGAGGGCCACAACCTTCAGGAGCACTCCGTCGTGATGATCCGCGGCGGCCGCGTGAAGGATCTTCCGGGCGTGCGCTACCACATCCTGCGCGGCGTGCTCGACACGCAGGGCGTGAAGAACCGCAAGCAGCGCCGGTCGAAGTACGGCGCCAAGCGTCCGAAGTAATTTTTTCTTCGGGCGTCGCAGTAGCGTTTCCACTGCCTGACAAGGATGTCGCCGGCGAAAGCTCAAGGCGACCTGCGTCAGGTGCTTAAGACCTGATTTTCGAGAGCCACAATGTCCCGTCGTCACTCTGCCGAGAAGCGCGAGATCATCCCGGACCCGAAGTACGGGGATGTCGTCCTGACGAAGTTCATGAACTCCATCATGTATGAGGGCAAGAAGTCGACCGCCGAGCGGATCGTCTACGGCGCCTTCGACATCGTCGAGAACCGCGCCCGGGCCAATCCAATCGAGGTGTTCCGCGCCGCCCTGGACAACGTCGCCCCGATGATCGAGGTGCGATCCCGCCGCGTCGGCGGCGCGACCTACCAGGTCCCCGTCGAGGTGCGCACGGAGCGTCGTCAGGCGCTGGCGATCCGCTGGTTGATCCAGGCGGCCCGCTCGCGCAACGACCGCACCATGATCGAGCGCCTCTCCGCCGAGCTGCTCGACGCCGCCAACAACCGCGGCAACGCCGTCAAGAAGCGGGAAGACACGCACCGGATGGCGGAAGCCAACCGCGCCTTCTCGCACTACCGCTGGTAAGCGGTTCCGCCGTCTCTCAGGAGCAATCCGATGCCCCGCACGCACGCGATCGAGGACTACCGCAACTTCGGCATCATGGCCCACATCGATGCCGGCAAGACCACGACCACGGAGCGGATCCTCTACTACACCGGAAAGTCCCATAAGATCGGCGAGGTCCATGAGGGCGCCGCCACCATGGACTGGATGGAGCAGGAGCAGGAGCGCGGCATCACGATCACGTCCGCCGCGACGACGTGCTTCTGGCGCGACAAGCGCCTGAACATCATCGACACCCCCGGCCACGTGGACTTCACCATCGAGGTGGAGCGCTCGCTCCGCGTGCTCGACGGGGCCGTGTGCGTGCTCGACGGCAACCAGGGCGTCGAGCCGCAGACCGAGACCGTCTGGCGCCAGGCCGACAAGTACGACGTGCCGCGCGTCGTGTTCGTCAACAAGATGGACAAGATCGGCGCCGACTTCTTCAAGTGCGTGGCCGACATCATCGACCGCGTCGCCGGCAAGCCCGTATGCTTGCAGCTGCCGATCGGTGCCGAGTCCAACTTCCAGGGCGTGATCGACCTCATCAAGATGAAGGCGATCGTCTGGTCGGGCGAGGCGCTCGGCGCCAATTACGAAGAGGTCGAGATTCCGGCCGACCTGAAGGATCAGGCGGTCGAGTATCGCACCAAGCTGGTCGAGGCCTGCGTCGAGCTCGATGACGACGCCATGTCGGCCTACCTCGACGGCACCGAGCCGGACGAGGACGCCATGCGCAAGCTCGTGCGCAAGGCTGTGCAGCTGCGCGCCTTCCACCCGGTGCTGTGCGGCTCGGCGTTCAAGAACAAGGGCGTGCAGCCGCTCCTAGACGCCGTCGTGGACTACCTGCCCTCCCCCGCTGACCGCGGCGAAATCAAGGGCCTCGATTTCAAGACCGAGGAAGAGACCGTCCGTCACCCCACGGATTCGGATCCCTTCTCCATGCTCGCGTTCAAGATCATGGACGATCCCCACGTCGGCACGATCACCTTCTGCCGCGTGTACTCGGGCAAGGTCGATTCGGGCGCCAACGTGCTCAACTCCTCGCGCGACAAGAAAGAGCGCGTCGGCCGCATGCTGCTGATGCACGCCAACAACCGTGAGGACATCAAGGAGGCCTTCGCGGGCGACATCGTCGCCCTGGCCGGCCTCAAGGACACCCGCACGGGCGACACCCTCTGCGATCCGCAGAAGGCCGTCATCCTCGAGAAGATGGAGTTCCCGGAGCCGGTCATCGAGATCGCCGTCGAGCCGAAGTCGAAGGCCGATCAGGAGAAGCTCGGCATCGCGCTGGCGAAGCTCGCCGCCGAGGATCCGTCGTTCCGCGTGTCCACCGACCAGGAATCCGGCCAGACCATCCTCAAGGGGATGGGCGAGCTCCACCTGGACATCAAGGTCGACATCCTGCGCCGCACCTACAAGGTCGACGCGAATATCGGCCAGCCGCAGGTGGCCTACCGCGAGAAGCTGACCCGCCGTCAGGAGATCGACTACACGCACAAGAAGCAGACCGGCGGTACCGGCCAGTTCGCCCGCGTGAAGTTCGTGGTCGAGCCGAACGAGCCGGGTGCGGGCTTCGCGTTCGAATCGAAGATCGTCGGCGGCGCGGTGCCGAAGGAGTACATCCCGGGTGTCGAGAAGGGTCTCAACTCGGTCCTCGGCGCCGGCGTGCTCGCCGGCTTCCCGGTGGTCGACGTGAAGGTCGAGCTGATCGACGGCGCCTACCACGACGTCGATTCCTCGGCGCTCGCCTTCGAGATCGCCTCCCGCGCGGCCTTCCGTGAGGCCCTGCAGAAGGGCGGCTCGGTCCTGCTCGAGCCGGTGATGAAGGTCGAGGTCGTCTCGCCGGAAGAGTATACCGGTTCGGTCATCGGCGATCTGAATTCCCGCCGCGGCCAGATCCAGGGCCAGGACATGCGGGGCAACGCCAACGTCATCAACGCGATGGTGCCGCTGGCCAACATGTTCGGTTACGTGAATCAGCTGCGCTCCTTCTCGCAGGGCCGCGCCAACTTCACGATGCAGTTCGACCACTACGAAGAGGTGCCGCGCGGCGAGGCCGACAAGGTCATCGCCAAGTACGCCTGAGGCTCACGCCTCAAGGCATCTCTTCTTCCGCAACGCGAATTCGAATTTAGGAGGCTCTGATGGGCAAGGAAAAGTTCTCCCGCACCAAGCCGCACTGCAACATCGGGACGATCGGCCACGTCGATCACGGCAAGACGTCTTTGACGGCGGCGATCACGAAGGTGCTGGCTGAGACGGGCGGCGCGACGTTCACGGCCTACGACCAGATCGACAAGGCGCCGGAGGAGAAGGCGCGCGGGATCACGATCTCGACGGCGCACGTCGAGTACGAGACGCAGAACCGGCACTACGCGCACGTGGACTGCCCCGGCCACGCCGACTACGTGAAGAACATGATCACGGGCGCGGCGCAGATGGACGGCGCGATCCTGGTGGTGTCGGCGGCCGACGGCCCGATGCCGCAGACCCGCGAGCACATCCTTCTGGCCCGTCAGGTCGGCGTTCCGGCGCTGGTGGTGTTCCTCAACAAGGTCGACATGGTCGACGACGAGGAGCTGCTGGAGCTGGTCGAGCTGGAGGTGCGCGAGCTCCTGTCGAAGTACGACTTCCCGGGTGACGACATCCCGATCACCAAGGGCTCGGCGCTGATGGCGCTGGAGGACAAGGAGCCGAAGATCGGCAAGGAGGCGGTCCTGGCGCTGATGGCGACGGTGGACAGCTACATCCCGCAGCCGGAGCGCCCGATCGACCTGCCGTTCCTGATGCCGATCGAGGACGTGTTCTCGATCTCGGGCCGCGGCACGGTGGTGACGGGCCGGGTCGAGCGCGGGATCGTGAAGGTGGGTGAGACGGTGGAGATCGTCGGCATCCGCAACACGCAGACCACGACGGTGACCGGCGTGGAGATGTTCCGCAAGCTGCTGGACCAGGGCCAGGCGGGCGACAACGTCGGCGTGCTGCTGCGTGGCACGAAGCGCGAGGACGTGGAGCGCGGCCAGGTCGTGTGCAAGCCGGGTTCGGTGAAGCCGCACTCGAAGTTCAAGGCCGAGGCCTACATCCTGACGAAGGAGGAGGGCGGCCGCCACACGCCGTTCTTCACGAACTACCGGCCGCAGTTCTACTTCCGGACCACCGACGTGACCGGGATCTGCACGCTGCCGGAGGGCACCGAGATGGTGATGCCGGGCGACAGCGTGACGATGGACGTGGCGCTGATCGTGCCGGTGGCCATGGAGGAGAAGCTGCGCTTCGCCATCCGCGAGGGCGGCCGCACCGTCGGTGCCGGCGTCGTCGCCGCCATCAACGACTGA
>NZ_JAKSYG010000193.1 GCF_022829725.1 Methylobacterium sp. E-005 | reverse complement strand
CTGCCGCTGAACAAGACCATCGCCGACGTCGATCAGGCGGCGACGCTGATCGGCCAGGGCAAGTATTACGAGGCCAACGCGATCCTGAAGACCGCCCAGGACGGGATGCGCTTCGACGTGATCGACGCGGTCGCCCTCCCGCAGACCGGCAAGGCCGCGGCGGGGACCACCGGATCTCCGATGGCGACCGGCACGGCCGCAGGCGCCAAGACCGGCAAGTAGACGGCTGACCGCCGGCCGGGCTCGGCCCCGGCCGGCCATGCGGGGTCACGGCCGCCGCGGACCCACCGTATCGCATGACCCGCCGACGAGGCCGATATGACCAGGATCCGCCCCGGCGCCTGCCTCGCGTTCGGCCTGCTCCTCTGCGGATCGATGCCGGCCCATGCGTGGGCCGGCGGGCTCCCGCGCTTCGACATCCACGCGGTCTGCACGCTGGAGCGCAACGCGGGACCCGGGCCGGTCGATCGGGCGGGTTACCGAGGCTGCCTGTCCGACGAGCGCGCGGCGCGGCGCATTCTGAAGACGCAGTGGCACACCTTCCGCACCGGGGAACGCCGCGTCTGCCGGGCGGAGAGCATGATCGGCGGTGCGCCGTCCTACGTGGCGCTGCTGACCTGCCTTCAGCTCGACAGCGGCGACCTGCCGACCCAACCCGCGTTCCACCCCTCCGACGGCAGCCGGCCCCGATGAGGCCGCACCTTGGCCTATGTCTGCAGTGGAGAGGCCGGCGTTTTCGGGCCGGCTGAAGACAATGCCAAATTCGTGATCGATCAACCAGGAACGGAAGATATCATCAAGACTTCGTGCCAAGACAAATCAATGGAGGATGATCATGATCAAGACAACGGTCAGCGCCGCCCTGTGCTCGGTCTTTCTTCTGGCCACCGTTCCCGCCATGGCTGCACCGAAGGAGATGCCGCAGGGCAAGCGGGACGCGATGTCGATGAAGGACACTAAAACTCAGGTCACCAGACAGAAGAAAGACAACAAGGAAGCCAACAAGAACGTCGACAGCCTGATCACCAACAGGAAGTGACGGCTCCAGTCGCCGCGAGCGGCGACGTTCAGAGCCGCATCCTGAGGCAGCCCCATGAACGATCCCAGGATGCAGCCTCCGGCGATTACTTCGCGGCGGTGATCACGGCCTCGATCAGAACGTTGGGTCCCAATTCGGCGACTCCGATGGTGGAGCGGCTCGGCAGGGTCTCGGGGGTGAACCACGCGGTCCAGGCGGCGTTCATCTCGTCCTTGAGCGCCATGTCGGTGATGTAGAGCGTCGCCGTGAGGATCTTGCTTCGGTCGCTGCCCGTCTCGGCGAGCAGCGCGTCGATCCGCGCCAGGATCTGCTCGGTCTGCCCCCGCATCGGCGCCGAGCGGTCCTCCGCCACGATGCCGCCGAAGTAGAGGACGCCGCCATGCTCCACCACGCGGTGCATGATGGGCGTGCGGATATGGCGTTCGATCATCGCAACAGGTCCTTGTGGGTGGAGGATCAGCCGGCCGGCTGCAGCAGGGCCGGTCGGGTCTCGGGGACGGGGCCACCGAAGGTGAAGCGGGCCGGCGCAAACGCCGTGAGGTCGTGCGCCTCCGGTCCGTCGAGCAGCAGGCCGGCGACGCGCGCGCCGATCACGGGCGCGAGCGCGAAACCGTGCCCGGAGAAGCCGAAGGCGTGGACCAGTCCGTCCGCCACGGCGGACCGGCCGATCACCGGCAACTCGTCCGGCGTGACGCCCTCGATGCCGGCCCAGGCGTGGACGATCCGCGCCCCTTGCAGGGCCGGGAAGAGGTCGAGCGCCGTGCGGGCCGAATAGGCGAGGCGCGGGACGTCGAGACGTATCGCGCCCGTATCGAGATCGGCCTGCCCCTTGTGGCCGCCGCCGATCATCACATGGCCGCTGTCGGATTGCTTGAACGACAGGGGGCGCCCGGCCGCCCCCACCACCGGCGTCAGGAGCGGCGGCAGAGCCTCGGTGAGCAGCATCTGGAAGGCGTTGAAACCGAACGGGATCGGCTCCCCGGCCGCGCGGGCGATGCGGCCGCCCCAGGCCCCCGCGGCGTTGAGCAGGAGGGGAGCGGCATGGGTCTCACCGCCCTGTGTCCGAAGGCGCCAGAGCCCGGCTTGGCGCTCGACTGCCGCGACGCGGGCCCCCTCGATCACTACGGCGCGGGCCGCCTCGGCGGCGCGGCCGAAGGCGCGTGTCGTCCGCAGCGGGGACGCGAAGCCGTCGCGACGGGCGACGATGCCGCCGACGACGTGGGGAGCGACGGCCGGGAGCAGCCGGCGCACCGTATCGGCATCCGCCAGCTCCTCGTGGGTCCAGCCGGCGGCGCGCAGGTGCTCGACGCGCGCGGCGAGGCTGGCGAGCTCGGCCTCGGTCTCGGCCACCCGGACCTGTCCGACGGGGCGGAAACCGCAATCCTCGCCAACGAGATCCGCGATGGTGTGCCAGCGCTCGATCGCCTCCAGGGCGAGCGGCACTTCCGCGGGGTGTCGGCCCAGCGTACGCACGCCGCCCGCGGAGTAGCCCGAAGCCTGGGCGCCGACCTGCCGGGCCTCCAGCACGCGCACGCGTCGGCCGGCCCGGGCGAGGTGCAGGGCCGCGGAAAGCCCGTGCAGTCCCCCACCAACGATGAGGATATCGGGATCCGTCATGCGAGGATGTCCATATCCGCCTGCGGGGGAACCGCCTCCGGCATCGTGGCAACGAGCCCGGCCAGTGCCGCGAGACTGACGGGCCGCGCCGGTACCACCGCGCCCAGGATCGCGTGCTGCGCGAGGGCAGCCCGGTCGCGCTCGAGGCCCACGGGCTGTTCGAGCAAAGCCGCGAGGGCGACCGGATCGAGCCGCAGGGCGGCGAGGGTCTCAGCGGGCGGGATCACCGGCGCGTCCGTATCCACCGACCCGGCGGCGAGGGCGCGCGCGGCAAGAATCGCCTGACGTTCCGCATCCTGCCGGTCCGCCGCCCCCGCCACGCGGCCGGCCACCGAGATGCCCGGCACGCCGGTGCGGCCTGCGGCATCGGCCACGACCCGGCCGGCCTGGATGCCGCAGCCGAGGGTGGCCAGCAGCAGCGGTTCGTCGGCGCAGACCAGCAACGCGTCGAACGGCTCGGCCCAGACCCGCCCGTCGCCCTCGACCCACAGGTGGCCGGGCTCGGCGTGCCAAGCGGTCGCGTCGGGCCGGGCGATCAGGACGGCGCCCGGCAGCGCGGCGTGCGCGGCGCGACCGGCCGGGCCGCCGCCGACGATCACGATCCGGGGCGTCTCGATGGCGCTCACGCCGTCAGCTCCGGCATCGCCTCGGGCCGCTCGTTCGCGAGTTCGCCCACCGTCATCGGCTTGAACGGCGCCCGGGGCCGCAGGGCGCCGACCTGTTCCATCGTGGCCCCGCGGGTCTCGGCGATCAGCCCGGCGACGACGGTGCCGCACATGCGGCCCTGGCAGGGCCCCATGCCGGCCCGCAGATAGGCCTTTACCTGATTCGGGCCGGCGGCGCCGCGGCGGGCGGCCCCGCGGATATGCCCGGCCGTGATCTCCTCGCAGCGGCAGACGATCGTGTCGTCGGCCGGGGTGAGGATGCCCGGGGCGGGGCGGTAGAGCCGGTCGAGGAAGGGCCGGAGCGCCAGGGCCGCGCGCTGAGCCTTGCGGGCCTCCGCGGCGCGGGCGGCGCGGGCGGCGGCGTCGAGCCGGCCCAGCCGGCGGGCCGCATCGATCGCGGCGAGTCGACCGCTTGCCGCAGCGGCCTCCCAGCCGCCGATGCCGCCGCCATCGCCCGCCACCGCCACGTTCGGATGGCTCGTGGCGCCCCATTCATCCAGGCGCGGCCGCCAGCACAGCTGCCTGTCGTCCCAGTCGTGATCGAGGCCCAGGGCCCGGGTGATGTGGGTCGAGGGGATCACCCCCTCGTGCAGCAGGAGCGTGTCGCAGGCCAGCGCGTGATCCCGGCCGCCCTGATGCCAGCGCACGGTCGAGACCCGGCCGTCGCCCTCCGCCCGCAGGTCGCGGACGTTGCGCACCACGGTGAGGCCCCGCGCCCGGGTCTCGCGCATCAGGGCGACGCCCTTCGCCAGGAGCTTGCGCCCCGTCCAGAGGCCGCCCGCCCGCAGCGCATCCCGGAGGGCACCGCCGGCGCCGGTCTCCAGAAGAGTCAGCCGCTCGACACCGGCCCGCAGGAGTTGCACGGCCAGCAGCCAGCAGAGCGGCCCTTGCCCGGCGATCACGACGGATCCCCCCGGCACGGCGCCAGCCGTCTTGAGCAGGATCTGGGCGGCGCCCGCGCTCATCACACCCGGCAGCGTCCAGCCGGGAATCGGGACGGGTCGCTCCTGGGCGCCGGTCGCGAGGAGGACGCGCCGCGCCGCAATCTCCGCGGTGGCGCCTGCCGCGGTCACCGACAGCACGCCCGCATCGGGGTCGAGGTGCCAGAGCGTGGACCGCGGCCGGTAGGCGATCCCCTTCGTGGCCCGGAAGGCGCCTGCCAGGGCGCCGCCGGCATCGAGGAACTCGCCCGCGAGGGCCGGATCACCGGCGGCGGCCTCCACCGCCCGAAACACCTGTCCGCCCGGGGCGGGCTGCTCGTCCAGCACGGTGACCGAGAGTCCGAGGGACGCGGCCTCGATGGCGGCGGCCATGCCGGCCGGGCCGGCGCCCACGATGGCGAGATCGGAATTCATGCCGTCACTCATGCGGCGTCCTCGATCCGCGCCGCGCGGGCGCCGGTCTGCGGCTCGATCCGCATGCCCGGGGCGACCGGCACGAGGCAGGATTGCCGGTTGGCCACCCCGTCGATCTCCGCGAGGCAATCGAAGCAGATGCCGATCATGCAATAGGGGAGGCGCGGGGCGCCGCCGACCGGGGTCGTGCGGATCGCGGGCGCACCCGAGAGCAGGACCGCCGCGGCCGCCGAGGCGCCCTCCGGGACGCGGACGGGCCGGCCCGCGACGAAGACTTCAACCAGCCGGTCCCCGGGGGCCGGACGGGCCTCAGGCCGCCTTCTGAACATCGAACCGTCTCGCGCTGAAGGGGGACATCTCCGGCGCCAGCGCGCCGGCCGCGATCATCGGGGCGAGCAGGCTCGCATGCGCCCCGGCCAGGGTGACGCCGGAATGGCAATTGGCGATGGTGGCGCCGGGGTAGCGCTCGGATTCGTCGTAGATCGGCTTGCCGTCCGGCGACATGACCCGGAGCGCCGCCCAGGCCCGGACGATGTTGAGTTCGGCGATCCACGGGAAGGTCTGGACCGCCTTGCGGGCGATGGCCCGCATGATCGCCGGGGTCTGGGTCAGGGTGTCGAAGCCCATATCCTCCTTGCTGTCACCGAGCAGCAGAGACCCCTCCTCAGTCTGGCGGACGACGTGGGTCGGCAGAGCGAGCACCTGCCGGGTGCGCTCCGTGACGAGGATCTGGCCGCGCTCGGGGCGCAGGGGCGCCGACAGACCGACCAGCGGCGCGAGCTCGGCGTTGCCGAGACCCGAGGCGAGGACGAGGCGTGGCGCCCGGACGGTCTCGGACCCGATCGCGACGGTGAAGTCGCGCGGGGCCGCCTGGATGGCCGTGACCCTCGCGTTCGGCCGGTAGAGGCCGGCCTGATCCTGGAACGCCGCGTGGAGCGCGCGCAGGAGGTGCAGCGGGCTGGCATGCCCGTCGTAAGGCGTCCAGGACGCGCCCACGACCTGGGGGCCGAGACCCGGCACCATGTCGCGCAGTTCCGCCACCGGGATCATGCGGTACGCGTAGCCGGCATTGCCGGCCTCCCGGCGCAACTGGCCCATCAGCGCGTCGCGCTGCGCCATCTCCTCGTCCGAGAAGCAGAAATGCAGGCCGCCCGGCTGGTGCAGCCCGACGCCGATGCCGGTCTCGGCCTGCAGGTTGGCGGCGAGTTCCGGCCAGGCCCGGGCCGAGGCATGGGTCCAGTGCTGGTAATGCGGCGCGCCGAGGCCCTTCGACTGGACCCAGACCAGCCCGAAATTGCCACGGCTCGCCCGGTGGGCGACGTCGCCCTCGTCGAGCATCACGGTCGACAGGCCTTGCCGCTGGAGGCCGTAGGCGATGGCCGCGCCGACGAGGCCGCCGCCGATTACGATCGCGTCGTGCATCGCGTGTCCGCTCGCTGTCATGCGCGGCGCTCCCCGGTAAGCAGGCGGTCGATCGGGTAGAAGCGATCGAGCCCCAAGAGGACCAGGGCGGTGACGAGGATCAGCGCCGCCGAGACCGACGCGACCAGCGGGTCGGTCATCTGGTCGATGTAGTTGAAGAGCTGGACCGGCAGCGGGTTGGCGGCCGGCGAGGCCAGGAACAGGCTCACCGTCAATTCGTCGAAGCTCGTCACGAAGGCCAGAATCCAGCCGCCCGCGAGGCCAGGGGCGATCAGCGGCAGCGTCACGCGCCGGAACACCGTGAACCGATCGGCGCCGAGGCTCTCGGCGGCGCGCTCGATACGCAGATCGAGCCCCGACAGGCCGGCGCCGACGAGGCGCAGCATGTAGGGTGTGATCACGATGACATGGGCCGCCACGAGGCCGGCGAAGCTGCCCGACAGGCCGAAGCCGGAGAAGAACCGCAGCAGCGCCACGCCCAGCACCACGTGCGGGATCATCAGCGGCGAGGCGAGGATCGCCACGAGGGTGCCCCGGCCGGGGAAGTGCCAGCGGGCGATCGCCAGGGCGGCCGGCACGGCGATCAGGGCGGAGATGGTCGCGGCGGTCACGCCGAGGCGCGTGCTGTACCAGAAGCTCTCCAGGAAGCGGGGGTTGTCGCCGATCGCCCGCCACCAGCGCAGCGACAGGCCGTCGAACGGCAGGGCGAGGTAACCCTGGCCGGTGAACGAGACGGCGATCACCACCACGAGCGGCGCCAGGATGAAGGCGAGGAACAGGGCGTGGAAGGCGAGTGCCAAAGGACCGTTGCGGCTGGAGCTGTTGGCACTCATACCGGGCCTCCCTGCGCGGCTTCGCCGAGCCGCCGCAGCGCCCGCTTCTCGACGAGCCGCGTCCAGAGGAGCGTGGCGAGCAGGATCGCCGCCATCAGCACGGTGGCGAGGGCGGCGCCGAGCGGCCAGTTCAGGGTGTTGAGGAACTCGTTATAGGTCATGCTGGAGACGACCTTCAGGCGCTTGCCCCCCAGCATGGCGGGCGTCGCGAAGGCCGAGGCCGAGAGGCAGAACACCATCAGCGCCCCCGCCATGACGCCGGGCATGACGTTGGGCAGCACGACGCGGGTGAACACCGTGACCCGCCCCGCCCCGAGGCTGGTGGCGGCCCGCTCCAGCACCGGATCGAGCCGGCCGAGGCTCGCCCAGACGGACAGCACCACGAGCGGCACCATCACGTGGACGAGGCCGATCACCACCGCGAGTTCGGTGAACATCAGGCGGAACGGGGCGCCGGGCACGTGGAGCGCGGCGAGCGTCTGGTTCACGAGGCCGTTCGTGCCGAGCAGCACCATCCAGCCGAAATTGCGCACCACCACCGAGACCAGCAGCGGCCCGACCACGACGAGGAGCATCGGGCCGCGCCAGCGCGGGTCCATCCGGTGGATGATCCAGGCCTCCGGCACCCCGACGAGGAGGCAGATCAGGGTGGTCAGCCCGGCGATGCGGAAGGTGCGGGCCAGGGCCTCGCCGAACAGCGGATCGGTGAAAAGATCCTGGTAATTGGCGAGCCCCCAGCCGGGCAGGACCCCCTTCTCGAAGTCGAAGCCGTGCAGGCTCAGGGCCAGCACGCCGGCGAGCGGGACGAGCAAAGCCCCGGCATAGACGAGGGCGGAGGGCGCCGTCAGCAGCGCTGGGGTGAGGCGGTCGGAGCGGGTCATGCCGTCTCCAGCCGCCGCAGGCTGTGGGCGTCCCAGTCGAGGGTCACCGCGGCGCCCTCGTCGAGCGGCGTCGCGCCGGTGTTCTGCGCCATGACGGCGAAGGCGCCAAGCGCCGTCTCCACCGTGTAGAGCCAGAACCCGCCGAGGAAGAGCCGCGCCTGCACGCGCCCTTCGAGGCCAGGCGGTCCCTCCGGCGCCCGCTCACAGCGGATGCGCAGGCGCTCGGGCCGGATCGTGAGCAGGATGTCGCCCTGGCGGTCAGCCAGTTCCGGCGGCAGGGAGAAGCGATGGCCCGCCGCCTCCGCCTCGCCAGCGGCGGCGCGGGCCGGCAGCCGGTTGCTGCGGCCGAGGAAGTCGGCCACGAACGCATCCGCCGGGATGTCGTAGGCCTGCCAGGGCGCGTCGATCTGGACGACCCGGCCGCCCTGCATGATCGCCACCCGGTCGCACAGGGCCATGGCCTCGGCCTGATCGTGGGTGACCAGCACCGTGGTGACGCCGATCCGGCGCTGCAGGTCGCGCAGCTCGATCTGCATCTCCTCGCGCAGCTTGGCGTCGAGATTCGAGAGCGGCTCGTCGAGGAGGAGCAGCCGTGGCTCGACCACCAGCGCCCGCGCCAGGGCGACCCGCTGCTGCTGGCCGCCCGACATGTTGCGCGGGTAGCGCTCGGCGAGGTGCCCGAGGCGGACCTGCGCCAGCGCCTCGGCGACCCGCCTGCCGCGCTCGGCCCTGGGCACCCGGCGCATCTCCAGCCCGAAGGCCACGTTCTCGGCGGCGGTCATGTGGGGGAACAGGGCGTAGGACTGAAACACCAGCCCGATGCCGCGCTGGGCCGGCGGCATCCCGGTCAGGTCGCGCCCCTCCATCAGGATGCGGCCGCGGCTCGGGGTCTCGAAGCCGGCGATCATCTGCAGCGTCGTGGTCTTGCCGCAGCCGGAGGGCCCGAGCAGGCCGAGGAACTCGCCGGGCGCCACCGCGAGGCTGACCTCGCGCACCGCGGTGACGGTGCCGTAATCCTTGCCGAGGCCGTCGAGGGTCAGGAAGGCGGGCGCGGACATCAGCGCTCGACCTGCCGCTGCCATTGGCGCGTCCAGTCGGGGCGGTTGCGGTTGACCACGTCCCAGTCAAGCCCGATCAGCGAGCGCACCTGATCCTCGCCGTAGATCACGCGGGACGCCACGTCCGGCGGCAGCTTCGTCGCGCGGTTGGTCGGGCCCGCCCCGTACTGCGTGGCGAAGATCTCCTGGACCTTCGGCGAGACGAGATAGGCGAGGAACTTGTCGGCGAGCGCCGGCTCCGGGCTGTCGGTGATGGCGCAGCCGGCCGTCATCAGGACGACCGCGCCCTCCTTCGGCCGGGCAATCGCCAGGGGAAATCCCGCCTGCTGCATGGCGGCGACCCGGGACGAACCCCAGACGGCGAGCCAGATCTCCCCCGACTGGAACATCTCGCTCATCTTGCCGGGCGAGCTCTCGTAGGCGAGCACGTTCGGGTTGATCTGCTGGCGCATGACCTTCAGCCCCGGCGCGATGTCGCTGTCGCTGCCGCCGTGGATACGGGCCATCATCGCCAGCGTGTGGACGCCGTAGGTGTTGTCGATGCCGGGGATCGCGATCCGCTGGCGGTAGTCCGGTTTGGCGAGATCCATCCACGAGGTCGGCGCCGGGAAACCGCGCTCCTGGAATAGCTTCGTGTTGTAGGCGATCCCCGTGAAGCCGAAGCCGGTGCCGACGGCGTGATCGTCGCCCAGGACCGCGATCGGGTAGACCGCGTCGCGCACCGCGTCGGGGAGCTTGCGGCACAGGCCGAGGGAGACGGCCTGCACCATCGGACCGTCATCCAGCACCGCCACGCCGACCGTCTGATGGCCGCGCTGGGCCTGCATCCGGGCGAGGTTGTCGGAGGAATTGCCGGTCAGATAATCGATCTTGACGTCGTTCTCGCGCTCGAACGTCGGGATGACGCTGGTGCGCATGATCTGCTCGTAGCTGCCGCCGTAGCCCGCCACGGTGAGGCGCGGCTCGGCCGAGGCCGGTGCCTGGGCGGCGCAGAGCGCGACGGCCGAGAGAAACCCCAGTAACGCACGCATCATCGCTTGCCTCCGTGAGCAATCGGAAAGCCATTCCTGCGTGCTGAACAGGCAAGACGCTTGTCCAATAAGCATCTCCCGCGCCTATTGGCTCGCGAATGCTGTGTAGCGTGCGCAGACTTGACGGGAGACGCAAATTCATAATTTTTGCGGTTCCATTCCTTCCGGTAGCGAGACGAGGTCTGGATGACGCCGAGCCGGCTTCGGCAACTGGAAGCGTTCCGGGCCGTGATGCAGAGCGGCTCGGTCAGCCGGGCGGCGCAGCGGATGCTGCTCACGCAGCCCGCGGTCACGAAGCTGCTCCGCAGCCTGGAGGACGAGACCGGGCTGCCGCTGTTCGACCGCTCGCGGCGCCATCTCCAGCCGACGCCGGAGGCCGTGAAGCTGGAGGGGGCCGTCGCGACCCTGTTCGCGGCCGCGGACCGGCTCGATCGCGTCATCGACGACATGCGCGGCGTGGGCAGCGGGGAATTGCGGGTCGCGGCCATGCCGCTGATGGGCCTGTCCCTCATCCCGCGGCTGCTGGCCCAGTTCGCCATGGAGGTGCAGCCGGTGCGGATCTCGCTCGTGGTGGCGAGTTCGCGGGAGGTCCACGACCTGGTGCAGGCCGGCAATGCCGATCTCGGTTTCGCGCTGCCGGTCGGCCGCAGCGCCCTGGTGGCGGCGCCGCCGATCGAATTGCCCGGGCTGGTGGTCCTGCCGCCCGGCCATCGCTTGGCGCGGCACAAGTCCGTCCCGCTCTCCGAGCTGCACGACGAGCCCTACATCTCACTCGGTCGGCAGTACCGCCTGCGCGATCAGGTCGATGAACTCTTCACCGTCAACGGGGTCACGCCGCGCCTCGTCGCGGAGACGCAGAACGCGGCCGCCGCCTGCGCCATGGTGGCCGCGGGTCTGGGCTTTGCCATCGCGGAGGCCGTGACCGTGAAAGCCCTCAAGGGGCAGGTCGTCGTGCGCCGCTTGCAGCCGACGGTGACGTTCTCGGTCACCGTCCTGGGGAGCCCGGGGCGCCCGCTCTCGAGCGCCGCCCTGTCCTTCCTCAAGCTGGTCCGCAGCGAGGCGGACGCCTGACGGTCGCCTCGATGTGTCCTGTGCCGCGGATAGCCGGTCGAGGCCGGCGCCGGAGGCGCCGGAGCGCCGGCCCGACGCTTACCACCGGTGGTGCCACGCGGCCCGATGCCAGCCCCATGGACGGTGCCAGCCCCAATGACGGTGCCAGCCGGCGTGATGCCAACCCCAGTGATGGCGCCAGCCCCATGGGCGGTGCCAGGCGTAGACCACCGGCCGGGCATAAAAGACCGGACGGTAGGCGTAGGGACGCCAATTGGGCCTGCACCAGCCGGAGTAGCCCCGGTGGAACCCGGGTCCGCAGCCCTGGGCGGCCTCGGCCGTCCCCACGGACGCGGTGAGCGTACCGAGCGCGAGGAGCGCTGCGCCTGCAAGCTTCATTCGCATCTTCATCCTCCTTTCACACTGCGAGGTCTTCAGATCCGGCTCCGCTTCCAGATCAACGCGACCGGAATCGGTTGGGTTTCGGAGCGTCGCCAGGAACCGGCATGAAACAGCCGCGCCCAGGAAAGCGTTTCTTCACAAAAGAGTGCGTGCGCCGAAGCACAGCCGGTCCGGGGAGACCTTCTCAGGCGGAGCCGGACCTTCACCGTGGCACGCCACAACTTCGAATAGTACCACGGCCCGGCCCGGGCGGATGGGCTTGACCCGGTCAGGTCTCGCGCAGAGGTCTGGCGTCCCGGCGGCCACCGCCTGGACCGCTCACCGTCGACAAGAACCGCGTCCCCATACCGGTATCGTCCTGCGGTCGCTCCTGCGACAGTGGCAGACCTCACCGGAAGCTGTTGGATGCCACGGATCCCGGTAAAAGGACGATTATCGATCCGCGATCCCCCGAAGCGTGGATCCACCTTCGCCCGCCCGGTTCGCCGGCGCGGGCATTTTCATGCGCGCTGACATCGGCTGGGCCGTCGGAGACCGTCCGTCAGGCCGGGATGGACCCGTCCTGCTGATTGGGGCAGAGCGCGGAAGCACCGCGGATTTCGGGGCGGACCATCCGGACCGAGCCCCGCACGGCAGGATCAGTCCCGGCGGACGATCGCGGCCAGCTTGCCGCTCAGGCCGGCTGACGGAGTGCCGGCATAGCGCCAAATCGAAGTATCTCGTGATGAATCCGGTCCAGCGGGACGACCTTCGCGGCCGCGCCCCGCTCGATCGCCTCCTTGGGCATGCCGAAGACCACGCAGCTCTCCTCGTCCTGCGCCACCGTGAGCGCCCCGGCGCGGCGCATCTCCAGGAGGCCGGTAGCGCCGTCGTCGCCCATGCCGGTCATCAGGATGCCCAGAGCGTTCGCGCCGGCGCAGCGGGCCGCCGCCCGGAACAGCACGTCCACGGAAGGCCGATGCCGTGAGACCAGCGGGCCCTCCTTCACCGACACGCTGTAGCGGTTCCCGGTCCGCTGCAGCAGGAGGTGCCGGCCCCCCGGAGCGATCAAGGCCTGCCCGGGCAGCACGAGGTCGCCTTCCACAGCCTCCTTTACCGCAATGGTGCAGAGGCCATCGAGCCGCCGGGCGAAGGCGGCGGTGAAATGCTCCGGCATGTGCTGGACGACCACGAGGCCCGGGCAATCCCGCGGCAGTTGCTCCAGCACGTCACGCAGCGCCTCGGTGCCGCCCGTCGAGGCGCCGATGCAGACGATCCGGTCCGTCTCGGCCACGGCCCGATTGGGGCTGGGGGCCGGCAGCACGGCGTCGGCCGTCAGCTTCTTCTCGATGCGGCGCGATTCCAGGCGGCCCGGACGCAGCTTGGCCCGGGCGGCGGCCCGCACCGCGTCGCAGACCCGCACCGAGGATTCGACCAGGAACTGACGGGTGTCGATCCGGGGCTTGGACACGACATCGACGGCACCGGCCTCAAGCACATCGAACAGCGTCCGCGAGCCCGCCTCGGTCAGGGCGGAGCAGACGATCACGGGGATCGGCCGCTGGGCCATGATCTTCCGCAGGAAGGTCAGCCCGTCCATGCGTGGCAATTCGAGGTCGAGGAGGATCACGTCCGGCACCTCCTCCTGGATGCGCCGGGCCGCGATGAACGGATCCGCGGCCGTACCGATCACCCGGATGTCGGGCGCGCCCTCGAGGATGGTCACGAGGGTCTGTCGGACCGAGGCGGAATCGTCGACGATCAGGACGCGCGTCGGATCGCGTTGGTTCATTGGATCAGGTCCCGCGCCCTGCTGAAGATGGTCGAGGAAACCTGTGTGAGGCCGGGCACGCCGGTTCCGGCCATGGATTCCGAGTGCCCGACGATCAGGAAGCCCCCCGGCCGCAAATGCTGGGCGAGGCGGCCGAGCACCGCCTTCTGGGTGTCCTTGTCGAAATAGATCAGGACGTTGCGGCAGACGATGACGTCCACGTCCTGATCGACCGCGTAGGACGCATCCATCAGGTTGAGGCGCTGGAAATGCACGCGGCTGCGCAGCTCGGGCACGATCCGCCCGAGCTTCCGCGCCGGGTCCCGGGCGGTCATCACGTAGCGGCGTCGAAAGGCCGGCGGGATCTGGGCCAGCATCTCCTCCGGGTAGATCGCCTCCGCGGCGACGCGCAGGACCTCCGTGGAGATGTCCGTGCCGAGGATCGCGTAGCTGAACCCGTGCCCCGCCGCGATCATGTCCTGCAGGATCATCGCCAGGGTGTAGGCCTCCGCCCCGGTCGAGGCGGCGGCGCTCCAGACCTTGAGGCGCGGGTTCCCGCCCCGCCGCCGGCAGAGCAGCGGCACCAGATCGTCGCGCAGCTGCTCGAAATGGGCGGGCTCCCGGAAGAAATCCGTCTTGTTGGTGGTGACGCAGTCGATGATGTGGACGAATTCCTCGGCGAGGTGCCCGTCATCGAACAGGTGGTCGCCGTAGGCGTTGAGGCTGTCGAGGTCGAGCGCCCGCATGCGCTTGCGCAGCCGGCCCTCGACCATGGTGCGCTTGGCTTCCGGGATCTGGATGCCGATCCGGGCTTGGATCAGATCGGCGACCGTGTGGAAATGGCGGTCCTTCAGCTGCGGCATGGCATCGATCCCTGGCTGTCAGGCGGCGAGCGGCGGCTCAAGCAGGGCGGGATCGTCGCCCGCCATGAGCGCTTCGAGGTTGAACACCACCACGAAGGCCTCGCCCTTGCGGCCGATGCCGGCGATGTAGTTCGAGCGCCAGCGACCGCCGACCTCGGGGGCCGATTCCATCTCGGCCCGGTCGAGTTCCGTCACCTCGATCACCCGATCGGCCACGAAGCCAACCCGCAGGGCGCGGTCCCGCAAAGCGATGTTCAGAAGGATGATGCGGGTGGCGGGCGTCACCGGGATCGCCGGCAGGCCGAGCTTGGTCCGCAGGTCGATGACCGGGTAGCTCTGCCCGCGGACATCGATCATGCCGACCAGGAAGGGCGGCGCGTGCGGCAGGGCGGCCGGCGCGCGGTAATCCAAGATCTCGTGAACGGACGCGATATTGATCCCAAAGATCTCGCGATCGAGGCCGAGGGTCAGATACTGCCAGACGCTGGACATACGGGTCTCCGGCTCGGTCGCCGCCTGTCGGATCCCCGCTTCGGGAGTCCGCCTATCGGTGAGGTGGTCGGTGGTTTCTGGGTCCGGGCCCTTGCGGGTCCGGACCCGGCGCGCGTGCTGATCAGGCGGCGCGGACGAATTCGGCGTCGCGGGCATCGCGGATCTCGCCCTCGCCCATGTCGAGGGCGAAGCCCGGCGATCCGGCTGTCCGCGCCCGCGCCTTCGGGGTGACCGCCTGGCCCGGCCGGGCCGGCGCCGCCATCCGCGCCGCCGCAGCCCGCAGGCGCGGAGCCGCCGCCTCCCCGCCCGACGCCGCCTCGATCCGGAAGTAGGCGATCGTCGCCTGAAGCCGCTCCGCCTGCAGGGCCAGTTCGTCCGAGGTCGCCGAGACCTGCTCGGACGCGCTCGCGTTCTGCTGGGTCACTTTGTCGAGCTGCTGGATCGCTTGATTGATCTGACCCGAGCCGACATCCTGCTCCCGGCACGCCGCCGAGATCTCCTCGACCAGGCTGGCGGTCCTTTTGATGTCGGGCACCAGCCGCCCCAGCATCTCGCCCGCCTGCTGTGCCGCCTTGACGGTGTCGGCCGACAAGGTCCCGATCTCGGCCGCCGCCGCTTGGCTGCGCTCGGCGAGCTTCCTCACCTCGGAGGCCACCACCGCGAAGTCCCGCCCGTGCTCGCCCGCACGCGCGGCCTCCACCGCCGCGTTGAGCGCCAGGAGGTCGGTTTGCCGGGCGATCTCCTGCACGATCGTGATCTTCTGCGCGATCGTCTGCATCGCATCGACCGCGCGGCCCACCGCGGCGCCGCTCGCCTCGGCATCCTGGGCCGATTGCCGGGCGATCGCCTCGGTCTGGCCGGCATTCTCGGCGTTCTGCTTCACGTTGGCGGCCATCTCCTCCATGGAGGCGGAGGCCTGTTCCGTCGACGCGGCCTGCTCGGTCGAGCCCTGCGACAGCTGCTGGGCCGAGGAGGACAGCTCCTCGGACCCGGCCGACACGTTGCCGGCCGCCGCGCTCGCCTCGGTCACCACCGCCCGCAACTTCTCCAGCATCTGCTCGAGGGCGATGCCGAGCACGTCCTGGTCGGACAGGCGCTGCGTCTCGACGGTCAGGTCCCCTGAGGCGATAGCAGTGGCGACGCCTGCGATCGTCTTCAGGTTGTCGGTCATCGCGCGGAGATTACCCTCGACCTCGCTGCTGAGGCCGCCGAAATCCTTCGACAGCGTCTTGCTGAAATCACCGACCGAAGCCGCCGCGAGGACGCCCGAGATCTCCCGGAAGGCCTGCTCCACCGCCTGGGCGGTCCCCTCGATCCGGCCGACCTCGTCCCGCCGCCCCGTGTCGAAGGGGGTGGCGAGATTCGCCAGGCTGGCGCTGATCCGGGTGACGGGCTTGGCGACGGTGCGGACCAGGACGAGCCCGATCGCGACGGCAATCACCAGATTGGCTACGATGCCGAGCAGAATCATCTGCGTCGTCGTGTCGAAAGCCGCGTTCTGCGCGGAGCGGCGCGTCTCCATCAGCTCGGATTCGGTGCCGATGATCTGGCCGATCTCCCCGCGCAGGCCGTCCATCGCGGCCTTTCCGGTGCCGGCGATCTCCGCCTGCCGGGCGGCGTCGCGGGTCCGGGGATCGGCCATCTGGGCGATGCCCCTCTCGGCCACGCCGGTGTGCCAGGATTCCGCGAGACGGCGGACCGTGGCGAGCCGCTCCTGCTGGGCCGGATTGTCCGCCGTCAGGCCCTTGGCCTGCTGCCACGCGGTCTCGAACGCGGTCCAGCCCTTACGGTAGGGGTCGAGGAACTTCTCGTCCGCGGACAGCAGGAACCCGCGATAGCCGGTCTCCTGATCGACCATGGCGGCCATCGCCCGGTCGGTGGAATCGATCACCTGGATGGTGTGATCCGTCCAAGTCACCGATTGCCGGATCTCGGTCGATTTCCAGTAGACGACGCCGTTGATGCCGAGGCCGACCGCCAGCATCAGGGCGAAGGCCAGAAACAGTTTCCGTGGTATGGAGATATTGTCGAACATTGTCATGATGAACCCTCGCTGGGTGACTCCGTGGATTGGGACCGTCGACCCGGGGGTCGCATCGTCTGTCGTGCGGCGGCCGAGACCGCCGGTTGCTCTCCCTCTGGTGATGTCCCGTCAGGCGGCGCGGACGAACTCGGCATCGCGGGCGTCTCGGGTTGACCCTTCGCCCATGTCGAGCGCGAAGCCCGATGTCTTGGTCACGCGCGTGCTCGCCTTCGGATTCGTGACCTTGGCGGCCGCGTCCTTGGCGACCAATCCGTTGGTGATCGGCGTGCCCGCCCAGGTCGTGGGAACCACCGCAGCCCGCCGGTCGGTCCGGAAATAGGCCATCGTCGCCTGCAGCTTCTCCGCCTGGGCGGCCAGTTCGTCTGAGGTCGCCGAGACCTGCTCGGAGGCGTCCGCGTTCTGCGGGGTCACCTTGTCGAGCTGCTGGATCGCCTGGTTGATCTGGCTTGCACCGATATCCTGCTCCCGGCACGCCGCCGAGATCTCCTCGACCAGGCTGGCGGTCTTATTGATGTCGGGCACCAGCCGCCCCAGCATCTCGCCCGCCTGCTGCGCCGCCTTGACGGTGTCGGCCGACAGCGTCCCGATCTCGGCCGCCGCCGCTTGGCTGCGCTCGGCGAGCTTCCTCACCTCGGAGGCCACCACCGCGAAGCCCCGCCCGTGCTCGCCGGCACGCGCGGCTTCCACCGCCGCGTTGAGCGCCAGGAGGTCGGTCTGGCGGGCGATCTCCTGGACGATCGTGATCTTCTGCGCGATCGTCTGCATCGCATCGACCGCGCGGCCCACCGCGGCGCCGCTCGCCTCGGCATCCTGGGCCGATTGCAGGGCGATCGCCTCGGTCTGGCCGGCATTCTCGGCGTTCTGCTTCACGTTGGCGGCCATTTCCTCCATGGAGGACGAGGCTTGTTCCGTCGACGCGGCCTGCTCGGTCGAGCCCTGCGACAGCTGCTCGGCCGAGGAGGACAGCTCCTCCGAGCCCGTCGACACGTTGCTGGCCGCCGCACTGGCCTCGGCCACCACCGCCCGCAGCTTCTCCAGCATCGTCTGCAGGGAGAGCCCCATCCTGTCCTTGTCGGAGAGCGGCTTGGCCGCGACGGTCAGGTCGCCCTGCGCAATCGCATCGGCCAAAGCCGCGGTGGCGTTGAGGTTGGCGGTCATCCGGTTCATGGCCGCCACCAGGTCGCCGATCTCGTCGTCGGACGTCGCCGTAATCGTCTGGTCGAGATCGCCGACCGCCACGGCTTCGGCGAGGGACACCGCCCGGCCAAGGTTGCACGCGATGGAGAGGGCGAGCCAGCCGGCGATAATGAGGCCGACGAGGAACGCGCCGGCGACCGTGCCGAGCAGGATCGTCTGCCCGTCGCGGGAGGCAGCCCTCGCCTGATCGACGGCCTCGATCTTGCGCTGTTCCTGGTAATCGCGCAGCGCGTCGAGCGCCCGAGCCCCCTCGGTGGTGGCGGTCGAGTACTCGCCCGACGCCAGGGCCACGGCCTTCACCGCAGCGCCGGTCTCCACCAGGGCGAGAGTCTTGTCGATCACAGCACTCCAGACATTGAATGTCCTCTGGAGGCCGTCGAGGGCTACCCCGTTGGCGGCGCGGGTCAGCGTGTCCAGGCGCTTCGCGAGTTCAGCACGGCTCCGTTTCACGGCGTCCACCCGGCTCGCGAGCGCGTCCTGCGTGCCCGCTGCGGCGGCCGCCTGCATCTGGCCCCAGGTCCGTTCGAGCTGGATGTGGAAGGCCGACACGGCCCTGAAGAGATTGCCACCCGCCGGGGTGGCGGCCTTGTCGGCGATCCCCTCCAGTTCGGCGCGCAGGGCGATCATCGCCGGACGGCCGGCGGCATCGAGCTGGGCCCAGGTCCGGGCCGCGGCGTTGAGGTGTGTCAGCTCGACGATTCGGTTGCCGAGCGCCTGCTGCTTGTCGAGCTTGTCGAGCGCGACGGCGAAGAGTTGCTGGCCTTCGTCGGACGTCACCTGGAGCTTAGCCTTGCCGAGTTCCGTTATTGCATCGGCCTGGTATTCCGAGGCGCGCCGGGCGTGGATCGCAAGCTGTTCGTCGCTGGCGCTGTTGATCGTGGCGCGCGTGTTGGAGACGGCCCGGATCGCCGTGGCCTTGGCCGACAGGACGTGGCTCTGCAGTTCGGAGCGCCCGACGACGAAGCGCATGGCCTCGTCGGCGGCGAGCAGCCGCTGATACCCGACGCCGCCGGCCAATCCGGTCAGGAGGAGAATGACACCGAAACCGCCGGCCAGCTTGGCCTTGATCGAGATGCGCATCGTGGTCGTCCTAGTTCTTAGTTCAAGATCTGCAACATGTCCGGGATGATCACGAAATCATCCCTGTATTTGACAATTGAATTTATGTATTCAGGCCGCCATGCCGTGCCGATCACCGGAACAGGCTGGCGGTTCTCCATGGCGATTGCTGTCACCTCGAAGACCCGGTCGGCTACGAGCGCCACCAGGGTCGCGTCGCCGTCGAGATCGAGTTCGATCACCACGAAGCGGGTGTCGGGCGTCGCGGCTGTCACCGGCATGCCGAAACGCGTGCGGATATCGGCGAGCGGCACGACGTTGCCGCGGACGTTCACGATATGGGCGAGATGGGGCCGTGCTCCGGCCACCCGCGTGGTCGGGATCGGATCGATGATCTCGCGCACCATCCCGGCATCGAGCGCGAAGGTCTCGGTGCCGATGCCCAGCATCACCACCTGCAGGGTGCCGTCCGCCTGGCCGGCTTCGACGAAGTCGGTCATCATGCCACCTCCCGGTATTCGCGCGGCCCGTCCGGCTGGCCGGCCGCGTGCCCGCCCGCCGCGATCTGGGCGGGGTCGATGATGAGCGCCGCCGTTCCGTCACCGAGGATCGTGGCGCCCGAGAAGGTCGCGGCGTCGGCTTGAAGCTTCGACAGCGACTTGATCACCGTCTGGTGGTTGCCGAGGATCTGGTCGGCCACCAGCCCGATCCGGGCCTCCCCCACCGCGACGATGATGACCTTCTGGTGCGGGTCGGGCTCACCCGCCGCGTCGAACAGGTCGCGCAGTCGCAGGAACGGCACGAGGTCGCCGCGGATGTCGAGGAAGTCCCGGCCGCAGCCCTGCCCCCGGTCCGGCGGCAGCTCGATGCACTCCTCCACCGCCGCCAGGGGCAGGACGTAACGGGCGTCGCCGACCCGGATCAGCAGCCCCTCGATGATCGCCAGCGTCAGCGGCAGGCGCAGCACCATAGCCGTGCCGGCGCCGGGCTCGGCGGTGATGTCGATGGAGCCGCGCAGGGCCTCGATGGTCTTCTTGACCACGTCCATGCCGACCCCACGGCCCGAGAGCGCCGAGATCGCCTGCGCGGTGGAGAAGCCGGGGGCGAACAGGAACTGGTAGACCTGCTGGTCGGTGAGCGGCGTGCCGGGCTGGACGAGTCCCCGCTCCTCGGCCTTGGCGCGGATGCGGGCCACGTCGAGGCCGGCACCGTCGTCGCGCACGGTCACCAGGACCTGGGCGCCCGCATGCTCGGCCGTCAGCGCGATCCGCCCGGTCGCGGACTTGCCGGAGGCGGCGCGGCGCTCGGGCGCCTCGACGCCGTGATCGATCGCGTTGCGGATCAGGTGCACGAGCGGGTCGGCGAGCCGCTCGATCACGGTCTTGTCGAGCTCGGTCTCCTCACCCTCGGTGACGAAGGTGACGGGCTTGCCGAGGTCGCGCGAGAGGTCGTGGACGAGGCGCCGGAAGCGGCTGAACAGCGTGCCGATCGGCACCATCCGGATGCCCATCGTGGTGTCGCGCAGCCGCGCCGACAGGCGCTCGATCTCCTCCGCGATGGTCTTGATCCCGGCATCGGCGTGCAGGCCGGCCAGCTGACTGAGCCGCGCCTGGGCGATGACCAACTCGCCGACCCGGTCCATCAGCTCGTCGAGCCGCTCCGCCTCGACCCGCATGGTGCTGGCAGCCCGCGGCGGCCCGGGACGGCGCTCGGACGGGCTGCGGGCGGGGGCATCCCGCTCCGCGACCGGGGCGACCGGCACGGCGACCACCCTGGCCTCGGCGGCCGGCACGACCGGACCTTCGACCGGCGGAACCGGCCCGGGCACCGCGACCGGCAGCCCGGGCGTGAGGGGCGCGAGGGTGAGGTCCATGGCGTCCTGCACGAACAGGAACACGTCCTCGATCGCCGCCCGGTCGACGGGGCCGACCAGGGTGACGTCCCAGCCGATATGCAGACTCTCCGGATCGAGATCCTCGAGCCCCGGGAGGTCCGCGAGGCGGGGCACGACCGTGCAGGCGCCGAGTTCGCGCAGCTCGTCCAGCAGCGCCAGCGGGTTGGTGCCGTTGTGCAGGATCCCGGGGTCGAAGCGGATCCCGATCTGCCAGCCGGCCGGTGCCGCCTCGGAGGTGGGCGCCGCGGCCGGCGCGGCCGCCTGTGCCGGCCCACCGCCCACGAGCCGGTCCAGCTCCGCCAGGATCGCGTCCCCGATCACCGCGGTGTCGGGATCGGGATCCTCGATCAGCGTGCGGATGTAGTCCTTCGCCGACAGGGCGACGTTGACGAGTTCGACACTCGGCGCGATCGCGCCGCGCCGGACGAGGTCGAAGGCCGTCTCGAAATCGTGCGTGAAGGCGGCGACCCGGTCGAAACCGAACATCGCGCCGGAGCCCTTGATCGTGTGCAGCGCCCGGAAGGCCGTATCGATCAGCGTCGTGTCGTCCGGCCGGTCGCCCAGATCGAGCAGCGTGGTTTCCAGGCGATCGAGAAGCTCATTGGCTTCCGCCAGAAACACCTCTCGAGGATCAAGCGTCGTCATGGTCAAGAAGATCCAAATACAGCGACATCGATCTCGGCGGGACGATCATTCGATCGCTTCTCCGCGGGCTCAAACCATGCAGGCGATCGAGAATACCGCGATGCGCTGCACTTTTATGACCCGAGTCTTTTGACCGACCGGTCAATTCATAGCTTAGAATTGTTCACGTACGCTTATCAAAAGTTCGTGTCCACGAAATTTTACATACCAGAACGTCAAATCTGTATGAGTTTAGCTGATAACGTAGACAACTAGAAAAACATCAAAGCCTGAACAGCGGCAGGAACAGCCTTGAGTAACTAACGTTCTTTCTGGGCGACAAGAACTATTGCCGTCCTGAACTGCATTTCTCTCGGCCCTGCGAGCCCGGAATATCCGGTCAGCGCTTGATTTCGGCCGGCTTTCACACAGCGCCCGGCGACGCATGCGCGCGGCTCAGAACAGATCGACTCCGGCGAGGGGATCGGTGACGGCCGAATCGGACCGCGCTGGCGCCGGCGCCCCGAGCAGGCGCTGGGACATCCGGTCCCGGACCTCGCCCAGGGTGCAGGCCGTGATCGCCTCCGCGATCCAGGCGGACTCGGCCGCAGCGCACCCTGAGGGGCCGACCACCGCACCGGTCTCGGCGGACTGATGGCGCAGGCGAGCCTCCGTGGCGCGCAGCAGGCCCTGCAGGTTCTGCAGGCGCTGCTTGGCGAGATCCTGGAACTGCATGGTGACGATCGCCCCGGAAACGTCCCCGGCGATGGCCTCCGTGGTCCGGACGGTCTGCGACAGAACCTCGGCGAAGCGCCGGTTCTGATCGACCAGAGCCTCCATGACGAGGCGCACCCGGGCATCGGCGTTCTGGCTCTCCTCCGACATGTCGATCGTCGCGATGTCGTGCAGCAGGCCGTGGCTGCTGCGCAGACCGGTCGCGATCGAGCCGATCTGCCCCTTGATCACCCCCGAGAGCGCATTGATGGAGCCGGCGAGCGCACGCACCTCGTCGGCCACCACCGCGAAGGCCCGCCCGGCCTCCCCGGCGCGGGCCGCCTCGATCTTGGCGTTGAGCGCCAGGAGGTTGGTCTGGCGGTTGATCGTCTCGATCTGCGCCACGCTGCCGTCGATGGAGCCGAGTTCGCTGAGCACGGCGCCCAGCGAGTCCGTCAGGGTCGTCCCCCGGGAGGACAGCAGGGCGATCTTGCCGATCAGCGAGGACAGGATGCCGCCGAGGCCGGCCGCGACCTCCGCCAGGGGCTGTTCGGACCCGCCGATCCGCACCGACTGGATCGCGCTCGCCAGACCCTGCACGATCCCGGCCTGACCGCGGGTCGTGTCCGCGATTCGCTGAAACCGCTCCGATAGTCCGTCGACATGGGTCTCGATATCCGTCGAGACGATCCCGAGTTCGTCGATCAGGGCATCGAGCAAGGCCCGCTGCCGGTCGGACAGGTCGAGCCAGACGTGAAGCAAGTCGGCCAAACCGTGCTGCCCGGCGGGCGCACCCGGGGATGACCGCGCGTCCTGCCGATCCGTCGATCGGCGCTCCGGCTCCGCATCCACGGACTCGGTCTCATACTGGTTGTGATGCGCGCGATCCCGGAAGGACATCCGCGTGTATTCCTTGAGCTCCGCCCGAGCAACCGACGGCGGCATACCATCGTTCTGCATCTCATCCCAAGTGCTCGGCGCGGCGACTTGGACGGCAATCTCTTTCCTCCAAAGCCTGTTAAAAATTTATGCTCAGAGCCGCGACGTATCTAAGTTACGATGCTGTTTTTTGCTTCGGTCTTAAATACCAATATTCGAATAAGATAGACTTCGATGCATATTCCGCGGAATTTCAGCAAACTATCAATACCAATAAAAATGAATTTGCCGGCGTTTATAGTATTTATATCGATATTTCAATACATTGCGACATCGTTTTGGGTTGGATGAAGCGTTAAGAATCGAATTTGTTTGACCGATGCCTGCGGATGGCGCAAAAATTTAAGAGATCTCGCTTCTGAAGTGATCGGCAACGGCCGATCCGCGGGTCGATCCGCGCAAGCCCATCCGTCCGAGGCGTCATGTCCGAATCCCGAACACTCAGAATGCCAGCGCAGTGTGATCTTCGTTCGGTCCAGTCGCTCCGCGGCGAAATGCTCGCCGCCCTCGACGCGGGATCGGCGCTCACGCTGGATTGTGCCGCCGTCGAGCGGGCCGACATGGCCTTCCTCCAGCTCGTGCTGGCGGCCGGGCGGTCGGCCGCCCGTCGCGGCGCGACCCTCGCGTTGACGAATCGGACCGGAGGTCTCGACGTCGCCTTCCGCCGGGCGGGTCTCGACCCATCCGCCCCGGCCATGCCCGCCCTCTGACGCGCAGATTTGGATTACGCCATGGCAACCGTTCTCACGGTCGACGACTCGCCCAGCATCCGCCAGATGATCAAGGTCGTCCTGGGACCAGCCGGCCATACGGTGGTCGAGGCCGGCGACGGCGCGGAGGGGCTCGCCAAGGCCAAGGCCGAGCCGGTCAACCTCGTGATCACCGATCTCAACATGCCGGTGATGAACGGAATCGAGATGATCCGGCAGCTTCGGCAAGTCCCGTCCTGCGCGGGCGTGCCGATCCTGTTCCTGAGCACCGAGTCGGACGAAGGCGTGAAGCAGCAGGCCAGATCGGCCGGCGCGACCGGCTGGATCACGAAGCCGTTCAAGCCCGAGCAACTCCTCGCCGTGGTCTCGAAGCTGATCCGCAGCTGAACGAGCGGGCGCCGAGCCGGTAGCCTGCTGCGGATCGACATCCTCGACCTGACGTTGCGCCTCAAGAGACGCGTCGTGCGGTTCCGCGCGGCGGTGCCGGCGATCCGGGCTCGCGCTGGACGCCGATGCCCGCGGAACATGCCGACCGGGCCCCGTATCCAGGTCGCACGGGAGAACCGAAAACGTCCGGACGCCGAACCGGGTTTGGACACTCCGATGGTGGTCCCCTATGTCGGCGGAGACACTCTAGTCATCCTGTCGGGATAGTCGAACGGATCCCGGATGCGCCTGGTTTACGGAAGCTCGACCTGCGTGGCGCTCAGCCTCGTCGCGATGGCGGCCGCGCAGGCGCAATCCATGGTCCCGCCGCTGCCGCAGGCACCGACCCCTGATCTCGATCCCCGAACCTGGCCCTTGAGCGCGGTCGGCAAGTTGAACGTCGTCACGGGGCCCGGGAGCCGGAAATACTGCACGGCGACGCTCGTCGGACCGCGCCACGCCCTCACCGCCGCGCATTGTCTCTGGGACGGCGCACGGCAGCGTTGGGTCGATGCGGCCAACATTCACTTCGTCGCCGGGTACGAGCAGGGACGCTACACCGCGCATTCGATCGCGAAAGCCTACACGAAGCCGGACGCCTACCGGTTCGGGACGAGCCGTGAGGATCTCAGCCGCGACTGGGCCGTCGTCGAGCTGGCCGAGCCGATCCCCCTCAAGCCGCTGGGCCTCAGCGCAGCCCTCGGCCCGGCGACCCGGGCGACCACGCTGACCGGCATCGTCCACGCGGGCTACAAATCCTACGCGAACCAGATCATCAGCGTGGAGCGCGGCTGCCAGGCCCGGTACGAACCCTCCGCCCTGCCGCTGCTCGACCATTTCTGCCGCGTCGTGCCGGGGGAATCCGGGTCGGCGCTGATCCTGCGCGACGGCGAGCCCGGGATCGTCGGCATCCTCGTGGCCGGTTCGTCGAACGGCACCTCGATCGCGGTCCCGGTCAGCAGCTTCCGGGCCGCCGTCGAGGCCGCCCTGACGCGCACGGCCGGGAGTGTGGCCGCGAAGCCCGCCCGGGTGCCGACGCCGTGACAGCAAACCCGACCAGCGCGGTCGTGATCGGCGCGTCCGGCGGCATCGGCCAAGCGCTGGTCTCCCGGCTCGCGGCCGACGAAACCTACGCGCCGATCTTCGCGCTCTCCCGCGCGCAGCCGCCGGCCCCGCCGGGCGTCCGCACCCAGGCGATCGACCTCGGCGACGAGGCGTCGATCGCGGCCGCCGCGGCCACGGTCGGCGCGGCCGGACCGGTCGGGCTGATCATCGTCGCCACCGGCATCCTGCATCAGGATGGCGTCTCACCCGAGAAGACGTTCCGGGCGCTCGATCCCGCCACGATGGCCGCCGTCTTCGCGGTCAACACGATCGGCCCCGCCCTCGTCGCCAAGCATTTCGTGCCGTTGCTGGCGCGGCAGGGACGCTGCGTGTTCGCGGCCTTGTCGGCCCGGGTCGGATCGATCGAGGACAATCGGCTCGGCGGCTGGTACGCCTACCGCGCCTCGAAGGCGGCGTTGAACCAGATCCTGCGGACCCTCTCCATCGAGGTGGCCCGCATCCGGCCCGACGCCCTCGTGGTCGGCCTGCATCCGGGCACGGTCGCCTCCAACCTGTCGCGCCCGTTCCGGCCGGACCCGAAGGCCGAGGGCATCCTGCAGCCCGAGGCGAGCGCGGCGCATCTCCTGCGCGTGCTCGGCGCCCTCGACGCCAAGGACACCGGCGGCGTCTTCGCCTGGGACGGGACGCGCGTGCCGGCCTGAGCGGGGGAACGCTGGCTTGCCCACGCGACCCGGCAGGGATTCTGCCGAGTGCTGTAGGCGGGCCGACGCGGGTCTGCGCAGCGCGTAGAGCCGCCTGTCACCCCGAGGACGTGTTTCCGGCGGAACCCTACCACCAGCCGGCCCGCACCTCGGCGGCCGGGTCGCGGCGCGCGACGGGGGGATGCAGGGACCGGTCGAGGGCGGCCATGACCCGGCGCACCGCCTCCTCGTAGCGCGCCGAGACGGGATCGCGGGGCCGGGGCAGCCGGATCGCGACGGTCTCGTCGAGCCGGCCCGGCCGCGGCCGCATCACCACCACCCGGTCGGCCAGCGTCACGGCCTCGCCCACGTCGTGCGTGACGATCAGGATCGTGGGCTTCGATTCCGCCCAGAGATCGAGCAGCTGCGCGTGCAGGCCCCGGCGCGTGAAGGCATCGAGCGCCGAGAACGGTTCGTCGAGGAGCAGCACGCGCGGCTGCGGGACGAAGGCCCGGGCGATGGCGACGCGCTGCTGCTGGCCGCCCGACAGCTCCCGGGGCCAGCGGCCCCCATGCTCGGCGAGACCCACCCGCTCCAGGGCCCGGCCGACCCGCGCGCGGTATTCGGACCGGGCGAGCCCGGCAAGGCCGAAGCCGACATTGTCGGCGACGCTCAGCCACGGCAGCAGCCGGGGCTCCTGGAACACGACACCGATCCGGGGATGGGGCTCGCGGACCGTCTCGCCGTCGACCGTGACGGTGCCGTCGCTGGCCCGATCCAGCCCCGCGATCAGCCGTAGCAACGTCGTCTTGCCGCAGCCGGACCCGCCGATCAGCGCGACGATCTCGCCGGGCGCCACCGACAGGCCGATCCCTGAAAGGGCCTGCGTGCCGTCCGCGTAGGTCTTCGAGAGGGCATCGACGGTGAGCACGGGGACCTCTGACGCGGACGGGGTTCCAGGGCACGGCCCGGCCTTCACAGGCTCTCCCGCACCGTATCCTGCCAGCGCGTCAAGGGCCGCGTCAGCACGACGAAGAGCGTATCGGCCAGCTTTCCGGCCAGCGCGAAGGCGATGATCGCCGCCAGGATCTGGTCGGGCTTGCCGAGCTGCTGACCGTCGACCAGCAGGTAGCCCAGCCCCTCGGAGGCCCCCATCAGCTCGGCCGCCACCACGAACAGGAACCCGAGGCCGAGGCCGGTGCGCAGCCCGACCAGCGTCGCCGGCAGGATCGCGGGCAGCAGGATCCGGCGGGCCATGGCGCCGCGCGACAGGCGGTAGATCCGCCCGACCTCGACGAGCTTGCGATCGACCGAGGCGATTGCCCCGGACACCCCGACATAGACGGGGAAGAACACCCCCACGGCGATCAGCAGGATTTTTGGCGTCTCCAGGATGCCGAACCAGAGGATGAAGAGCGGGACCCAGGCGAGGGACGGCACCGCGCGCAGCGCCTGCAGGCTCGGATCGCAGATCCGGCGCACGAGCGGCAGCATCGCGACCGCGGTGCCCATCAGGATTCCGGCCGCGGCGCCGAACAGGAAGCCGAGGCCGACCCGGATCAGCGTCGCCTCGACATGGACTAGGAGGTCGCCCGACGCGGCGAGCTCCCAGAGCGTGGCGCCGATCCGGCTCGGCGGCGGCAGGAGACGCCCGGAGGCGGCCCCGGTATCGACCGCCATCTCCCAGCCGGCGGCGAGGGCCAGGGGAAGCGCGAGCGCGAGGGCGAGCGCAAGACCGGCCTGACCGCCCTGTCGCAACGACGGCATCGCCGCCTCAGCGCGCGGCGAGGGGATTGAAGCGCGCGTCGAGCAGGCCGTCGGTCGCGGCCGCCACATCCGTGCCGGCCGGGATCACGCCGGCCTGCTGGAGGGCGAGGCCGGCCGCCTTGATCGCCTCGGCCTGGGCTGGTCCGATCGTCGGCTGTGTCAGGTCGGTGCGCTCCAGTTGGCGGGCGATCACCGGCTCGGGCAGCTTGGTGGCGGCCACCAGGGCCGCGCCGAGGGCCTTCGGGTTGGCCAGCGCGTAGACACGGGCGCGCTCGTAGGCCGCGATCACCGCACGGACGAGATCGGGATGGGCCTGCGCAAAATCCTCGCGCACGTCGAGCAGGCCCCAGGTGTTGGCCGCCGCGTCGCGGTAGAACAACACGTCGCCGTTCTCGATCTCGGCCGCCGCCATCATCGGGTCGAGCCCCGCCCAGGCATCGACATCCCCCCGGTCGAGGGCCGTGCGCCCATCCGAATGCTGGAGCAGGACGAGCTTGGCGTCCTTCTCGGTGAGGCCGGCCCCCTGGAGCGCGCGGATCAGGAAGATGTGCGGGTCGGTGCCCCGGGTGACAGCGACGCGCTTCCCCTTCAGGTCGGCGGGCTTGGCGATGCCCGTGTCCTTGCGGGTGACGAGGGCCGTCCATTCCGGGCGCGAGAACGTGTAAATTGCCCGGATCGGATTGCCGTTAATCCGCGCCACGAGGGAAGCCGCGCCCGCCGCCGAGCCGATATCGATGGCGCCCGCGTTCAGGAATTCGAGCGCCTTGTTGGAGCCGAGCGACTGGACCCAGCGGACCTTGATGCCCTTCGGCGCCAGGGCCTCCTCCAGAAACCCCCTCTCCTTCAGGAGCAGGCCGACCGGATTGTAGGTCGCCCAATCCAGGCGGATCTCCTTGGGATCCTCGGCGAAGGCCCCCCGCCCGAGCGGTCCCGTCAGGGCCGCCAGGGCGAGGCCGGCGGCCAGGAGGACTCGGCGGGTTGCGGACATGGACAAGACCTTGGTGTGCATCGCCCAGCAGAGACGGCGTATTCGGCAGAGCTCAGGAAAGGCGCGTCCGGTCAAGTCTATTGATCGAGGATACCCACGGTCTCGCCATGGAGACGCACGATCGCGGGGTTGTCACGGTGACGCGGGTAGGGCGCACACGGGCAGCTCGGACCGGATCGCGGTCCGGCGGACGATCGCGGCGCGGGTCATCGAACGCGGCGGGACGGCGGGCGCGGGGCCGTTGGGAAGGCTCCCGTGCACAAGCCACCGACCCGGCCTCTCGCATGTCGTGACAGCTGTGCGATGATGGCCGCGGAGGATCCGGTATGCACCACGACGGCGACGACCATCATACCCACGCGCACGATGATGGGCATGATCACGCGCACGACCACGGAGCCTCCGAGCGCTGGAAGCACGATGGGGTGCGGGTGATCCCGGGCGACCGGCTCGATCCCAACACCGCGCAGACGCCCGGCATGTTCCGGCAGGCGGCGATCAACGCCGCCCGGGTCGGTGCCCAGAAGATCTGGGCCGGCACGGTGGCGATCCAGCCCGACGCCAAGACCGGCGTTCACCATCACGGCGACTTGGAGAGCGTGATCTACGTGGTCTCCGGCCGGGCGCGGATGCGCTGGGGCGACAGGCTCGAATACGTCGCGGAAGCCGGCCCCGGCGACTTCATCTTCGTGCCGCCCTTCGTGCCCCATCAGGAGATCAATGCCTCGACCGACGAGCCGCTGCACTGCGTGCTGGTGCGCTCCGACAATGAGGCGGTGGTCGTCAACCTGCCCGACGTCGCGGCCGCCGAGGCGCCCGAGACGGTCTACTGGGTCGATCCGATCCACAAGCATCCGTAGAATATCGGAGACGGCAACGATGAGCCGGGACCGTCAGCTGCATCTCGGCGCCTTCATGCGCCCGGTGGGGATCCATACCGGGTGGTGGCGCTATCCGGGCGGCTACCCGGACGCGAACTTTAACGTCGAGCACCTGGCGCATTTCGCCCGGCGGCTCGAGGCGGCGAAGTTCGACGCCTTCTTCATGGCCGACCACTTGGCGGTGATGAACATGCCGCCAGCGGCTTTGCGCCGCTCGGCCACCGTCACGTCGTTCGATCCGCTAACCCTGCTGCCGGCGCTCGCCGTGCTCACCGAGCGGATCGGCCTGATCGCCACGGCCTCGACCACCTACAACGAGCCCTACCATATCGCCCGCAAGTTCTCGTCCCTCGACCACCTCTCGAAGGGCCGCGCCGGCTGGAACCTCGTCACCTCCGGGAACCCGGACGAGGCCCATAATTTCGGCCGGGACGCCCATGTCGATCACGCCACCCGCTACGCCCGGGCCCGTGAGTTTTTCGACGTGGTGACCGGTCTGTGGGATTCCTTCGCGGACGACGCCTTCACGATGGATCCCGAGAGCGGGCTGTTCTTCGATCCGGAGAAGATGCACGTGCTCGATCACCGGGGCGCGTTCCTGAAGGTGAAGGGCCCGCTCAACATCGCCCGTCCGGTGCAGGGCTGGCCGGTCATCGTGCAGGCCGGCGCCTCGGAGGCGGGCAAGCAGATCGCCGCCGAGACCGCCGAGATGGTGTTCGGCTCGGGCTCCACGCTTGAGGCGGCGCAGGCCTTCTACGCCGACGTGAAGGGCCGGATGCCGGCGGCCGGGCGCGATCCCGATCACCTGAAGATCCTGCCGGGCTGCCTCGTTTTCCTGGGCGAGACCGAAGACGAGGCCCGGGCCAAGAAGACCCGCCTCGACGACCTCGTCCATCCCGACAGCGGGCTTGCCAACCTGTCGGTGCGCCTCGGCGTCGACGCCACCGGCTTCGATCTCGACGCGCCGCTGCCGGAGATTCCCGAGACCAACGCCAGCAGGAGCGGACAGGCGCAGATCGTCGACGACGCCCGCCGCACCGGCGCGACGGTCCGCGAACTGGCGCGCAAGGTCGGCGGTTATGGCGGGCTGCAGATGGTCGGCACGCCCGCCCAGGTCGCCGACCGGATGGAGGAATGGCTGGAGACCCGTGCCTGCGACGGCTTCAACGTGATGTTCCCCTTCGTGCCGGAGGGGCTCGACGACGTGGTCGACCGTCTCGTGCCGGAATTGCAGCGCCGCGGCCTGTTCCGCCGCGATTACGCGGGGGCGACGCTCAGGGATCATCTCGGGCTGCCCCGTCCCGAGAACCGGTTTTTCCCGTAGCGGACAGGGCGATGGCCGACATCACGCCGCCGGGGTTGCACGCGGCTTTGCGCCAGAGGGACGTCGAGGTCCTCCGAATGCCAGACCCGAAAATGCGTCTTTCCAAACAAGACGAAATTTTCTGATCGATACTCTTGCTTCGGAGAAGTTACTTCGAGATACGAATACCATCCTTCATTTTCAAGTTGACTTGAAAAGCGCGCGCCGTACCTGGATCCACCCGTCGTGTCGTCCTGTCCGACGCCCTGAGCCTCCGACCGGCCCGCGCTGCAACGGCGCCGTTGCGGGTCGTGGCCTCGTCGGTACGGCATGCGGAGATCCGTGAGTTCGTCGCCGACGGGCCGCGGAAGATCATCGAGATCTTGGGCGATCCCCGGACGAACGCATCGCTGCGGGAACGCCAATGTCTCCCAGCACATGCCGTTCCTCCGCTCGGAGGAGGCCGCCTTGGGGGTGCGCTTCGCCGCCCGCGCGTTCGATCCGCGGCGCGGGCTGTTCGCCGCGCCTCGTCGGCCTGGAGGACAAGGCAGACACCTATCCATCCCGCCTGTCGGGCGGCCGGAAGCAGCGCGTCGGCATCGCCCGCGCCCTGGTGAGCGACCCCGAAATCCTGCTCTGCGACGCGGCGACCTCGGCGCTGGACCCAGAACCCACCCTATCGATCCTGAACCCGCTGCGGGACATCAACCGGCGGCTGGGCCTGACCATCATCCTGACCACCCAGGAGATGAGCGTGATCCGCGAGATCTGCACCGACGTGGTGGTGGAGGCCGGCCGGGTCGCCGAGGCGGGGCCGGTCTGGCGCGTGTTCGGCGCACCGGAGCACCCGGTGACGCGGGTGCTGCTGGCGCCCCTCAGCTGGATCGTCGTGCCGGAAAGCGGTTCGGACTTCGTCGACCTTGTGATCCCCGCGCTTCAGGATCGGGGCCTGTACAAGACCGCCTCCGCGCCCGGATCGCTCCGGCGCGAGCTGTTCGGCCAGGGCGACCGCCTCCCCGGCCGACACGCCGCCCACGCCGTCCGGCCCGGGATCACCCTCTGACGCTCGGCCTCCCTCCGCCAAGCGGCATGGGCCACCGATCGGTGTCCCGGCGGGGCGCTCGGGTAGAAGCGCTTGTTGCGGCTGGGCGCCTCAGTACAGCGCCGGGTCCGGGCTATCGTTCGGATGCGCCAGAGTCTTGCTCATGGTCGCATTCATCGGAAAGTTGAGATTGATCCCGCGCGGCGGGATCGGCTTGGTGAACCATTTGTCGTAGAGCGCCTTGCCCCCTGGGCTGGTGTACAGCTTGGCGGTGGCGGCATCGGCCACCGCCTTGAACGCCGGATCGTCCTTGCGCACCATGATCCCGTAGGGTTCGGGACGCGACAGGGCGTCCGACGAGATCCTGTAGGCGCCCGGCTCCTTCGAGGACGCGATCAATGAGGCGAGCAGCACGTCGTCCATGACGTAGGCGGCGGCGCGGCCGTTCTCGACCATCAACCATGCCTCGCCGTGGTCCTTGGCCTGCAGAATTGTCATCCCGAGGTTTCGTGCGGTGTTGATCTCAAGGGCCTGGACGATGTTCGTCGACCCCGGGATCGACACGACGGTCTTACCTTTCAGATCGTCGATCTTGTCGATCTGCGCCGATCTCTTCGATGCGAACCGCGTCGCGGTGAGGAAATGGGTGTTCGTGAACCAGACTTGCTTCTGGCGATCCGCGTTGTTCGTGGTCGAGCCGCATTCGAGGTCGATCGTGCCGTTGGCCATCAGCGGAATCCGCGTGGAGGCGGTCACGGGAACCAGCTTGACCGCCAGCCTCGGGAGCTTGAGCGCCGCTCTGACCGCGTCCGTGATTGCGTAACAGATGTCCATCGCGAACCCGACCGGCTTCTGATCGCCGTCGAGATAGGAAAACGGGATCGACGCATCCCGATAGCCGATGGCGATCTCGCCACTGTCCTTCACCTTCTTCAGCGTACCGGTGAGCTCTTCAGCCCCGGCGGCCTGTGAACCGAAGAGCAGGATCGTCGACAGGATCAGCCAGGACTTGCGCGACACGACGGTCCTCCAGCCAGATGGGGAAGCCGCACGTTCGGGCGGCCCGGGAACGGACATCGCGGCCGGGCCAATACGGCACGGCAGCGGGTGAAGCATCCCGGGCAATTTTCGCGCCGCTTTAGATATGGCACGTCAGTCAACAAACCCGACCGACGATGAAGCGACACGGGAAGGTTCGACGGTGGCGCGCGCTCCGGTGTTGGGAGATCGGGATCACATCCGCCGGATGTTCGTGAACAGCGGCAAACCAACCTGCATCCCGTCCAAGTCGGCCCGATAGGCCGTGGGCTGGAGGTAGGACCCCAGGGGCAGGAACGGGACGTCTTCGAAAGCCTGGATCTGCATCTGCCGCGCGATATCGAGCCGCTGAGCTTGATCTGCCGTGTCGATCCACGATTGCCGCTGCTGCTCAAGTTGCGCGTCCGTGGGCCAGCCATTCCAACCCTTCAGCCCGGTGCCGCGCAGCAGCAGATGACCCGCCGGGCTCATCATGTCGTAGCCGCCCCAGAACGAGCCGAACACGCTCCAGCCGCCCTTGTCGATCGGCTGCTGGCCGGTGGCGCGCTGCACCACGGTGCCCCAGTCGGTGGCGATTTCGTCGACGTTCAGGCCGAGCTGGCGCATCATGGCGACGCCGACGCTGCAGATCGCGTTGATGCGCGGGACGTCCGTCGCCGTCAGGAACACGACGCGTTCGCCCTTGTAGCCGGCTGCGGCGATGTCGCGCTTGAGCGTGGTGAGGTCGTGCGTCCCGCTCAGGGCCTCCATCCCGGCATCGTTGGCCATGGGCAGGCCGGCGGGTCCGAACACGCCGACCCGGGTATCCACGGCAGCGTTGTCGCCCGCGACCGCCTGCATGAACTCGGTCTGATTGACGGCGCGGAGCACGGCGCGCCGGATCGCCGGGTTGTCGAAGGGGGGATAGAGGAAGTTGAAGCGCAGCACGCCGATCAGGCCCTTGTCCTCTACGACCTGAAGCTTGATCGCCCGGTTGGAGCGCAGGCTCGGCACGAGATCCATGAGCGGTTGCTCGACCCAATCGACCTCGCCAGCCTGGAGGGCTGCGACCTGCGTGCCGGGATCCGGGTTCGTCAGCCACTCGACGCGGTCGAAATGGGCGATGCGGGGACCGGCGCAGAAGCTCGGCGGCCCGTCGGTTCGCGGCACGTAGCCCTCAAAGCGCTGGTACACGTTGCGCGCACCGGGTACGCGCTCGTTGGCGATGAAGCGGAACGGGCCCGAGCCGACCATCTCGGTCAGTCGGGTCGTGGGCGGTGTCGCGGCCAGCCGCTCCGGCATGATGGCCGCCATCAGGTTCGTCGGCTTGGCCAGGGCGTTCGGCAGCAGCGGGAACGCGTGCTTGAGGCGGAACTCGACCACCTTGTCAGAGGGCGCCGAGAGTTCGTCGGTGGCCGCCATCAGCGCCTGGCCGAAGGAATCGGTGGTCGCCCATCGCTTGAGGCTGGCGACCACATCCCGCCCGAGAACGGGGGCGCCGTCGTGGAACTTCAACCCGTCGCGCAGGGTCAGGCGCACGCGCCGCCCGCCATCCTCGACGCTCTCACCCCCGACCATCTGCGGCCGGGGCATGCCGGCGGCGTCGAGGGCGTAGAGGGTATCGAACACCATCATCACGTGGTTGCGGGTCACGAAGGCGCTGACCAGCGGGTCGAGCAGGGCGAGGTCGGCGTAAGGGACGAACTTGAGGGTCGTGGCGGCCTGCGCGCGCACGCGGCACGGTGCCGCGACGAGGGAGGCGGTGACGCCAGCCAGTACATCGCGTCGCCGCATCGAGAGCCTCCAACCGCCTGAGTGATGCCCATCGTGCAGAATGGCATGCCACAGGGAACGACGGCGCGTCTGGCGGTCGAACGACGCTAGCAGCACGCAGCCGCCGCGCCCGTCTCGAACCCCGGAGGTGCGGCGGCCGGACTCTCCGGCGAGGGCGAATTGTGGCCCTTTGACGTGCTGGAGCGCCGTTTCAGGCGCGATCCGCGCCGGACCGTGTCGACGCGCATTGCCGATCGAGAGGATTGTCCACTCCGCAGCGAACGCATCGTCAGGGGGCGGCGCTGGCGCGGCCAGGGCCGCAGCCGACGGCCTCAGACGCACCCCGCACCCGTCAGCTCGACGGCGACCCGCCGATACCGCGTCCGAGCCAGATTTGGTTCCTCCGTCTAGCACTACTTTGGCAGATTGAAGGAACGCGGGAGGTTTTCGCGGATTCGCATGCCACGGCCATGGGCTTGGGTGCGCGCGATGTCCGGTGCTGGCGGATGGCATGAGGATCTGGATCGGTGGCTGCAGCCATTTCT
>NZ_JAKSYG010000175.1 GCF_022829725.1 Methylobacterium sp. E-005 | reverse complement strand
CCGCGCAAGCGTCACGTCCCGGATCAGGTCTCGGTCGCAGCGGAGACGATCCTCGCGGACATGACCGGCCGATCTGTGACCTGGCGGCGCGGCACCAAGGGCCGGCTGCGGGCTCGCTTTTGCGCGCTGCGCGTTCGGATGTTCGAGGCGGAGCTGGCCGAGATCGGTCGCGCGGCCACGCGGGCCGAGGCCATCGAGCGCGCCGACGCCTTCCGGCAGCGCACGCGCGCGCCTCGACGAGCTGATCGCTGCGATCGCGAACTCGCCCTTCGTCAGCCTCGATCTGAGCCTGATCCCGCCCAGTCAGGCCGACAACCGGCCGCCGACGCCGGCCATGGCGTCGTTTGCAGTTAGCTTAGCCGAGAGAAAGGGCGTGAAGCTGCCGCGCGGCTGCAAGAGCAGCATCAGCGTCTGCCGGGCCTTTCTCGACATCCACGCCGGCGCGCGCGCACCTCAGGAGGGCAACACCGACCAATCCCGCGAACGCCGGACCCCGAGCGCAGCGATGCTCGGCTATGCACACAGCTTGGCCGAGCAGCGCGGCATCAGCTGCCCGCCGGAGGCTGAGATCGACTTCGACGCTTGCCGGCGCTTCCTCGACGCGCACGCCACGCGGCCGCAGAGAGGATCGGAGACGCTGAGTTACGGCGCGGCCAAAACCAGAGTGCCCGCCGGGCGCGACAAGCGGCGGGGTGGGGCAGCACCGACGACGCGAAAGATAGCCGCACGACGTTGAGCCTGAAGCGACCGAAGGGGGTGTAAAAAAAGTCCTTTCATGTACCAGCTGTTGAAGGTCGGTGACGACCGGGCCGCACAGAGTGTAAGATCCGTGCGGCCTCAGTGCACAATTTGATTTAAATGAGGCTCGTTCCATCCGCGCGCTTGAAGAAATCAGTAATGATGACTTCCGGTCCGCGTTCCATTGGCCCTGCTTCTCTGTATGTGTCGATTAGTTCATCGACTCGCATAACTAGTTGCTTCATGGTCGGGATAGGCTCGATCCGATCGGCTAGCTTCAGAACACAGCGCCAAAGCGAGCGACGTAGGGCGTCGATCTCATGCACACCAGTGCGAGGCGACTTGCCGTCGATGCGTTTGAAAAAGGCGCCGAATCTTGCCATCGGCTTCGCCTTCGGCTTACCCGCTTTCGTGTAGGCTTCCAACATGACGCTGCTCATCGCCGCCGCCTCGGCCGCAGCTTGCCAGGGACCGATCGCCAAGGCGAGCTTACCAATCCGCTCCGTAATTGAGTCCTGCAGAATGTTGATCTCGCTTTCACGGCGCATGACCTCAAGCTCGGCCTCGCGTTTAGAATGCCATTTGCTCAGATTGCTGACTGTTTGCATATTTTAACTCATCATCTGGAGATGCTGAGGTTCATCCACTGATCTTTTACGAGTTGGTCGCATCAGATCCTCGCGTGAATTCAGATGATCGCCCTCAACCCTTTGCCACTGCCTGCGGCCAGCGAGTGCAATGGCTTGGCGGCATGACGTGCCGCGCCTTGCGTACAGCCCCCTTGACGAATAGGAATATAATCTGATAATTAGGCGCTGGGTCGCTGCTTCGCGCCCTTAATCGAGGGCCGCCATGAGGCACCCACCACCCACGCTGATGCGGGTTCGAGGATCGCGACCACCCGGCCTTCCGCACCGGCCTCAGCCATCCGCAACCATCCCGAGGGGGTCTCATTCGAGGCCCCCTTCGCATTTCTGGAGCACGCGATGACCGCAGCCACCGCTACGAAGACCAAAGGCGCACTCACCCCCGCCGAGAGCCCGCTCGCCAGGCCGATCCCGGCCCTCGTCGTGTTCGGCGCCGACAAAGGCGGCAAGCCTCACGCAGCTTGGTTTCCTACCCCGGACGTGAGCCTAGCAACGCAGGCTGCCGCGACTATCGGGTTCCGGGCCTTCGTACTGTGCGACGACGTTCAGCGTTCGGCAGCCGCCGACCTGCCACAGGGCCGCGTCTTCAGCTCAGGCCGCGCCTTCGTGCCGTTCGTCGCTAAGGAGGTCTATGAGCGCTTACAAGCCCTCGCCGGAGGACTGGTCGGATCAGACACGACCACCATCGGGTTGGCTGCGCAAAGCCCCGAGAAGCCCGCTGACGGCGACGCTGGCGGTTTTGGCGGGTCGGGCCCGGCGGATCCCCGCTACCCACGTAGCTGGGCCGGCATCGCGATCGGCAGCTTGGTGCTGATCACCGAGGGCGAGGAGGATGGCTGGTATGAGGCGGTTGTCGTCGCCTCGAAGCCGGGCGGCACGTTCACGCTTCAATGGCGCGACTGGCCGGACCTTCCTATGCTGATGCGGCGGCGCGATGAGATGGCCTTGCTGCACCCGAACGCCGCCGCGGCGGCCGAAGCCTGATCGCGGTCATATCACAAAGCCGGCGGCGGCTCGATACTTGTCGCCGGTCGAAGAGCTACCTCGCGGTGCGAGGCCCATGTCCGAAATGTGCCCATCCCGGCCATTCATTGCAATTCGTCGCCCTCCCCAAAGCAGACGAAGCGTTTCCTAATGTCGGGCTCTCTCGCCAGCTGTTGCTGACCCCAGCGGCTGCAGTCAGAGAGATTCTTGATGCGGATTGGGACGTCGCGGATGCGCCGTCCGGTGGCGTGGTGGACGGCGTTAGCGATGGCGGCGTTCAGCAATCAGTCCACTACCGTGAGATCGCCGTCGTGCAGGCGGGCGACGAGCATGTTGCCGCCGGCTACCCGGATCGAGGAAGGTCGCCGGCCGATTTGCGATCAGCAGCCGCTGCAGGTCGATCTCGTCGTCGCTGAAGTCGTCCGCCGAGTGCTACCGCGTCGCGCGAGGCCTGTCCCATTCGCCATGCTGGATGGTCTCGCTGTGACGCCACATCAGGGCAATCTTCAGTCCTTGCAGAAGCGAATTGGCTCGCGGCTATGATCGTCGCAGGCACCCGGCCGGTCGGCAGTTCCCCGACCAGGGCAATGAGGACGTCGTCCGTCTCCGAGGTAAGGCTGAGCTTGCGCAGCATGGCGTGGTCATGGCGCCCCCTTGCGACGACAAGGTGGTTGAAGCCCGTCCGGTCATAACGATCGCATGGAGCTGATCGATCGGCGATGTAGAGGGGTCCGGACGGTTTCCCCACCCGGACGTAGGCGCGCGCGGTCAGTGCCTGTCCTTGTTCTCCGCCAGGTAGGGGCTCCACGGCTTCGGGGCGATCGGCTTGGTCTCATAGACGATGTCGAACTGCCCGCCGGCCTCGATCTCGCCAATCATGACCGGTTTCGTCAGGTGATGGTTCGAGTTCATTGTTACGTCGTAGCCGCCGGGCGATCGGACCTTGAGGCCGATGATCGCCTCGCGCACCTTGGTCACGTCGGTCGAGCCCGCTTTGGCCACCGCCTGTGACCACAGCTGGAACAGGTCGTAGGCTGACTCCATCGGGTCGTTCGTCACCGCCTTCGGATCTTTCGAGTAAGCCTTCCAACGGGTGATGAAGGCCGCGTTCTCGGGTGCTTTGACGGATTCGAAGTAGCTCCACGCCGCAAGGTGACCGACGAGCGGCGTGGTGTCGATGCCCTTCAGTTCCTCCTCGCCCACCGAGAACGCCATCACCGGGATGTCGGTGGCCTTCACTCCCTGGTTGCCGAGCTCCTTATAGAACGGGACGTTGGCGTCGCCGTTTACCGTCGAGATCACGGCGGTCTTCTTCCCAGCCGAGCCGAACGCCTTGATCGCCGCAACCTCGATCTGCCAGTCAGAGAATCCGAACGGCGTGTAATTCTCGCGGATGTCCACGTCCGCCACGCCCTTAGCTTTCAGGAAGGCGCGGATGATCTTGTTGCTGGTGCGCGGATAAACGTAGTCGGTCCCTTCCAGGATCCACCGCTTCGTCTCCCCGCCGTCCTTGCTCATCAGATACTCGACGGCTGGGATCGCCTTGTTGTCCGGGACCGAGCTCCCGTAAAAGATGTTCTTCGATTGCTCCTCGCCCTCGTACTCAAGCGGGTAGAACAGCAGACCATCCAGCTCCTCAAAGACCGGTAGTACCGACTTGCGTGACACAGAGGTCCAGCAGCCGAACACAGCGGCGACCTTTTGGTGGCTGATGAGATCCCGGGCCTTCTCGGCGAACAGCGGCCAGTTCGAGGCGGGATCGACGACGATCGGCTCGATCTTGCGGCCCAGCAGCCCACCTTTGGCGTTGAGATCAGCGACCTGCATCAAGATGACGTCCTTGAGCACGGTTTCGCTGATCGCCATCGTGCCCGACAGGGAATGGAGCACACCGATCTTGATCGTGTCCTCGGCTGCCCGGCTCGGGCCGGCGAAGGCGGTAGACATCAGCAGGGCCGTGGCGATCGCCCCCAGTCTCCGACGCGTGATTGTCATGATGGACTCCGTTCGGCGCGACGCAGGCGGCCTCAAGGTCAGGCTGACGAGCCAGCGGCGCGAGCGCGAGCGCCGGGATCGGCGCGTCGTCGTAGGTCCAGTCGGGGCGTGGCGCCAGCTATCGGTTTGCCGCTGCCCTGCACGAGTCGTGAGCTTCCAATGCCCGCGGTTCCGATAAACGCATCGAAAAGTTGCATGTAGAGCGGCCTACGCCCGCCCGATGGGGCCAGCCGCGAGCGATACACTAAGGCCAGTCGCCGGAGGTTTGCAGCTCAACTGGCCCCAGCAACTCCGCTCCAAACTGGACACCCGCTACAGCTTGGAGGACAACATCCAACTGGATGGGGCCGCCGATGCAACTGCCCGTGTTCCTCGACCGCTCCCGGCCCGAGACGTTGACGGATCAGCTCACAGCGCAGTTGCGCGATGGCATCCGCCGTGGCCTGGTACAGCCCGGGGCGCGTCTACCCTCGTCGCGCAAGCTGGCCGAGCAGCTCGCAATTTCCCGCAACACCGTCGTCCGGGCCTACGACACGCTGGTGCTCGAGACCTTGGCCGAGGCGCGTCCCGCCTCCGGCCTCTACGCCCGCTCACCAGCCGCGCCCGTTTTGACCGGCCGCTTGGGCGCCGCGCCTCCGGTGCACGGCAATGGGGGCATCGGAACCGCCCCGCGCGCCCCGAACCTCGTCGGCGAACACCATCAGCGCCTGACGTTCGATTTTTTCCCCGGCCGGCCCAACCCGTCCCTCTTCCCGACGCGGGCGTGGCGGCGGCACCTGGTGGCGTGCCTGTCGGGCGGCGCGCAAGAGCTCGTACGCTACGGCGACCCGGCCGGCGAATTCGGTCTCCGGGCGGCTCTATGCGCCCATCTGGCCGCGTCGCGGGCGATCGCGGCCGATCCCAACCAAGTTCTGATCCTCAACGGCGCGCAGGAGGGTCTGAGCCTGTGCGCCCACGTCCTCCTGCGCCGGGGCGCGACCGCCCTGGTCGAGAGCCCGTCGGTGCAGGGCGCGGTCTTTGCCTTCGAAGCCGCGGGTGCGGACGTCATCGCCGTACCGGTCGATCAGGACGGGCTCCGGACGGCGGACTTGCGCAATGTGGTCGCAGACATCGTCCACGTCACGCCCGCCCACCAGTTCCCGACCGGGGCCGCCTTGTCGCTGGAGCGGCGCGAGGCGCTGGCGGTCTGGGCGCGCCGGCACGAAAGCATCGTCCTGGAGAACGATTGCGTCGGGGATCTGCGCTACGAAGGGTCGCCACTGCCGGCGGTCGCCGCGCTCGCGCCGGACTGCACGATCCATGTCGGCAGCTTCTCGAAGACGCTCGGGGCGGGCTTGCGGCTCGGGTATATGGTGGTCCCGCCGCGGCTCATCCCGGCCTTCCGGGCCGCGAAGGCGCTGCTCAACAACGGCACGGCTTGGCTCGAGCAGGCCGCGCTCGGTGCTTTCATGGCGGACGGGGCCTACGCCGCACACCTCGCGCGCCTGCGCGCCTCCTATCGGCTGTCCCGCGACGCACTCCTGGACGCGCTCGCCCGTCATTTTGGGCAGGTCGATGTCGGCGGCACGTCGGGCGGCCTGCACGTCCTCTGGCGGCTCCCCCCCGGCGTTCCACCGACCCTAGCCTTCGAGACTCTGGCGCGGCGGGCCCGAATCGGGATCTACGGCTTAGGCTCGGCCGGTGCTTGGGACGCGACGGACTCCCCGCTGTCGCGCCGGAGCGTGGTTCTGGGCTTCGGCGGGACGGCGCCTGAACAGATCGCCGAGGGGATCGCGCGCCTCTCGGACGTCGTTGACGACCGGCTGGACCGTCACCACGCGTTCGTCGACGACCTGCTGCTACCCGAAGCGGCAGGACAGCCCGTAGCCTTCGGGGTGTCGGACCGTCCGGCCCCATCGTTACGGCGCGGACTGGCCCTTCACCCGGTACGGCCGCGCCGGCCATCGTCGGGTCGCCCCTCCAGAAAGGATCCCACCCGGATGGCCGTCATCGCCGGCATCTACCGCTACCCCGTCAAGGGCCTAAGCGCCGAGCCGTTGCGCGGCGTCGACCTCGCGGCCGGTCGCCCGTTTCCGTCCGACAGGATCTTCGCCCTCACGCGGCCGAATGTGCCGGTCGACGTCGAGGACCCCAAATGGGCGAAGAAGGGCCTATTTCTGATGCTGATGCTGGAGGAGGGGCTGGCCCGGGCGAGGACGGCACTGGACCTCGGTACGATGCGGATGACCGTCGAGGTCGACGGTAACGCCCCACTCACGCTGCCGCTCGACACGCCCGAGGGCCGCGCGCGAGCGGAAGAGATTTTCGGGCGGCTCGCAGGGACCGGCGATGTCCTTCCGCGGCTGGTGCGCAGCCGGGGTGGGCATTTCATGGACAAGCCGGATAACGTGCTGTCGTTGATCAACCTCGCCACGGTGCGGGATCTCGAGCGGCGGTGGGGCACCAGCCTCGACCCGCTGCGGTTCCGCGCGAACTTCTACGTCGACGGGCTGGAGCCGTGGGAGGAGTTCGATTGGGTCGGCCACGACGTCGTGGTGGGTGACGCTGTGCTCACCGTCGATCGGCGCAACGGGCGATGCGGAGCCACGAACGTCAATCCGCGCACCGGCCAGCGCGATCGGGACATCCCGCCCGCCCTGCGTGCGAGCTTCGGGCACAAGGACCTCGGCGTCTACCTGCTGGCGAAGACGGGCGGGAAGGTGGTCCTCGGCGATGCACTCTCGCTAAGCGGGGCGATCGAGCCGCGAGGGAGCGAGACAACGCCGCGCGGCCCGGGCGAATCGTCCGGCCGCTTCATCTGTCGAGGGTGCTACTTCATCTATGACGAGGGCGAACAAGCCTCGGACGCTCCACGGTCCGAGACCGCCTTCGCCGCGCTACCGGCGAACTGGGTATGCCCGGATTGCGGGACCGACAAAGGCAAGTTCCGTCCCTACCGGGACCTCGCGGATACGGGTGCGGCTTGAAACATACTGTTCGTTACACGCCCATGAATGTTTGGCGCCGATCGTCTCTCACACGCATGCCCACATACAATACTAAGTTGATCGAGGTCGAATGGGGATATTCGCTGATGGTAGCGCTTGCCCAGATGGGCGAACCGCTGCGTTCTTGCTGCAGCATTGCGCCCATCCCGGCCATTCAGTGGGCTGTCACAGTTTCGCGCAAGCGGACGCTTCCACCAACAATCGGAGGGCGGTTTACGGGACGAGCTAATGGTACGGAAGCGGCCGCTGCCATGACCAAACAGTCCTTCACCGTGCTGTCCCGCGGCCGTCCCACCGAGTTCCACACGGATCTCTGACGTTCGCGATTTTGCGTTCCAAAAGCCAGAGGCCATCCGATGGAACGCTCATGGTTCGTAGCTCGGACTGTTCCATAAGGGCAGGCCCTATTGGACCGCCTCGGCCATTGCGACAGCTGCATGCATTGCTGATAACTAAGCCGGATCCGCGTCCGGAAACCGCTAAGGGTGGAAAGCCGCCCTCGGCTTCCGTGCTGGAAGCGGACGTGCCGCGGAAGCTACGCCATCAGCGCCCGCCCGTAGGCGTTCCGGGGATCGCGGTAGATGGTGTGGACGTGCATGGTCAAATCGCCGCCTGGCTCTTGTGGTGAAAACTCGATGAACAGCCTCGGTCCCTGGACGCGGAAGTAGGATGCGCCGTTCCGGTCAGGCTTGCGGGTCGTGGGACCGCTCCAGGCGAAGAAGGTCTCCTCCAGCCCGTCCCTGATCTCCGCGAGCCGCGGCGCGGCATGAACGTCGTTGAGCATGCCAGCCCACTCGCTGATCAGATCGAACATCATCTCGCGCTGCCGTAAGTCGAGTGTGGAGCCCTTCACACCGACAGGCAGCATCATCTCGCCGTCGCGGCCTGGTCCCAGCGCCAGTTCCGACACGGGGTGGCCTATGAGGGCCCATCCGCGCTGCTTGGCGTCGAGCGTGCCGAGTAGGGCGAATGCCTTGTCATTCTCGGCGGCCAGCGCGCGGACCCGCTTCCCCCCTTCCTCATAGATCGCGGGCAAACACCCGGTCAGGACGGGGGCCAGCACGGCATACTGCCCCAACATGGTGACGTTGAGCGCCAGATGATGTCCGCCGAACTGCACCATCCATACGTCGGCGACGCCCGGCGTCCCGAAGATGGCCAGCGTATAGGCCGCACGCCCCGAGGCGTAGGGCGTGCCGGTGTCCGCCAGGGCTTGGTCGGACCCCATGATATCGAGCACCTTGCGATAGCCCCTGTCGCTCAGCAGCACCCGCAGCAGCGCCATCACGGCCTGACGTTGCACCTCACTCAGGCTGCCCAGGCGCAGACCCGGGCGCGGCACGTCGCTGACCGGGAAGTTCGACCACATCGCCCGGCCATACTGCTCGCCGACCATGTCCACGTCGCCGCGCATGCCGCCCCTGAAGTGGGCAGCGGTCGCCATCGGTTGCGGCTCGAACGCGAACTGCGCCGCTACTTGTTGCTGGTCGCTCAGCGTGTTCAGGAAAGCAGTGGCCGCCGCGGCGATGGCCTGAGTCTGCGCGGCGCCCGCACCCTGTGCCGGGCTCGCCAAGCTGCCTCCCGAAGCGCGAAGGAGCGCGCACATCGCGACGGAGCTGGTCAGGGCCAGGAAGGCGCGCCTACGCATGTACGGCTCCGTCCTTGTACCGGCTGATCTCGATGCCTTGTCCCACTGGCAGCATGACGCTCGTCATGTCGGGCTTGGCGCGAATGGCCTGGACGTAGTCCATCACGTCGGAGCGGTCCGCCCGGATGTTGTCGGCCACGATGACCGCACCGGGATTGAGCTTGGGATAGAACGCCTCCAAGCACGGCAGGTAGAGGTCCTTCCACAGATCGACCAGGACGAAGTCGATGCCGTCTGGCAACGCGCGGATCATCTCGACTGCGTCGCCGACCTGGAAGTCGATGTGGTCGGCAAGCCCGGCCTTCTGCGCCATGTCGCGGGCGAACGCAGACTTATAGGCGTGCACCTCCATGGTGATGAGGCGACCGTCGGTCGCCCGTGCCGCCTCGGCCAGCCAGATGCCCGAGTAGCCGAAGGACGTGCCGAGTTCGAGGATGGTCGGCCGCTCAAGGCTGCGCGCCAGGATGTTGAGAAGCTGGCCAGTCTGCGGCCCCACGGCCCGCATGCGCTGATCCTGGCCGCCATCCCGCCCCCCAGGCGCCTCGCGGGGCTGCGCCCGCTCTTGCTCCATCCTCTGGTGATAGGCGTCGAGCACCGCTGCGATCTTCTCGTCCATCAGGCACGCTCCACGGCCAGGGCTGCTGCATCGAGGGCGGCGGCGATCCTCTCAGCCGTCGCTTGGTCGATCGGTCCGTTTGTGAGGCGCAGGCGCAGGCGCAGCGCCAGCTCAAGGTTCTCCATCCTGCGGGTCACGGGGGCGGGCCCACCGTGACGGTGGCCGCTTCCTGGCGACGTGATGCGGGCGAGCAGGGCTTCAGCAGGGCCACGATTGGCGAAGTGGAATGCTTCGCCCTCGAGTGTGATGCGGTACGACTTGTGTCCACTACCCTCGGCCTCGATTTGGGCGTAGCCACTGTGTCTTGAAAGCGCAGGAAAGCTCATTCGAAACGGACCAGTCAGCTCTTTCAGGACGCACTTGCGCTTAGCCGCAGCAGGGCTTCGCACAGCGGAGCCGCTGAGCACATCACTGTCAGCCCCTCGGTACGTAGCGCGAGGTCGGGGGCTTCTGGCGCCTCATAGGGGGCCGACACCCCGGTGAACGCGGCGACTTGGCCTCTGCTTGCCCTCGCATAAAGCCCCTTCGGGTCCCGGCGCACGCAAATCGATAACGGCGTGTCGACGAACACCTCCAAAAACGGGATGTCTCCCGCCACGCGCCGCGCCATGGCGCGGTCGGAGCGGGACGGTGAGATCAGCGAGACGATCACCACGGTGCCGGTCTCGGCCATCAGGCGCGCCACCTCGGCGGCGCGCCGCACGTTCTCTGACCGATCCCGGGGCGTGAACGTGAGGTCGGCGTTCAACCCGCGGCGTAGGTTGTCGCCGTCGAGCACGGCACTGTGCCGGCCGGCGGCGATGAGTGATCGGTCCACGGCGGCCGCGATGGTGGATTTGCCCGCCCCGGGCAGGCCTGTCAGCCACGCGATCACTGGCCGTTGGTCGAGCCGCGCCCAGCGCAGCTCCCGTGGGGCGAGCGGATGCCGCGTCAGGTTGGACTGCGGAGCGGGATCAATCATGTGCCCGTACACTGCGGCCACCTCAGCGTACCCGCCAAGCCGGTCGCCCGGCGAGGTCGGCAAGGCGCTCCACGCTCCGCTCAACGGCACCGTCCAGCCGCCTCAGCCACGCCGGGGGAGTCCGGAAGGCGACCCGTGCCGTCGTCTCCGTTACCAACCGGTCGACCTCCGCCTCGATCTCAGTGGGGATCTGACGCACAGCCAACTCGTTCGGCGGGCGCATGGGCGCGTGAGCGACGATCGCGTCCCAGCCCCGGTTCCAGCACATGGCCGCAAGCCGTTCGTTCGCGAGGCTGTGGCCGGCCTCGACGATGGCGAGCGCGTCGCGCGCATCGCCGCGGAACGGTTCCGCGTCCAGGCCGCGCGCCTGGGCCAGATCGTCCAGAAGATGCCCGAGCCGCCGCGGGTGCCCAGCGGTCCGCCGGTGCAGCCCGAGCCCGTGCAGGCGGCGGGACGCCTCGACGGCGATCGGACCTGCGCTGCGGTTCGTCCGATAGGTGAGATCGCCCGGCGACAGCAACGGTCCCAGGCGCGCGCTTAACCCGAGGCCATCGACGAGACGGGCCAGCAGAGGTGCTTCGGAGCGGCGGTCCCGCACCGGCACGGCGATGACCCGGCCTTCGGCAGCGCGGCGCCATGGCGCGAGCCGCGCCGCGTAGTCGTAGCGTCCGGAGGAACCCTCGCGGCGCACAAACTCATCGAAGGTCCGCGGCTCGGCGACGAGCTGCATGCGCAGGGCGTAGGCCGAAGCGAGCTGTTCGTCCTGCGGCTTGACCACGAGCGCGACATCCATCGCGAAGCCGTGCCGCGCGAACATGTCGGCTAGGACGCTGGGCACGCACAAGCCTGGCCGCTGCACGGCGAAATCCTCGTAGGACAAAATCACCGTATCGGCGCGGGTCTCGGACAGCGTCCGCGACAAGCGGTCGAGACCGTCGCGGCGCAGGCGCCCCGAGTCACGGCCGTCGAGTGCCCGCCCGAGCAGATGGTGGTTCACATCCGCCGCGGAGGGCGAGCCGGGGGGAGCAAGCTTCGGGTAGCACAGACCGACCGAACCGAGGCGCGGCCGCAACCGAGCAAGGATTTCTTGGAACGAGGTTGATCCCGTGCGGGGCATGCCGATGTGGACGATCGCCCGTCGCATGTGCGTTGGCCTCTATGAAGGGGCTCAACGTATCCGTGGGAATTATGCCCACGGCAACTGCTCAAATCGGCGTGATGTGCGCTCGCGCACGCTTTCAGGGTATGCGGTCCGACGCCTCTTGGATCGCGGATATGAGCCGACCTTCCAGTGGGCGGCGATCAGGGGATGCCATTCGGATCTCCGTCGCCGACGTTTGGTCATCGCGGACGCCCGGGGCCGCCCATCCCGCCGGGGCCACCAAGACCTCCAGGGCCACCAGGTCCTCCAGGCCCCGCACCACCTGCACCCGGCGGGCCACCGCCTCCGGGCGTACCTCTCCCGCTCTGGCCACCTGTTCCGCTGGAGCCGCTCGGATCGCTGAAACCACCCGCGCCCGACGCGTCGTCCGACCCAGTGCGGGGGTCGATCCGGAAGACCCGCGGTTCTCCGCCGGGCTCGACGTCGAGAGGACTGTCGGGCAAGCCACGTGGGTCGAGATGGTCGCGTTCGAAGCGTGGGATGTCCCGCGGCGGCTCGGCCGGCGCCGCCCCGTCCTCCGTGCGCAGGCGCTCGACGGTGAGGCCGTCGTCCCGCGCCACGCGCGCCGTCAGCACCGCGCGCACGCTACCCGTGCGTGGAATGGAGGCGTCTGCCCGTCCGGCCACTGCGATCCCCGAGCCGAGCTCAATCCCGGCGCCGACGCGTCCGACATAGGCCTCGATCGATACCTGCCGTAGGCCGGGCGGGAACGGGTATCCGGCGAAGGCCGAGTTCGTAACCCTGAGGTCGCCGTTCGCCGACTGTCCGACGACGAGGACGCGCTTACCGGGTGGGGGGACGCCTACCCCCTCCAACCGTAGATTACCGATCATCGCCATCCCGCGCTCGCCACGGCGTACTGGGCCGACGACCCGGTCCGGACCGGGACTACGCGGCTCGATCAAGCTTGCGACTATGATACCGTCCGGCCGGCGCAGGCCGCTCACCGCTACTCGCCCGCCGAGTGCCCATTCACCAGTTAGCCCCGCCGTGAAGACCCGTTGCCCGAGGACGACGAGCCGTCCCGGCGCCACGGCCTCCACCGGGCCGACCACCTCGGTCACCACGTCGATGCGACCAGTCACGAGGCCGCCATCAGAGCCGTCGGGTCGCACCGCAGCCCGCGCAGCGACCGCCTGCACCACTTGGCCAATCCTCAAGTCCCCAACCTTGGCCGCCTCGCCATCCACCGTGACCACCACCTCGGCCGGGTAGGCGATACGCAGGCCGTTGACGACGATCGAGCCGAACCCGCGGATCGTGCCGATCACCCCTGTGCCGCCGATGCCGCGATCACCCTCGCCGAGGGGGCGTTCGGGCGAGGGGTCCGTGCGCATCATGCCGGTACCGCCGATGCCCTGGTCGCGCGGCGCCTGTTGCGGCCGGGCCACCCCCGGGAACAGGACCGACAGCGACGGGCCCGTACCGGCAAGCAGGCGCAGGACGGACCGGCGGTGAGGCGGGACGCGCATGAGCCAGTCCCTCAGCGCCGGTCGGCGGGCTGAGCGGATGGCGCCGGGCGATCGCCCTCGGCATAGACATAGAGGCCGAAGTTCCAGCGATGCTCGCCGCCGGGATCGGTCTTGCAGGCCGCGTGCGCCTCGCGATTGGCCTGGGTCAGGACTTTCATCGCCAGCTCACGGGAGCGCGCCTCCAGCCGCGCTGCCAACTCCGCCGAGAGCCCGTCGTAATGCACCGCCCGCTCCAGAAAGCGCGGCGCCTCGCCGAGGATGTTGGCTGTGCTAGCCGCGATGTGGTCGTGCAGGTTGCGGCCGAAATAGTAGAGCTGCGACCCTTCCGCGTCGTCGCCGCGGGGCACATAGGCGGCCTCGGCCAGCACGATCCGATCTTGGTCGTCCGTAAAGGCCAAACCGCGATCCAGCCACTCGTCGAGCACCGCACGGGGGCGCAAGTCGCGGGTGATGCCGGCGACAAGGGCCTCGAACGAGGGGCTGCTGCCCTCTGCGATCCGCGGCAGCGGCAGGGGATGGCCCTGCGAGTCGGTGAAGGCGGGATCGGCGGTCCAGCGGGCAATGATCCGGCTCGTGCGCGAGACCACGGCTGGCACGGCGCTGACCGGGGCGCCGGCCCCGCGCAGGCGCCGAACTTCCTTGCGGTGGATGCCGGTGAGCAGGGAGACGCGGCTGTCCGTCTGCTCCTTGCCGGCGAGGGCGAAGTCGTACTCGGCGACGTTCACGTAGAGCTCACGCAACAAGTCGGTGAGGGCCGGGAAAGTGATGCCGCGCGCCACAAGCAGGCGCACGAGCGGACGGAGCAGCCGCGCCAGGGGCGCGTGTAGGCTGGCGCCATCTCGCGGTGTATCGGCAATCTCGGACATGACCTCATCGATATAGCAGGTGTCGTGGGAGACAATCCCACAGCGTGCGGAGACGCACACAGGACCACGCTTTTCAGATTGACGTGGGATTTTTGCACACGTAACTGATCCGCGTGGTCAAATTTCCCACGCACCCGGCGGAACTGATGGCATGACGCTCGAAACACGCATCCTCGTCGCGCAAGCGCTGCCGCCCATCAGACTCGCGGACGTGTCTGTGTGCCGCCTCGGCCATGACAAATCCATGCTGCGGCTGCGACGCCTCATCTGCGTCGTCGCCGCCCTCGCTCTGCCCGCTCTCGGGATCGCTGTCGCGGATACGGTCCACCGCGCCGGCGGAACCGGAGCGTCGCAGGCCGCCGCTCCCGTCAACCCTTCAGACGGGGCGGCGGTACCCTCGGGTGCCGTTACGCCCAAGCGCGCCTTGCGGGCCGTTCGGACGGCCGCGGCACCGGCCAGTCTGCTGCAGGTGCACGCGTGATTGCTCTATCCGGGATCGGCCGCAGTCCGGCGCGTCCGACGTCCGCCTGCGGCGGAGGCCCGATCCTCGATCTGGCGATTTGCCTCATCCTCTCCGTGACCGTCGTCGGCCTGCTCCTGCTGGCCCTCTGACTCCGCGGCCCGGCCGCTCCAAGACGAGACTTCTCATGACGATACCCTTCCGGGCCGCGCTCATCGGCGCCGCGGCTGGCTTCATCGCGATCAACGCCCAGGCGGCGGACCTTCCCAGCCGCGTGCCACCGCCGCCCCTGCCATCGCTGCCGGTCTTCACCTGGACGGGCTTCTACGCCGGTCTGAATGCCGGCTACGCCTTCCGCACGGGGAGCGGCGGCTTCACCGACCCGACCTACGGGCTGGTGACGGGTGGCAGCCGGTCCGATCGATTCAGTGGCGGTGGCCAGATCGGGTACAACTACCAGTTCACGCCCGGCTCCGGCTTCGTGGTCGGCTTCGAGACCGACATCCAAGGGCTGGCGAACGCCAAGGCCAACGCGGCGTATCTTGGCACGACGCCGTACTACAACGTCCGACCGAACCTAGACTACTTCGGCACCGTGCGCGGCCGGCTCGGCTACGCCTTCGATCGGGTTCTCGTCTACGGCACAGGCGGCCTCGCCTACGGTGGCGGGTCCCGATCGGCTTACGCCTCCGCCTACCCTTACACGCTGCCCGACACGACCCGGACCGGCTACGCGGTCGGCGGCGGCATCGAGTACGCGTTCACGGAGAAACTCTCGGCCAAGGTTGAAGCGCTCTACCTCCACCTCGGGCGTGGTGCTGCAGCGGCGACGTACTACAGCGCCAGCACGCCGGCCTACTACGGGACGGGGCGCGAGGATGCGGGCTTTGCCGTCGTTCGTGCCGGTCTCAACTACCGTTTCTGATCTCAGAGTGACGACGTCGTTGGATTAGCCTGGACGGCTCGGGCCTCTCGGAGCCGTAAGGCCCCAACGCCCGCCACGTCTGTATCCACTCGGCCGACAGAATGGTGGTCGGCCCCCGGCTGGGTGGTCTGTCAGTCGCGACATGCCCGCACAGTCGCGCAGAGATCGACACGACCAGCAACGCGGCCGGTACGGCGAACGGCTTCCTCCGACAACACGAACACCATCCTCAACGCCTCGCACCAAGCCGCTGAGGCGATTGCCCAGGCACGGGATAATCATGCACGCTCGGTGGGTTCACACGCTCGTCGAAGAATGGCGAGTCAGGCGCTCCGTCCGCCGGCTTGCGGATGCGCACTGGTCCCAAATCCGGACCAATCTCGCCGCCGCCGCTGAAGGTAGTGTCCTGCTTGCCGGCAATTCGCATGCAGCACTGATGGGCACACCACAAATCGCTGGCCGGCCACCGTGTATCAACATCGCAGCCGGGGGCCTTACCGCCCGCAGCTGCGTCGCACGGCTAGCGCGCCTCAATCCACCGGCCCGAGCAGCCGCTGTGGTGCTGTTCCTTGGTACCAATGACATTAGGCGCTCCCGTCATCCGGAACGGGCCACCACACGGCGACGGTTTGAAGCTGATGTGCGACGCGTCCTGGTAACTCTCCAGGAGTGGGCGGAGCATGTCTTCGTTGCCGCCATCCCCCCTCTAGGTCCCAATGCGAAAAATCATGATCCTGCCGCCATAGCGGCCTTCTCGGATCGCCTTGCACGGATCTGTGCAGAGGGCGACTACATCTTTTTCGATCCGTTTGCGGCAATCCGCGCGCCCGGCGGATGTCTCGCAATATCAGGGATCTTCGCTAACGGTATACATCTCGCCGACTACACAGCGTTGACAGGTGAAGTCGACCAGTTTGTTGGATTTGTTCTCAATAGCAAGCGCCGTCCCCGCCCCACCTTAGCGTGCTTGCATGGATGACTTTCTCAAGACCGTTGCCAGCATTAATCGTCGCCACGCATTCGGCACTGCTTTGATATCGGACGAAAGCAGTCCTGGCGCCAACACGAGGCGCTCAATTTCGGAACGCTGAATTACCCGAACGGCACGGCTGAGTTCCAGCTGTGCCGTTCCGCATAGCTTGCCCTACTGGAACGCTGCACTCCGCGCCCGCTTCGTGGTGAAATATCGGGTTCCGGTTTTCACCCCGAACCGAATTTGCCGAACGGCAGACGAACGGCCGTTTTGCCAGAGGGGCCTTAAACGGCCCTGGCGGCAGGGTCGGTCCGGTAGGAAGGCCGCCTAATTTTCCGACAAAGCTGCTTTGAAGCGGACCGGCCTGTTTCGGCCATGTCTTGCCGGTGCCGAAAGTTTCTGGGGCGTCTGAGCTGGGTGGCTTTCTGCCGGTCCGCTGTCGGGTGGGAGTTGGCGGAAGCAGACACTGCCATCGCGCTCGCACACGACCAGAAGCAGCCGTACCGGGGGCGGCAAGCTGCACGGGACCCTCAATCGTTGCAAGCACAGTGTGCAACGACCCGCTCGACCAGTCGGTCGGCGGTGAGGGTTGCCTCCGGGTGATCCAGCCTCAACGCGGCCTGGGGCATCTCGGGGCATTCGGCCTCGGCCAGATCCTGCACGAGGCCAAGGCCACCACGTGCCGTGATCGCACGCATGCCCTCAGCCCCGTCGCAATTGCTTCCGCTGAGTACGATCCCGACGACGCGCTTGCCGTAAGCTTCGGCGGCTGAAACGAACAACGGATCGGCCGCTGGGCGGGTGAAATGCACCTTGCTCCCCTGATCGAGAAGGATTGCACCGAAACCCAATCGCATGTGGTGGTTGGGTGGCGCGACGTAGATACGGCCGCGCTCGATGACCTCCCCGTGCCGCCCGAAGGAGGCCGGAAGACTGCCGCATTGGCTAAGGATGTCGGGGAGGACGCTCGGGTTCGCCCCGATGTGCTGAACGACGAACACGGAGGCGCGGGGATTTGAAGGCAAAGCCTCGACGATCCGCTTCAGCGGTTTGAGGCCGCCAGCAGAGCTGGCGATGACGATGATGGCGCCCATCTGCTTGCTACAATCGACCGGGGCAAGCGCGGTTCAGTCGCGCTTGGCCGATTGTCCGAGCTACTCGGCAGCTTCGGCCGCCTTCCGCTCCGGCGCCTTATCGATGACGATGAGCACAGACGCGGTCAGTATGCTCTTGCGAGCTTCGTCGCGAACCTCGGCCCGGTACTGAGCAGCGGGCCGTCCCCTATGCTCGGACCCGAGCATGTCGGCCAACGTCTTGCGGACAACCTCCCGCACAGCAGCCTCATCCGGCAACTCGTGGCCGACCTCATCGATGACGATGATGCTGTCGAAAGTGTCGATGAAGAAACGGGGCATCAGGCCCTCCACCGGTCGCAGGCGGGAGCGCTCGCCTCACCCAGCCGCCGGCGCCTACGGTCGATCAGCCAACGATGCCCTCCTGTGCCGTGTCCGACCGGGAGGCGCTACAACACACATTGGTTTGCAAGCCACGTGACTACGCAAGCCAAATAGATTGAAGCAGGACTCCACGACTGCACCGTCTCAGCTAAAACGACCTACATATGTAATAAAGCGGAACTTGATGTGGATTGGGGATTTGCCCCGCACATACAGCTGTTCGGTCTCGGACCGATGTCCGACTGATGGCGGAAGGAAGCCTCACGGTTCCTCGTTCTCAGCGCGGTCGAGCCGCGAGAGAGTACGAATGTCCAATCCGCTGATCATGAAGC
>NZ_JAKSYG010000163.1 GCF_022829725.1 Methylobacterium sp. E-005 | reverse complement strand
AGGATTTCATGGCGTCGCACCCGGGGCACCCGTACATCGCCGCCAACGACGCGACGAAGATAGAAGAAATGAGAGAAATGTTAAAGGAGAGGAAAGTGGAGAAGAAGGTGATGGTTAGAAGACCGACGGCGTGAGGATTAGGGCAATATATAGCGATTGTGTGGCGGAGGTGGGAGGCCGCCGTCCCCCACCTCGGGGGGGGAGGGTGGAAAAAGAAGGGGGTCGGGAGAGGGGAGCGACGCTGCCGGATAGGTCACGACGGGCCCCACGTCCTGAACCGTCGCGCTGCCCCTCTCCCGACCCGGCCTTACGGCTGGCCCACCCTCCCCCGCAGAGGGGGGAGGGAGATGCGCGG
>NZ_JAKSYG010000162.1 GCF_022829725.1 Methylobacterium sp. E-005 | reverse complement strand
AGCCGCGCCATCGCCAGCGACAGCAGATCACCCCGCTTCGACGTGACCAGCGCGTGCAACTCGTCCAGCACCACGCAGCGCAATCCGGAAAAGAAGTCCGTTGCCTCGCGATGGGCGATCAGCAGCGCCAGCTGCTCCGGCCGCGGCCGCCTCGATGGCGGCGTTCAGCGCGAGCAGGTGCGTGCGCTCCCAGATGTCGTTGACGGTCTCGATTATGTCGACGATCGTCTGGGTCTTCTCCGATAGGCTGACGATGTTGCCGGCCACCGCCTCGGCCTGCTCGCGGATCGCGTCCATGGCCTTGGCGGTGTCGGAGACGGCGCGCAGGCCCTGCCGCGAGGTCTGGGCGGTGGCCTGGGCGGTGGCGATCACCTCGGTGGCGCGCCGAGCCGTCTGCGCACCCGATTGGGTAATCTGATCCATGGTCGCAGCGGTCTCCTGCACGGCGGCGAATTGCTGCTCCACGGAAGCCGCCTGTTCCTGGGCTGAGGCGCGGATCTCGGCCGCGGCGGCGTTCAGGTCGGCGGTGGCGGCCCGGTTGGTCTTGGCGAGGTCCGACAGGCCCGAGACCATCGCGTTGAGACTACGGCCTAGGCGGCCAATCTCGTTGTGCCCTCCATCCCCGAGTTTGCCTGAAAGGTCACCCTCACCGACGTGCTCGACGAAACTCATCACGCGAACTAGTGGCCAGACGATCAGGCGGTTGATGGCGACGCCGATCGCGGCGCAGATCAGGAGCGTGAGCAGGGTACCCCCCCACAGGGCGAAGCTCTCATCACGCTGAGCCTTTGCGACGCGCGCGACCTGCTCCGCACGGGTCCGTTCTTCCAGATTGTCGATGGCGGCGAGCTTCCCGCGCAGGGTGTCGAAGAACTGCTTGCCTCTGCCTTCAGCCTCGATGCGCACCGCATCCGGTCGCGTCGCTGGATTGGCTGCTTCTCGGATGGCGGTTTCGCCGATATCAATCTGCCAGGCGCGCGCCGCCGTCACGGCATCGGTCAATAGGCGCGACCGCTCGGCATCGTTGCCGATCAAGGTCGTCAGACGCGTGATCGTCTCGTCGAGGGCCGGCCGACCCGCGCGGTAGGGTTCCAGGCTGCTCTCGCGCCCGGTGATCAGGTAGCCGCGCAGGCCGGTCTCCTGGTTGAGCATAGCGGTGCGGAAGGCGTCGAGGCTGCGGACCACTTGGGTCGAGCGGTCGAGGGCGTCGGTCGCCTCCTGCAACTGATTACGTGTCGCTAGCACTGCCCCGCTGCTGAGCACTGACACCAGCGCGATGACGCCGATGGCACCGCCTAGCGTGCGGTTGAGGCCAAAGGTATTCGGCATGCTCGATCCTTCTTGATCAGAACTGCGGACGGCTTCGAGCGGCAGCCGCAACGATGGTGGCATCGCCAATAGCGCTCAAAAGGAGCTGACGCGAGCAACACCGCGCTTCCGAGCCTCAAGCCTCAGTATCGACGGGAGCGTGCGAGGAAGGCTGCCGGTCCTGCCTGATCAGCACCAGCTCCTCGGCGCTACGTTCCTCAACCACGATAAGACGTTCATCGGTGTCTTAGACGGATCGGATCAGCTCATCCAGCTTCATCAGGATAGCGGCGGTGTCACGAGCGCCGGCCACCAGAATGACGCCGGCCAAGAGCATGGCGGCGATGGACAGGAACAGGTTGAACACGAGTGCCCAGTGGTCGTGGCGGATCTCCAGCGCCAGGGGCTGATCCGCCGGATCGGCCTGAGCAACGCCACGCCGGGTCAGGTCGCCGAGGGGCGGCGGATCACCGACATCGTCTGCGTGCAGAACCAGTACAACCTCGCGCACCGGGGCGACGACG
>NZ_JAKSYG010000161.1 GCF_022829725.1 Methylobacterium sp. E-005 | reverse complement strand
CGGGAGGGCGACCGCGTCGATCACGTCGAAGCGCATCCCGTCCTGGGCGGTCTTCAGGATCGCGTTGGCCTCGTAATACTTGCCCTGGCCGATCAGCGTCGCCGCCTGATCGACGTCGGCGATGGTCTTGTTCAGCGGCAGCACCGCCATCGTGAAGTTCACGTCGACATGGGCGAGCTTGAGCTTCTCCATCGCGCCCTTCTGGTCGCCCTGCGCGAGGTTCTTGTTCGCCTCGGTTACGGCCGAGGCCTTCTCGGGGGTGGCCACGAA
>NZ_JAKSYG010000155.1 GCF_022829725.1 Methylobacterium sp. E-005 | reverse complement strand
CGGGATCAGATGGGCGCGAGGCGCGACCATGGGAAGCGCGACCGGCGCGGGGGCGACCGGCTCGAGCGCCGCCACGACTGGCTCGGCTTCGACCTCGGACTCGATCTCGGCGGCGGCTTCGATCTCGGCCGGAGCCGGATCGGGCTGGGGTGCCAGCTTGCCCCGGAGCAGGACCGGGCGCGGGGTCATCGGAATCACCACCCGCTCGGCCTCGGCGCGCTCGGGACCGGACGCCACCGGTGCGGGCGCAGCCTCTTGCTGGACCGGCGGAACGGCCGGCGTGGGGGTCGGCTGGCCAGCCGCGCGGATCGCCGCCCGGGCCGCCATGGCGTTGAGCATCGGCGCGCGGCGCGGCGTTTCGGGCGCAGGGGCCGCCGGAGGCTCGGCCGCGGGGCTGCCGGGGCCGAAGACCAGCGACAGGCCGGCCGACGCCGGAGCCGACACTGGGGCGGCCGGCAGGAACGCGCTGCGGATCGCCGCGTCGGCGGCATCGCTCCGGGCGGGTTCGGACGCCTGCGTCCGGCCGTTATCCTGCCCGTCGGCGGGGCGCGGCGGCTGGTCGAACCGCACGAGCCGGTCCAGGACGTAGACCGGGCGCGGCGGCAGTGCGGCGACCTCAGGGGCGACCGGCGCCGGGGCGGGTTCGGGGGCCTGCGGCTCCAGCGCCGCCCAGGCCTCCACGGACGACCAATCGGCGCCACCGAACCAGGGCTGAACCCCCGACCAGTCCGGCAGGTCGGACCAGTCCTGGGCCGGGACCTCGGTTGGGGCGTCGATCGTCTCCGATTCGGCCACCGCCTCGAAACCGTCCTGTTGGGCGACAGCCTCCTGGATAGCCGGCTCCAGAACCGTCGTGGCGACCTCGACCGGGACGATCACGGCCGTCGAGGCTGACAGCTCCACCGCGGGCCGGACCGGGCGGCGGTCGGGCGTCCGGAAGAAGCGGACTCCCGGCGGGGCAACGAAGGGTTGGCGCCACAGGGGCACCACCTCGCCCTCGGGCGCGGGGCCGGACAGGACGTCCGCGGCAACGGCCTGCTCGGCCTGCATGTCGGCGATCCGTGCGCGCTCGGCCTGTTCCTGCTCCGCCTGCTCGCGGGCGGCCCGCTCGGTCTCCAGGGCGAGGGCGGCCGCCTGCGCCTCGGCGCGGGCCCGCTCCAGGGCGACGCGCTCGGCCTCCAGGGCGCGCTGGCGGCGCTCCTGCAGCACCGAATCGGGCGTGCGGGTGTAGCGTACCGCCGAGGGCGTCATGGCCGGATGCGGCGCGGCGACCGGGGCACCCGTCGGCGCGACGTCCAGGGCGTGATCGGGCGCGATGGCGGCGGGTCGGCGCGGCTGGCGCACCAGAACGCCCGGCGTGGAGGCGCTGCGGTCGATTCGGCTCTCGAAGACCGGAGCCTCCGGCGCATCGAGGCTGGCCCGATCGTCGAACACCTCATCCGGCCAGACGTGCTCGGGCGGGGTCGCGCGCGGACGCGTCGAACGCTCCTGCATATCGCGCCCGACCATCGCGGCCGGCGTCGTCAGCCAGCTCGGCTCCGCCCGGCGCGCGAGGGCACCATAGGCGGGCCGTACCGGAAGCCCGGCGGTCGACCCGGAGAGACGGCGGGTGAGGCTCACGCGGAGCGCCATCAGCCGGTGTGCCAGGGCTCCCAGGGAGAGGCCCGAGCGGTCGCCGCCGCGCACCGGGCGGGCGGGGTCACGGTGGGAGTACGGAGGCCGTCCCGATGCGCGCATGGGTTCTCGAACGATACTCGAAACAGGGATCCGCCGGTGCGCGGCGGGCTGCCCTGAGTTAGGCCATTCGTCGTTAATGGAGGCTTGCCGCGGGCCGATCTGGCGGCAACCATGTGGGCGTTTGGCGGCGCGATGGCGTGCTTCCGGACCGGGATGCGCGCGATGCGGGAGAGCCGCCGCGATCCGCTCAACCAGACCGCCTCGAAACAAATCGATCATGCGCGGACCAGCTGTCAGCGGTTATTCCCGCGGGCGGCCATGTCGTGTCCCGCTGCCGAGCTCCATATAAACGCGAAGCCCCCTCCCCCGGACAGGTGCCCGTGACCCAGCCGCCTTCCCCCTCTCCCGCCGATCCCCGGGGCCTCGGACCGGCCGGCTTCCGGTCCCTCTACCGCCACGGCTTCGCCCGGGTCGCGGCCTGCACGGGCCGCAGCCATCCGGCCGAGCCCACGCGCAACGCCGACGCGGTGCTCGCCCTCGCCCAGACCTGCCACGATTCGGGCGCGGCGCTGGCGGTCTTCACCGAACTCGGCCTCTCGGCCTACGCGATCGAGGATCTGTTGCTGCAGCAGACCCTGCTCGATGCCGTGGAGGAAGCCGCCGCCCGGGTGATCGCCGAATCGGCCTCCCTGCGCCCGCTGCTGCTCGTCGGCGCGCCGCTGCGCTGGCGTCACCGGATCTACAACTGCGCGCTGGCCATCCAGGGCGGGCGCCTGCTCGGCGTGGTTCCAAAGACCTTTCTGCCGAACTACCGGGAATTCTACGAGAAGCGCCATTTCGCCTCCGGCGCGGGGATCGTGGGCGAGACCATCCGGGTCGCGGGCGTCGATGCGCCCTTCGGGACCGACCTGCTGTTCCCGGCCGAGGACCTGCCGGGCCTCGTGGTCGGGGTCGAGATCTGCGAGGATCTGTGGGTGCCCGAGCCCCCGGGCATGCGCGCCGCGCTGGCCGGCGCCACGGTGCTGGCGAATCTCTCAGGCAGCCCGATCACGGTCGGCCGGGCGGAGTCGCGGGCGCTCCTGTCCCGGGCCGCCGCGATGCGGGGCGCCTGCGCGTATGTCTATGCCGCCGCCGGCCAGGGCGAATCGACCACCGACCTGTCCTGGGACGGTCAGACCAGCATCGACGAACTCGGCGTGCGCCTCGCCGAGGGCGAGCGCTTCCCGCAAGCGCCGGTCGCCACGATGGCCGATATCGACCTCGACCTGATCGCCCAGGAACGCCTCCAGGCCGGCAGCTTCGACGACGACGCGCGGCGTCACGCCCTCGCCTATCGCCGGGTGCCGTTCCGGCTGGACCCGCCGGGGGCGGATCTCGGCCTGATCCGGCGGATCGAGCGCTTCCCCTTCGTGCCGGCCGACCCGTCGCGCCTCGCGCAAGATTGCTTCGAGGCCTACAACATCCAGGTCTCCGGGCTCGCCAAGCGGCTGGAGGCCACCGGCACCCGCAAGGCCATCATCGGCGTGTCGGGCGGCCTCGATTCGACCCATGCGCTGATCGTGATCGCCAAGGCGTTCGACCGCCTGGGCTATCCGCGCTCCGACATCCTGGCCTACACGCTGCCGGGCTTCGCCACCTCGAACGCCACCAAGACCAACGCCCACGCCCTCATGAAGGCCTTGGGCTGCACGGCCGCCGAGATCGACATCCGCCCGGCCGCCAAGCAGATGCTCGCCGACATGAACCACCCCTTCGCCAGGGGCGAGGCGGTCTACGACGTGACCTTCGAGAACGTGCAGGCGGGCCTGCGCACCGATTACCTGTTCCGGCTCGCCAACCATGCGGGCGGCCTCGTGGTCGGCACCGGCGACCTCTCGGAGCTGGCGCTCGGCTGGTGCACCTACGGCGTCGGCGACCAGATGAGCCATTACGCGGTCAATGCCGGCGTGCCCAAGACCCTGATCCAGCACCTGATCCGCTGGGTGATCGGCAACGGCGAGGTCGGCCCCGAGGAGGCCCGCACCCTCCAGGCGATCCTCGACACCGAGATCTCCCCCGAGCTGGTGCCGATGGATCAGGATGACAGCCCGCAGAGCACGGAGGCCACGATCGGCCCCTACGCGCTGCAGGACTTCACCCTGTTCTACACGCTGCGCCACGGATTCCGGCCCTCGAAGATCGCCTTCCTGGCGCTGCACGCCTGGGGCGACAAGGAGCGCGGCTTCTGGGCGCCGGACTTCCCCGAGGCCAAGCGGGTCGCCTACGACCTCCCCGAGATCCGCCGCTGGCTTGGGGTGTTCCTGACCCGCTATTTCGGCTTCAGCCAGTTCAAGCGCTCGGCGCTCCCGAACGGCCCAAAAGTCTCGGCCGGCGGCTCCCTGTCGCCGCGGGGCGACTGGCGCGCGCCGTCCGACGGGTCGGCGCGGATCTGGATCGCGGAGCTCGAGCGAAACGTCCCCGAAACTTGACCGTCACAAACTCGACGGATTGTGCTATTATGAGCACGGTCAAGCCGATTCTTCGCAGCGCAAGATTACGCACTGGGAATATTCGGCTTTGAGGGCGGCCAGGCGGAGGACTTCGAATGCGAAGCTACAACCTGTTCCAGCTCAAGGGCGAGGAAGGCCTCTGCTGCGCGGTGCCGGAGGCGAGCACCGTTCCGCCCTTCATCGGCGCCGGCCGGTGGGTCTTCGGCGGCAAGCTGTGCGACGGCAGCCAGCAGCCCCGCGACTTCGACGACCGGGCCGCCGACACCGCGGTGCGGTTCAACGGGTTCTATCTGTTCCAGACCATGGACCGGCGCTTCATGGCGTGAGCGGGCGGCGGGTTCGCAGATTACCGTTTCCAGATTGAGGATGAGCCTGTCCGCTTCTCCCCCTCCCCCGCAAAGGGGGGAGGGAGACGCGCAGACGCGATAGCTGCCGCACCGCCCTCGGGCGAGAACATGTCTCTGCCCACATCTCTACCGGTATCCGCCCGCGAATTAGGCCCCGAGTCCCGTATCCCGGCGAAGATTCCTTAAGAGCTGGCATGCAGATTGAGTCGGATCGCCAGCCTTCCGGAGCCGCCCGATGTCGGAGCACCGCCGAGAGACGCGCCAGAGGGTCTTCCTCAAGGGCCGCATCGTCTTCAACAACGGATCGTCCAGCTTCGACTGCCTCGTGCGCGACATGTCCTCCTCCGGCGCGCGCCTGGTCATGAGCGACGCCGCAACGCTGCCGGAGGCGTTCGACCTCTACATCCCGCAGAAGGACCGTACCTACCGCGCAACCCTGCGCTGGCGGCGGGAGGACGGGATCGGCGTCATCTTCGAGGACCCCGCCCGGGCCCCGGCCCCATCGGCGCTCGATCCAGCCGCGTCCGAGGCCTCCGTGACCATGCTGCTGCGGCGCGTGAGCGAGTTGGAGACCGAGAACGCCGCCCTGCGCAGGCTGCTCGCCAGCATGGCCCAGGGCGATTCGGCGAGCGCGGCCTAACTTCTATCCCTGCGCTTCGAGCGCCGCGCGGATGCGCGCCGCGTGCTCGGCCAGGACCGTGTTGTCGGCCATGCCGCCCTCGTGGCGCTTCAAGGGCACGCCCTCGCGCCGCGGGATGACGTGGACGTGCAGGTGGAACACGGTCTGGCCGCCGGCCGGCTCGTTGAACTGGAACAGGGTCAGCCCGTCCGCCTGGAACGCCGCCTTCACGGCCCGGGCGACGCGCTGGACGCTCGCCATCAGCGCCGCGAGCGATTCGGGTTCGGCATCGAGCAGGCCCCGGGCCGGCGCCTTCGGGATCACCAGGGTATGGCCCTCGCCCTGGGGCATCACATCCATGAAGGCCAGCGTCTGCGCGTCTTCGTAGACGCGGTGGCAGGGGATCTCACCGCGCAGGATCTTGGCGAAGATGTTGTCGGGGTCGTAATGCGCGTCGGCCATGCCGCCTCCGGAGATCCTTGAGCGGCGACAGGTTGCACGGGCCGCCCGGCCGCGTCCACATGGGAACCCGCCGCCCCCGAGATGCTTGCACCGCCGCGGTCGGAGCGGATCGGCGTGTAGAGGTTACCGGATGGCGCACGAGAGCACGGGGGCGATCTATGCGGCGGCGGGTGCCAACCTCGCCATCGCGACGGCGAAATTCATCGGCTGGGCGCTGACCGGCTCGACCGCGATGCTCGCCGAAGGGGTGCACTCGGTGGTCGATACGGCCAATCAGGTGCTGCTGCTCGTCGGCATGAAGCGGTCCGAGCGGCCGGCCGATGACCGCCACCCGTTCGGCTACGGCCGCGAGATCTACTTCTACGCCTTCGTGGTCGCGCTGATGATCTTCCTCGGTGGCGGCGTCTTCGCGGTCTACGAGGGGATCGAGCGGGTCCGCCACCCCGAGCCGGATGTGGATGCCGAACTCTTCGGCTACCGGCTGCCCGGAATCTGGGTGAACGTCGCGATCCTCGGCTTCGCCATCGCGGCCGAGGGCACCTCGTTCTTCGTGGCGATGCGGCAATTCTGGTCCGAGAAGGGCAAGCACTCGGCGGTGCGGGCGATCCGGCGCAGCAAGGACCCGACCCTGTTCACGGTGCTGGCCGAAGACACGGCCGCGCTGATCGGCCTCGTGATCGCCCTGGCGGGCGTCGCGGCCAGCCACCTCCTCGACATGCCGAGCCTCGACGGCTGGGCCTCCGTGGGAATCGGCCTCGTGCTGATCGGGATGGCGGGCTTCCTGATGATCGAGACCCACGGCCTGCTGATCGGCGAGGCGGCCGATCCCGAGATCATCGCGGCGATCTCGGAGCTGGCCCGGGCCGAGCCGGGGGTGCTCCACGTCAACGAGGTGCTCACCCAGCATCTCGGCCCCTCCGACATCCTGGTCAATCTCAGCATCGACATGGCCGACGACCTCAGCGCGGGCGAGGTCGAAAGCCTCGTGACCCGCCTCGACCGGGCGCTGAAGGAGCGTAATCCGGACGTGACCCGGGTGTTCATCGAGATCCAGCAGCAGGGGGATCACGTGGTGCGGCGGGCGGCGTGAGGAGGTTTCACGGCGGCCCCCTTGGATCTGGCACCCTGTCCGTTGCCGGGCGCATGAAGCGAAAATGGCATGCGGTGCGGGAGCCCGCCTAAGACAGTGCCGCGCAAGCGGCACCGTTTGGGTGCGGCGGACGCTTCGCAACGTCTCGTGGCAGATCCCGGATCAGGTTCCGCGATTGCTCACCTGTCCGGGACGGGGCGCCTGAACAAACCCGCCACGAACCGCAGCCGAGGCCACCGTGCATCCGGACGATGCGCCCAACCCTGCGGCGACGATCAAGCCGGTGCGCCAGACCGCCGGAGCCGTAGTCGCGACAAGGCCCCTTGCCGAGCCTGTTGCGGCCATTCGCCAAGCCGCCCTAGCGACGGATAAGCGGGCTCCGCAAGCTCCTTTGACCCGCGGGGAACGCGACACGCTCTGGGGGCCATAATCGTCGTCACACCATCCACTGAGCCGAGCCCCGGCTCAGGCCTCACCTGAGCCGATCTCGCCTCACGCGCTCCGCCCCACCTGCTTCAGGCTCAGCGCCCAGACGCGCTCCTGAACGGCCTCGTCGCGGCTCTCCGCCGAGGAGGTCTTCGGCTTCGAATGGGAGAAGTAGCGGCCGGTGACGCCGTCGAGTTCCGGCGCGCTCGCCACATGGAGCGAGGTCTGTGCGCCCTTCTCGGGCGTGGTCAGGAACGGCCGCATCAGCGACCACGCGGTGCCGAACAGGCCGCCGGTGTTCTTGGCGAAGCCCGTGTTGATCACCCCCGGATGCAGGGCATTGACGGTGATGCCGTCCGGGCGCAGCCGCCGGGCGAGGGCGTAGGTGAACAGCACGTTTCCGAGCTTGGCCTGGGCATAAGCCCGCATCGCCCCGTAGCGCCGCGCGCCCTCGATGTCGTCGAAATCGATGTGCCCCCGGTAATGGGCCGCGGAGGCGACGTTGACGATGCGCGGCTTGCCGCCCACCGCCGCCGAGGCCTTGAGGGTGTCGAGGAGTTCCAACGTCAGCAGCACGTAGCCCAGGTGATCGAGCGCCCAGGTGCGCTCGATCCCGTCGGCGGTGAGGGTCCGGCGGTCGAAGATCGCCCCGGCATTGTTCACCAGCCCATCAAGCCGCGGATAGGCCGCACGCAGGGTCCCGGCGAGCCGCCGGATCCCGGCCTGGGCCGACAGGTCGGCCACGTGCGGATCGACCGCCGCGCCAGGCACTGCGGCGCGGATCCGCTCGGCGCTGGCCCGGGTCTTCCCAGGATCGCGCCCGACGATGGCGACCCGCGCGCCCAGGCGCGCGAGGCCGAGCGCCGTTTCGTAGCCGATGCCGTTGGTCGCCCCGGTGACGAGGCAGACCTTGCCGCGCATCACGCCGGCCTCAGAAGACCGCTTGGCCGACCGCGAAGGCGATGACCACGATCACGATGGCGATCAGCAGGAACAGGCCGAACAGGATCCGGGCGAGCGAACCGGCGCCCGAGGCGATCCCCGTGAAGCCGAGGCCGCCGGCGATCAGGGAGATCACGAAGCAGATGAGGGCCCATTTCAGCAGCGTCATGGCATCACTCCACAGGGGCCCAACCGCGGGCCGAGGTTTCTTGGCCTCAACCGGCGCCAAGCGAGACCGTTCCGCCGCCCCCGCCGGAGCCGCTTTTTTTCTTAAGACGGATCAGGCGGTCTTGGCCACCGGTTGCGCCGGCACGTCGGCGCGCTCCAGCATGATCTCGGCGAGCGTGTGATAGAGCCCGCCCCGGCAGACCGCCTTCGAGGCCGCATCGGAGACCAGGGCGGCCACCATCAGCGGGATCATCATCGCGTGGTTCTGGGTCATCTCGGTGACGATGACGAAGCTGGTGATCGGCGCCTGGAGCACGCCGGTGAGGTAGGCCACCATGCCGATCAGCACGAGGGCGCCCACGGGTATCTCGGGCAGGAGACCATGGACCGCGCCGCCCAGGCCGGCTCCGACCGCCAGCGACGGTGCGAACAGCCCGCCCGGGATGCCGCTGATCGAGCTCAGCACCGTGGCGGCGAATTTGAGCGGCGCGTAGAACCAGCCCGCTGCCGCGTCGCCATGGAGAATATTCCGGGCCTCCTCATAGCCGGTGCCATAGGCCGCCCCGTTGGAGGCGAGGCCGCACAGGGCGACGCATAGCCCGCAGATGGCCGCGAACACCACCGGCCGCGCCCGGATCAGGCGGCCGACCCGCCCGGGCAGGCCCCGGGCGAACAGGATCACGATGCGGCTGAACAGCCCGCCTGCGAGCCCGCCGATCAGGGCGATCACCAGCACGATCCAGCTCGCGGCGAACGGCAGCTCGGCCTGGGTGGTACCGAAATAGGTGTAATTGCCCAGCAGCCACAGGGAGGTCAGGCCCGCCGCCACGATGCCGGCCACGATCAGACCGGAGGAGCGCGCCTCGTAGGCCCGACCCAGCTCCTCGATGCCGAACACGATGCCGGCGAGCGGGGTGTTGAAGGCCGCCGCGACGCCGGCCGCGCCGCCCGCCAGCAGCAGGCCCGGCAGGCGGTCCGGCGTGAGCCGACCGAAGGCCGCCATGATGGCGGCGCCGACCTGCACGGTCGGCCCCTCGCGGCCCGCGGAGGCGCCACAGAACAGGCCGAGGAACAGCATCAGCACCTTGCCGAGGGCCACCCGGGGGGAGATCAGCGAGAACCGGAAGCGCGCGTCCCGGGCGTGCCGGGCGGCGATCACCTGCGGGATGCCCGAGCCTTGCGAGTTCGGGAACACCGTGCGGGCGAGCAGCGCGGCGAGCGCGAAGCCTGCCGGCGTCAGCACCAGGGCGATGAGCGGGGAGACCGCGATGAGCCGCCGGAACCCGTCCTGGGCGAGGTCCGCCCCCTTGGCCATCAGCACGGCGGCGAGACCGACGCAGATGCCCCCCGCCAGGAACAGCAGCCGCCCGCGCCAGAGCGGATAGGCCTCCAGCGAGGCGGAACGCAGGCGCATGATCGAGCGGCGGTAGCGGGAGCGCCGCGGGCGGGGGGAGCCGGTCGTTACCCGCGCGTCGTCCCGTGTGTCCACCATGATCGAGCAACTGTATCCGTACCGCCGGAACGGACGCTATACCGCACTTGGACGAGAATGGCCCAGGTCGTGTGTCCGTCCCGCCGGATCAGGCCGCGCGGACGGTGGCCAGGAAGTGTCCGACCTCGGCGGCGAGGCGCTCGGATTGGAGGGACAGCTCCGAGGCGGCGCCGAGAACGGCGACAGCCGCCGCCCCCGTCTCCTCTGCGGCATCGGCGACGCCCGCGATGTTGCCGGTCACGTCGCCGGTGCCTGACGCGGCCTGGCTCACGTTCCGCACGATCTCCTGCGTGGCCGCACCCTGCTCCTCCACCGCGGCCGCGATCGACGTCGCCACGTCGCTGATCTCCCGGATGCGCCCCGTGATGCCCGCGATCGACGTGACCGCCTGCCCGGTCGAGCCCTGGATCCGCAGGATCTGTCCCGAGATCTCGTGCGTGGCCCTGGCGGTCTGCTCGGCCAACGCCTTCACCTCGGAGGCGACGACGGCAAACCCCCGCCCCGCCGCCCCGGCGCGGGCGGCCTCGATGGTGGCGTTGAGGGCCAGCAGATTGGTCTGCCCCGCGATCGACGCGATCAGCCCGGCCACGTCGCCGATGCGGGCCACGGCCGCGCTGAGATCCTGCACACGGGCGCCGGCCTCGTCGGCCTCGCCGACCGCGAGATGCGCGAGACTGGCCGAGCCCTGCACCTGCCGCCCGATCTCCTGGACCGAGGAGCCGAGTTCCTCGGCAGCCGCCGCTACGGTGCCGACGTTGGAGGCGGCCTCCTCGGCCGCCACGGCGACCATCGTGGATTGTTGCGCGGTTGCGCTGGCGGTCAGCGTCATCTTCTGGGCGGTCGCCTGCAGCGCCGTGGCCGATGCCGAGACGAGCCCGACAATGGCGCCGACCGCACCCTCGAAGGTGTCGGCCATCTGGCGCATCCCGATCCGGCGCTGCTCCTCCGCGGCGCGGCGTGCCTGGACGGTCTCGCTCTCCAAGGCCCGCGTGCGGAGCAGGTTGGTCTTGAAGACATGCACGGCGTCGGTCATGCGGCCGATCTCGTCGGCCCGCGCGGCCTTCGGTACGGCCCGGTCGAGATCGCCCGAAGCCAAGCCCTCCATGGCCCCGGTCAATGCGCCGATCGGGCGTGCCACGCCGCGGCCGATCAGCATCGCCAGGAACGCGATGGCGGCCGCCGCGACCGCGGCGCCGGCGAGGAGCGTCACCAGGGTGGGGCGCAGCTGGGCGGCGGTGTCATCCGCATAGATGCCGGTTCCAATGATCCAGCCCCAGGGCGCGAAGCCCTGGACGTAGGAGATCTTGGCGACCGGCACATCGACACCGGGCTTCGGCCACAGGTAGGGGACGAGGCCGCCACCGGACCGCTTCACCTGCTCGACCATGTCGATGAAGAGGTGCCGACCCTTCGCATCCGTGATCCCGGCAATATCCTTGCCGATGAGGTCCACCTTCGGATGCAGCACCATGCGAGGCTGCATATCCTGAATCCAGAAATACTCGTTGCCCGCGTAATGGAGCCCCCGGACCGCCGTGACCGCGGCCTGCTGGGCTGTCGCGCGACTCATGCGGCCTGCCCGCTCCTCGCCCTCGAAATACGTGAGGACGCCGTGGGCGGTCTCGACGAGGTTGCGCGTCTGCAACGCGCGCGCCTCGGTGACCGCCTCCGACAAACCCCAGACGGATAGGCCGATCAGGGCGGCCATGCCGAGGAGAGCAACGCAGGTGATGCCCTGGATGCGGGCGCCGATGCGGACGGTCATAGGGTGTCTGTCATCCTTCGCTCCGGAAGCCGGAACGGGGGCGGGTCGAAGATCGGGGCCGGACCATGTGGGGGAACTGCAGGCGAGCTCGGCAGCGACACATGGATATGACTAGTGTCGTAGTATAACTCCGATTAATGAAGGTTGAATCCGTACGAATATTCGATTATTTCCATACGTAAACTAACAAACTATCATGGATCAAATCATATCACCCATAGGTTGCATTTCGGGTTCAAGGACCTGTGGTTCCCGAGGCGCTGAGCACAGGCCGCGCTGCCGATCACGCCGGAGATCGGCTCCGCGTGGGGCAATCGCCTTGATCGGGCGCCAGGACGCAGTTGTCAGCCGCGTTCCGAGCGGCGTGATGAAGGGCCCCGCAGAGGGAGCGACGGGTCTCTGGCGGCATGCGACCCCAGTCCTGCCGTCGTGACAGGGGGCAGGCGGGAGGCGCCGCTTCCCGGCCGGGGTGGACGCCTGCGTCCGACATGACCGGCGAGGCTTTTCGCCATGCTGGGCCGAAGCTTGCTCGCCGGGGGCCGCCGCTGTCGGCGCCACTGTGGGCACCACCCCGTTCCGGCCCGCCCGGCCCGCGCTCGCGCAGAACGAGCGCCCGCGGACCCCGCGCTTCGTGCCGCAGGCGGATGTCACGGTTCTCGATCCCCTCACGACCTCCGCCTCCGTGACGCGCAACCGAGTGCTGCAGGAGTTCGATCAGCGGTTCGGCAGGGACGGCGATCTGCAGGACGCGGTCAGGAACCTGTCCGTGTTCTGGAACGTGCGGCGGCTGTCTTGATGAGCGGCGGCCGCCCTCACCCCTCCGCGGCGCAGAGCTTCTCCACCGCCTTCACGTAAGCCTTTGCGTCGAACCTCTTCAGCGAGTTCTCGCTCTGGTAGCGGACGGTCCCAAAGACCTTCCGTTTCTGCCAGGGGCGGTCGTGCAGGCCGTACACCCAGGCGACGTTGGTGAAGGAATTCGCGTCGCGTCCATCGAGGAAGTAGCGATTGTTGATCCGGAGCGTGCGGGCGAACCCCTCCTCCGGCGAGGGTGACCATTCGAGGATCTTCTTGCCCCAGTACATCCGCAGCTGGTTGTGCATGTAGCCGGTCTCACGCATCTCCTGCATCGCGGCGTTCCAGTAGCGGTCATGGGTCTCGCCGGCGGCCAGTTGCTCCTCGGAATAGGCGTGCGGGCGCTCGTCCTTCGCGTGTTCGGCCAGCGTCTTGCGGGCCCATTCGGGCACCGCCGCCGCGTAGGAATCGTAGCCCTCCGTGTAGAAGACGTGGTTCATGGCGAGTTCGCGCCGGACGATCAGCTCCTCCAGGTAGGCGCCGCGGTCGTCATCGTCGCCGATCTCGGCTTCGCGCACCGCCAGGGCGATCTCCACGGGCGAGATCTGGCCGAAATGCAGGTAGGGGCTCATATGCGAGGCGGCGGCCGCCTCCGGCATGTTGCGGTCCGCGCCGTAGCCCGCAAAACCGTCCTTGAGGAAGGCCTTCAGGCGCTTGCGGGCCTCGGTCTCGCCGCCGATGAAGCGCTTCACCGGCCCCACCACCCGGTCGAGCGTCATCCCGGCGAGCACCGCCTCGGGATCCGAGACATCGATGGCGCTCTCGAGCTTGAGCTTGCCGGCGGCGTGCCTGGGCTTGCGCGGCTTCAGCTCGGCGATGAACGGATCCCACAATCGATTCAGCTTCGGCCGCAGGGTCCGGGCGGCGTATTCGTGCTTCTTCGAGGCGATCTCGACCGGCACCACCACATCGCCCTCGACCTGGACGATCCGGCTCTTCACCGCCTCGGTAATCTCCGCGTACCAGCCCTTCTGGATGGCGAGGTAGCCACGGTCGAGGACGAGGAGCGCCGCATCCCTGGCGAGGTCGACGGCGACCTTGGCGGGCGAGGCCTTGCGCATGACGAAGCCGATGCCCCGCTTCTCCAGGCCGGCCTTCGCATCCGCGAGACCCTGGAGCAGGAAGGCGTAGTGCCGGGCGTTGGCCTCGGGAAAGCCGCTGGCCCCGTCCAGCAGGCCGAAGCAGGCGACGACCGGCAGATCCAGGCGGTTCGCCTCCTCGATGGCGTATTCGAGGGCCGGGTTGAACGTCGCCCGATTGGCCTGTTGCAGGAGATAGAGCACGTAAGCCCCGTCCGCGCGCGGCTCGACATCGTTGAGAACCCGAATTCGCTCACCCTGGATCGCCATGCCCACCCTGATCCCTGCTTCGCGCTGCGTTGTTGAGACTTGGCCGGAGAGCTAGCGCGAACCGCGTCCTCGTCTCTCCACGGCGTGAACACGGCCGGGCGCAGTCGAGCGGCGCGGCCAGAACGGGGATCGACAGCTCAAACATACGTTTCGTCAGCGACTTACCGGCCGATCGACCCGTGCTTGACGGGGGAATTCTTGTCTCGGCGCCACGTCATGCGCCTGCGGCATTTTCAACACAGCGTCTCGCAGATGCGTGTGCGCCCGCACGAAAGGACAGCGGTGCTGTCCTGACGACCTTGAAAAATTCACCCCGAAGCGCAGATTGTGCAGCGCGGGACAGCGATGGCGTCGCGGTCCTGCAGCCCTTCTTGGGCGTTTCCTCCCTAGACTTCGGGCCGCTCCCTCGTGGAGTGGCCTTTTTTCTGTCCGCCCCTTGGGCAGGCCTCCTCTGTCACCGAAGCCCGCCCCGACCGGCTGGATCCCGCCGGATCGGGGCGGCATGCTGGGGCGGAGCGCCGGGACAGGCGCGGGAGGATACGCCCCGATGATCTCGACCAGGATCTCTGCCACGCTGCCGG
>NZ_JAKSYG010000148.1 GCF_022829725.1 Methylobacterium sp. E-005 | reverse complement strand
CTACCACCAGGACCATTTCGGCAGCACCTGGGAGCTGCGTCAGGCCGACGGCAGCGTCGCTCACACGGCCTGCGTCGGCTTCGGCCTGGAGCGGATCACCCTGGCCCTCCTGAAGCACCATGGCCTCGACCTCGCCGCATGCCCCGAGCCCGTTAGCGATGCGCTCTGGGGCTGAGCCCATGACCGCCGCGTTGCGCCTGCCCGCGGGGCTCGGCATCGCGGGGCCCTACGTCCCACACCCGCCCCATGACGGGGCGCGGGATTGGCCGGAGACGAATTGCTACGTCGATCTCTGGATCGACCTTCTGCACGGCCGCTGCCTCGGCACGGTGCCCACAATCGTCTCAAGCACCGTGGGCGACGACCCGCTCCATCAGTCGGTCGGCGGTGAGGGTTGCCTCCGGGTGATCCAGCCTCAGCGCGGCCTGGGGCAGCTCGGGGCATTCGGCCTCGGCCAGATCTTGCACGAGGCCGAGGCCACCGCGTGCCGTGATCGCACGCATGCCCTCAGCCCCGTCGCTATTGCCGCCGCTGAGCACGATCCCGACGACGCGCTTCCCGTAAGCCTCGGCGGCTGAAACGAACAACGGATCGGCCGCTGGGCGGGTGAAGTGCACCTTGATTCCCTGATCGAGAAGGATTGCACCGAAGCCCAAACGCATGTGGTGGTCGGGTGGTGCGACGTAGATGCGGCCGCGCTCGATGACCTCCCCGTGCCGCCCGAAGGTGGCCGGAAGGCTGCCGCGCTGGCTAAGGATTTCGGGAAGGACGCTCGGGTTCGCCCCAATGTGCTGCACGACGAACACGGAGGCGCGGAGATTTGATGGCAAAGTCTCGACGATCCGCTTGAGCGGTTTGAGGCCACCAGCAGAGCTGGCGATGACGATGATCGCGCCCATTTGCTTGCTACAATCAATCGGGACAAGCGCGGTTCAGTCGCGCCTGGCCGAATGTCCGAGCTACGCGGCAGCTTCGGCCGCCTTCCGCTCCGGCGCCTTATCGATGACGATGAGCACAGAGGCGGTCAGTATGCTCATGCCAGCTTCGTCGCGAACCTCGGCCCGGTACTGAGCAGCGGGCC
>NZ_JAKSYG010000146.1 GCF_022829725.1 Methylobacterium sp. E-005 | reverse complement strand
GCTGAAGCCGACATCCTAGGCCGTGCCCGTCGGACTCGGGTGTTGTTGCCTGCAGCACATCGGGACTACGCCACCTCGAACAATGCGGACGCCCACCTCGCGGCCTTCTGCGAGCGCTGTCACATGAGCCACGACCGGCCGGAGCATCAGCGAAGGCGCTGTCGCACCCTGTTTCGGCGGAAGGCGCTCGGGGATTCGTTTCAGGGTCCCTATGGTTAGATGCCGCCTCCCTTTGAAAGAGGCCTGCCGCCACGCCCCTCACGCATCGGGTCCTTGGGCCGGGCCGGTACAGAAACCGGTC
>NZ_JAKSYG010000238.1 GCF_022829725.1 Methylobacterium sp. E-005 | reverse complement strand
CCCTCCGAATCCTTGAGCTTGCCCCGGGACAGGCCCGAAAGGCTGCGCGAGACCGCTTCCACGATGGTGTCGATCAGGGGTTCGCCGGAGCGCCCACGGTTCGGCAGGCCGATGATGTCGATCGCCGGCTCGCCCAGCACGACGCCATCCTCGTCGATCGCGATCGCCACCGAGACGAGACCCGCCTGCATCAGCTTGCGCCGCTCGGGGATCGCCCGGTCCTTCTCGTCGATCAGGACATCGCCGTCCTTGAACAGGCGGCCGGCCTTCACGTGGTCGATCACCTCGGGCTTGCCGGGGCTGAGCCGGATCAGGCTGCCGTTGCGGGCCTTGACGACGTTCTGCACCCCCTGCGCCCGGGCGAAGCGGGCATGCTCGTCGAGGTGGAGCGCCTCGCCGTGGACCGGGATCGCGGTGCCGGGCCGCGTCCACTTGTACATCTCGACCATCTCGTCCCGGCGCGGGTGACCGGAAACGTGGACGAGGGCGCTGCGGTCGGTGATCACCTCGACGCCCTGCTCGATCAGGTCGTTGATGATCGAGCCGACATCGCGCTCGTTGCCGGGGATGGCGCGCGAGGAGAAGATCACCTGATCGCCCGCAGTGAGGCTGATATCCGGATGGTCCCGGCGGGAAACCCGGGCCAAGGCTGCCCGGGGCTCGCCCTGCGAGCCGGTGAGCAGGGCCACGACCCGCTCGCGCGGCAGGCTCTTCCACGAATCCGACCGGCGGAACTCGGGCAACCCGTCGAGGTAGCCACACTCGCGGGCGACATCGATCACCCGGTCCATGGCCCGGCCGACCGCCACGATCTCACGGCCGCAGGCCACCGCCGCCTCGGCGACGGCGCGGATGCGGGCGACGTTCGACGCGAAGGTCGTTACCGCGACCCGGTGGGGGGCGTCGGCGATCAAGGTCTTGAGGGTCTCGGCGACCTCGCGCTCGCTGGGGGAGAAGCCATCGCGCACCACGTTGGTGGAATCGCAGACCAGCGCCAGGATGCCCTCGTCGCCGAGCGCCGTGAAGGCCTCGGGCGAAGTGACCTCGCCGGCCACCGGCGTCGGGTCGATCTTCCAGTCGCCGGTATGGACCACGAGACCGGCTGCCGTGCGGATCGCGATGGCGTTCGACTCGGGGATCGAGTGCGAGACCGGAACGTATTCCAGCTCGAACGGGCCGACCGTGATGCGCCGGCCGGGCTTGACCTCGCGCAGGTCGACCTTGGGCGCGCCGGGATCCGAGAGCCGGCGGGTCTCCAGCAGGTTCTTGGCGAAGCGCGTCGCGTAGACCGGCGCCTTGACGCGCGACCACAGCTCGGAGATCGCCCCGATATGGTCCTCGTGCGCGTGGGTGATGAAGATCCCCAGCAGGTCCTTGCGCTTCTCCTCGATGAAGGAGAGATCCGGGAACATCAGGTCGATGCCCGGCATGTTCTCCTCGCCGGCAAAGCCCATGCCGCAATCGACCATGATCCACTTCCGGCCCTTCTCCGGCCCGAAGCCGTAGAGCGCCGCATTCATTCCGATCTCGCCCACGCCGCCGAGCGGCAGGAAGACCAGCTCCTCCTGTCCTGTTGCCATCTGTCGTCGTCCAAACTCAGGCCGCCGTCGCGGCCGATCCGAAATGCACCTCGCCCGCCGTCACGGTATGCCGGTTCCCGTCGGGGGCGAGGATCACGAGCCGCCCCCCCTCGTCGATCGTTTCGAACACGCCCCTAAGGCCCTGTCCGCCGCTGCGCACCGCGATCTCCGATCCGAGACCTGCGGCCCGCGCCAGCCAGTCGGCGCGCAGGGCAGCAAAATTCCGTCCCCGGTCCCAGAGGCGCGCCCGCGCAGCCATCCGGTCCGAGAGATGTTCCAGTAGCGCCTCGGCGTCACTGGCGTAACCCGTCGCCGCCAAGCTTGTGGCGGAGAGCCCGTCCGGGGCCGCCGCGACGTTGACGCCGAAGCCGATCACCGCGGCGCGCCGGCCACCCGGCAACGTCTCAGCCTCCAGCAGAAGACCCGCGAGCTTGGCGCCGCCGAGCAGCACGTCGTTCGGCCATTTGAGCTGCAGAGATCGGGCGCCGGCGGCCGATCCGGTATCCGGCAGGGTGCCGCAGGCCGCCTCCAGCGCCTCGATCAACGCGAGCCCGGCCACAAAGCCGAGCTCGGCGAGGTGGTCTGGGGCCACCCCGGCGACCGGCCAGAGCACGCTCGCCGCGAGGTTGCCCGGGAGGGACGCCCAGCTGTTGCCCCGGCGGCCCCGCCCCGCCTCCTGACGGTACGTCGCGACCCAGAGCGGCCCTGTCTCGCCGGCCCGCGCCTGCGCCATCGCCTCCGTGTTGGTGGAGCCGAGGCTGTCGTGGACATGCAGGCGGTGGCCCTGGCTGCGCGCCTCGGGCCCGAGTCGATAGGGCAAGGCCGTCCTAGAACAGCGACTTGGCGGCCCGGCCGGCGGCGCCGACCAGCGGCCCCGGGAGCAGGAAGAACAGCACCACCACGACGCTCGACAGGGCGAGCACGACCCGCAGGCCCGGTGCCATCGCCTCGTAGGGCTCCTTCGGCTCGTCGAAATACATGATCCGCACGATCCGCAAATAATAGTAAGCGCCGACCACGCTGGTCACCACGCCGATCACCGCCAGCGTCACGAGGCCCGCCTTGATGGCGGCGGCGAAGACGTAGAACTTCGCGAAGAACCCGGCGAGGGGCGGGATGCCGGCCAGCGAGAACATCATGGCGGCGAGGCAGAAGGCCAGCCATGGATGCGTGCGCGACAGGCCCGACAGGTCCTCGATCTTCTCGAACATGACGTTCCGGCGCCGAAGCGACAGGATGATCGCGAAGGAGCCGAGCGTCATCGCGAGGTAGATGATCATGTAGGTGACGAGCCCGCTGATCCCCTCCTCGGAGCCGCAGGCCAGGCCGATCAGCGCGTAGCCGATATTGGCGATCGACGAGTAGGCCATCAGGCGCTTGATCGACGTCTGGCCGATGGCTGCGAAGGAGCCCAGAGCCATCGATACCACCGAGACGAAGATGAAGATCTGCTGCCAGACCGCCGTCACGTCCGGGAGGGCGCCGATGAAGACCCGCACCGTCATCGAGACGGCGGCCATCTTGGGCGCGGTGGCGAAGAAAGCCGTCACCGGCGTAGGCGAGCCCTCGTAGACGTCGGGCGTCCACATGTGGAACGGCACCGCCGACATCTTGAAGCAGACGCCGGCCGCCACGAACACGATGCCGAGCACGATGCCGAGGCCGGCATTCTCGTTGAGCGCCGAGACGATGCCGGGGAACGAGACCGTGCCGGTGAAGCCGTAGATCAGCGAGGCGCCGTAGAGCAGCATGCCGGACGAGAGCGCGCCGAGCACGAAGTACTTGAGGCCGGCCTCTGTCGACTTGATGTCGTCCCGGTGGAAGGCCGCGATCACGTAGGCGGCGAGCGACTGCAGTTCCAGGCCGAGATAGAGGGCGATCAGGTCGTTGGCCGAGACCATCACCATCATGCCGATGGTGCAGAGCACGATCAGGACCGGGAATTCGAACCGGTCGATGCGCTCGCGCTTGAAGAAATCGTGCGCCAGCAGGATCGTCGCCGAGGAGCCGAGCAGCACCAGCGACTTCATCACCTTCGAGAAGGAATCGGACACGAAGGCGCCCGACAGGGTCGTGATCCGCCCGTGCACCGGCTGGGAGATCACCACCGACAGGGCGACCAGGAGCAGCACCAGGGCGCCGATGCTGACGCTCTCGGCCGACCGATCCCCGCGCCAGGCGCCATAGAGGATCAGGAGCAGGACGCCGACGCCGAGGATCAACTCGGGCAGGAGCGGCGCCAGCGAGGGCAGGACGGAGTGGACGGTTGTCATGGTCTCCGCCTCAACGCGGGATCGGCAGCGCCGCGGCGGCCGTCTGGGTGTTCGAGAGCGCGGTCTTGATGCTCGCCATCAGCGCGTCGGTCGAGGGCGCGAACACATCGAGCACGGGGGCCGGATGCACGCCGTAATAGATCGTCAGCACGACCAGCGGCGCCAGGATGATCTTCTCGCGCAGGTCGAGATCCAGGATGCCCTGGAGGTTCGGTTTCTCGAGCTTGCCGTAGACCACCCGGGCGTAGAGCCACAGGGCGTAGCCCGCCGACAGGATGATGCCGAAGGTCGAGAAGAAGGCGACGTTCGGGTTCGCCTTGAAGGCGCCGAGCATCGACAGGAACTCGCCCACGAAGCCGGAGGTGCCGGGCAGGCCGACATTGGCCATGGTGAAGATCAGCATGGCGACCGCGTAGAGCGGCATCCGCTTCACGAGGCCGCCATAGGCGGCGATCTCGCGGGTATGCATCCGGTCGTAGACCACGCCGACGCAGAGGAAGAGCGCCCCCGACACGATGCCGTGGGAGATCATCAGGAACAGCGCGCCCTGGATGCCCTGCTCGTTCAGCGTGAACAGGCCGAGCGTCACGAAGCCCATATGGGCCACCGACGAGTAGGCGATCAGCTTCTTGATGTCGGTCTGCATCATCGCGGTGAGCGACGTGAAGATGATCGCGATGACCGACAGGGCGAACACGAGAGGCGCGAAGTCATGGCTCGCCACCGGCAGCATCGGCAGCGAGATCCGGATGAAGCCGTAGCCGCCCATCTTCAGGAGGATGCCGGCCAGGATCACCGACCCGGCGGTCGGCGCCTCGACGTGCGCATCGGGCAGCCAAGTATGGACCGGCCACATCGGCATCTTCACCGCGAAGGACGCGAAGAAGGCGAGCCACAGCCAGGTCTGCATCTGCACCGGGAAGCGGTACTGCAGCAGGGTCGGGATGTCGGTGGTGCCGGCCTGCCAGTACATCGCCATCACAGCGAGCAGCATCAGCACCGAACCGAGCAGGGTGTAGAGGAAGAATTTGAAGCTGGCATAGACCCGGCGCGCGCCGCCCCAGATGCCGATGATCAGGAACATCGGGATCAGGCCGGCCTCGAAGAACAGGTAGAACAGCAGCAGGTCCAGTGAGGCGAACACGCCGATCATCGTCGTCTCGAGGACGAGGAAAGCGACGAAGTACTCCTTCACCCGGAAGTGGATCGAGTGCCACGAGGCGCCGATGCAGAACGGCATCAGGAAGGTCGTCAGGAGGATCAGCGGTATCGAGAAGCCGTCGACCCCGAGCTTGAACCGGATCGTGTCGGTCAGCCACGCGTGGCTCTCGACCAATTGGAAGCTCGACGAGGCGGTGTCGTAGCGGCTCCAGGCGACCAGCGAGAGGAGGAAGGTGACGATCGTGGTGGCGAGCGCCGCCCACCGGCTGTTCCGGGCGACCGATTCCTCGTCGCCGTTCAGCGTCAGGATGAAGGCCGCGCCGCAGAGTGGCACGATCAGCAGGCCGGAGAGGATGCCGAGGCCGAACATATCAGTGAACACCCTTGGGCAGACCGGATATCAGGTACCAGCTGATCAGGCCGGCGACGCCGATGAGCATCACGAAGGCGTAGTGGTAGAGGTAACCGGTCTGGAGACGGACCACCCCGCGGGTCACGTCGACGACCCGCGCCGCGATCCCGTTTGGCCCCAGTCCGTCGATGATCCGCCCGTCGCCCTGCTTCCAGAGGAACAGGCCGAAATCCTTGGCCGGGCGGACGAAGATCCGGTCGTAGATCTCGTCGAAGTACCACTTGTTGAGCAGGAACCGGTACAGAGACGGCTGCTGTGCGGCGAGCTCGCCCGGCAGCTCCGGCCGGCGGATATACATCCAGTAGGCCAGGACGAAGCCGAGGATCAGCATGATCAGCGGCGAGTAGGAGACCAAAGCCGGGACCTCGTGGATCTCGTGCATGATGTGGTTGTGTGGGCCGTGCGCCAGGGCGTGGCCCCAGAACGCGTCCATCCCCTCGCCGATGAAGCGGTTGTGGAAGATGATGCCGGCGAACAGCGCGCCGAAGGCCAGAATCGCCAGCGGGACCGTCATCACCAGCGGGCTCTCATGGGGCGTATGGTCCCCGTGGTGACCGTGACCGTGATGGTCGTCAGCCACGAGGTCGCTCCTGTGGGCCGGCTCGATGTCATGGCCCTTGTCGTCGTGCGCGACGCCCTCGGTATGGCCGGGCGGGCCGTCGGCCTCGTGCGCCATGGTCGAGTGCGCCACCGCGGGGGCGTCGTGGTGGTCGTGCGCCGCGTGGGCGCCCCAGCGGGCCGGACCCTCGAAGGTCATGAAGAACAGGCGCCAGGAATAGAACGAGGTGAAGAACGCCGCCACCACCACGCACAGGAAGGCGAGCGTGTGGCCCGGGCGGGTCGAGGCATAGGCCGCCTCGATGATCGCGTCCTTCGAGTAGTAGCCGGCCGTGTAGGGGAAGCCGATCAGCGCGAGGGAGCCGATCGCCATCATGGCGCTGGTATAGGGGATGTAGCGGCGCAGGCCGCCCATGTTCCGCATGTCCTGCTCGTGGTGCATCGCGTGGATGACCGAGCCGGCCCCGAGGAACAGCAGCGCCTTGAAGAAGGCGTGGGTGAACAGGTGAAACACCGCGGCCGAATAGGCGCCGACGCCGAGTGCCACGAACATGTAGCCAAGCTGCGAGCAGGTCGAGTAGGCGATCACCCGCTTGATGTCGTTCTGCACGAGGCCGATCGTGGCCGCGAAGAACGCCGTGATGCCGCCGATCACCGTCACCACGACCAGCGCGTTCGGCGCCTCCTCGAACAGCGGCGACAGGCGGGCGACCATGAACACGCCGGCGGTCACCATGGTGGCGGCGTGGATCAGCGCGGAGACCGGGGTCGGGCCCTCCATGGCGTCCGGCAGCCACGTGTGCAGCAGGAACTGCGCCGACTTGCCCATGGCCCCCATGAACAGCAGCAGGCAGGCCAGCGTCAGGGCGTTCCAATCGTAGCCGAGGAAGTGGAAGCTCAGCGACTTGATCGCGTCGACCTTGCCGAAGATCGCGTCGAATGCCACCGAGCCGGTGAGCACGAAGACGAGGAAGATGCCGAGGGAGAAGCCGAAATCGCCGACGCGGTTGACGATGAACGCTTTCATGGCGGCGGCGTTGGCCGAGGGCTTCTCGTACCAGAACCCGATCAGCAGGTAGGAGGCGAGGCCCACGCCCTCCCAGCCGAAAAACATCTGCACGAGGTTGTCGGCCGTCACCAGCATCAGCATGGCGAAGGTGAACAGCGACAGGTAGGCGAAGAAGCGCGGCCGGTGCGGATCCTCCTCCATGTAGCCCACGGAGTAGAGGTGCACGAGGGTCGAGACCGTGGTCACCACCACCAGCATCACCCGGGTCAGGGCGTCGACCTTGAAGGCCCAGTCGACCTGCAGGTCGCCGGCCGAGAACCAGGATGCCACCTGCACCCGCTCGGCGTGTCCGCCGTCGATGAACACGCCCCACGCAATCAGCGCCGTGAAGGCGAGGAACGCCGTGGTGATGTACTCGCAGGCCCGCGCCCCGATGTACCGGCCGAACAGGCCGGCGATCAGGAAGCCGATGAGCGGGAAGAAGACGATCGCGTGATACATCGCTCTCTTGCAGTCCGTCCTCCGGGCCGGCCGTGAAGCGGCGGCATCCGGATGTGAATCGGGGCGGCGGGGAAGGAGGCCCTAGCCCTTCATCATGCTCACGTCTTCCACCGCGATGGAGCCGCGGTTGCGGAAGAACACCACCAGGATGGCGAGGCCGATCGCCGATTCGGCGGCCGCGACCGTCAGCACGAACAGGGCGAAGACCTGTCCGGTGATGTCGTTCAGCTGCGTCGAGAAGGCGACGAGGTTGATGTTGACCGAGAGCAGGATCAGCTCGACGGACATCAGGATGACGATGATGTTCTTGCGGTTGATGAAGATGCCGAGCACGCCGAGCGTGAACAGGATCGCCGCGACGGTGAGGTAGTGGCTCAGGCCGATCATCGTTCGAAACCTCCGGCGGTCATCAGACCTCGACACCCTGGCGCGACGGGACCTTGCGGGTCTCCACCGCCATGGCCTGGGTGCGGGCGTTCTGGACCGCGATGTCCTGGCGCTTGACGCCGGGCCGGTCGCGCAGCGTCAGCACGATCGCGCCGATCATGGCGACCAGCAGGATCAGGCCGGCGAGCTGGAAGAAGTAGGCGTAGTCCGTGTAGATCACCCGCCCCAGCGCCTGGGCGTTGGTCAGGTTCTCGGCGGATGCCACGTTGCCGAGCGGCGCCTGGACGAGGCCCGGATCGATGCTCCAGGAGCCTACCACCAGCAGCAGCTCGACCAGGAAGATCGCGCCGATCAGCGCGCCCATTGGCAGGTATTGCTGAAAGCCCTGGCGCAGCTCGGCGAAGTCCACGTCGAGCATCATCACCACGAACAGGAACAGCACCGCGACGGCGCCGACGTAGACCACGACGAGGATCATCGCCAGGAACTCGGCGCCCATCAGGACGAAGAGCCCCGCGGCGTTCACGAAGGCGAGGATCAGGAACAGCACCGAGGCCACGGGATTGCGCGAGGCGATCACCATGAAGCCCGACGCGACCGTGATGCTCGCGAACAGATAGAAGAAGGCGGCTGCTGCGGTCATGCGCTGGTCGGGATCGGCCGCCGGAGCGGCCCCTTCTGCCGTGCGTGAAGACGGTCCGCAGCGGGCGGCCCGTCTATAGAACCCGGTCGGCGGGGGCACAACAGCGCCCCCGGCATGGATCAGCGATAAGGTGCGTCCATCGCGATGTTGCGGGCGATTTCGCGCTCCCAGCGGTCGCCGTTCAGAAGAAGCTTCGCCTTGTCGTAAAGAAGCTCCTCCCGGGTCTCCACCGAGAATTCGAAGTTCGGCCCTTCGACGATGGCGTCCACCGGGCAGGCCTCCTGGCACATGCCGCAATAGATGCATTTCACCATGTCGATGTCGTACCGAGTCGTCCGGCGGGTCCCATCGTTGCGGCGGGGACCTGCCTCGATGGTGATCGCCTGGGCCGGGCAGATCGCCTCGCAGAGCTTGCAGGCGATGCAGCGCTCTTCGCCGTTGGGGTAGCGGCGCAGGGCGTGCTCACCCCGGAAGCGGGGCCCGCGATGGCCCATCTCGAAGGGATAGTTGATCGTGGCCTTCGGCTTGAAGAAGTAGCGCATGCCGAGGATCATCCCCGACACGAACTCCTTCAGCAGAAGGCTCTTGGCGACCTGATCGAGCTTCATGCCCGGATCTCCGATGCGAAGGGTGGGCTCAGGCGCCCGGCGCGAGGCCGGTCAGCTTGAGCACGAAGGCGACGACGACGACCGAGATCAGCGAGATCGGCAGAAACACCTTCCAGCCGAGGCGCATGAGCTGATCGTAGCGGTAGCGGGGCACGATGGATTTCACCATCGCGAACAGGAAGAACAGGAAGCTCGCCTTCAGCGTGAACCAGATCACGCCCGGCACCCAGGTGAACGGCGCGAACGGGATCGGCGAGAGCCAACCGCCCAGGAACAGGATGGTCCCCAGCGCGCACATGCTCATGATGGCGACGTACTCGCCGAGCATGAACAGCAGGTACGGGGTCGAGGAATACTCGACCATGTAGCCGGCCACGAGTTCCGATTCGGCCTCCGGCAGGTCGAAGGGCGGGCGGTTGGTCTCGGCGAGCGCCGAGATGAAGAACACCACGAACATCGGGAACAGCCACAGCCAGTACCAGCCGAACAGGCCGAGGCTGGTGTCCTGCGCCATCACGATCCGCGAGAGGTTGAGCGAGCCGGCGCAGAGCAGCACGCAGATGATCACGAAGCCGAGCGAGACCTCGTAGGAAATCATCTGCGCCGCCGAGCGGAGCGCGCCCAGGAACGCGTATTTCGAGTTCGACGCCCAGCCGCCCATGATGACGCCGTACACGCCGAGCGACGAGATCGCGAAGATGTAGGTGATGCCGACATTGATGTCGGCGATCGCCCAGCCGTCGGCGAGGGGAATCACCGCCCAGCTCGACAGGGCGAGCATCGCGAAGACCAGCGGCGCCAGCAGGTAGATCGCCTTGTTGGCGCCCGCCGGGATCACCGGCTCCTTCAGCACGAACTTGAGCAGGTCGGCGAAGGACTGGAACAGGCCGAAGGGTCCGACCACGTTGGGGCCGCGCCGGAGCTGCACCGCCGCCCAGATCTTTCGATCGGCCAGCAGCGCGTAGGCGATGAACACGAGGAGCGCGGAGAGGAGCACGAAGCTCTTCAGCACGATCAGGAGCACGGTCCCGAGGATTTCGAGCGGCGTCATCGGTCAAAAAGCTCCTACTCGGCCGCCGCCAGGGGCCGCGCCTCGGCGGCGCGCTCCCGGGCAAGGCGCGAGCACTCGGCGAGGATGCGCGAGGCGCGGGCGATCGGGTTGGTGAGGTAGAAGTCGATGACCGGCGAGGCGAAGGCCGGACCGGTGGACGTGCCGCCGAGGCCCGCCAGCTTCTCCACGGCCTCGGTCACGTTGCCGGGCTCCACCGCGCCGATCGCCGCGAAATGCGGGTGGGCGGCGTAGAGCGCCCGGCGGAGCGCCGTCAGCGAATCGAAGGGCAGGCGCTTGCCGAGCACGTCCGATAGGGCACGCAGGATCGCCCAATCCTCGCGGGCGTCGCCCGGGGGGAAGGCGGCGCGGTTGCCCATCTGGACCCGGCCTTCCGTGTTCACCCAGGTCGCCGACTTCTCGCTGTAGGCGGCCCCCGGCAGGATCACGTCGGCGCGGGAGGCCCCGCGATCGCCGTGGCTGCCCTGGTAGACCACGAAGGCGCCCGGGGCGACGTCGCGCTCGTCGGCGCCGAGGTTGAACAGGACGTCCAACGCCCCCGGCTCCAGCATCTGCCTGAAGGTCAGGCCGCCCTCCCCCGGCACGAAGCCGAGATCGAGCGCGCCGACCCGGGCGGCGGCCGTGTGCAGCACGCCGAACCCGTTCCCCTCGGCCGAGACAGCGCCGATCTCCTGGGCGAGCTTGGCGGCCGCGGCCAGAATGCCCGGCTCGGCATTGGCGCCGACGATGACCAGCGGCGCCTTCGCCTCCTTGAGAGTCTCAAGAAAACTGTGCTCGCCGCGGGCGAGCGCCGCCAGCGAATCGGGGCCGGCGCCGATGTAATGGCTTGGATAGGTCAGGTCGACCGGCTCGCCGATCACGCCCACCGCGAGCGGCGCCATGCGCCAGCGCTTGCGGATCCGAACGTTCAGCAGCGAGGCCTCGGTGCGCGGGTTGGCGCCGACGATGAGGATCGCGTCCGCGGCCTCGATGCCGGGAATCGTCGGGTTGAAGATGTAGGAGGCGCGGCCGAGCGCCGGGTCCAGGCCGGCATCCGTCTGGCGGCAGTCGAGGTTCGGCGAGCCGAGGCTCCGGATCAGCTCGCGGAGCGCAAACATCTCCTCGACGCCGGCGACATCACCGACGATCGCGCCGACGCGCTTGGGATCCGCGCCCTTCACCTTGGCGGCGATGGCCTGGAACGCCTCACCCCAGGAGGCGGGGCGCAGCCGGCCGTTCTCGCGCAGGTAGGGCCGGTCGAGGCGCTGCATACGCAGCCCGTCGATGTGGTAGCGGGTCTTGTCGGAGATCCATTCCTCGTTGATCTCCTCGCTGATCCGCGGCTCGATCTGCATCACCTCGCGGCCGCGGGTGTCGATGCGGATCGACGAGCCGACCGCGTCCATCACATCGACCGACTCGGTCTTGTTCAGCTCCCACGGCCGGACGTTGTAGCTCTGCGGCCGGTGCACGAGGGCGCCCACGGGACAGAGATCGGCGACGTTGCCCTGGAGCTCCGAGGCCATCGACTGCTCGAGGTAGCTCGTGATCTCCATGTCCTCGCCGCGCCCGATCGCGCCGAGATCGGGAACGCCGGCCACCTCGGCCAGGAAGCGCACGCAGCGGGTGCAGTGGATGCAGCGGTTCATCGCGGTCCGCACCAGCGGGCCGATATGCTTCTCCTCGACCGCCCGCTTGTTCTCCGTGTAGCGGGTCGAATCGACCCCGTACGCCATGGCCTGATCCTGCAGGTCGCAATGGCCGCCCTGGTCGCAGATCGGACAGTCGAGCGGGTGGTTGATGAGGAGGAACTCCATCACCCCTTCCCGCGCCTTCTTGGTCAGCCCGGAGCGGGTCAGCACCTCCGGCGGCTCGCCGTTCGGGCCGGGGCGGCAATCCTTCACCGCGTAGGCGCAGGAGGCCACCGGCTTCGGCGCGCCCTTCAGCTCGACGAGGCACATCCGGCAATTGCCGGCGATCGACAGGCGCTCGTGGAAGCAGAAGCGCGGAAGCTCGGCCCCCGCGGCCTCGCAGGCCTGGAGCAGCGTGTATTCGGCCGGAACCTCGACCTCGGTGCCGTCGACGAGGATTTTTGTCATCGGTGCAATCTCAGTGCGGGGCGTCGGCGAGATCGAGGCGTCGCTCGATCCGCTCGATGCGAAGCTCGACCCTGTCGATCCGCCGGTGGACGCCAGCCAGATTCTCTTCGACCGCTGCCATGCGGCCTTTCAGTTCACGGACATCATCGCTGAGGCGATCGACCTTCTCGTCGATCCGCCGCAGGTATACGAGCATCAGGTTGTCAGGCTGGCTCGTCATCGGGTCACTCCGCGGCCATCGGCACAGGCTCGCTGTGCGGGTTCGCGGTGTAGCGGTCGATGCGCTTCTCGATCTCGGGGCGGAAGTGCTTGATCAGGCCCTGGATCGGCCAGGCCGCCGCGTCGCCCAGCGCGCAGATCGTGTGACCCTCGATCTGCTTGGTGACCTCGAACAGCATGTCGATCTCGCGCTTCTGGGCGCGGCCCTCGGTCATGCGCTGCATGACCCGCCACATCCACCCGGTGCCCTCGCGGCAGGGCGTGCACTGGCCGCAGGATTCGTGCTTGTAGAAGTACGAGATCCGCGTGATCGCCGCGACGATGTCGGTGGACTTGTCGAGGACGATCACCGCCGCCGTGCCGAGGCCGGAGCCGAGGTTGCGCAGGGTGTCGAAATCCATCTTGGCGTCGATGATCTGCTCGGCCGGCACCAGCGGCACCGACGAGCCGCCCGGGATCGAACACAGCAGGTTGTCCCAGCCGCCGCGCATGCCGCCGCAATGGCGGTCGATGAGCTCGCGGAAGGTGATGCCCAGCTCCTCCTCGACGTTGCACGGCGTGTTGACGTGCCCGGAGACGCAGAACAGCTTCGTGCCGGTGTTGTTCTTGCCGCCGAGCCCCGCGAACCACGCGCCGCCCCGCCGCAGGATCGTGCCGGCGACCGCGATCGACTCGACGTTGTTCACCGTGGTGGGGCAGCCGTAGAGGCCCATATTGGCCGGGAACGGCGGCTTCAGCCGCGGCATCCCCTTCTTGCCTTCCAGGCTCTCGATGAGGGCCGTCTCCTCGCCGCAGATATAGGCCCCCGCGCCGTGGTGGACGTAGATGTCGAACGGGTAGTCATGGACGTTCGACTGGCCGACGAGGCGGGCCGCATAGGCCTCGTCCACGGCCTTCTGGAGGGCGTGCTTCTCGGCGACGTACTCGCCGCGGATGTAGATGTAGCAGGCATGCGCGTTCATCGCGAAGCAGGCCAGCATGCAGCCCTCGATCAGGAGATGCGGGTCGTGCCGCATGATCTCCCGGTCCTTGCAGGTGCCCGGCTCCGACTCGTCGGCGTTGACCACGAGGTAGTGCGGCCGCCCGTCGGACTTCTTGGGCATGAACGACCACTTGAGGCCGGTCGGGAAGCCCGCGCCGCCGCGGCCGCGCAGGCCCGACGCCTTCATCTCCTCGATGATCCAGTCGCGGCCCTGCTCCAGGAGGAACTTGGTCCCGTCCCAGGCGCCGCGCTTCTTGGCGGCCTCCAGGCCCGGCGAGTGCAGGCCGTAGAGGTTGGTGAAGATGCGATCCTGATCCGACAGCATGTCAGGTCCTCACTGAGCCGGCGCCGACAGGGTCTTGGCCTGCCCCACCCAGTCCTCCCGGTCGATGCGACCCGGGACCACGAGGTAGGTGCCGACCCAGGTGATTTCGTCGCGGCTCCAGGCGGCGATCTGGTCGAAATGATAGATGCCGAGGCCGTTCAGGCGCTGGCCGTTCTCCGAGTCGATGCCCGCGATGCGCGTCAGGTCGTCCGGCTGCCCGGCTCGGGCGGCATCGAGACCCGGGGGCCGCTTGCCGACCGCGTCGGCCTTCTGCTCGGGCGTGGCGTCCTTCGGCAGGGCCGCCAGGGCGCCGGCGACCCGGGCCTCCTCGGCCTCGGCCGCCACCTCGGCATCGCTCGCGCCGGAGGCCTCGGGCTGCTGCGGGACCGAATCGCGGTCCGGCACGTCCTGCTTCCCCTGCTCGCCCGCGGCGGGCTCGCCCTCGGCGATACGCTTGGCCGGCGTGTCGAGCACGTCGGCGTCGCCCGGGCGAGCGGCGCCGTGTTTGGCGGTGGACCGGCCGCGCTCGGCGGCGTCGGCACGATCCTCGGGCTTGATCGGCGTCTCGCCGTTCGCGGCCCGCTGAGCCGGGGCGTCGCTCGCGGTCCGCTCGACGGCGCGGCCGGCATCGGGCCGGGCCGGCTTCGGATTCGTCGCGGCCTGCTGCGCGCCGGCCTCCGCCTCACCGGTCTTGGCGGCGGGGCTGGCCGCCGGCTCCTCGGCCTTTCCGGCCTCCTCGAAGCGCTTGCGCCAGGCGCCGACCCGCGAGCCGTCGAACAGCGTCGGGTCGGTGAGCGTGTTCACCGCGCCCTGGGGCTCGGACGAGACGCGCCCGGTCTGCGAGCCGACCTTCACGGGCCGGCCGGCCGCCAGATCGTCCATCAGCTGGCCGAGCGATTCGGGCGTCAGGTCCTCGTAATAATCCTGGTTGATCTGCACCATCGGCGCGTTGCAGCAGGCGCCCAGGCACTCGACCTCGAGCCAGGAGAAATTGCCGTCCGCCGAGACGTGGCCGGGGGCCCCGAGCCGGTCGTGCAGCATCTCCTTCAGCCCGCGCGCGCCGCAGGAATCGCACGGCACCGTCCCGCAGACCTGGATCCAGAACCGGCCGACCGGCTCCAGGGCGAACATCGTGTAGAAGGTCGCCACCTCCAGCACGCGGATGTTGGGCATCCCGAGCTCGGCCGCCACCGCCTCGATCGCCGCCCGCGGCAGCCAGCCCCCATTTTGCTCCTGCGCCTTCCACAGGAGCGAGATCACCGCGGAGGCCTGACGGCCCTCGGGGTACTTTGCGATCTGGGTCTTGGCCCATTCGGCGTTCTCAGAAGAGAACGCGAAGCTCTCGGGCTGCTCGGAGGCGGGGGCGAGTCTGCGGTTGGCCATCGCTTCTGTCTTACCGATCCACTTCGCCGAACACGATGTCGAGCGTGCCGAGCACGCAGGAGACGTCGGCGAGAAGGTGCCCGCGGCACATCCAGTCCATCGCCTGCAGATGCGCGAAGCCCGGCGCGCGGATCTTGCAGCGATACGGCTTGTTGGTCCCGTCGGACACGAGATAGACGCCGAACTCGCCCTTCGGCGCCTCGACGGCGGCGTAGACCTCGCCCTCGGGCACGTGGAAGCCCTCGGTGTAGAGCTTGAAGTGGTGGATGAGCGCCTCCATCGAGCGCTTCATCTCCCGGCGCGGCGGCGGCGCGAACTTGCCGTCGATCGAGGCGATCGGCCCCTGGCCGGCGGGCTCGCGCAGCTTGGCGATGCACTGCTTCATGATGCGCACCGATTCGCGCATCTCCTCCATGCGGATCACCTGGCGATCGTAGGTGTCGCCATTCTTCCCCACGGGGATGTCGAACTCCATCTCCTCGTAGCACTCGTAGGGCTGCGCCTTGCGCAGGTCCCACGGAATGCCGGAGCCGCGCACCATCACGCCCGAGAAGCCCCACTGCATCGCCTCGTCCACCGACACGATGCCGATATCGACGTTGCGTTGCTTGAAGATGCGGTTGGCCATGACGAGATCGTCGAGATCCTGGACGACCTGCAGGAACGGGTCGCAGAACGCGTCGATGTCGTCGATCAGCTTCGGCGGCAGGTCCTGGTGGACGCCGCCCGGCCGGAAGTAGTTGGCGTGGAGCCGGGCGCCGGAGGCCCGCTCGTAGAAGATCATCAGCTTCTCGCGCTCCTCGAAGCCCCAGAGCGGGGGCGTGAGGGCGCCGACATCCATCGCTTGCGTGGTGACGTTGAGCAGGTGCGACAGGAGGCGGCCGATCTCGCAATACAGCGTACGGATCAGCTTGGCCCGGCGCGGCACCTCGATCCCGGCGAGCTTCTCGATCGCCAGGCAGAAGGCGTGCTCCTGATTCATCGGCGACACGTAGTCGAGCCGGTCGAAATAGGGTGTCGCCTGCAGGTAGGTCTTGTACTCGATCAGCTTCTCGGTGCCGCGGTGGAGCAGCCCGATATGCGGATCGACGCGTTCGACCACCTCGCCGTCGAGCTCCAGCACAAGGCGCAGCACGCCGTGCGCCGCCGGATGCTGCGGCCCGAAGTTGATCGCGAAGTTGCGGATGTTGTGTTCGGTCACCGACGATCTCCGCGGCTCATGCCGACGTCTTCTCGTCGCCGGGCAGTACGTAGTCGGTGCCTTCCCACGGGGACAAGAAGTCGAAGTTCCGGAATTCCTGCGTCAGCTTCACCGGCTCGTAGACCACCCGCGCCTGATCCTGATCGTAGCGGACCTCGACGAAGCCGGTGAGCGGGAAGTCCTTGCGCAGGGGGTGCCCCTCGAAGCCGTAATCGGTGAGCAGGCGGCGCAGGTCGGGATGGCCCGAGAACAGGATCCCGTAGAGGTCGTAGGTCTCGCGCTCGTACCAGTTCGCGGCCGGGAACACCTCGATCACCGAGGGGACGGGCGTCACCTCGTCGGTCTGCACCTTCAGCCGGATGCGCAGGTTATGGCGCAGCGAGAGCAGATGGTAGACCACGTCGAAGCGCTTCTCGCGCTGCGGATAGTCTACGCCGCAAATGTCGATGAAGTTGCGGAACGCGCAGGCCGGATCGTCGCGCAGGTAGGTCAGCGCGTAGACGATGTCGGAGGCCTGGACCACGAGCGTCAGCTCGCCGAACGTGATGGTGTGCGACACCACCGCGGGTCCGAGGGCACCGACGACCCGCGCGGCCATCGCCGAGACCGCGTCCTCGCCGTAGGCCGGCTGGGTGTGGGGGAGGATCGAGATGCCGTTCGTCATGGCCGCCCCTCAGCGCTCGATCGTGCCGGTGCGGCGGATCTTCTTCTGGAGAAGCAGCACGCCGTAGAGCAGCGCCTCGGCGGTGGGCGGGCAGCCGGGCACGTAGATGTCCACCGGCACCACCCGGTCGCAGCCGCGCACCACCGAATAGGAATAGTGGTAGTAGCCGCCGCCATTGGCGCAGGAGCCCATGGAGATGACGTAGCGCGGCTCCGGCATCTGGTCGTAGACCTTGCGGAGCGCCGGGGCCATCTTGTTGGTCAGCGTGCCCGCGACGATCATCACGTCGGACTGGCGGGGCGAGCCGCGGGGCGCGAAGCCGAATCGCTCGCAGTCATACCGCGGCATCGACATCTGCATCATCTCGACCGCGCAGCAGGCAAGACCGAAGGTCATCCACATCAGCGAACCCGTGCGGGCCCAGTTGATCAGCTCGTCCGTGGTGGTGAGCAGGAAGCCCCGGTCGGCCAGCTCGTCGCTGATCGACAGGAAGGTCGGGTCGTCCGCGCCGATCGGGCGGCCGGTGTTGGGATCGATGATCCCCTTCGGTTGGGGCGCGATCGCGGGGGCGCGGTTGGTTTCTGTGATCAGGGCCATCGGCGACTCAGAAAATCCGGTGCGGGCGGGGGCGGACGGGGCTCAATCCCACTCGAGGGCGCCCTTGCGCCACTCGTAGACGAAGCCGACGGTCAGCACGCCCAGGAAGACGATCATCGACCAGAAGCCGAACCAGCCCAGATCCCCGAAGGTGATCGCCCAGGGGAACAGGAACGCGACTTCGAGATCGAAGATGATGAACAGGATGGCGACGAGGTAGAATCGCACGTCGAACTTCATGCGGGCATCGTCGAAGGCGTTGAACCCGCACTCGTAGGCCGAGAGCTTCTCGGGATCCGGGCTCTTGAACGCAACCAGGAACGGGACGACCAGCAGAGCCGTGGCGATGAACAATGCCACGCCGATGAAGACGATGAGCGGCAGGTAATCCGCCAACAATCCGGTCATGCCAGGGCCTCGCGAGACAAGGAAAACCGCGGTGCGACGCCGCCCCGGATTCGCCCGTGGAATTGTTCTTATGCCAGGATGCGCGCGGCCGGAGGCTTAGTCGAGCCGCTGGCCTGTGACAATGGCTTGTCGCGTCGCACAAAGGGGGCTGTCAGTCCTCCCCAGAGATGGGCACGGGCGGCAGGCCTGCAACACGACGGAAGCGCGCAGGCCCATCGGCACGCCGACGCACAAAACCGTGGCGGATGCGCTTGACAGCCCCCCGGTCGCCCCATAAACCCCGCCCCGTCGCCGGGCGAAACGCCCCTTCGAGGCGACCACGCCGTGCGGGCGTAGCTCAGTTGGTTAGAGTGCCGGCCTGTCACGCCGGAGGTCGCGGGTTCGAGCCCCGTCGCCCGCGCCACGTCTCCTCTTAGATCAATCCGATAGTCGTATCTGTCCGTCGCGGCGGGTTTGCGCCGGTCACGGGCCTGTCGCCGCCTGCGGCGACGATCGGTTGTGGAAGCGTCCGGGCCTTCATCCCCAGGTCACCTTTGGCGGCGCGTCCTGCGACGCGCGCACGCTGTCGGTGAGCCGGCCCCTCCACGAGCAGCGACAGGGCCAGGCGTGGGGACGTGCTGGCGAGGCTGCCCCAGACTATCGCCGGCATGCCGACGCGGCCGATCCGCGTCACAATGGGGTTCGCGCTTGCCCAGCGCAGAGCCGAGCAGACGACGACCCCGCCCGCCCGGTCACCACCGCCGCGTCGCCCGCGCCTGACGGCGCTCCTCGCGACGGCCGTTCAGCAGGTCGATGGCATCGGAGATGCCCGGCCCGCAGGCATCCGCCACGTCCTGGCACGACAGGCCGATATCCCTCAACTCGCGCTCGGACAGGGTCGAGATCCGCTGCAGCACGCGCCGGTTCATCGCCGCGCGCGACAGGCCGGCCCGGATCTCCGCGGCCGCCTCGGCGAGCGCCCGGGCGGCCCGGGTGATCCACGGGGGCCGTGGGGCGGCGGTCTGCGAAAGGCACTGGTCCATGATCCCCTCCTCTCTGGGATGGGGCGATCCTGGCTTGGCGGGGCTGGCGGCGACAGGAACACTTCGGTACGGTTCGGACAAATTGTCCGGTCGGTCGAGCAGTACGGATGTCGGTCGCAGTCAGAAGCCCGGGGACGCGCGTCGAGGCCGTGATCGGTGAGATCCGCGGGCGGATCGCCGCTCGGCAACTCGTGCCCGGCGTCCGGATCCCGTCGGTGCGAGCTTTCGCAGAGACGATGGGCGTCTCGAAATCCACGGTGGTGGAGGCCTATGAGCGGCTGGCCGCCGAGGGGGCGGTCGTGGCCCGGCCGGGCTCCGGCTTCTACGTCGCCGGCAAGACGCGGCCGCTCTCGCTCCAAGCGATGGGGCCACGGCTCGACCGGATCGTCGACCCGCTCTGGATCACCCGGCAGGCGCAGCAGGCTGGGTCCGATCAGCTCAAGCCCGGAGCCGGTTGGCTGCCTGATTCGTGGATGCCCCACGAGGCGATCCGGCGGGGCCTGCGCCGGGTGGCCCGGGCCAACCTGTTCGAGATGACCAATTACGACCGGCCGCTGGGCTACGAGCCCCTGCGCAACCAGATCGCCCGCAAGATCGGCGAGAAGGGCGTCGGCGCCGAGCCAGACCAGATCGTGCTGGTCGAATCGGCCACGCAGGCGCTGGATCTCGTCTGTCGCTTCCTGCTCCAGCCCGGCGACACCGTGCTGGTGGACGACCCCTGCTATTTCAATTTCCTGGCGCTTCTGCGCGCCCAGCGGGTCACGGTGGTCGGCGTGCCGATCACCCCGGAGGGGCCGGACCTGCGGGCGCTCGCGAGCCTGCTGGAGCGGCACCGGCCGCGCTTCTACCTGACCAATGCCGCCCTCCAGAACCCGACCGGGGCGAGCCTCGCGCCGAATGTGGCGCACCGGCTGCTCAAGCTGTGCGAGGCGCACGACACGCTGATCGTCGAGGACGAGATTTTTGGCGATCTCGAGCCCGATGCGGCACCACGGCTGGCGGGCTTCGACGGGCTGGAGCGGGTGATCCAGATCGGTAGCTTCTCCAAGACCCTCTCGGCGGCCGCGCGTTGCGGCTGGATCGCGCTTCGGGCCGATTGGATCGAGCCGCTGGTCGATCTCAAGCTGGCCTTGAGCCTCGGCAACGGCCACGTTACGGCGGCCCTGGTTCATGCGCTGATCAGCGAGGGCGCCTACCGGCGGCACCTCGCCGAGACCCGCCGCCGGCTCGCCTCCGCGATGGTGCAGGCCGCCGCGGAGCTGCGCGCCTGCGGCCTGGAGCCCTGGGCGCAACCCCGGGGCGGGTTCTTCCTGTGGATGCGCCTGCCGGACGGGCGCGACGGGGCCGAGGTTGCCCGCCGGGCGCTGGCCCGTGGCATGGTGCTGGCGCCGGGGACGTCGTTCAGCCTGTCGGAGGCCTGGAACGGCTACATGCGCTTCAACGTCGCCCATTGCATCGATCCGCGCATCCGCCCGATCCTGCGGGAGGCGCTGGGCTGAAAACGGGTTTCCAAAAGGCGTGCCCCTTGGCGGGGTGTCGGGGCGGAGCCCGACAGAAGGGCTTTGCCCTTCACCCACGAAAGGTCCCGGACCTTTCGAAACCAGGACTTTGCCGATCAGGCCGGCAGGACCAGTTCGGCCTGCAATCCGCCCAGGTCGGCGCGTCCGAGCGTCAGCCCGCCGCCGTAGAGTTCGGCGAGTTCCAGGGTGATGGGCAGCCCGAACCCATGCCCCGGCACGCCCTCGTCGAGGCGACGCCCCCGCGCCATGACGGCAGCAGCGGCCTCGGCGTCGAGGCCCGGCCCATCATCCTCCACCCGCACCCGCACCGCGCCATCCTCCGTGGCCGCCGAGACCCGCACCCGCCCCCGGCACCAGCGGCAGGCATTGTCCACGAGGTTGCCGAGCATCTCGTCGAGATCCTGGCCCTCGCACGACACCACGAGGCCGTCCGGCACGGCCAGCTCGATCGCGACGCCCTTCTCGGCATAGAGCCGCGTGAGCGCGTCGCGCAGGTCCGTGAGCCGCGGCGCCAGGGGCGTTCGGGTCCGGGCCGCGCCTTCGAGTGCCGCCGCCCGGGCCCGGCGCAGGTGGTGGCGGACCCGGCGGTCCATATCCTCAACCTGTCGGCGGAGGTCTCCGTCCGGGTCCCGGGCGGGTGCTTCGAGCGCCATCGACAGAGTGGCGAGCGGCGTCTTCAGGGCGTGGGCGAGGTTGGCGACGTGGCCCCGGGCCCGCTCCAGGTTCCGGGCGTTCTGATCGAGGAGCGCGTTGAGTTCGGCCACCACGGGCGCGATCTCGACAGGCTGCTCGGCCGGAACCCGCTCCCGCGTGCCGGCCCGGACCGCGACGAGATCCGTTCGCAGGCGTCGCAGCGGCGCGAGGCCGAGCCGCACTTGGAAGGCCAGCCCGGCCAGCAGGCACAGGCCGAGGATCCCCAGCGCCAAGGCGAGGCTCGTCAGCGCCTCCCGCAACGGCCCGTACAAATCACCCTCCGGGGCCGCCACCACGATCGTGGCGGGCTCTGGCCCCGGCAGGGTGAGTACCCGCGCGTAGAGCGGCTGGCCCCGGGGTCCGGTGCCCCAGGCCGGGTGCGGCCGGCCGGGATCATCCTCTGGCCCGGGATCGGTCAGGCGGATGTCGCCGCCGCGCAGGGATCCCGAGCGGAGCGTCTCGGATCCGCGCCGCACCATCCAGGCCCAGCCGGGGCCGGGCCTGTCGTAGGGCGGCGCGTCGAGATTCTCCGGCAGGATCCCGGCCTCCAGCCCGGCCCGGAGGGCGACGATCTGCGCGTCGAGCCGCCCGTCGAACTGCCCGCGCACGAACCGGTGGAGGATCACCCCGATGGCGAGGCCCGCCACCACCAGGGCCGCCAGGACCAGCGCCAGGGCGGCGGTGAGCAGCCGGGTGCGCAGCGAGCGGTGCGGCGTTCCCTGCGCCATCAGGCGGAATCCGCGTGCAGGCGATAGCCGTGGCCGCGCACGCTCTCGATCCGCGCCGGGGCGATCTTCCGGCGCAGGCGGGTGATGATGACTTCGACCGAGTTCGAATCGACGTCGGCGTCGCCCTCGTAGACCCGCTCGATCAGGTGCAGGCGCGGCACCACGGTCTCGCGGTTCAGCATCAGGCAGGACAGGACCCGCCATTCGAGGCCGGTGAGCTTGAGCGGCAGGCCATCCTGCTCGAAGGCCCCGAGACCGGGATCGAAACTCAGCGGGCCGCAGGTGATCCGGCTGGCGCCCCCGCCCTGCGACCGGCGCACCAGGGCGCGCAGGCGAATCACCAGCTCCTCCACGCGGACCGGCTTGACGAGGTAATCGTCCGCCCCCGCCTTGAAGGCCGCGACCTTGTCGCTCCATCCGTCCCGGGCGGTGAGGACCAGCACCGGCAGGGTCCGCCCGGCCCCGCGCCACGCCCGCAGCACCGAGACGCCATCGCCCTTCGGCAGGCCGAGATCGAGCACGACGGCATCGTAGCCCTCGGTCTCGCCGAGATGCTGGGCATCCTCGCCGGTGGCGGCGTGGTCGAGGACGAAATTCTCCGCCCGCAGCACCTTGGCCACCTCGGCGGCGAGCGCCGCGTCGTCTTCCACCAGCAGGATCTTCACCCGTCCGTCCTCCCCGAGCAGGCAATTATGCCTTCCGTTGACCGTCGCGCTCCGCTTCCCGGAAGGGTCTCGCCCGCACCGTCATCACTTCGCTGCGCTCGCGAAGACGGCGGTGGCGAAGTCATCTGGTTCCCGTCGCACTGCCACCGCGGTACGGCGGAAAATCCAGTCGGTGTCGAGACTTGACGTCGTGTTCTCACGTGGCTTGGCCGTCTGGGCGCGTGCGGGCTCGAACCCGTGGACCAGCATCAACCCGCGCTGCCAAGTCTTTGCCTGAGCACGGGTTCCTTGCCGCATGACCTAGGCGGCCGGGTTTAACCCGAGCTGAACCGCCCGGTTCAGTCTGGATTGCCGGGGGCTCCTTACGAAGGGGCATCGGATCGAACGGATCCGGACCTTCTCAAGGACCACATCATGACCGACACCAAAACCATCGACGGCACGGCGCGGGAGATCCGCGACGCCGGGCCGGCGCGCCGCGCGATTCCCCGGCGGACCTGGGTGGTGGGCGCCCTGGCAGCCCCGTTGGCGATGGGCGCGCTCGGCCTCTCCCTGGCGCAGGGGACGAGCTTCCAGCCGACACCGGTCGAGCCGGTGGCGATCCAGGCGCTCGCCCCCTCGGGCGCGACGGCGATCCGCGGCACCGTCGCAGAGATCTTCGGCAACAAGTTCGTGGTCCAGGACCCGACCGGCCGCGCCCTCGTCGAGACCGGCCGCGAGGGGGAGGACGGCAAGCTCGTCGCCAAGGGCGAGGCCGTCACGGTTCAGGGGCGGTTCGAGACGGGCTTCCTGCACGCCCGGGTTCTGACCCACGGGGACGGGCGCAAGGTCGTCCTCGGCCCGGCCGGCGGTCCACCCATGGGCAGCCTCGACTGGGCCAAGGACCGGATCGGCCTCGGCCCGAAGCCCGACCTCCCCGCCCTGACGGCCGCCGTGCAGGCGGCCGGCTATAGCGATGTGCGCGTCACCGGCCGTGGCCCGCGCCACCTCGAGGTGGCTGCCAAGGATCGGGACGGGCAGGAGCACCAGCTCCATGTCGGCTTCGACGGGCAGGTCCGGGAGCGGCCGGTACCCGCGCGACCGCCGGTGTGAGCCCGCGCCGGGGCGGGACGGCATGCAACCCTTCCCGCCCTGCCGCGTCCTCCTCTGTCTCTCACCTGACGAGGATGCCCGCCGTGGAGCCGATGAAACCGATGGAACCCATGAAGCCAATGGAACCCATGAAGCCGATGAAGGGCATGGAGCCCTGGTGGCCGAAGGATCTCGGCGATCCCGCGACCAGTGGCGCGCAGAATGGAATGAAATACGCCTTCTTCCCCGACAAGCACCGTCTGCTGATCGAGCGCGACGGGCAGATCTCGACCTACGATAGCGGCGACCACCGGATTGGTGGAGTCTCGCAGGCGGACGGGTCCTCGAAGTCGCTGACCTTCTCCAGCCAGAACGGCGACGTGGATCTCGGCTCGCTCAAGAAACTCGACTGAGGCCGCCGTGGACAGGCCGGATCGGCGCCCTTAAGCCCGGCCCGGCCATGCGAGACGCCCCGCCGAGACCCCCGACCCCATGCGCGCGCTGATCGATCTCGTGCGCGCCATGCGGGCGCCGGACCGGCGGCGGCTGGCGCTGATCGCGTTGGGCCTCGCGGTGGCGGCGCTCCTGGAGGTGGTGGGCGTCGCCGCGGTGATCCCGTTCCTGACGCTGGTGGGCGACCCCTCCGCGGCCACCCGCATCCCCTATCTGGTCCAGGCCCGAGCCTTCCTCGGCCTCACCGACGAGCGCGCGTTCCTGCTGGTCACCGGCGGCGCCGCGCTGGTCGCGATCCTGGTCACCGCCCTGGTCAATGCCGGGCTGACCTACGCGCAGCTCCGGTTCACGCATCTGGCCGGCTACGGCTTCAGCCGGCGGCTGCTGTTCCGCTACCTTGATCGCGAGCGTCTGTTCTTCACGCAGGCCAACAGCGCCGAGCTCGCCAAGAACGTGCTGTCCGAGACCGACCGCCTCGTGGTCGGTGCCCTGACGCCCGCCACGGTGCTGGCCTCGCGGGCGAGTTCGGCGCTCGCGGTGATCGCGTTCCTGCTGGCCTACGCGCCGCAGCTCGCCTTGATCCTCGGCGGCGGCTTCGGCGGGCTCTATGTCGGGATCTACCTCGTGATGCGGGCCCGTCTCGCCCGGCTCGGCGCCCGCACGGTGGCCGACAACGAGGCCCGCTTCCGGATCGTGCAGGAGACCTTCGGGGCGCTCACCGAGCTGAAGCTCTATGGCCGGGCGGAGGCCTTCGCGGCCCGGTTCGACGCCCCGGCGCGCGCCTACGCGGTCGCCACCGCGACGAGCCTCCTCACCGGCCAGATGCCGCGCTTCGTCATCGAGGCGCTCGCCTTCGGTGGCGTGATCGTGGTGGTGCTGTTCGCCCTGGCGCAGGGTCTCGATGTGGCGGGCATCCTGCCGCTGCTGGGGCTGTTCGCCTTCGCGGGCTACCGCATGCTCCCGGCCTTCCAGAATATCTTCACCTCGGTGGCGCTGATGCGCTTCACCCTGCCGGCGGTACGGGTGATCGTCGACGAACTCGCGCACGAGCGGCCCCCCCTGTCCCGCACGACGGAGCGCCTGCCGTTCACGCAAGCGATCCGCCTGGAGGGGATCGGCTTCGAGTACGGCACCGGCCAGCCGGCACTGGCCGACATCGATCTGACAATCCCGGTCAACACGACCATCGGCCTTGCCGGCCGGACAGGTTCGGGCAAGTCGACCCTGGCGGGTCTGATCCTCGGGGTGCTGAGCCCCGGCGTGGGGCGGATCACCGTGGACGGGTGCCCCCTCGATCCCGACACGCTCCCGGCGTGGCAGAACCGCATCGGCTACGTGCCGCAGGACGTGTTCCTGGTCGACGGCACCGTGGCAGAGAACATCGCACTGGGCCTCGACGCGCCGGATCGCGCCGCCGTCGAGCGGGCAGCCCGGCTCGCCGGAGCCCACGACTTCATCGCCGCCCTGCCGCAGGGCTACGACGCGCGGGTCGGCGAGCGCGGGGCGCGGCTCTCGGGCGGCCAGCGCCAGCGCCTCGGCATCGCCCGGGCGCTCTATCACGATCCCGACGTGATCGTGTTTGACGAGGCGACCTCCGCCCTCGACGAGGAGACTCAGGGTGCCGTGATGCGGGCGCTGCGGGCGCTCTCGGGCCGGCGGACGCTGATCCTGATCGCCCACCGCCTCTCGACCCTGGAGGGGGCGGACGCGGTCCATGTGCTCGAGGCGGGGCGCCTCGTCGCCTCCGGGCCACCCGAGGCGGTGCTGCCGGGCCTCGGCACGGCGGCGTGACGAGGCCCCTTGCGTCCTGCCCTGCCTCCGTTACCTCGGCTCTCCGAGGCAGGACCGGGAGACGACCGTGAGCACGCGCATCGAGCTGAAAGCAGCGGACGGCACCACGGCCACGCTCGCCACCCACGGCGCCGAGCCGGTCTCCTGGCGGGTCAATGGGACCGAGTACCTCTGGAACGGCGATCCCGCCCATTGGAACCGTCATGCGCCCTGGCTTTTCCCGGTGGTCGGCGCCTCGGCGGGCGGGCGGGTGAAGGTCGGCTCCGAAAGCTACCCGATGGGCCAGCACGGCTTCGCCCGGGACCTGTCCTTCACGGTGGTGGATCAGAGCGCCGAGGCCGTGACGCTGCGCCTCACCGACGGGCCCGAGACCCGGCCCCACTACCCCTTCGCGTTCCGGCTCGACGTCACTGCCCGGGTGCGCCCGGCGGCCCTCGACTTCGATGTCACCGTCGCCAATCCCGGCGACACGCCCCTGCCCTACGCGCTCGGGTTCCACCCGGCCTTCCCTTGGCCCTTCGCGGCTGGGGCGCGGGCGAAGGATGGCGGCTACGCGGTCGTCTTCGATCGAGCGGAGCGTCCGTTCGCCCCGCAGGTCGGCCCCGGCGGCCTGCTGCTGCGCGACGAGCAGCCGATCCCGCTCACCGGCGACACCCTGCCCCTCGATCCGGCGATCTTCACCGAAGCCTTCGTGGTCCGGAACGCACGCAGCCGCGCGATGCGCTTCACCGGGCCCGATCGGACGATCCACATGGAGATGGCGGATTTTCCGCATCTCGCGATCTGGACCAAGCCCACGGCGCCGTTTCTCTCGCTCGAATGCTGGACCGGCTACGCCGACTGGGCGGATTTTTCCGGTGACCTGACCGAGCGGGATTCGCAGCGCCTGCTTCCGCCGGGAGCGGAGACGCGCCACGGCGTCCGCCTGACCCTGGAAGGCTGACAGGTGCGCGTCTGGGTGGCGCGGCCGGAGCCCGCGGCGACGCGGACCGGCGCGATGCTGGCGGCGCGCGGCCACGCGCCGCTGGTTGCCCCGGTGCTTGCCGTACGTCCGACCGGGGTGCGGCTGCCCGACGATCGATTCGACGCGCTGCTGCTCACCAGCGCCAACGCGATACCGGCCCTACGGGATGTCCCGTCCCTACCGGTCTTTGCTGTCGGTGCGCGCACGGCCGCGCTGGCGACGGAGGCCGGACTCGGGCCGGTACACGAGGGGCCGGGCGATGCTATCGGCCTCGCGGCCCTGGTGCGCCGGATCCTGCCGCCCGGCGCGCGCCTCCTCCACGCGGCGGGGGCCGACAGGAAGCGTGAGCCCGCTGCGACGCTGACGGCGGCTGGTTTCCGGGTCACGACCGTCGTGGCCTATGCGGCGGAGGCCCTGCTGGCCCTGCCCGATCCGGTCGGTCGCGCGCTCGTCGGTGGAGACCTCGACGCCGTCCTGCATTACTCCCGGCGCAGCGCCGCCCTCGCCCTCGCCCTGGCGGAAGGCGCAGGCCACGGCGGAGCTTTCCGCCGCCTGAGGCATTACTGCCTGTCGGCGGATGTCGCCGCACCCCTGGAAGCGGCGGGTGTTCCGGTCCATTTCGTCGCGGCGCGTCCGCGGGAAGCGGAGCTGCTGGACGCCCTTGCGCTGCCGCCCGGCCCGGCGTGCGGTGACAGGGAGGCCGGGCCGCCGCATCTCGCCCTCGCGCCCGGGGCCGGGGCGGTGCTAGGGGGGCGCGGCGACGCCGAAGAGTTGGAGGACTTGCCCGTGACGCCACCACCCAGCGACGCCGACAAGCCCGGATCCGGCGGCCGCAAGCCGGATTCCGCGCCCGCTAAGCCTGGACAGACCAACCCATCCGGGGCTGAGACCCGGCCCGGCGCGTCCGCAACGGGCGCGACCGGCGGCGCGAAGCCGGGCCCGTCCGGGCCCGCCGCGAGTCAGTCCCAGCCTGCCGGCATGACACCCAGGCCGGCGACCGAGCCGGTCGTCGCCGCCAAGCCCGGATCGAACGACGCCAAGCCCGGATCGAACGACGCGAAGCCCGGATCGAACGACGCCAGGCCCGGATCGAACGACGCGAAGCCCGGATCGAACGACGCGAAGCCCTCCGCGGTTTCGGCCGCGCAGCCGGGTGCCGCCAAGCCCGATGCCGTGAAGACCGAAGCGACCGGGATGGCCCCGCCCAAGGATGCGTCCGGCAGGCCCGAGGCCGGCCGGACGGATCCGCCGAAGCCAGGATCCGCCCCGGCACCGGACGCCGCCAAGATGGCTGCCGCCTCGGCCACATCCCCGGGCTCGACCGCCTCGGCGACGGGTGCGGCGAACGCCGCGTCCGGCAAGCCGGAGGCCACGAGGACCGAGCCGCCGAAGCCCGGCCAGCCGGGTACGGGTCAGCCGTCGGGCTCCGGGTCGCAATCCGGGCCCCGTCCAGGCGGATCACCCACAGGCGCCGCGGGTGCGGTGACTTCCGCAGCGGTCACGGCCGGGCCGATCCTCGATATGAAGGCCAAGCGCATCCCCGATCCACCGGGCTCGGGCAAGGGACCGAGCCCGGAGGTGAAGGCGGGGGGCAAGGAACAGCCCAAGGATGCTCCGAAGGACTCGGTGAAGGGGCCGATCCCGGGCGTCGCCGCCAGCCCGGCCTCCGCCGCTCCGCCTGCGCGGGCGCGGGCTGGGTTCGGCTCCCTGGCGACCGCGGGTTTGCTCGGCGGCGTGATCGGCGCGGGGCTCCTGTTCGGGGCGGAGACGGCCGGGATCGGCCCAGATCCGCGCCTGAACACGCTGGACCAGAAGCTCTCCGGGCAGATCGCGGCCCTGAGCGGTCGTCTCGATGGGCTCGCGCCCCGGGACGCGCTGACGGCCCTCGACAAGCGGATCGGCACGGCCGAATCGACCGCCAAGCAGGCCCTCGACAAGGCGGGAAGCGCCGCCGCGCCGGCCGCCGCCGCGCCGGACGGCACCGCCTCCGGTCAGGCGCCGGCGGTCCCGGCCGATCTGGCGGCGCGCCTCGACAGCCTCGATCAGCGCGTGGCCGCGCTGCAGGAGGAGCCGGGCCGCGATCAGCCGACCGATTCCAAGCTCAATGCGGTCCAGGATAACGGCAAGGAAATCGCCGATCTCGACGCCCGCCTGAAGGCCCTGGAGGCGAACGGGGCCAAGGCGAGCGCGGCCGAGGACACATCCAGAAAGCTCGCTGCGCTGCAGGGCGAGGTGGAACAGAAGGTCAAGGCGAATACCGAGGCGGATGCCGCCCTCGGCCAGCGCCTCGATGCACTCCAGCAGACCGTCGATGCGCGGGTGAAGGCCGCCACGGATGCGATCCAGACGGCCACGCAGGCGAGCCGCACCGCCGCCGAAGCCGGGCAGGCCCAGGCCGCGGAAGCCTCGAAGGCGGTCGAGCGCCGGCTTCAGGAGCAGGCCGACAGGATCGCCGCCCTGGACAAAAGCGTGGCGCAGCGTGCCGAGACTGCGACCGTCCAGGCAGCCCTGCGGGTGGTCGTGGCAGACCGCGTGGCTTCGGCGCTCGAATCCGGATCGGCCTACGCGGAGCCCCTGGCGAGCCTGCGCAAGCTCGATCCGTCGACGGAGGCGCAGGCCAAGGCGCTCGCGCCCTTCGCGCAGACCGGTGCGCCCACGGCGAACCAGCTCGCGGATGAGTTCCGGCCGATTGCCGAGCGGATGGCCGCCAAGCGGCGGGCACAGCGGGCCAAGTCGGCCGCCGAGACGGGTGATTTCCGCGCCAAGCTCCTGAGCATGGCCGACGGCCTCGTGCAGGTGCGCAAGGCCGATGCCCCGGCGCCGGAAAGCGCCGATCAGCCGGAGGCGAAGGTCCAGGCGGCGCTCGATCGGGGCGACCTTCCGGCGGCGGAAGCCGCTTTCGTGGCCCTGCCGGCGGACGCGCGGGACGAGGCCGGCGATTTTGGCGCCAAGCTCAAGGCGCGGACCGAGGCCGAACAGGCCGCGCGGACGCTCATCGGAAACGCCTTCCAGGCCCTGCCGACCGGCTCGGGATCCGGCACGCCCGCGCCAAACCCGGCGTCCAACTCGCCCGCCGCACCCGGCCGTTGAACCGGTGACGGCATCGAACCGCGCGCCGCGCGGCCGCAACCTCTCCGGGCGGGCGTGCAGGCGCCCCGCCCCTCCCGCACCCAGCGACCGTCGCCGCGCGGCCGTCGACAGGAGACACTGACCCCATGTGGCGCGCCCTCGCCTTCCTGGCCCTGCTCGCACTCGCCGCCTTCGGAGCGGTCTGGATCGCCGACAGGCCCGGCACCGTCACCGTCGTGTGGAACGGCTACCAGATCGGCACCAGTCTGGCGGTCGCCCTCGTCGGCGTGATCGCCGCGGCCATCGTGCTCGGCCTGCTCTGGGCGATCGTGCGCGGCGTGATCGGCCTGCCGGAGGCCCTGGTCCGCGGATCGGCCGAGCGGCGCCGGACCAAGGGACTCTCGGCCCTGTCCCGCGGCATGGTGGCGGTGGGTTCGGGCGATCCCCTGGCGGCCCGCCGTTATGCCGGCGATGCCGAGCGGCTCCTCGGCACGGAGCCGCTGACCCTCCTGCTCAAGGCGCAGGCGGCCCAGATCTCCGGCGACCGGGACGCGGCCGAGAGTGCCTTCCAGCGCATGGTCGATGACCCTGAGACCCGGGTGCTCGGCCTGCGCGGCCTGTTCGTGGAGGCCCGCCGCCGGGAGGACGAGACCGCCGCGCGTGCCTACGCCACCGAGGCCGCCCGCCTCGCCCCGAGCGTCACCTGGGCGAACGAGGCCCTGCTGGAGGCCCAGAGCGCCGACGGCGATTGGGGTGCGGCCCTGGAGACCATCGAGCGGCGCTCCTCGCTCGGGTTGATCGACAAGGCGACCGCCCGCCGCCAGCGGGCCGTGCTGCTGACGGCGATCGCGGGCGAGCACGAGGCCGGCGAGCCGGACCTCGCCACCGAGCGTGCGCTGCAGGCCGTGAAGCTGGCTCCGGATCTCGTTCCGGCCGCCTGCATCGCCGGACGGCTGCTGGCTCGCCGCGGCGATTTCCGGAAGGCGGCCCGCATCGTCGAGGCGGCTTGGAAGGCCAATCCCCATCCGGACCTTGCCAAGGTCTATCTCGGCCTGCGGACCGGCGATTCGGTCCGCGACCGCCTCGCCCGGGCCGAGGTTCTGGCCAAGCTGTCGGTCTGGGATCCGGAGTCCCGGCTCGCCTTGGGCCAAGCGGCCCTCGATGCGCGCGACTACAAGCGCGCCCGCGAAGCCGTGAAGCCGCTCCTCGCCGAACGGCCGACCGCGCGCGCCTGCCTGATGATGGCGGCGATCGAGGAGGCCGAGCACGGGACAGCCTCCGGCCAGGCCCGCGAATGGCTCGCCCGGGCCGCCCGCGCGCCCCGCGACCGCATCTGGATCGCCGACGGGGTCGCTTCGGAGACCTGGGCTCCGGTCTCGCCGGTGAGCGGCCGGCTCGATGCCTTCGCGTGGCGGGAGCCGCCGAACACGCTGACCGCCCCCGCCGCGGTCGAGCCGGAGGCCGACCGGAACCACGCCACGCCGCCCGCCCTCGTCCCGGCTGGTCCGAATGGAGGGGAGTCGGCCCCGTCCCGGCCGAGCGGGGCTGAAGCGGATGCCGTCGTGCCGCATGGCATCGCGCCGGCGCCCGGAACGGGCGGCAAGGCCGCCGGGACCGACCCGATCTCGGCCGGGATGGCGGCAGCCGCGCTGCCCGCCTCCAAATCGGCCGAGCGAGCGGCGCTCAAGATTGGCTGAGTCCGCCCGGGCCGGCTTTGATTTAGCAGTCGATTGGCGGTGCAAGTCTTGTATCAGGGCTTGCAGACCGGGTGTCCGGCGCGCAAGCATTGGTCAATAGGCCTTTGGGGTGCTCTTTGCCGAAGCGGATGCCGATTCGGCAGAAAGCGCACCGGGCCGTGCGTTGCGCCGCGCTCGACCCCGGAGACTCGATCATCCGCCTCCTGATGCCCGCTTCGGACAGGCCGCCGGCTCGGCCGACTCTGAATCCGGTCCAGCACCGCGGTGTGCGGCCGTGACGAGTCTTGACGATGACGGCGAACCGCGGCGGCAGGTCGGCGCCCTTCCCTTCCGGTTCGGGCGGGACGGGAAGCCGAAGGTCCTGCTGGTGACGTCGCGCGAGAGCCGGCGCTGGGTGATCCCGAAAGGCTGGCCGATGAAGGGGCGCAAGCCGTTCGAGGCTGCGGCCCGGGAGGCTTATGAGGAGGCCGGGCTGCGTGGGGCGATCGGCAAGCGGCCGATCGGGCACTACCTCTATCAGAAGCGCCTGAAGAACCTCGACGCGGTCCAGTGTCAGGTCAAGGTCTTCCCGCTCAAGGTGCGCAAGCAGCTCAAGCACTTTCCTGAGGAAAATCAGCGGGATCTGCGCTGGTTCACGCCCGCGGAGGCCGCCGAGGCGGTCACCGAGCCGGGGCTGGCCGCCCTGATCCGCACCGCCTGCCGCTGGTAAAACCTCCGGATGCGGCGTTGCCAACGCGGCGGCGATCCGTTATGGCCCCACTCGACCGGACGGACACGCCCTTGCGGGGGCGCCCCGGACACCGGCTGCGGTAGCTCAGTGGTAGAGCACTTCATTGGTAATGAAGAGGTCGACAGTTCAATCCTGTCTCGCAGCACCATTTCCATCGATCATCTGAACAGGTCCGGCTGACGACAGGGTGTGGTAACCGCTCGTCTCACACAGCGGTTTTATACAGCATCCTTCCGAATGGCCCTGCCTCGGGAAGACCTGCAGTCAGGGGTCTCTCCGCGATGCTAGCGAACTCGTCGCACGGGCGATCTTGGTCGTGCAAACGGTTGCTGGATTCGCGGCCTCCTTGTCGTGCAGCCGAAGCCCTTCGAGCAGGTCTGCCGGGCGCACGTGGTCTGCCGAGACATCGTGCGCGAGGAAATCTGATCAGAAGCGATCACCGTCCGTTTGCGCTGCACCGGACAGCCGCACTGTAACTCGGGACCATGGCGGGACGTTCTTGCCTGGATCCCCGCTGCGAACGCAGGCACTGCGCGAGCCGCTGACCTCGATCCGGATTTTCGAGACGCTGTGAGGACTTGGCTGGAGAGGCGGCTACGACGCGCTGCGCCGCTGCGCTCGGGATTCAAGCGTGAGCGCGCGACCATTACGACACCGGCTTTCGCGCCCGACAACTTGGCCTCGACGGGGCGACTGCGCAGGCCAAGGCCCGGCCTGATCCCCAGGAGCGCGCGGATCATTTGGCAGGTGGTCGCGGCCGAATGGCTCGCGCCGGTGTCCTGCACCGGCCGCTTCGACAATATCCACGCCGTGCCGGCCGCCCTCGGCTTGCCCTGCCGCCCACGCTTCGTCACCAAAGATTCCGTCGCCGCCTGTGCGATCAACGGCCCGATCGAGGAACGGGCCGATGGCGAGCGCGTCGAGAATCCGTCAGGAAGGGGGCGTGGTCGGCTGACATGCCCCGCGCCTTCGTCCGCGATCCGACCCTCCCCGATGGCAGGCACGACGCCTGTCGGCCCGAGTCTGTCAGAATAACATGCTGATTTCGTGGTTTCTTCGTCTGCTGGTGCGGTGAACGTGTTGATTTGATTTTCAAAGATCGACCATGTTTTCAAGAATTGGTGAATCTTAGCAGGGTCGATTGATTGTCGAGAAATCGAAAAGGTGATCCCCTTGCTCGGGGCCGGCTTCATCGATTCGCGACGGTGCATCCTCGTGGAGCCCTCCGAGCAGGTTCATCGTGGCTGCGTCGCCGCTCGGCTCAGACGCGGGTCGCGGCTCCGGGCTGATCAACGGCCAAGCCAGGCTGCATGAACGGGACCGGTCGCCGTATCGGGTTTCGATGCGCCGATGAAGATCACCACCGGGCCGTGGGCGGCACGCCGGGGGTCGTAAAAGTCCAGCAGGTCCGGGTAGATCCGCTGAAGGAAGGCCGGGGATCGGCCGCTGCGGCGCAGGAGGTGGTCGATCACCACCTGATCGCCGTGGACGGCATTCGGCACCGGGCCGCAAGAACCCGGCTTCATCCAGCGCTCCGGATCGGCCGCGAAGGTCGTGTAGAGGTCGGCAAGCCCCGCGTCGGACCAGCGCAGCAGCGCGCTGGAGAGGCGGCCCGCGTGGAAATAGTCCTCCATCGCGGCGAGGCCCGGCTCGGCCAGGGCGTCGGCCGGGCCGGTCAGGACGGTGTCGAGATCGCACAGGAGTGTCGGACCGGTGCTGAGACCGGGGCGGAACGCCTCCATCTTGGACCACCAGATCGGCCAGTCGTGACGAAGCGGCACCGTCTCCACGCCCGGCACGGACACGGGCAGATCCGTGAGGCAGAGCAGGCGCTCGAAGGCCGGGGCATGACGGCGGATCCCGGCCGCGAGACGCGCGACCCAGGTCGCATCGTAGCGCCCGCCGCCCTTCAGCACCGTGATCAGCGTGGCCATGAGGTCAGTGGTCCTGCGGAATTGGCGGATGCACGCGAAGGCGACCGGCCGACTCGGCTTCGGTGAACCAAGCCCGCTCGGCCGCCCAGGGATGGCCGGGCCAGCCTGCGAAACCGAACCCGTAGGCCTGTGCCGGCGGTGCGTGGGCCGCGCGGTCGAGCAGCAGCGCCAACGTCACCAGGAAACCGGTGCTCGGGTTCGGCGGCCCCGCCGTCCAGGGAGCGAGCCCGGAATGCGCCCGTGCATGCAGCGCGTCGGACAGGAGGTGGATCGGGCGGCCCAGCGGTTGCAGCAGGGCCAACATTTCGCGCGTCCAGCAGATCGGCTCGGGCACGTTCTGCGCCGCCGGCAGGGTCGGGAAGGGCAGGATGAAGGCCTGTGCCGCGCGGACGACCGGGCGCTTCAGGAAGGTCGGGTTCGCCAGCCATTCCCGCGTCTGGCCGCCCCGGTTGACCAGGGCAAGATGCGTCACGCGGCGTCCGGCGCCGCCGCCAAAGCCCGCCGCGTTGTTGAACCGCACCACGCTGTCGGCCGCATCGATGGCCGCGCCAGCCGCTCCGATCCCGGGGGCGTTGCCCACGATGGCGAGGGACCCCTCGGCGGGCAGGCCGGCGCTTCCGGCGGAGAGGGGGTCGACGTCGGGGGGCATGTGCGTCAGGGGGTTTCGCGGATCAGCGGAGGTAAGGCGCCCGGCCGGTGCAGCCAGCCCTCCGCCAGCCGCTTCCGCCGGAGAATGACCATGCGCCGATGTTTCGTCTGCGCGGCCGACATGCTTGCGCCGAGCGGCCGGCACTTGGTCTATCCGGGCGGGCAGCGCCGTGCCTTCCCGGTTGCCTGCGGCTCCTGCGGGGTCCTGCTCGCGGCTGAGGCGGATCCGGGCGCGTGCCGGGCTCACCTCGCCCGCAGCCTGTCGGAACCCGTCTTCGCCTCCGATCCGAAGGCACCCTACGGGCTCGATCTCTACACCCTGCGCTGCGCCGCCACCCGGCATGGCCTCGGCGCCCGTCCCCTCGATGCGGCGGGTCACGCGGATCTCCGGCACCCCCACGGCACCCGGGCGGCCAGGGCGGCCCTGTTCGCCCTCGACGCGACCGGCGGATGCAGGGTCTCGCTGGGCCTGCTCTGCCGTCCCGAGGACCGCGATCGGGTGATCGCGGCCCTGCCGGCGCAGGCCGCCTGGACGGATGACGTCGTGATCCTGCTCGACGGGCCGGTGATGGCCCCGGTGCCGAGCCCGGTCGCCGGCCTCGCGGAGGGCGCGGTGCGCATCGCGGCGCGACCCCTGGACGGGGATTTTGCCGCGCAGCGCAACGCCCTCCAGACCCTCGCCCGTCACGGCTGGGTGCTGCAACTCGACGCCGACGAGGCGCTCGGTCCGGCGACCGCCCGCTTGCTGCCGGGCCTGGCCGCCCTTGCGGAGGCCGGGGGCGTGGTCTCGATCGGCCTCCCCCGGGCCAACCGGGTCGACGGCGTGCTCTCGGACGTTTTCCCGGATGTCCAGTACCGGCTGAACCGCACGGGCCTGCGCTTCGCCGGCCGCGTGCACGAGCGGCCGGTCCTCGATGGCGGATGGCCGGACAGCTTCATCACCCTCCATGGAGCCATCGAGCACAGCCTGAGCGGGGCCCATGTCCGGGCGCGGTCGCAGCGCTACGAAGCCCTGGATCCCGGTCGGGGGCGTCCGGAGGAAGCGATGGCGCTGCTACGCCCCTACGCCGACTGACGAATCCGGTGCGTTCCTCCGCGGTCAGGCGCTCCGCGCCGCGGCGATCGCCCGTCGGTAGAGCGCCAGGGTCTCGTGCCCGAGGCTCACTCGGTCGAAGCGGCCGGAGGCCGCAAGGGCGCGGGCGCGGTACCCGCGGCGCAGCTCCGGATCGGTGAGGAGCGGACGCAGGGCGTCAGCCAGGGCCGGCCCGGTGGCGGCCGCGGCCAGGGGGCCGGCGCCGGCGGCGCCCACGAAGGCGCGGGCGCTCGCATCCTCCGCGCAGGCGACGACCGGGCGGCCATAGGCCAGGGCTTCCTGATAGACGAGGCCGAAGCTCTCGTAGCGTGAGGGCGCCAGCACCGCGTGGGCCTCGGCATAGGCCGCCGACAGGCCCGGGCCGTCGATCCGGCCGCGGGCGCGGATGTGCCGCCGGGCGGCGTCCGGCAGATCGGGTGGCAGATCGCCCGGCGGTACGCCGACGAGGTCGAGCTCGAAGGGCGGCAGGTACCCCGCTGCCCGCTCCGCGGCGAGGAGCACGATTGCGGCGAGGAGCGCGTCGAACCCCTTGCGTGCCTCCGCCCGCCCGACGAAGAGCAGGCGCACCGGTTCCGCGGCCTCCGGGTAGGCGGCGCCGCGGGCCGCCGCGGCGAGCGCGGGTGGGAGGCTGAGCCCGATCACCGCAGCGGGCTGCCGGCCGGTGAGTCCGTAGGTCCGGGCGACCACGTCGCCGTGGGCGGCGGTGTTGGCGATGAGGCCAGCGCTCGCCCGGACCTGCCTGCGTTCCAGGCGGTCGGCCGTCCAGCCGTCGAGGCTGTTCCGCGGGCTGTCGGCCGGGTCGCGGGTGAAGGTGGCCGGCGTCGAGCTGCGCGTCACCAGGGGCAGGTCGCGGAAGCCGGCGAGCAGGGCGGCCGGCGCGTACCAGTTCGTCGATTCGAGCACGTCGAAGGGCGCCGCGGCATGGGCGGCACGTACGGCGCGCCGGAATGCCAGCGGCGCAGCCAGATGTCCGGCCGATCCCCAGAGGCGCAGGCGTGCCAGGGGTCTGCCGGGCGGCAGGGCGAGACCCGACACGGCGACGCCGTCGATCCGTTCGTGTCCGGTCCGGTCCAGGGTGAAGACCGTGACCTCCGCGCCCGCTTCGGCGAGGCTCTCGGCGATCTCGCGGGCCGCGGTCGAGAGCCCGCTCGGCGATGGCGGGTAATCCCAGGCCAGGAGTGCGGTGCGCATCAGGCGGCAAGCAGGCGCTGGTAGAGCGCGATATAGTCCCGGGCCATGCGCTCGGCGGTGAAGCGTTCCTCGAACCGGCGGCGGATTCCAGCGCGATCGAGCCGGCCGATCCGGGCCAGGGCCGCGACGGCCTCCGCCTCGGTGCAGACGATGAAGCCCGTCACACCGTCCTCGACGATCTCGGGGACCGAGCCGCGATCCCACGCGATCACCGGGGTGCCGCAGGCCATCGCCTCGATCATCACGAGCCCGAAGGGCTCGGGCCAGTCGATCGGGAACAGGAGCGCCCGGGCGCCGCCCAGGAGCTCGCCCTTCCGGGCATCGTCGACGGGGCCGAGATAGGTCGCATCGGTGCCGAGTAGCGGACGCACCCGCTGATCGAAGTAATCCGGATTGCCGACATCGATCGTGCCGCCGAGCCGGATCGGCAAGCCGGCGGCGCGGGCAACGCGGATTGCCACGTCAGGCCGCTTCTGGTCGGTCATGCGGCCCACGAACGCCACATGGTCGTCCGGCACGGCACGGTACGCGTAGCGCGCCCGGTCGATGCCGTGATGCACGATGCCGGCGCGGTTGGCCTCCGGGATGCCGGAAGCCTGCGCGGCCGAGATCGCTGCGACCGGCAGGTCCGGAAAACCCCGAAAAAACAAAGCCCGGTCGAGCTCGTCGACCCGCCAGTGGATGGTGGTCAGGCTGTGTCGGCGACGCGTGCCGAGCAGCGCTGCATGGGCGAATTCACCGTGGCAATGCACGATGTCGAAATCGTCGAGCCGCCGCCGCAGGGCCTCCAACTGCAGGGCGTCCAGGGCGGCTGGCACCCCGGGTGCGACGCGCCCGTATTGCCGCTCCAGAGCCGCGAGACTCGGGTAATCGCCGATGCGCGGCAAGTCTGTCGCACTGTCCGCGGGAGCAAACAATGTTAATTCCACGCCCAAGCTTCGCAGCGCCGTGCTGAGATCGTGCACAACCCGCTCGGTGCCACCATGATGATCCGGGGGGACGGGAAAAATGTTCGGCGCGACCTGGGCAACGCGGAGCACGATAGCCTCTTTACATATGTTAAGCCGAGGGGCGGCAAGGGATTTATATAAGTTAAGATCCCGCAGGCGCTCGACGTCCGTAGCCTGCGCCTGATGTTTGTTCTGCATATCGCCCTGCAGGGCTGCCTGCGCGGCGACGGCGTCGTCTATGGGCTCACGGCCGATACCGGCGGCCATATCCGCTATCTGCTCGATCTGGTCGCGGCCTCGGCGCAGGACCGCGACGTCAAGCGGATCGTGGTGGCGACCCGCCTGTTCCACGGCCCCCTCGGCGCCGCCTACGCCGTGCCCGAAGAGCCGATCGCCGACAAGGTCACGCTCGTGCGGCTCGCGAGCGCGTCTGCGGATTATCGCGTTAAGGAGGCAATGCACGCCGAAGTCGCGTCCTTTGCCGAGAATCTCATTGCCTGGATCGCCGCGCAGGATCGGGCGCCGGATGTGATCCACGCGCATTACGCGGATGCGGCGACGGTAGCGGCCCTGGTGGAGGATCGCCTCGGCATCCCGTTCGTGTTCACGGCCCATTCGCTCGGTCGGGTCAAGGCGCGGATGCTGGGCGCCTCCCCTATCCGCCCCGATCTCGCCCACCGGATCGCCGCCGAGGAGGAGGCCCTCGCGCGGGCCCATCTCGTCATCGCCTCATCGCGGGACGAGGCTGAGGTGCAATATGCCGGCTACGCCGCCTACGATCCCGGCCGCGTCCGCGTCCTGCCCCCGGGCAGCGACCTCGCCCGCTTCGCCGCCGCCCACCGCCATCCCCGGGTCGACGCCGCGATCGACCGCTTCCTGGACGATCCGGACAGGCCGGCGATCCTGGCGCTTGCCCGTCCGGTGGCGCGCAAGAACCTCGCCGCGCTGGTGCGTGCCTATGGCGAGAACCGCGCGCTCCAGGCCTGCGCCAATCTCGTGATCGTCGCCGGCACCCGCGACGACATCGACACCCTCGACGGCGACATGGCGGCGACCATGCGCGACCTCCTCGTCCTGATCGACCGCTACGACCTCTACGGGCGCGTCGCCTACCCGAAGACGCACCGTCCGGAGGACGTGCCGGCGATCTACGCCCATGCCCGGGCCCGGGGCGGCCTGTTCGTCAACCCGGCTCTCAACGAACCCTTCGGCCTGACGCTGCTGGAGGCCTCGGCCGCCGGACTGCCGCTGGTCGCCACCGACAGCGGCGGCCCCAACGACATCGTCGAGACCTGCGGCAACGGCCTCCTGGTCGATCCCCGCGTGCCGGAAGCGATCGCCGAGGCCTGCCTGCGGATCCTGGGCGATCCGGCCCTCTACGCCCGCTGCGTGGCCGGGGGCGCCCGGGCGGCGGCGGCCTATGACTGGGACCGGCACGCCGCGCGCTATCACGTCCTGCTGCGCGCGCTGCTGGACGCGGAACCGCCCGCCCCGGCGCCCCGGCAATTGCTCGTCTGCGACATCGACAACACGCTGGTCGGCTGCGATGCGGCGATGGGCATTTTCCGCCGGTGGCGCAGCCGGCAGGCGGGGCTGGCGTTCGGCGTCGCCACCGGCCGGTCCTTCCACAGCGCCATGGCGGTGCTGGAGCAGCAGGACAGCCCCAGGCCCCAGGTGATGATCACCTCGGTCGGCTCCGAGATCTACCATCTCGACACCAACGGCGTGACCTACACGGCGGACACCGCCTGGAGCCGGATCATCGCCACCGGCTGGGACCGGGCCGCGGTGCAGGCGACCCTGGCCGGGCTCGCCGGGCTCGTACCCCAGGGTCCGCTGGAGCAGCGTGCCCTGAAGCTGAGCTACTTCGCCGACGCTGCCGTCGCCCGGTCCGTCCGCGCGTGCTTGGCCCAGGCCGGACTCGCCGCCCGCGTGATCCACAGCCACGGCCGCTACCTCGACGTCCTGCCGGCGGCGGCCTCGAAGGGCACCGCGGTCGATCACGTTCGGGCCCTCTACGCCCTGCCGGAGCATGCGGTGTTCGTGGCGGGCGATTCCGGCAACGACATCGAGATGCTGGGCGCCCGGGTGCAGGCGATCATCGTCGCCAACTACTCCGACGATCTGGCGAGCAACGCCGCCCTTCAGCATTCCTACGTGGCCCGCCGGACCCATGCCCGGGGGATCATCGAGGGGGTCTCGCACTTCCGCCGAATGCTGGCCGATGTCGGCTGATCCCGGTGGAGCGCCGGGCCCGAGCGTCCTGACCCTGGTCCGCGGCCGGGCGGACCGCCTGCGCAACCTGATGCACGGGCTCGCCCGTCAGACCCTGCCACCACGCGAACTGATCATCGCCTGGATGCAGCCGGATCGTGCGCCGGACCTGCCGGATCCCGGCTGTCCGGTCCGCCACCTCCACGTGCCGGGCGAGCCGATGCCGCTCGCAGCCGCACGCAACCGGGCCGCCGAGGCGGCCAGCGCGGATCTCCTCGTCTTCCTCGACGTGGACTGCATCCCGTCGCCCGGGCTGGTGGCGGCCTACGTGCAGGCCGCCGCGACGACCCGGGGCCTGTTCCTCGGCGAGGTCCTCTACCTGCCGCCGGGGGCGGTCGCGAACGAGCGCGACCCGGCGATGCTCGATCGCCTCGGGCAGATCCATCCGGCCCGGCCCGTCCTGCCGGAAGCCGGCCTGCGGCCGGAGCCCGATGCGGGCCAGCTCTGGGGCCTGTCCTTCGCGCTGCCGGCCGCGTCCTGGCGTGCCGTCGGCGGCATGGACGAGGCCTTCGTGGGCTACGGCGGCGAGGAGACCGACCTCGCCGCCCGGCTCGCCGCCTCCGGGCTGCCGGTCTTCTGGGTGGCGGGCGCCCGCGCCTACCACCAGCACCACCCGGTCCACGTGCCGCCCCTGCAGCATTTCGCGCCGATCCTCGCCAATGCGAGGCGCTTCCGGGCGCGGCACGGGCGTTGGTGCATGACCTACTGGCTCGATCAGTTCCGCGCGGCCGGCCTGATCGACTGGCACGCCGACGCCCCCGCGATCCGCCTGATCCGCCCGCCGACCGCATCCGAGATCGCCGCCGCCCTGCGGCCCGACGCCCTGTTCTCCTGAGATCGAGCCCGAACCCAACGCCATGAAGAAGCCGATCGCGTTCTTCGTCCATCACCAGGGACGCGGCCACGCCAACCGCACGATGGCGGTGGCTGCCGAATTCGCCCGCGACCGGCCCGTCTCGGTGCTCACCGCCGATCCGCGCCTGTTCGACGGGTTCAGCCGCGACATCGAGATCGTGGCGCTGCCCAACATGATCGGCGCCACCGTTCCCACCGCACGCCTCTACGCCGAGCCGACGCCGCAGGTGATGCACTGCGTGCCCCTCGGCCTGACCGAGATGCGTCGGACCATGCGGACCATCCTCGACCACTTGGACAGCCGCGATGTCGGGCTGTTCGTGGTCGACGTCTCGGCCGAGATCGCGCTTCTGTCCCGCATCGCCAGCGTGCCCGCCGTGCAGATCCGCATGCATGGCGACCGCTCCGATATCGGCCATGTCGGCGCCTACGAGGCCTGCGTCGGGATGCTCGCCCCCTTCGACGAACGCCTGGAGCAGGACGATTATCCCGCGCGCCTGCGTGCCAGGACCTTCTACAGCGGCGGCCTGTGCACCAGCGTCGACCGGGTGCCGGAGCGCGCGGAGGCCCGCGCCAGGCTGGGCCTGGATCCCGACCGGGGGATCATCGTGGCGGTGACCGGTGGCGGCGGCAGCGGCACGCCCTACGCGCCGCTCACGGTCGCGGCCCGCGCCGAACCCGACGCCCTGTGGCTGACCCTCGGGCCGACCCACCGCGAGGGTCACGAGACCGACTTCTCGAATCTGCGCGAGCTCGGCTGGGTCTCGTCGGTCACCGACTACCTCGCCGCCGCCGACATCGTGATCGCCTCGGCGGGCGACAACACGGTCCACGAGGTCGCCCGGGTCGGCGGCCGTCTGATCGTCATGCCGGAATGGCGCTACTTCGCCGAGCAGACCCGCAAGGCCGAGGCCCTGGTCCGCCTCGGCGCCGCCGTGCAGGCCCCCGCCTGGCCGGGGGATCTCCAGGGCTGGCGGGATCTGCTCGCCCGCGCCCGCGCCCTCGACGGCACCGCCCTGCGGAGCCTCTATACCCCCGACGCAGCCGCCCGGGCCGCCGGCTGGCTCGAAGGGCTGACGGACGCCCTCTGGGACCACGGATCCGCCGGGGCCGAACCCGCCGCGCTCCCGGGCCTCGCCGCCGAGTGACCCCCGCCCTCCCTTCGCCCCAACCGGAGCCCGATCGCCGCATGTCCACCGTCTCCGTCGTGACCCTCGCGAAGGGCCGGCCGGCGCATCTGCGCAACGTGCTCCGCGGCCTGGAACGCCAGACGCAGGCCCCCGCCGCCTTCATCGTCGCGGTGATGCAGGACACGCCCTACGACCTGCCCGAGGTCGGCTTCCCGGTGCACCAGATCCTCGTGGGGGGCCGCGAGCTACCACTGGCGGCGGCGCGCAACCGCGGCGTGGCGGCGGTTGACAGCGACGCCGTGGTCTTCCTCGACGTCGATTGCATCCCGGCCCCCGACCTCGTCGCCGACTACGCCCGGGGCTTGCGCGAACTCGACGGGCTGCTGATGGGCGAGGTGCTGCACCTGCCCGAGCGCGCCACATCGGGCGCCTGGGACTATGACGGCTTGGAGGCCGTGGCGGAGCGGCATTCCGACCGCCGGGGGCCCCCGGCCTCCGGCATCGAGATCTGCACCGATTACCGTTGCTTCTGGTCGCTCAACTTCGCGATCCGGCGGGCCACCTTCCTGGCGACCGGCGGCTTCGACGAGCGCTACACCGGCTACGGCGGCGAGGACACAGACTTCGGCAAGATCCTCGATCAGAGCGGGATCCCGATCGCCTGGATGAAGGGCGCGCGCGCCTATCACCAGTACCACCCGCACCACATGCCGCCTGTCCATCACCTCGACAGCGTGGTGCGCAACGCCGAACTGTTCGAGGCCAAATGGGGCTACCGCACGATGGGCCACTGGCTCTACGCCTTCAAGGTGATGGGCCTGATCGACGACACGCCCGACCGTCCGATCCGCATCCTGCGCCGGCCCGACGCCGCCGATCTCGCTCTCACCGGCCAGCAGAGCCATCAGCCGTATACGAACTCCGCCTCGGTCATTCGTGCCATCGAGGCCCGGGCGGGCGAGCCCGCGCCGGTGACGGTGTGAGGATCGCCCTCCTCGCCCATCTGCGCCACCCGATCGCCCCGCCCTTCGCGGGCGGCCTCGAAGCCTACACCTGGACCCTCGCCGACGGCCTCGCCGCCCGGGGCCATGCGGTCACGCTGTTCGCCTCCGGCGACAGCGACCCGCGCTTCGCCCTGGATCCTGTGATCCCGGTCCATCACGAGCGCAGCCACGCCGGCCTGGAGCACCGGGGCGATGCGGGCCTCAAGGCCCATCTCGACGACGGTTACGCCGCCGCCTGCGACCGGATCGGAGCCGGAGGTTTCGATGTGCTCCACAACAACAGCCTGAGCCGCCTGCCCCTGGAGAAACGGCGCTTGGCCGCGATCCCCACCGTCACATCGCTGCACGTACCGCCCTACGACGCCCTGCGCTGGTTCGTGCAGGCGAGTCCCGCCCCGGGACACCGGATCACCGCAACGTCCCGGGCGCAGCTCGATGGATGGTGGCCGGACGGGGCGCCGCCGGAGGCCTCGGTGCTCCACAACGGCATCGATCCCGCCGCCTGGCCCTACCAATCACGGGGCGACGGCAGCGCCGTCTGGTGCGCGCGGATCACGCCCGACAAGGGCGCGCATCACGCGATCGCGGCCGCGCGCCGGGCCGGGCTGCCGCTCACCCTGTTCGGCCCGATCGAGGAGCCCGGTTACTGGGCGACGCAGGTTGCGCCCCAGCTCGGTGGAGCAATCCGCTACGGCGGTCAGCTCAGCGGCGCGGCCCTGGCCGCGGAGGTCGGCCGTGCCTCCGTGTTCCTGGCCACCCCGTGCTGGGACGAGCCATTCGGGCTGGCGGCCGTGGAGGCGATGGCCTGCGGCGTGCCGGTCGCCGGGTTCGCCCGGGGCGCCGTCGCGGAGGTGATAGGCGAGGCCGGATCCCTCGCCGCGCCCGGCGACGCGGCGGACCTGGCCCACGCCATCGGCACGGCGCTCCGGATCCCGCGGCCGGTCCCGAATGCGCGCGTCCTGCGCCACTTCACCCACGCGCACTGGCTCGACCGCTGCGAGGCGCTCTACGCCCAGGCCCGCGCCGCGGCCGCGCCGGCCTGCTGAGACGCCCCGCACAGCCCGCCAACCCCATGAAGCCCGCACGGCTGACGCAGCCGCGCTTCCCCGCGCCACAGACCCCGAGCCGAGACATGACCCGACAGGACCTCATCGCCGCCCTGTGGCACGGTCGCGACCCGTTCGCGGACCCCCCGGGGGATCTGCGTCCCCTCGATCTTCAGGGCTGGCGCAGCATCCACCCCTATCTCGAGGAGGCGGTCATCGATCTCCGCCCGGCCGTGATCGTCGAGATCGGGACCTGGAAGGGGGCGAGCACCCTGTACCTCGCGCGCACCCTGGCGGAGCACGGTATCGCCGGCACGGTGGTCGCGGTGGATACGTGGCTCGGGGCCGTCGACCATTGGGCCGATGAGAGCCTGTTCGCGGAACTCGCCACGGAGCACGGCTTTCCGAGCCTCTACCGGACCTTCCTGGGGAACGTCCTGCGCGAGGGCATTGCCGACCGGGTGGTGCCGCTGCCCCTCGACTCTGTGAACGCCGCCGAATTGATGCGCCTGCGCGGCTTGCACGCCGACGTCATCCATCTCGATGCCGGCCACGAGGAGGCTTCGGTGGCGGCCGACCTGCGGGCGTGGTGGCCGGTGCTGCGCCCCGGGGGCCTGTTCATCGCCGACGATTACGACCGCCTCGGCGGGCGCTTCCCCGGCGTGACCCGGGCCGTCGACGCGTTCTGCGCCGAGTTCGGACTGGCGGGCCCCTGGTCGCTCCGGGGCAAGTGCCGGTTCGCCAAGCCGGATTGAGAGTCGGCGATTTCGCCCGGCAGTGAGCGGCCGGTCATTGCCCCGCGGTCCGCAGGCCCGGGGCATTCACACGTCACCATCGGACAGGTGATGAACGGTTCCGCGCCGTCCCCCCGGTCCGGGAACGGCGCGGCAACGTGGGATCGCCACACCGATCGAACGAGACGCGCGCAGTCGATGTGTGAGCTCGCGCGATGCGCGGGGAGCGTCTTCCGTCATCACCGCCCTGGCGAACTGCGCGCGTCGGGGGTGCGAATGCATAATTCTTGCTTCCGTATGCCGTCGGGTTGTTTACCCGACCGCCACGCCGGCCCCTCGGTCATCTCCCCCCCTCTGTCTGGGGGCCGGCGTGGACGCCCGGCCTGCCATGTCGGCCCCTGCCTGATGGCGCCGGTGCGTGGGAGGGCTCCGAACGCGGCACTGAGCGATGCGGGATCGAAAGGCCGCGCCAGCGCACAAGCGACGGAAGCTTGAACTCTTTCGCGGGGCCTGCTTATTGAACAGGGGACCATTGCGGAGGTCATGTCCCGTAAAGCCGCATCCCTGCGGCGGCTTGTCTGGGTTGGCCACTCCTGTATCCGCGAAAGGTCCGGCCGCCCGCGGCGCGCCTCGATCATCGGACTGGCGGCACAGAGATCGGTCGAGCCGGAGCCGGACGGGGTGTCAGAGACGAAGGTCCCACACGCATGACAGGTCCCGGCGATGAGCCAGACAAGATGGCTGAAGTCGCCGGGCTGGCGGCGGCGATTGCCGATCGCATCCTCGATCAGCATGCGGCGGGGACATCGATCCCGCCCGAGCAGTTCAGAATGCTCGTCCGGGCGGCCCGGATGCTCCTGGATCACGGGGTGCCGTGGCCGCCGTCGGTCGAGCACGTCGTGATGGAGGTCGCCCGTCGCCTGGAGGGGGCCGAGGCGCCCGCGACCGAGGAACTGCCGCCGCGGAGCCACGACGTCGTCGTGCATCTGACGCAGGCCCTGAGCGCCTTCAAGCGATCCTGAATGGACCGCGCAACCAAGCCGGCGCAATCGTTGCGGAGGCGATCCGTGCAATCGGAGCGCCTTGCGAGCGCGCATCCTCTCCGTCGGACAGGTGATTTCCGAGGGAGCAAAGCCAGCCGGATCTTCGTTGCGGTGTTCGACAGGAACGGCATCACTTTACGCGCCGGGGACAGTGCGACGCGGCTGGCCGCCGCTCGGAGCTGGGACCGTGCGGCGTCCGGTTTGGAAGCGCGTCAGGAGGTTGGCCGGTTGGCTCGTTTGATCTCGATCGCCGCTGCGGGAGCAGCGGCGCTGCTAACGTCAGGATCCGCCTGGGCAGCCTCCGACATCACGATCGCGTCGATCGCGACCGGTCGGCTCTACGTCATCGGCACCACCGATCAGCCGCACATGCCGGTGGAACTGGACGGCCAGTTCCGCACCGAATCCGACGATCAGGGTAAGTTCCAGTACGAACTGGTCTATCATCCGCCGCGCTGCATCGTCTCGGCGGCGATCGCCGGCAAGACTTACGAGGCGGTGGTCGGCAATTGCGGTGAGACCTGCGCGCCGCCCACCGGCGCCGCAGCCCCGCGCGGTGGCGGCAGGCCCGCGCAATCCGCGGCGCCCGGACCGACGGTCTCGGCGGCTGCGCCGGGTGGATCTGCGGAGCCTGCTCAGGGCGCGCCCGCACCGACGCCGCCCCGGTCCCGCATCGCGCGACCCCCGCTCCCGCCGCAGCGCCCGACCTCCGGTCTCGGCACCTGACCGCCCTCTGGCGGGAGCCGACTCAGGCCGGCGAGGCGAGCGGCTTATCCTTCTCGACCGTGTAGGTCCCCGCCACCCGCGTGGCACCGGAGCCGTTGCGCAGGCTGTGCGGGGTGACCGCCGGGACCTGAAAGCTGTCGCCGGCCCGCAGGGTCCGGTTCGGCTGGCCGTCCACGAGCAACTCGGCCTCGCCCGCCAGGATGACCGAGGATTCGATGCCCGGATGCGTGTGGCGCGCGACGATGGCCCCCGGCGCGATCTCGGCGGCGACCTGCACCACGACATACTGTCCCCCCGGCAACGCCTCCGTGCTGAGGATTTTCCGCGTGACACCGGTGGTCTGACCGGCCGGCTGCGCCTGCGCGTCGGTCGCGACGGCCGCGAAGCCGCCCGCCACCGCGCAGAGCGCACAACTCACGAAGCCTCGTCGCGTCACCATGGGCGTTCCTCCGGCGCGCGCCGGCTCGTTCGGGCCGGATCTTGCGCGCATGCGCAGGACGATGCGCCATTTTCGGACGTCCGCAAAGGCGACGCGGCGAGCCCGGGCCGCGGGGGATTCCAGGAGGCTCCGCGTCACGGCCCGCGTCGACGGACGAGCGGGATGCGTGGACCATCGGCGGGTCGGGACGGTCAGGCGCTAGGCCAGAGGCCGGATCGCATCGCCTGGTGTGAGGGCCAACGGCTGCACCGAAGCGGCAGCCGGATCAGGCCAGGAGGGTCGCCACAGCGTAGGCGACGATCAGGAAACGGTCCGGTGAGGCGAGCACCGCGCTGCCTTCCCGGTGATCGAGGACGAGGGTACGGATTGCGGTGAACATTCACGGGATCGGCGATCACGGATCTTCCGATCGGGGTGCCGCCGCACTGTGCCCGTTCGAAGTCTGTCACGGGTCCGGCCAATGCGTTCCCGGACCTGTCGCCGGCCGGCGACACGCCCGCGAGAACGCGGCTATCGGCTGCGCGCGTTCGGATCGCTGACGGCCCCCGCGGCGGCCGCGCTGAGCGCCGCGCTGATGACGACGAGGAGACTTGTTGAGAGCATGGAACAGGCTCCAGGGACTGGAGCGAACCAGCACGCATGGTAGTTAATGGCTGGTTAAACAGATGCTCCATCCAACAGGATCGACGGAACATTACACCCACAACACCAGTCGAACGCCATTACGCTGAGCTTCCATCCCGCGAGCCGGCGGTCCGTCCCCATGGTCAACCAGGACAACCAGCGTCGGAACGTTCGGATCGCCAACAGAAGCACCGGTCTTCGCCCCCGCCGTGCGGGACAGACCTCAGAGCCAACGCTCGTCGATGTCGGTGGCATTCCGGTCGGCAAGGGGTTGCGTGTCGTCGCCTTCGGCGAAGATCACGACATCGTCGGGACCGACATCGCGGGTGGCGTAGAAGTCCCAGCGGCGATGGATGACCCGGGGGCCGCCGAAGATCCGGAAGGCGTTCCAGTAGCGGTCGTCGCGGAACCCGACATAATGGATGCAGCGCGTCGTCATCCGCAGCGCATCAGGACCGCCGGGCGATCCACCGCGCCAGACGCGGTCGCAGCGGCAGGGACAAACGGTAGGCGATCTCGGCGATCGCCAGCACCGGGCGGACGCCGAAGATGCGCAGGTTGAGCAGGCGGCCGAGCCAGCGCCAGCCCGGCAGGTTCCTCCAGACATGGGCGAACGCGTCCGCGCCCGAGACCAGCCGGCCCTCCGCAGTGCGCACGTGGAAGCGTCGCAGGGCGGCGGCGCGGGTGAGGCCGGGTCCGAGCGCCGGCGCGGGCCGAGAGCATCCGACATCGACGAAAGTCAGCCGGTCGGCGCCGGCGCAGGCCCGGTAATGGCCGATCTCGGCGCGACAGAGCGGACAATCCCCGTCGTAGAAAATCCTGAGGGTCTCGCCGGATGCGCCGCTCATGGAACGTTCAGGGCCTCAATTGGCTGGCGGCACCAGGATCAGCTTGCCCTTGAAGGGCGCGCTCTGGTTGCGGCTGCTGGTGCAGGCATACTCTTCCTGGCCAGCCTTCATGGTCCGCAGCCGCAGGGTGCCCTGGCCGTTCTGCTTGATCGTATAGCCCTTCTCGCTCTCCACGTGGACGAGATCGCCGTCCGAATGCTGGATCAGGCCGTTCTCGAACTGGCCGGGCGCGGTGAGGATCACGGGGGCATCGGCGGTGCTCTTGATGTGGAGCACGACGTTCGTGTTGGCCGGCAGGCGAAGTTCGGCCGGATCGCAGACCGGCTTGCCGTCCTTCATGCTGACGTTGAGTTCCACCGGCGGCGTCACGTCGCTCGACGGGGGCGGAAGGGGCTTGCCCTGCGCGAAGGCCGGACCCGCGGCGAGACAAGCGACGAGGGCCGCCGCGCCACGTGAGAAAGTCAGCATCAGGGGCATCTCCGGGACAGGTTTTCGGCGTCCGCCGACGTCACCGTCAGAAAGGCGACGCGCTCCGCACTGTTCCCGGGCGCAACGCCGCACCGGCTCATCCTCCGGCGCTGACGGGCACCGATGCCGGGCCTGCGCCGGCCTCAGTCGAGGGCATAGCCGAGCAGGCCCTCGGTCGCCTGCCCCTCGCACTTTGCGTCGGTCGACGCGAAGTGATCCCGCCCACCGGCGAGGCAGCGGAAGATCGGGTGGCTGCCAGGGTGGGGCGCTTCGTAGAGGTAGCCGGTCTGCCCCAGCGGGGTCCGCCCCTCGCAGAGCGGGTCGCGGCTGAGGAACTGGCTCGCGCCCGCCATGCAGCTCATCAGCTTGGCGGTCCCCGGCTGCGGGACGAGGAACACCGTTCCGAGCGCGGATTCCGGCCCGTAACCCCTGGGGATGTAGCCGGTCGTCATCCAATGGCCGCCGGGCCCTAGCGCCCGCTTCAGGGGCGCATGGTTGGCGGCGGGCCGCTCGGTCGCCACGGCGATCCGCCAGGTGCCCGGGTAGGGATCGCCCCCGGAGAAGTAGACCGTGACGGTCGGCAGGAAGGGCGTGAGGCTGCCGAAGGGATCGCGCTGAAAGCCGGGGCTGTGATTGAGGTAGAACCCTGTCACGTCGGTGTTGAGGAAGCCGACAGGGGTCCATTGCGCGGGCGTGCCGCCCAGCAGGGCTTTCAGCGGCATCCGGTAGAGACCCATCTGGAAGGTCTCCCGGTCAGGATTGCGGGTCGGATCCTTGCAGGTGACCTGCTGACAATTGCGCCCCGGCAGGCCCGTGATCACGTAGACGTCGCCTGAGGACGAGTCGTAGCTGAAGTCGGAATTCGGATTGATGGTCGAGCCGTCGCGGGTCCGGTTGGGAACCCGCACCGGCGGCTCGAAATGCACGGCATCCGCCGTCCGGCGCACGTAGAGATCGCCGAACCCCGCCACGCCCTGCGGACCGGTCAGATCGGTGGTGAAGACGAGCAGGCTGGAGCGGCCGTCGAGGTTGACGGTCGCGGGCTGCCCGGCGCCGTAATTGCCCTGCGCGACGGCCGGGTTGAGCGGGGCGATGACCGGTTCGGGATAGTCGATCCAGGTTATCTTGTCGTTGGAGAAGGCCAGACCCGTATGGTTGTTATGGCCCGGCAGGTTGTCGGCACCGGAGTAGTACATGGCGTAGGCATAGGGCCGACCGTCCGCGGGGTTGTGGAACGTGCCCTTGATGACACTCGGATCGCAGACATACTGGTGATTCCAGGATCCGGGCGTGGGCTGGAACACGACCTGTGCCGGCGAGAAGCCTGCCTGCGCGGTGTAGGTCCGGTGGAAGATCACGTCGGTCTTGCCCTGGCCGCACCACCAGATGTCGGTCGTCTGGCCGTCGGTGATGATGCTCGGGGCGTAGTTGTATCCGCTCGAATTGGCTTCGTTGACGAAGAGCGGTTGCGCCTCCGGCCCCTGCCAGTCCGCCTGTGCCGCCGTCAGGGAGAGCGCCGCGGCTGCGGCGAGGCATGAGAGGTGCAGCGTCCGTTTCACGGTCATCCTGTTCCGGTGCCAGGGGCACGACTGACCTCACCCCTGTGCGGGGCGCGGATCGGTCTCAAGGCCTCGGTTATATCGTGACGCGGGCGTGCGCCCAGCGCCGCGTCGATCCAGGATCGCGCCCGGGGTAACCCAACGGGCACCTTGACGGTCGCGGCCGGAATACACACTCTCGCCATAGCAACATGCAGAATACCTGTCTCATCACAGAGACCATGCGGGCGGACTGGCGCAGCGCCCGCGGGCGCACGATCGCGTGTCCGGGATGATGCGGGTTCCGTGACGGTCTCTCGGCATCCCGCGCCCTGCCGCATCCATCCCCTGAAAGGACTCAGAGGCCCGTGAATTCGACCGCCCTGTTCGCGATGGTGAGCTTGGTTCTCGGCTGGGCCGTCCTGGCGGGGGCAGCGCTCGTCAGCGGTCGATTGCCGACCTTCGCGTTCCTGATCCTCACGCTGATCGCGCTTTATCTCTACGTGCCCTGGGTTCGGCTCCGCGCCAGCGGGATCGACGGCTCCAGCCGGCCGGTCCGGTTCTGGACGAATGTCGCCATGCTGGTCGTGACGGTGGCGGCCTGCCTAGCCCTCTGCGTGATGCTGGCCCGCCGGACCGGATTGCTGTGATCTGGATCCCCGCCGGGATCCGTGCAGCGCCCGGATATCAGCCGAGTCTGCCTCATGTGAGAGCGGATTGCCGCGCGCATGCGCGGCCTGATCGGGCCCGCTCGCGTTTCGCTTGGGGTCGACTGGGTCGCGCGTCGCGCACCGCCGATCACGCCGTGGCCGGCGGGAAACTGCCCGGGACCCGACTTGGCCTCATCCGGTTCGCGCGGGGTGGGACCCTTTCCTGGCTCGACGGCGGCGCAACCGTCCGGCCCCGCCCGGCCGGGATGCAAAGCCCGTCCCCGGCACATCAGGCGGGATTGGCCCAGTTCTCCAGATAGGTCGGGTCGAACTGCGCCAACTTTTCCAGGCGCGGGCGATCGAGGACCGTCAGCCGGCCGCCATGCAGGTGGATCAGCCGGCTGTCGCGCAGCCCCTTGAGCACCCGGTTGACGTGGACCGCGGTCAATCCCAGGGCGTCGGCGAAGTCGCTCTGCGTGATCCGCATCTCGAAGCTGTCCTGGGGGGCGAGGCCCACCGCCGACAGCCGCCAGCGCAACTCGCACAGCAGATGCGCCATCCGCTCGATTCCGACGCGTCGCCCGAGACTGACGATCCATTCCCGGGCGATGGCCGCCTCGCGGCGCAGGCGATGGCCGAGGTTGGCGGTCAGATCGTGGTGATCCAGCGTGGCGATCTGCGCGAGGGGGATCTCACCCACGGTGCATCGGGTGAGCGTATTGACCGTGTACTCAGTGCGGTGCGCCAGGATCGCTTCCGGGTCGCAGATATCGCCCGGGATCAGGATGGCGGTGATCTGTCGGCGCCCGTCCCTCAGCATGCGGCTGCGGCAGGCATGGCCGGCGAGCAGCAGGTGAGCGACATTCGGTTTCGCGCCGGGCAGGAGCAGATCGTGCTGCTTGGGAATGTCCCGCTCTCGCACAGGCAGGCCGAACCTTCTGGCGAACCCCTCGGGTGTTTCAGGAGCCGTCGTGAGAAGCTGGGCCAAGTCGGCGATCTGGGCAGCGTACATGGGAAGCACTCCAAGCCGTTGGCGATGCGGCGACCTGGATTTTCGATCTTGATGTGCGCGCGATCGACGCATCTCCCTGTTCAAGTCGGCAGAATATAATTGGACCAACATCGTATTGCACATTTGGCAAAGTGTTCACAAGCGAACATTAGATGTTCGTACAATTGAATTGTGTAATCGCGCCGCGATTGCCGTCGCGGATTTGTCGAGGACGGACGGCGGCTTGCTCGTTCCACAGGCCTCCGCACTTCAGCCTGCCGGTATGTGACAGCCCCTCCGTCGAGCGACGCAGGACCGGCTGGCGGCCTCATTGGGCCATCGGTCAAGCTATTTCGGTCTCATGCACCACGCGCGAACGCGATGCTAACATAGGTTCATGCGTATAAATCTATGTGGGTGAGGATTTTTCCGTCGCCGGGACGTAAAATATCTCTTCGAGCTGACCTTCAAATCTTGATTTCGATCAGGAAAATCGAATTTCGATCGCTCAAATCGTTCCAAATGCGTCCGTCGACTGAACCGATCTCCTGAAGCCGGGTTGGTCAGAGTGCGAGGTCCGATGCTCCCAGGGAGTACGGACCCGGCGGCCGATCGTGCTGTGGGCTCAAAAGCGTGCCGTGCCTCTCGCGAGGGACAGACAACATGTATTTTCACGACAAGCGCCTGCAGTACCCTGTCAAGGTCGAGAGCCCCGATCCGATCTACGCCCGCATGCTCCAGCAGGCGATCGGTGGCATCGAGGGCGAGATCCGGGTTGCATTCCAGTACTTCTTCCAGGCCTGGGGCAACCGTGCTCCGACCACCAAGTACCGTGACATGCTCCTCCACACGGCTACCGAGGAGGTGGGCCATATCGAGATGCTGGCGACCGCGGTGGCGATGAACCTCGAAAACGCCCCCACCAAGGTCCAGGAGGCCGGCGCGGCCGACGCCATCGTCGGAGCCGTCATGGGCGGCGAGAATCCGCGCCACATGGTCGAGGGCATGCTGCACCGGCACCTGCTCTCCACCGGCATGGCGGCTTTTCCGGCCAATTGCGATGGCGTGCCGTTCGACATGAGCCACATCTACGCGAGCGGCAACATCGCGGCCGACATGTACTGCAACGTCGCGGCCGAGAGCACAGGGCGTGTCCTGGCGACCCGCCTGTACAACGCCACCAATGATTCCGGCATGCGTGACATGTGGAGCTTCCTCATCGCCCGCGACACGATGCACCAGCAGCAATGGCTGGCGGTGATCGAGGAACTGGGCGGCGATGCCGGCACCCTGCCGATCCCGAACTCCTTCCCGCAGGAAAAGGAGAACCAAAAGTTTAACTACAACTTCTTCGCGACCGCTGCGGACGGCTCGCCGCCCCCGGCCGGCCGCTGGACGGAGGGCGCCGCCATGGACGGCAAGGGCCAGTTCAGCGTGGTCCAGAACCAGCCGATGGGTGAGGAGCCGGTCCTCGGTCCGGCGCGTCCCGACAGCGGGGCGGAAAGCCAGCAGATCGGGTGACGGCACGGTGCTCCGGCCCGCCGGAGCACCATCCTCTTCCGGCGATCCGGGCCATCGGCGCGGATCGCCGCCAGTGCGGACGAGGCAGCGAGGTCGCAGGACCGTGACAAGCGGCACATTCGTCGATGGACGTGTCAACCTCGTCCGAACCGAGGCGGAGCGTGCGCCGCTGGTCCGGCGGTTGGGGCGGATCGAGGGGCAGGTCCGGGGCCTGCGGGCGATGATCGAGGTGGACCGCTACTGCCTCGACGATATCCAGCAGATCCGGGCCGCTACGGCGGCTCTGCGCGAGGTGGAGCTCCTCATTCTCGGCCAGCACCTTGCGGCGGGTCTGACCCTGGCGATGCAGCCGCAGGACCGCGAAGCGGTGCTGGAGGATCTCCAGCGCGTCCTGCGGGCCGCAATGGCGGAGACGCGGTAGGGCTTGATGCTTGCCGGTCTCAGTGCCGCGTCAGCGTCTCGACCACCGCGCCAGGCTCGACTGTCTCCGAGAAGCGGGCGAGGCGCCGCCGACTCGCTTCGCTCAGGCCGCCGGCATGGGCGAAGGTCGTCAGCGCGATGCCGACGAGGAAGCGCGCCTCCTCCGCGGTCACGGCCCGTCCGCTCAAGGTGCTGGCGGCGCCGCGTACGGCCAGAACGGCCTGCTGAAACGCTGGATCGTCTTCGAGGTCGGAGAGGCGTGTCATACGTGTCGTCCCGCGTTCGGCGTCTGGTTGCAGCAATACGGTCTCGGTTCGCGGGCCGCCACCGCGATGATTGTCCGCACCGACGTGTCCATGCATCGCGGCGCAGGTCAGGATGTCGCGAGAACTATCCGTATCGACGCCCTGCCGTCGGGTCGACGTTTCGCTCGAACTAGCAGCCTAAGTATCATAGATCAATCTCAAGATTGCGATCTTGGCTGATCTATGTTGCAGCGGTGCTCCTGGGATTTAGCAAACATGGCCGGACCGATACTCTCAGTTTCTCACAGGTGATCGGCGATCATGCTTCAACATGCCATCGACGGCGAGACGATCGCCCGGCAGGGTCCCCGGCTTCCGGACAGCGTCCAGTCCCACCTGGGCCATCTGCTCGCGGCGACCTACGCGCTGGGTGCGGCCGAACCGACCGTCGCGGACCGTTTCGCCGACCTGCTGAAGCTGCTGGACGCGGCCTTCGGTCGAGCCCGGGACAGCCGCGAAAAGGAGTTTCAGGCCTCCCTCCTGCGCATGGTGCCGAACCTGCAGCGCTTCGCACGATCGCTGCTGCGCAATCACGTCGGAGCCGACGACCTCCTGCAGAATACGCTTCTGCGGGCGTGGCGCTCGCGGGCGAGCTTCGTGCCCGGCACGAACCTGGAAGCGTGGCTGTTCACGATCATGCGCAACCAGTTCTACAACGAGCACCGCAAGCGCGGTCGCGAGGTGCAGGATGAGGACGGCGCGCAGGCGGAACGGATGGTGTCGCTGCCGGAGCAGGGCGGCCATCTCGATCTCAGCGACGTGCGCCTCGCCCTCGACCGGCTGGCCCCGTCGATGCGGCAGGCGCTGGTGCTCGTGGCGATCGAGAACCTCACCTACGAGGAGACCGCCGCGGTCATGCACTGCCGGATCGGCACCGTGAAAAGCCGGGTCTGGCGTGCCCGGACCCAGCTCGCCGAGATGCTGGGCTATACCGGCCTGGAGGTCGGCACCGACGAGGTCATGCTGGCTGCGGCCGGGCCGCGGAGCCGCAGAGCCGCCGCCGTTTCCTAGAACCCGGCTCGCGCCGCGCGGGGCTCGCGCTAGGCAACCTTGCACGCGTAGAATGATTCAACCCTTACGCGCGCCCGGAGCCGCAGTCCCCGCATGTCCTCGTTTACGCCCGCCCGCCGGACCCTCGTTCTCGGTCTGCTCCTCATCGCCTGCGCGGCTCCGGTCCGGGCGATGCCCGGGCCTGCGGCGCGCGCATGGCTTTCGGATCTCGTCACGCGGATCGACGCCGCGGACCGCGCCGGGCGGCGGGCGGTATCCGGCCGGCCGATTCGCACCGTGGTGGTCCATGTGGAGATCGCCGCCGACGGGGCGATGCAGCGCATCGAGATCGAGCGAAGCTCGGGCGCACCGGATCTCGATCAGCGGGCGCTGCGCGCCGTCAGGGGGGTGGGTCCGCTCTCGGCGCCGCCAGTCAGTCTGCTGGGGCATACGGGCGTGGCCGATCTGAGCATTCCGGTCGAGCTCATGCGCTGAGGAACCTCAGACCGACGTCGATCACCGGAGATGATATCGATTTCATCAATTCTGGATATCGATCCAATCTGTTTGGATCATGTTGCCCTGCAGCATAAATAGCTTCTCGACGCCGGGCAGGACCCGGCCCACGAGAGGTTCGACCATGACGTTGCGTCCCTTTTTCCTCGCCGCCGTTATCGCCCTTCCGACGACGGCTGCGGCCCTGGCTGACGAAGCCCTCACCCTGACGCCGCCGCTCTATCGCGATCAGGCCCGGATCACGGCCGCGACGCGCCCGGCCTCCGAGCTCGTCACGACACCGCGCCTCGTTCCGGCGGCCCCGGCCGCCAGGCGTGTCGTCGCCACGGCGGTGCCGATGCGCTGATGCCGTCGCCGCGATCGGGCTCCACGGTTGTCGTGAGTGCGCCCCTCCGCTCACTGTGCATCGTTGCCATGCCCTGCGGGCGGGCGTTCCCCCGCCCGCGCGGTGTATGATCGCACACATATGGAGGGTGCGATGGCTTACAGGATCTCGTTTCGGAAGGGGAAGCGGATCAGCTTCACCAAGCTGTGGCCCTGCGAATTGGAGGCCGCAATCGCCCACGCAAAGGCGCAACTCCCGGCGCAGCGGGCGCAGAATGGCGCCACCTCGGTGAGCGTCATCTGCGAACGGACCGGCGAAGTCCTGTTCACCTTCGCGGAGGAGCCCGAGACGGCCGAGTCGTGACCGTTCGTCAGGCCCCGGCCGGAACCTGCACGGTCCAAGGCTGCACGAACGTGTGTTCCTCCAGATTCAGACCCGGTCCACCGCGGTCGATCACCACGAAGTCCTGCCGCGCTCCGAACGGCGTCAGTACCCCGTGCCAGGTATTGCGCGCGTAGCAGATGCCCTGAAACGGCCGCGCGCTGACGAAGGCTCGCGGCCGTCCGGGTTGGCCCCCCTCATCGGGACAGACCACGATCAGGAATGGCGCGGCGCTCAACGGGACGAAGGCCTGGGCCCCGAGCGGATGCCGCTCGACGAGGCTGAGACGCAGGGGCAGCGGATAGGGCTCCGCCTCCACGAGGCCGATCACCGTCCGGGCGCCCTCCCCCACCACCTCGATCGCCGCGAGATCGTGGAAACGGCGCGCCATGCCGCCGTTCATCGGGCGCGGCGCGACCGTCGCCATATCGATCACCGTCCCGAACGGCGCGAAGGCCGCCTCCGTCAGGGGCTCGGCCGTGACGAATCGCGTCTCGGGTTCCGGTCTCATCGCGCCGACCCACCCACGGCCAGGGCGGGGTGCCGGTTGACGTCCTTGTAGAGCAGATAGCGGAAGCGGCCGGGGCCGCCCGCGTAGCAGGCCTGCGGGCAGAAGGCGCGCAGCCACATGAAGTCGCCCGCTTCGACCTCGACCCAGTCGCGGTTGAGCCGGTAGGCGGCCTTGCCTTCGAGCACGAACAAGCCGTGCTCCATCACGTGCGTCTCCTCGAACGGGATGGTCCCGCCGGGCTGCATCGTGACGATGGTGACATGCATGTCGTGGCGCAGATCGTCGGGGGCGACGAAGCGGGTCGTGGCCCAGGCTCCGTTGGTGCCCGGCATGGCGGCCGGTTCGATCTCCGAATCGTGCATCACGATGGCGTCCGGTGCACCGAGACCCGGCGCAGACTGGTAGCGCTTGCGGATCCAGTGGAAGCGGGCTGGCGCGGCGGCGGCGTTGCGCAGGCGCCAGGGCGCACCCGGTGGCAGGTAGGCGTAGCTCCCGGGGCGCAGGGCGTGGGTCCGACCTCCAAGCTCCAGGCTCGGGCCGCCATCGACCACGAACAGCACGCCCTCGGCCTGTGCATCGGGCTCGGGGGACTCGCTGCCGCCGCCGGGGGCGACCTCCATCAGGTATTGGGCAAAGGTCTCCGCGAAGCCCGACAGGGGCCGCGCGAGGATCCAGGCCCGCGTCCCGTTCCAGCCGGGCAGGAAGCTCGTGACGATGTCGCTCATCACGCCCCGCGGGATCACCGCGTAGGCCTCCGTGAAGACCGCGCGGCCGGTCATCAGCGCCGTCTGCGCCGGCAGGCCGCCGCAGGGGGGATTGTAGGGCGTCTGGGTCATGGCATGTCTCCCGCGGCGTTCAGGCCGTTTGGGGCTCGGCGACCGGCGTGTCCAGGATGGCCGCCGTGTCGGTCGTCCGCTGACCGTTCAGGACCCGGTGGGCCTGCGCCCGGTCGATGTCACCCTCCCAGGCGGCGACCACGATCGTGGCCACCACCTGCCCGAGCAGCGGCGCGAAGAAGCGCCTCATCGCAACCTCCCGGATGTGCTCGGGCCGGCTTGACCCGGGCCGCTCGTCCGAGGGCGTGGACGGAGGACCGCGGCCTGGCGGCGGCATTGCCCCCCTGGAAGAGCTCGATGCCGCGCACGACACCATCCCGCCGGGACATCCAGACGTCAAATATCTGTTTCATTGGCATTGAGACTATGGACATCTAGAACTTGGTCATGGAACTCCGGCACCTGCGTTACTTCCTGGCGGTCGCCAGGCATCTGAGCTTCACCGCCGCCGCCGAGAGCCTCGGGGTTGCGCAGCCGCCCCTGAGTCAGCAGATCCGCGACCTTGAGGCGGAGATCGGCACGCCTCTGTTCGAACGCACGACGCGGCGCGTCGCCCTGACCCCTGCCGGACTGGAATTCCAGGCGCAGGCCACCGCAATCCTGGAGAAGGCCGGTATGGCGGTCGAGCGGGCGCGGGCCATCGGGGCCGGCGCGGCCGGAATCATCAATGTCGGCCTCACCGGATCGATGCTGGCCGGCCCCCTCGCCCGGGCGATCCGCAGCTTCGCGCGCACCTATCCGGCGGTCGATCTGCGCATTCACGAGATGGCCCCGGATCGGCAGATCGCCCTGCTCAAATCCGGGCAGACCGATGTCAGCTTCCTGCGCTGCCCGCCGTCCGACGTCGACTTGATCCGCGCCTGCGCCTGGGCGGAGACCGTCCGGCTCGTGCTGCCGCGCGGCCACCGGCTGGCCGACGCGACGGTCCACTTGGCGGATCTGGCCGACGAGCGATTCGTGTTCCTGCGCCGCGCCGATTCGCTGTTCGCGAAATACCTGTGGGATCGCTGCGTCGAGGCCGGCTTCACGCCGGACATCACGCATGAGGCCGTGGAGGCGGCCTCCCTGACGAGCCTCGTCGCGGCCGGGCTGGGTATCGCCATCATCCCGGAATTCGTCGCCCGGCTGGCGCATGCGGACGTGGTCTATGTGCCCCTGCAGGGGCCGCCGATCCGCGCCGACGTCTACGCCCTGTGGACCCGGGCGAAGCAGCCGCTGATCGAGAATTTCGTTCGTCTCGTGCAGGTCGGCCGGGGCGCGGAAGCCTGACTGCGCGGACGGGCGTGACGGCCCTGTGCGATTCGCCTGATCCTGTTGGCGGCCACGGGCCGGACCCTTCGGCGTCGCCGGCGCCCCGCGGGCCAAGCCGCACCCATCGAAATCAACCTGAACGCCGATCTGCGGGACGCTGCAGAAAAATTCATCATCAACCCGTTCGAGCCGGCTGAATCGTATTGAGATAATCACCTTTCTTTGTAGTGGAATTTACATCAAAAATCTGGGCATTCTCGTATTAATCGTAAGTTGTTTCATATCTCGAATTATTAGATGGTCGAACTTATATCAGTGAAATCGATCTGGACTATGCATCGGTCAAATGGGGAGTCTCCGAACAGTTTATTGATTTGAAACTTGATGCTTTGTATGAGCTTGGCCGTGCAATCGTTCTGCGCGGTCGTCGCTGGCGTGCGGCCCTAACCTGAGATGAGCGGAAAGACGTCATGGCTCTCGTGAAGAAGACCGCCCTGCCCGGCCCCCAGACCTTGGTGCGGAAGAGCGAGCCAGCCAGTGTCAGCCAGCTCGGGCGGCTCAACGAGGAGAACCGGCGCCGCGCCCGGACCTTCGCCAAGCAGCAGAAGGCGGCCGAGCGCATCGCCGCCGCCACGACGCAGCTTGCCAGCGGCATCGCCGAGGCCTCTTCCGCGGCGGAGGAGCTGCGCAAGGCCATGGAGCAGATCGCCGCCGGGGCCGAGCAGGCGGCGGGGGCCTCCGAGCAGTCGCAGCGCGCCGTGAGTACGGTGTCGGAGGCGAACACCGCCGCCCGCAATGAGGCCGAGGGGTCCCGCCAGAAGACCGAGGCGCTGCAGACGCTGATCGCCGGGGTCAGCCAGCAGATCCAGCTCAGCATCGGCTCGATCACCACCGCGGCCGAGCGTCAGACCGCCTCGGTCACGATGATCGTCGAGCTGGAGCGGCAGGCCGCCAATATCGGCGACATCGTCCGCGCCGTGGCCCGGATCGCCGACCAGACCAACCTGCTCGCCCTCAACGCCGCCATCGAGGCGGCCCGCGCCGGCCAGCACGGCAAGGGCTTCGCGGTGGTGGCCGACGAGGTGCGCACCCTGGCGGAGACCTCCGAGAAGAGCGCGCAGGAGATCCAGGCGCTGATCGGCCGGATCCAGGAGGACGTGAAGGTCATCGCGGACGGGATCAACCGCTCGGCCGAGGGCGCCCGCCAGGAGGTCGAGAAGGGCCAGGCGATCATCGCGCAGCTCGAGACTGTGCGCGTCGCGATGGTCGAGGTCGCGACCGGCGCCGACGCCATCGCCACGGTCGCGATCGATGCCGAGAAGGGCGCCGTCGAGGCGCAGAAGGGCGCCGAGCTGATCGCCGCGGCCGCCGAGGAGCAATCCTCCGCCTGCCAGGAATCGCTCAAGACGATCGAGCAGCAGACCACCGCGCTCGGCCAGAGCGAGCAGGCCTCCGCCGAGCTCTCGACGCTGGCCGACGAGCTGAAGAACTCGACCGATATCGGCAAGAGCGCCGAGGAGGTCGCCTCCGCGGCCGAGGAGCTGTCCTCGGCGGTGGAGGAGATCAACCGGGCGGCCGCGCAGATCACGACGGCCCTCGACCAGATCGACCGGGGCGCCCAGCAGCAGACCTCGGCCGCGCAGCAATCGTCGGCCGCCATCGCGCAGATCGAACGGGGCGCAGCCGTCGCCCAGGCCCGGGCCCAGGAGGCCCTGGACAAGGGCAGCACGGTCACCGGCCAGCTCCAGGAGAACCGGGCCGCGGTGGACGCCCTCGTGGCCGGCGTGACCCGGTCGCTGGAGGAGACCGACACGAGCCGCGAGCAGATCGGCGGCCTGGAGCAGGTTAGCCGGAAGATCGACAAGATCGTGGACGCGATCACCACGGTGGCGATCCAGACCAACATGCTGGCGGTGAACGGCTCGATCGAGGCGGCCCGGGCCGGTGAGTTCGGCAAGGGCTTCATGGTGGTGTCCACCGACATCCGGAACCTCGCCCGGGATTCCTCCGAGAATGCCGAGCGGATCAAGGACCTCGTCAAGTCGATCCAGGACCAGATCGTGGTGGTGAGCCGCGACCTGGAGGCGATCTCGGCGGCGGCCGCCAGCGAGGTCGAGAAGAACAAGGCGATCACCCGCGACCTGCACACGACCGCCAACGACATGGCGGGTGTGCTCGAGGGCAACCGGAAGATCCTCCAGGGCTCCGAGATCATCCTGCGCAACATCGAGGAGGCCAAGCGCGGCATCGACCAGATCGCCACGGCGGCCCAGCAGGGCAGCCAGGCGGTCGTCGAATCCCAGCAGGCCGCCCGCGAGCAGGCGAAGGGCGCGGAGGAACTCGCCGCCGCGATCGAGGAAGTCGCCTCGCTCGCCGACGAGCTCCAGAACCAGGAGTAAGGGGCGCCGCCCCGGCCCGGTGCCGACGCTGCCGCGGCGTCGCGCGCCCCCGCATGCAGGCCGTTCCACCGGGACGGCCCCCTGACCCAAGCTCTGTCCGGAGCCCCCCATGTCCAACGACGCCCTCGCCACCGCCGCATCGGACGACCCATCGGCGGCCGCGCATGTGCGGCAGTTCGTGACCTTCCACGTCGAGCGCGAGACCTACGCGGTGCCGCTCGCCGAAGTGCAGGAAATCATCCGCCTGCCCGTGATGGTCGACGTCCCGCTCGCGCCCCCGGCGCTTGCCGGCCTCGCCAACCTGCGGGGCTCGGTCCTGCCGGTCGCCAGCCTGCGCCGGCTGTTCTCCCTGCCCGACCGGAGCCACGACGATGCGACCCGGGTCGTGGTGATCAACCGGGGCGCCGGTCATGGCGGCGGGCCAGGGGGTGGCCACGAGAGCACCTCCGGCTTCGTGGTCGACCGGATGGCCAGCGTGATCACCGCCGAGGCCGGCGAGATCGAGGGCGCCGACGGCCTGAGCGCCAGCGCGGAGACCGACCTGCTCGCCGGGGTCATCAAGCGGGCGGGCGGCATGGTGATGATCATCGATCTCGGCCGCCTGCTGCAGCGGAGCGGATCGGGGCGCGCCGCGGGCGGTCGGACCGTCGACAATGCGATCGAGTTCGGCGCCGCGACTTCCGAGCGCGGTGCGACGGAGGGCGGTGCGTCGGACGAGATCCAGCTCGTCTCCTTCGAACTGGCCGGGCAGGAATACGCCCTGCCGATCGAACACGTGCAGGAGATCGTGCAGCTGCCGGAATTCGTCAGCGAGCTCCCGAACGCCGAGGGGCACGTGATCGGGGTGATCAACCTGCGCGACCGGCTGCTGCCGCTCGTCAGCCTGCGCACCTTATTCGGCCTGCCCGCGGCGCCCCTGGGCGAGCAGAACCGGATCGTGGTCGTGTCCCTGGGCGCCGCATCCGCGTCCGTGGGCATCGTCACCGACACCGTGAAGGAGGTGCTGCGGGTGGCCCGTGCGGTGGTCGACCCGCTGCCCGATCTGCTGTCGAACGGCGGTTCGCTGCGCGAGGTCGAGTCGATCTGCCGGCTCAACGGCGGCAAGCGTCTGGTCTCGATCCTGTCGGCCGGCCGCCTGTTCGCCCCCAGCCAATTGTCCGGCGCCTTGGCCGTCGAGGAGGGAACCATGCAGGAGACGCGCGGCGGGACCGAGGTGACGCGGGCCGACGAGGAGGAGCAGTTCGTCGTGTTCCGCCTCGCCGACGAGGAATACGGCGTGCCGATCGAGGCGGTGCACGAGATCGTCCGCGTCCCCGAGCAGCTGACCCATGTGCCGCGGACGCCCGCCTTCATCGAGGGCGTGGTCAACCTGCGCGGGGCGGTGCTGCCGGTGGTCGATCAGCGCCGCCGCTTCCAGCTCCCGGATGCCGAGCGCAACGACCGCCAGCGGATCATGGTGTTCGCGATCGCCGGGGTGCGCACCGGCTTCATCGTCGACTCGGTGTCGGAGGTTCTGAAGATTCCCCGTTCGGCCATCGTGCCGGCGCCGGACCTCGCGCAGGACGACGACAACGCGGTCGAGCGGATCGCCAACCTCGCCGACGCCAAGCGCATCATCCTGATGGTGAATGTCGACCAGCTCCTGAGCCGGCACGAGGTCGCCGACCTCAAGGCGGCCTGAGACCGCCCTCACCCTTCACCCCAACCGTTGGCCACCGCGCCGCTGACCAGTCTTCCGCATCCCGATGCCCAAGCTCCTGATCGTCGACGACTCCGCCCTGATGCGCAAACACCTGCGCATGATCTTCGAGGAGACCGGCCAGTTCGAGGTCCAGACCGCCCGCAACGGGCGCGACGCCCTCGATCAGCTCGGCCGCTTCGAGCCCGATGTGATCACCCTCGACATCAACATACCGGAGATGGACGGGCTCACCTGTCTGGGCGAGATCATGACGGTGAGCCCGCGCCCGGTGGTGATGATCTCCTCGCTGACCAGCGAGAGCGCGGCCGTGACCCTCGAAGCGATGCAGCTCGGGGCCGTGGACTACGTGGAGAAGCCGGGCGGCACGGTGTCGCTCAACATCGCCGAGGCCCGCGACGAGATGGTCCAGAAGGTCCGCGGCGCGGTCGGGGCCAAGCCGCGGCGCGCCCGCGGCCTGGTCGACCGGGTCCGGCGCGGGCACACCGAGATCGTGAGCCGGAAGGCGCCCCAGCCGGCGACCCGGGTCAATGGCTGCGTCCTGATCGGGGTCTCGACCGGGGGGCCGCGCACCCTGGAGGAGATCCTGCCGGAGCTGCCCGGTACCCTGCCCTGGCCGGTGGTGATCGCCCAGCACATGCCCGGCCCGTTCACGGGCCCCTTCGCCCAACGCCTCGACCGGATCTGTGCCCTGAAGGTCGTCGAGGTCGCCGGCCCGATGCCGCTGGCGACGGGACACATCTATATCGGCCGGGGCGACGCCGACGTGGTGATCGAGCGCAAGCTCGGCCGGCTCGCGGTCAACTCGGTGCCGAGCGATCCGTCCCTGCGCTGGCATCCGAGCGTCGACCGGCTCGTGCGCAGCGCCCGGGACCACATGCCCGCCGACGCCCTGATCGGCGTCGAGCTCACCGGCATGGGGGATGATGGGGCCGCCGCCATGGCGGAGCTCAAGGAAGCGGGCGGGCGCACCGTCGCGGAATCGGAATCCAGCGCCGTCGTCTTCGGCATGCCGGCCGAACTGATCCGCCTCGGCGGCGCCACCCTGACCCTGCCTGCCCGCACCATCCCCGGCCAGCTCGTCAGCTGGCTGTCCTGAGATCGTCGCCGAGATCGCCATGGCCCTTGTCCGCAAGCACCCCGCCGCCGCGCCGGCCCCCGTCCAAGGGGATCCCCGCGAGGCCCTGGAGGGCGCGACGGCCGCCGAGCGCCGGGAGGCGGCCCACCGGCTGGCGGCCGATCCCGACGCGGTCGATCCGCTGGCCGACCGGCTCGCCCGGGAGGCGGACAAGAGCGTCCGCGAGGCGATCCTCCTGGCGCTCGGCCGCATCGGCACAGAGGCGGCGGTCGAGCGCCTGTTCGACCTGCTCGGATCCGAGGATGTCTGGCTGCGCAATGCCGCGATCGAGACCCTCGCGGAGATGGATGCGGCGGTGATCGGGGCCCTCGACCGGGCGCTGTCCGACCCCGACAGCGACCGGCGCATCTTCGCGGTCAACATCCTGGTCTCACTGCGCCACCCGGCGGCGGCGGACTACGCCCGCCGCGCCCTGGCCGAGGACGATCACGTCAACGTCGTGGCCGCTTCCATCGACGTGCTCGCCGAGATCGGCACCCCCGAGATGATCCCGGAGATCGAAGCCGCGGCGGCGCGCTTCCCGGACGCGCCGTTCCTGACCTACGCGGCCCGCGCCGCGAGCCGCCGCATCGCCTGATCGGCGGCCCGCATGACCGCCCCCTCCAACCCGTCGACGCCGGTCGTCACCGACAGCGACTTCGTGCGCTTCCGCGACTTCTTCTACCGCAAGACCGGCATCATGTTCGCCGACAACAAGCGCTACTTCGTCGACAAGCGCCTGCAGGAGCGGATGCTGGCCTCCGGCCAGACCCAGTTCCGCGACTACTTCAACATGATCCGCTTCCAGGCGAGCGGCGAGGAATTCCAGACGCTCGTCAACCTGATGACCGTCAACGAGACGTATTTCTACCGGGAGGAGTATCAGTTCCGCTGCCTCGTGCAGTCGATCCTGCCCGAGGTCACCCGCCGCAAGCGGCCCGGCGATCCGGTGCGGATCTGGTCCGTGCCCTGCTCCACCGGGGAGGAGCCGTACTCGATCGCCTTCCAGCTCCTCGATACGTGGCCCGACGTCGACCGCTACGACATCGAGATCGTCGCCACCGACATCGACACGACGGTGCTCGAACAGGCCAAGCGCGGGCTCTACGGCGACCGCTCGGTCCAGCACGTGCCGAAGGCGACGCTCGAGCGCTACACGCGGCGGGTGCGGGGCGCCTACGAGGTCATCCCCGACATCCGCGACTCGATCGCCTTCGCGCGGGTCAACCTCTCGGACTCGCTGTCGACCCGGCAGTTCCGCAACTTCGATGTCGTGTTCTGCCGTAACCTGCTGATCTACTTCGACGACGCCTCCCGCCGGGACGCCGCCCAGACGATCTACGAGGCGCTGCGGCCCGGCGGATTCGTCTGCCTCGGCCACTCCGAATCGATGAGCCGGATCTCCTCGCTGTTCGAGCTGCGCAAGTTCACCGAGGCGATCGTCTACCAGAAACCCCTGAGCGCGGAGGCCTAGGATGGCCCGTATCCTCGTGGTCGATGATGCCACCACCGTGCGGATGTACTACCGGGACGTGCTGGAAGAGGCCGGCTTCGCGGTCGAGGAGGCCGTGAACGGGTTCGAGGGCCTGGAAAAGGCCGTCGCCGAGAGCTTCGACCTGATCCTGGTCGACGTGAACATGCCCAAGATGGACGGCTACGCCTTCCTGCGCCAGGGCCGGACCATGTCCGAGCTGCAGGTCGTGCCGGCCGTGATGATCTCCACGGAGAGCGCCGCGCAGGATCGTGAGCGGGCCTACGCGGCGGGCGCCAATCTGTACCTCGTCAAGCCCGTGCGCCCGGAGGTGCTGACCGAGGTCGCCACCGTGATGGCTGGAGTCGTGCCGTGACCAACGCCCTGCTCGCCCAGTTCATCCCGGAGGCGCGCGAACTCCTGGAGCGCGCCGGAAGCGGCATGCTGGCCCTGGAGAAGGCGCACAGCACCGAGGCCCTCGACGAGATTTTTCGGGCGGTCCACACCCTCAAGGGCACGTCCGGCCTGTTCGATATCGCGCCGCTGACCAATCTGGTCCACGCGGCCGAGGATCTCCTGGTGGAGGTCCGGGCGGGCAAGCTCACCCTGGAGCCTGAGATCGTCGACGGGCTCCTCGACAGCCTGGATCTCGTCGGGCACTGGATCGACGTGCTGGAGACCCGCGAGGTCCTGCCGGACGACGCCGAGGCTGCGATGTCGGGCCGGGTCGTGGCGCTGCGCGGCTGGCTTGAGGCCGGCGGCCCCGCGGCGGCGGCGAACGCTGCGGACAGCCAGGCGGCGCCGGACTGGCTCGGCGCCCTGCCCGAGGTTGAGCGCCAGGCCGCCTACGCGGCCGGTGCGCCTCTGGTCGCCTGGAGCTACGAGCCCGACGAGGCCTGCTTCTTCCGCGGCGACGACCCGGCGCACCTCGTGGCGCAGGCGCCCGGGCTCGTCGGCCTGCGCGTGCTGCCCCGGGGGCCCGTCCCGCCGCTCGAAGCCTACGATCCGGTCCTGAGCTGGCTGCGCTTCGAGGTTCTCTGCGCCGCCTCCGCCGAGGCGGTGAGCGAACACCTGCGCTATGTCAGCGATCAGGTGCAGGTGAGCCCGATCACCCCCGAGGATCTGATCGTCCTGGAGGGACCGGAGGACGATGCCGAGGTCTTCGGCGATTTCGGTGCCCGGGCCCGTCTGCTGGTGGCGACGGGCGCGCGGGCGGAGCTCAAGGCCGCCGCCGCGGGCCTGCTGGGGATCATCGGCCCTGCGACCCGGCAGGCCGGCGCCCTCCGCTGGATCGCGGCTCTGTCCGCGACGGCTGCCGCCGACGCGCTGCTCCGCCTCGTATCGGCCATCGATGGCGCGGCGCCCGGCACCGCGCCCACTGGTCCGGCGGCAGCGGGCGTGACGACTGCCCCGCCCCCGGCTGCGGTTCCGGCTTCTCCCGGGGCGGAAACACCGCTGCGTCAGCGTGCCGAGGCGATCCTGGCGGCCCAGGCCGAAATGCTGGCTGTGCCGGTCGATGCGGCGCTGAACGCGGGGCGGCTCGAATCGGTGCGGACGGTGGTGCGGCGCTGCCTCCGGCACCTCGCCCCGCCCCGGGCGGAGGCGCTGAGCGCCGCCCTGGCCCGGTCCGGCGACGCGGCGGCGCTCCTCGCTGTCCTCCGGGATGCGGCGGACGTGAGCCCGGCCGCTGCCGTCGCGCCCGCCCCGAAGGTGGCTCAGAAGCCGGCCGTGCCCGCGGCGGCGCTGCCGGCCGGCCCATCCCCAGAGGCCGCCGAGAGCGGCCCGGGCACCGGCCCCGCCCGGATGCTCCGGGTCGATCAGGCCAAGGTCGACACGCTGATGAACTTCGCGGCCGAATTGGTGGTCGCCAAGAACGGGCTCGCCTACCTCGCCGGCCGGGTCGAGCAGGTCAGCGGCTCGCGCCAGCTCGGTCGGGAGATCAAGGAGCAGTACGCGGTCATCGACCGGATCGCCCAGAGTCTGCAGGTCGGCGTCATGGCGATCCGCATGATGCCGGTGAGCCAGGTGTTCCAGCGCTTCCCTCGGCTGGTGCGCGACACCACGCGCAAGCTCGGCAAGGAGGTCGAGCTGGTGATCCAGGGCGAGGATACCGAGGCCGACAAGAACGTGCTGGAGAGCCTCGCCGACCCGCTGATCCACATGGTCCGCAACGCCCTCGATCACGGGATCGAGACGCCGGCCGACCGCGTGGCCGCCGGCAAGCCGGCCCGGGGGACGCTCCGCCTCTCGGCCCGGCAGGAGAACGACAACGTCATCATCGAGGTCGCCGACGACGGGAAGGGCATCGATCCGGAGGTGGTGCGGGACAAGGCCCTGCGCGTCGGCCTGATCACCCCGGATCAGGCCGCCCAGATGGCGTCCGAGGACTTCGTCAACCTCGTCTTCGCGCCCGGTTTCTCGACCAAGGAGCAGGTCTCGGACCTCTCGGGCCGGGGCGTGGGCATGGACGTGGTGCGCTCGGCTGTGCGCAAGGCGGGCGGCGACGTCTGGCTCGCGAGCCGCCTCGGCCAGGGTAGCTGCGTGACCGTGCAGTTGCCGCTGACCATGGCGGTGACCCGGATCGTCACCGTGGAGTCCCATGGACAGCAATACGGCGTCGCCATGGATGCGGTGGCCGAGACCGTGAAGGTGCCCCAACGCCAGATCCACCGGATCAAGCAGCGCGAGACCTTCGTGCTGCGCGACGCGGTGATCCCGCTGGTGCGCCTCGCCGACAGCCTCGGACTCGGCCCGGCCGAAGGCGCACCGCCGGACGAGGAGGCCGTGATGGTCGCCCGGATCGGCCGCGAGCGGGTCGGCATCGTGGTCGACGGGTTCCGCGAGCGCATGGAGGTCATCGTGCGGCCCCTCGACGGGCTGCTCGCCGGCCTTGTGGGCTTCTCCGGCACGGCGCTGCTCGGCGACGGACGGGTGCTCCTGGTCCTCAATCTTCCGGATCTGATCTGATGCCCCTCGAACAAGACGGCACGACCCTCCGGCTCACGGGGCATTGCCCGGTCGAGGATGCCGAGCCCCTGCTCGACGTCCTGCGGGCGACCCCGGATGCGCTGGTGGATCTCACCGGGGCCGCATGGCTGCACACCGCCGTGCTGCAGGTGCTGATGGTCGCGGCCCCCGCCCTGCGCGGTCGTCCGGATGGTCCGGTGCCGGCGGCCTGCCTTGCCGGCCTTCCCACCACGGCGGCCGGATGAGCGCGCGGATCCTCGCGGTCGCCAATCGAAAGGGCGGCACCGCCAAGACCACCACGGTGGTGAACCTTGCCGCCGCCCTTGCGCATCGCGGCCTGCGGGTGCTGCTCGTCGATCTCGACACGCAGGGCCATACCGGCCTGGGCTTCGGGGTGCGGGCGGCGCCGGGCGAGCCGACGGTGCACGACCTCTACCGCAACGCCGGACCGGTCGATCTCGGACGCGCCATCCGCCCCACGAACGTGCCACAGGTCGACATCGTGCCGGCCGACCGCGGCTTCTCGGGCCCGGATGGCGTCGTCGCGCCCCTGGGGCTCGCGACGGCGTTGAAGCCCCTGGCCGCAGATTACGCCATCACCCTGATCGATACCGCGCCGACGGCCGACGCCCTGTTGATCAACGCCCTGGCGAGCGCGCACCACGTCCTCGTCCCCACCCAACTCCATCACCTCGCGGTCGATGGCGTCGGGCAGTTCGCGCGCTCGTATTTCCAGGTCGCCACGACCCTCAACCCGGACCTGGGCGGCCTCTCGATCATGCCGGTTCAGGTCGATCTGCGGATCACGATGCAGCGGGAGGCGCTGCAGCGGCTCGAGGCGCGTTTCGGCCGCGAGCGCCTGCTGCCGGGGATCCGGCCGGACATTGCACTGGCGGAGGCTTTCGGACGCGAGGTTCCGGTTAAATACTTCAAGCCGCGGTCACGGGCGGTTCACGATTTTGACGTGCTATGCAGTCACGTCATGGAAAAAGTCTTTGCGATCTAAAATGTCCCATTTCTGGCAAAGTTGAAATCATTTTAAACTGTCATTGTTGAAGAGAAAGGTTGGGACATGCACAAGGTTTTGATTGTCGATGACTCGCCGACCATCCTGGCTAGTATGACGGGTATTCTTGGAGGCGCCGGATATATTTCCGTAAAGGCCGCCCATGCTGAGGATGCCCTGGCGCAGGTCATGGCCGGCCTCAGCCCTGCATTGGTCATCACGGATTATCATATGCCGGGCATGCACGGCGTTCAGCTGATCCAAGAGCTGCGTAAGCTTACGCAGACCCGCTTCACGCCGATGCTGGTGCTGACGACCGAGTCCCAGCAGGAGAAGCGGGATGAGGCGCGGAAGGCGGGTGCGACCGGTTGGTTGGTGAAGCCGGTTCAGGCCGACAAGCTTCTGCAGGTGGTGAAGCAGGTGGCCCCGTCGCTCCAGGCCATCGCCGCCTGATCCAAGTGGGAGGTCCCGCCGAAATCCGTACGCGAGCTTCGGCCCTCTATCCCTTCGCCGATGACACAATAAGCCGGAGCGCCTGATACCCTCGATGCAAACCGCGGCCCCAGCCAGTCCCAAGATCGAGTTGAAGACGCTCCTGATCAGCGGCGGTGCCGGCTGTGCCGTCGGGGTTCTCCCAATGATCCTCGGGGCCGCACAGCCGGTCCATCTCGTGATCGCTGCGGCCTCTGCGGTCTGCGGCGGATTGGTGGCGCGCGCGATCCAGCAGCCCGCCCGCCCGCTCGCGGTCAATCCGGCGCCCATGGCGCGCCCTGCAACGCCCATGATCCGGCCCCCGGCGGCCGACGAAGCCGCGTGGCGGGCGCCCAGTGCACGCCAGCCGGATGAGATGGCGCCCAATGTGGCGCGGGAGGTGGCTCAGGATCTGGCCGACCTCGGACCCTTCTTCTCGGTCACGCGCGAGCAGCTGCGCAGCATCGTCGGGCAGACCGAAGGCGCCGCCGCCGCCATCATGACGTCCCTGGACGCGCTCAACGCGGCGCAGATCCGCAGCGCCGGCTGCCTCGATGACACGCGCGAGCGGATCGTCGGCGTGGCTGAGCAGAGTGACGCCGCCCTGCACACGCTGGCACGATCGCTGGGGACCTACCTCGACGGACGCCTCCGGGAGACCCGGGCGGAGCGCGGTGCGGTCGATGCCGCGGCAGCGCAGATGCGTGGGCTCGATACCCTGATCATCTCCCTGGAGAAGGTCGGCGCGTCGACGCGGATGCTCGCCCTCAACGCGAATATCGAGGCCAGCCGGGCCGGCATTCACGGCGCCGGGTTCAAGGTGATCGCCCGGGAACTTCAGGATCTTGCCCAGGCGTCTCAGTCGGCCATGGCAGAAGCCCGGACGCAGGTCTCGAACGTGCAGCGGACGATCGGTCAAGTGCTCGCCGCTGAACACGGGACCGAAGGGACGCAGAGCGAGCAACAGCGGCTCCAGGCCCTGATGACCGAACTCGACAGCATCGCTGAGACGACGACCCGGGTGCTGCTCGGGATGGTCCGAAGCGACCTGACGGAGGTCGCGTCCCTGACCAAGGCGGTCGGCAACGAGGTCCTGTCGGTCTTCGGGCAGGTGCAGTTCCAGGACGTTGTCCGCCAGCAGATCGAGGCGATCGACGAGTCGAACACGATGCTGGAGCACTGCCTCGACGGGCTCCGGCAGAGCCTGAGCGGGCACGAGCCCGAGGCGCCGGTCCGGCCCGCCGCCATTCTGGAGACGGCGCGGTCGCGCTATGTCACGCAGATCCAGCGCCACGTCGACGCGCAGGTCATGGGCCGCCCGACTGACCAGGCGGAGACGCTCGCCATCGAGCTGTTCTGAGGATGCCGCGGCTCGTACGACCAGGGCCGCCATCCGATGGGATCGTGCGATCCCGCAGGATTTTCGCGTTGTAACTCTTGGACATGGCCTGGTTCCGCCGATCCCCACGCGCGGTGAGATCGGCGCGGCCGGTTCTCGACTTCCCCGTCTCCCGCCCCCCCGCCCTGCCCCTGCTAATGTCGGCCGCCGAACTGATCGTTTCCGCGCGTAGATGAACCCCAGGTGCGTGCAGCGACTTGCGCAGATATCCGACACCCATGGAGGCGGGAAATGACTGACCCTGGGGATGTGGCGGATCAGCTTGCCGCACTGCGCGCCGACAACGCCCGCCTGCGCCGCCTGCTTCATGAAGCCGGCATGCCCGACAGCCTGCGGCACGGCCTGCGCACCACGATGGCGATGCTGCGCACCATCATGCTTCGGTCCGCCGAAAGCGCTCAAGATGTCGAGACCTACGTCACCCATCTGGACGGGCGCCTGGGCGCTCTGCTGCGCGTGCATTCCACCACGGACATGCTCGGCGAGATCGATCTGCATTCCCTGATTTCGGACGAGCTGATGGCGCATCTCGTGCGCGAGGGCGAGCAGGCGACGATTGAGGGCCCGCGCGTGCGGCTTCAGCCCAAGCCCGCCCTGAGATTGGCTCTGGCGCTGCACGAACTGACGAGCAACGGGATCGAGCACGGCGCCCTGGCCCTGCCACGGGGACGCGTGACGGTGTCATGGCGGATCGAGCCGGGTGAGCCCGATCCGATCCTCGTGGTGGAATGGGGTGAGATCGGCGGGGCTGGCGTGACGCAGCCCGCACGCCGGGGTTTCGGAACGACGCTGTTGGAGGACATGCTGGCCTACGAGTTCGAGGCGCAGACAGCCATCGCCTACGGGCCGGACGGTCTGCGCTATACCCTCCGGATTCCGTTCACGGTCCGGATCGGCCGCTTGGCCGATCCGGCGCCGGCGTCGGATGATGACGACGCGAGAGCCTAGGCGGCGCCCTGTCTGGTTCGGCCTGCCGGGCGACGGCGCTGCCGGACCGGCGGCGATCTAAACGCTGCTGCGGCATAGCAATCGAGCCGCTACCGGCGGGGCCGCGCTGGTGCCGCCCGGGATCAGGCTGGGGGTCGACATCGCCACCAGCGAGCGCATCGACGGCGACAGGCTGCGCACGGTCGCCGACCCGGTACCGCTGATCGGCCCGCCTCGCGGCGGCGTCCTGTCCTGGGTCTGCGCAGTCAGCGGCTGTGCTGGAAGGCTTTTGGCCAGGACACGCCCCGGCCAGAGCTCCCACAGTGAGGATCGGAACCGCGTATCGTGTGCTGACGACTCGCCGGAGCACGCGCGTCCGGAGAAGCCATCAATTTGCTCCGCTGCCTTCTGGCGACAGTAAGCATGACGACATCAACCACGACATTCGACCATCGTCTTGAGAAGGACGAAGGCGGCGTGACCTATCTGTCGAGCCTGACATCATCGAGGTCGGACATGACGGACGAAAAGCGACTCTCGGGTCGGACGGACTGCTTCAGCGCAGGCCATATCGTGGTGGCGGATTCGGACAGGCGGCTGCGCTGCCTTGTCTGGAACATGTCGGATACCGGCGCCCTGCTGGAGGCCGGTGAGGAGGACGCCGTGCCGGAGACGTTCACCCTGCTGACTGCGATCGATCAGACATTCCGACGCTGCACGGTCGTCCGGCGCACCGGTGCGCGGTTCGGCGTGGTTTTCGCCGAGTAGCGGACCATCAGTTCCGGCTATCAGCCGATCTGGTTTCGACCCGATTCAGTCGCCGTTGCGTGGCCGCGCGGCTCCCGAAAGCGGACGGACGTTCCGCCGGTGCTCTGGCCGCGATAAGCTCATTGCGCCTCTTCGAGCCGCCTCAGTCCATTCATGCGACGTCGCAGCTCCGCCCCGGCGTCGCGGCGTCCTGGGCCAGGCCGGTGATGCGGTTGCTGGCCGCCCCAGGTCCGAAAGAAGCGTCCGCCCTCAGGGGTTCGCGGCTTTGAGATCGCGCGGCGTGCTTCCGAAGCGCCGACGGAAGGCGGTGCTGAAGACCGACGCGTTGGTGAAGCCGCACCGGTACATAATCGTCGCGATGCTGTCGCCGGAAGGTACCGACAACTGGCGATGCGCTCGGTCGAGGCGCGCGTCGCGGATCGCCGCCGCCACCCCCTCGCCATCGGCGAAGGCGGCGTAGAGACGGCTGCGGGAGACGCACAACGTCCGGCACAGGGCGTCGGGACCGAATTTCGGATGGTGCAGGCTGCGCTCGATGTGCACCGCGGCCAGTGACCGCAGCGCGGTCGCCCTGACGTCGCCCGTCGGAGCGCCCACCAAACCACGAAGCAGATGGAGGGTGCCCTCGTTCGCGATGCCGGCCTCGGCCTCCGTCATGCCCGGCACCAAGGCTGCGTAGGACCGCAGATAGGTCGCGAACAGTGCATTGAGGGGGCTGCGGCCGATCAGGCGCCCGGCATAGGCGTCCGGCTCGCCGATATGGGCCTTGAAATCCGCACGTGTCGCGCTCAGCCGGATTTCCTCGTAATCCTCGTAGGCCCCGATCAGGAACGGACGTCCGGAGTCGGTGATGCTGATGTCGCCGGGAGACATCCGCCCGCCGCGGGTCCCCTGGGCGACATACTGATTGCCGCGCAGGACGAGGGCGATTGTGATGGTGTCGCGCCCGTCCTGGCGGACATGGCGCGCCGAGCGCTCGACATCGACCCGCGGGCCTTCGGTGTGCAGCAAGGTGCCGTGGGCCGTCACAGCGACGAGGCGACTGGCTGCGAACGACCGCCGTTCCTCGACCCCAGCGATGGAGACGCCGGACATGGCCAGCGCCGTATCGCACCAGAACTCGAACGCTCGCTTCGACTCGACTTCGGCCGTGCTCTGCCTCAGCGTTTTGACGCGGTGGCGCTCGGTCAATCCATGCTCCTTGATTCAGATGCTTGCGGATCGGGACTTGCTCCTTCTGCAAGGTATGCCTGTTTGCCGGATAGCAAGACTTCGAAGTCGGTATTTTTCCTCTGTGTCCAAAAGGCGCGCCGCGTCGACGCGGGACGATAAAGCAGGTCGATGGTGGAGCAGGCACGTGTGAACGGAAGCGTCGCAGACAAGATCAGCTTCGGTCGATCGACTGACTTGAGGCGGACGTCCTCTCTTCAGCCAGAACGGCGCGCGCAGTTGGGTCGAGTCGCCCGCGGGTGGGCCTTCTGAATGTCAACGACGATCCGCAAGCGGATCCCACTCTTACATTTGACGTCCAGGAGCGGACCGGCGGTAATCCACCCCGGGCGGCCATTCCGCCCGGCCCGACGCAACCCTTCACAGCCGGCCATGCGGACCTCGAGAACGGACGGATGTCCCGCCGCTCCTGTGGCTGTGATGCGCCCAGCTGCCATTCGACGAGCCTCGCATCCCGGATGCGGATAGTCCGGCAGCCGCGGTGGCCTTTCGACGGCCCTGTCCAAACGCCGCGTCGGCGGAGCGCGGCCTCCTGAGGCTCTGCCGATCGTATCACACGGTGATGAGGCTCGCCTCGGATCCGGCCCAGGAAGATGGAGATCAGGTCCGACAGACGGCTTACGGCGCAGGGCAGGCCGGGGCAGCGTCGGCAGCGTCGAGGACCGGGGGTTCCTGAAGCCCGTCAGCACAGCCGATCGGACGCGTCCGGGAGCCGTGCTGCCCCTCGGGTGACACGGTGCACGGTCTATCGGACATAGCCTCCGATACCGCCTGATGACTGGAGGAGCACCGAATTTTCCAGTCGCCTGCTTGGTTCGCAGCTATCCGACGTTCTCGAATGCCCCCGATCGACGCGCCAGGATCTCCGCGGGGCCGCTGAAAACGGCTGAAACACTGTCATCCTGCCATCAAGATGGCCGATCCATAAGGCCCGGCCGCAACGTCGCGGGCTGGGATTCGAGGGTGATGGACGGCGGGACCCCGACGGTCAGAGAGGTGGCGGCGCGGGCCGGCTGCTCCATCGCTACGGTCAGCCGCGTCGCGACGGGCAACGGCCCTGTGAGCGAACCCATGCAGAAGCGCGTGGTGCAGGCGGCGCTGCAACTCGGCTTTCCCCTGTCGTCCCCCCGCGACGACCGGCGCGCCGTCCTCGGCGTTCTCGTACCGAGCCTGACGAATCCCGTCTTCGCAGGCGTCGTGGCCGGCGTGGAGCAGGTGGCTCAGGCGAACGGCCTGTCGGTCATCCTGGCGCAGACGCATTACGACACCGCCCGGGAGGTCGGCATCGTGGCGGCCCTCATGGCGGACTACCCGACCGGACTCGTCATGACGGTCTGTGATCCGGCCACAAGCGAGGCCCTGGCGCAGGTTGCCCGTCAGCGGCTTCCCGCCGCGACCGTTTACAACGAGAACGTCCCGGCCGGACTCGGCGCCGTTTCCATCGACAACCGGGCGGCGATGCGGCGACTCACCGAGGAGCTGATCAGGCTCGGCCACCGGTCGATCCTGTTTCTGGGCGGGCGCTTCGCCTCCTCCGACCGGGCGGCCCGCCGCCACGCGGGCTATCGCGACGCGATGGCGGCCGCGGGACTCCCAGCCCTTCCGTCTCAGGAGGTCGACTTCGTCGACGCGGCCGAGGATGTCGACCTGTCGCCGGCCTTCCAGGCGCATGCGCCGAGCGCCATCGTCGTCTCGAACGATCTTCTGGCCGTCACCGTCATCGCGTCCCTCAGACGGATGGGCCTGCGGGTGCCGGAGGATGTCTCGGTGACGGGCTTCGACGGCATCGACCTCGCCCGGCACATGTCGCCGCGGCTCACCACCATCGTCCAGCCCTCGCGGACCATGGGCGTGCTCGCCGCCTCGATGGTGCTCGGTATCGCCCGGGCCGGGCGCGCGCCCTGCCGCTTGCGCGCGGATTTCAGCTTCACCCCCGGCGAGACCATCGCTCCGGTCTGCCGGGATCGGCGCTTCTTCTCCTCCCTCAACGCAGCGTGATCGATCCAGCCATGATCCTCAAAGGCACCCTCGCCAGCCTCGCGGTTTTCGCCGGGCTTGCCTTGGCCCCTGCCAACCCGGCGCAGGCCGCAGACGTGATCTGCTACAATTGCCCCCCGGAATGGGCCAATTGGGGCCAGATGCTGACCGACATCAAGACCGATCTCGGCATCGATATCCCGGCCGACAACAAGAATTCCGGCCAGGCGATCGCGCAGATCATCGCCGAGAAGGCGAGCCCCATCGCCGACATCGCCTATCTCGGCGTCAATGCCGGCATCGCCGCCGCCGGCCAGGACCTCGTGCAGGCCTGGAAGCCCGCACGCTTCGACGCCATCCCCGAGGGGCTGAAGGATCCGCAGGGCCGGTGGTGGACGGTTCACCAGGGCACCCTGGGGCTCTTCGTCAACGTCGATGCGTTGAACGGCGCCCCTATTCCCGCCTGCTGGGCCGACCTGAAGAAGCCGGCCTATGACGGCCTCGTCGCCTATCTCGATCCGACCTCGGCCGCCGTCGGCTACGTCTCCTCGGTCGCGGTGAATCTCAGCCTTGGCGGCAGCCTCGACGATTTCACCCCGGCCATCGCGTTCTTCAAGGCGCTGGCCAAGAACAACGCCATCGTCACCAAGCAGACATCCTATGCCCGTGTGGTCTCCGGCGAGATCCCGATCCTGCTCGATTACGATTTCAACGCCTACCGGGCGAAGTACACCGAGAAGGGCCGGTTTGCCTTCGTGCTCCCCTGCGAGGGCAGCGTGAGCTTCCCCTACGTCATGACCCTGGTGAAGAACGCGCCGCATGCCGAGAAGGCGCAGAAGGTGCTCGACTATCTCCTCTCCGACAAGGGGCAGGCATTCTGGGCGCGGGCCTATCTGCGACCGGCCCTGCCGATCGCCATGCCGCAGGACATCGCCGACAAGTTCCTGCCCGCGAGCGACTATGCCCGCGCCAAGGCCGTCGATTGGGGCAAGGCGCAAGGCGCGCAGAAGGCCTATTCCGAACGTTACCTCGCCGAAGTCCGATAACGGCGACCGCAGCCTTTCCGCCATCGCGGCGAAGGCGAAACGATCCAGGGACGCACGGATACCGCGCGGCGTTCCGCGCCCCTGGTGCCGCTTCCTTCGCGATGCCGGCATCGCCCCTCCCAGCTTGCCCCGAGAGACCCCGTGCGCACCCGGCGCTTCGACCTGCTCCTGATCCTGCCGCTCGCGATCTTCACGCTCGCGTTCCTCCTCCTGCCGCTGGCGCGGCTGGGGGTGACGGCGGCCGGGGGCGAGCGGGGGGCGATGGCCTTCCTGGCCATCCTCACCGAGCCTCGCTACCGCACGAGCCTGATCGCGACGCTCCTGCTCGCGCTGGCGACCACCGCCGCCACGCTGGCCATCGCGACCGTCGCCGCGCAGACCCTCGCGAACCGGCGCTTCCCCGGCCGGGGGCTGCTCCTGTCGCTCCTGACCTTCCCGCTCGCCTTCCCCGGCGTCGTCGTCGGCTTCCTGGTGATCCTCCTCGGGGGACGGCTCGGCCTCGTCGGCAGCGTCACGAAGGCGGTGGCCGGCACGAACGTCGTCTTCGCCTATTCCCTGACCGGGCTGTTCCTCGGCTACCTGTATTTCTCCGTGCCACGGGTCCTGCTGACCCTTCTGGCGGCGGCGGAGAAGCTCGATCCGGCCCTCGGGGAGGCCGCCCGCTCCCTCGGGGCCGGGCCATTGGCGATCCAGCGGGACGTGGTGCTGCCCGCCCTGTTTCCGGCGCTCTACACCGGCGGCGCCCTCTGCTTCGCCACCGCCATGGGGGCGTTCGGAACCGCTTTCACCCTGGCGACCAACGTCGATGTGGTGCCGATGCTGATCTATACTGAGTTCACCCTGGCCACGAACGCCGCGATGGCGGCGGCGCTCTCCATCGCGCTGGGTGTTGTCACGTGGCTGGCTCTGATGCTCGCCCGCCTGCGCGCCACGGGGGCTTGAGATGGGCCGCCGCTGGACGACGTGGACGGGGATCGGCCTCACGGCCCTCCTGATCCTGTTCCTGACCCTGCCGGTGCTCCTGTCGATCGTGGCGGGGCTCAGCGTCAACTATGCGCGGGGCCTCTCCGCCGGCCTGACCCTCACCTGGGTCGTTCAGGTCTGGGACCTCTACGCTGACACGATCCTGCGCAGCCTGATCGTCGCGGCGGCGACGCTGGTGTTGACGCTGCTGATCGGGGTTCCGGGGGCCTATGCCCTGATCAGGCGGGGTGGGCGCGTGGCCCGCCTCGTCGAGGAGGTTGTCACCCTGCCGGTGGCCATTCCGGGGCTCGCCCTGGCGCTGGGGCTGATCATCACCTACGGCGGATTCGGGACCTTCCGTCAGTCGACCCTGTTCATCGCCGTCGGCCACGTCCTGTTCACGCTGCCCTTCATGCTCCGCGCGGTGATGGCCGTGCTGGAGACCATCGACTGGCGGGTGCTGGACGAGGGGGCGGCGAGCCTGGGCGCCCCGGCCTGGCGGCGGTTCGTCGATGTGATCCTGCCGAATATCCGCGAGGGCATCCTCGCCGGATCGCTCACCGTGGTGACGCTCTCCGTCGGCGAGTTCAACCTGACCTGGATGATGCACACCCCGATGACCAAGACCCTGCCGGTCGGTCTCGCGGACGCCTACGCGTCGATGCGCCTGGAGATCGCCTCGGCCTACACCCTCGTCTTCCTCGTGATGATCGTTCCCCCGCTCGTCGGCCTGCAGATGGTCGCGGGCCCCAGACGCGAGCGCCTCGGACCATGACCCTCACGGCGAACGCCGCCCCTCCGCGCGGTGCGGCCATCACGGCGCGCGGCCTCAGCAAGTCCTTCCACGGCACCACCGTCCTGCACCCGACCGACCTGCACGTCCCGGCCGGCGAGATTCTGGTGCTGCTCGGGCCCTCCGGCTGCGGGAAGACCACCCTCCTCCGCCTGATCGCCGGGCTCGAGCGGCCGGACGGGCCGGACATGCTCCGGTTCGACGGGGAGGACGTCTCCGCGCTACCGATCGAACGGCGCAATGTCGGGATGGTGTTCCAGTCATACGCCCTGTTCCCGAACATGACGGTCGCCGAGAACGTGGCCTACGGCCTGAGAGTGCGCGGGATGCCCTCGGCCGAGCGAAAAGCGGAGGCCGCGCGCCTGCTCGCGCTGGTCGGCCTCGAGGAGCACGCCGGCAAGCGGATCACGGCGATCTCCGGCGGGCAACGGCAGCGTTGCGCGCTCGCCCGCGCGCTCGCGATCAAGCCGCGCGTCCTTCTCCTCGACGAGCCCCTGGCGGCCCTCGACGCGGTGCTGCGGGAGCGGCTCCGGGCCGAGATCGGCTTGCTGCTGCGGGAGTTCGGCATCACGGCCGTCTACGTGACGCACGATCAGGCCGAGGCGATGGCCATCGGCGACCGGATCGCCGTCATGCAGGCGGGCAGGATCGCGCAGATCGACCGGCCGGAGGTCATCTATCACCGGCCCCGGAACGATTTCGTCGCCGATTTCGTCGGCACGATGAACCGCCTCGCCGGCCCGGTCCGCGAGGGCCGCCTCATCCTCGACGGGGGTGATGAGACACGGGCGGACCTGCCGGCCGGTGGGCCGGACCGACCGGCGATCCTCTGCTTCCGCCCCGAGGCGGCGCGCCCCCACGCCGGGCCGGGCGAGGAGGCCATCCGCGCCCGCATCACCGCCACCACCTTCTTCGGCGCGACACAGCGGCTCCTCGTGGAGGTGGCCGGGCAGCCGTTGCGCCTCGATCTGCCCTCCGGGCTGGCCTTCAGCCCCGGCCAGCTCGCCGCCTTCACCATCGAGGGCGCTGCGCTCCTGGAATTCCCGCGGACCGTCTGACCATGCTCATCGCCCAGATCTCCGACCTCCATATCCGGCCGCGTGGGGCGCTCGCTTACGGTGTCTCGGCGACGAACCTGTTCGCCGAGCACGCGATCCATGCGCTGCTGCGCCTTGCGCCGCGGCCGGATTGCGTGCTCGTCAGCGGCGACCTCACCGATTGCGGCCTGGACGAGGAATACGCCCTCCTCCAGGAACTGTTCGCCCGGCTGCCGATGCCGGTCTTCGCCGTGCCCGGCAACCACGACCGGCGGGAGCCCTTCCGCCGCACCTTCGCCGGAGGCGGCTACCTGCCTGCGGCGGGCTACCTCAACTTCACGGTGGACCGGGGGCCCGTCCGGATCGTCGGCCTCGACAGTCTCGTGGCGGGCGAGAGCCATGGCGCGCTCGCCCCCGAGACACTGGATTTTCTCGATTCGGCCCTGGCGGCCCGGCCGGAGGCGCCAACCCTGGTGATGCTGCACCACCCGCCCTTCGCGACCGGCATCGGCCACATGGATGCCCTGCGCCTCTTCGACGGTGCGGCCGAACTCGGCACCCTCGTCGCGCGGCATCCCCAGATCGCGCGGATCCTGTGCGGCCACGTCCACCGCTCGATCCAGACCGTGTTCGGCGGGCGCACCTGCCAGATTGCCCCCTCGGTTGCCCACCAGGTCGCCCTGGACCTGCGGCCCGACGCCCCCTCGTGCTTCGTGCTGGAGCCGCCGGGCTTCCTGCTCCACGCCGTGACGGATGGCGCCGTCGTCACCCATGCCGCGACGGTCGATCGTGCCCCGGGGCCGTTCCCGTTCATCTTGCCGGCCGATTACCCTGGCCAAGCCCGTCGAGCCGAGCCGGACGCAGGGGCGATCCGACCCTGATCCCGGGGTCCATCCTCGCGGAGGGCGGACGGATCGGGCGTGGCGACTGGGTCAATAGCGTCAGAGCCGCTCCCGCCATCCGAGCTAAAGACGCCGACAGGGGACCGGCCATACGCGTCGGATCGGGCGGCGCCAACGGGCATCATCCTCGCGCCGCGCATCGGTATGGGGTGGCAGCTATATGACGCGCCATGCACTGCCTGCGGCCGCCTGTGACGGCGATCATGGCAGCGGGTTGAAGCAACGACCCGATCCACCAGGATGGCGGATTCGGAACGCGAGCCTTGTCAGTGATGCACGGAGAATTTGGCTGGGGCGCCAGGATTCGAACCTGGGAATGGCGGTACCAAAAACCGCTGCCTTACCACTTGGCGACGCCCCAAGACACGCGGTCGCTGTCTAGACGGCGGCGCCCCGCCTGACAAGCGGTTCGCCGGGCGCCTCAGCGGTGTTCCAACACACCGTCGATCCGGCGGGGCAAGCCCAGCGGATTATCCCCCTGGAGCGCGGGCGGCAGCAGCGCATCCGGGACGTCCTGATAGCTCACCGGGCGCAGGAACCGGTCGATCGCGAGGCTGCCCACCGAGGTCGTGCGCCCGTCCGAGGTCGCCGGATAGGGGCCACCATGCACCATGGCGTGCGCAACCTCGACGCCCGTGCCGAATCCATCCACCAGGATGCGGCCGACCCGCCGCTCCAGGAGGGGCAGCAGGGCGCGCGCATCCGCGTGATCGGCCGGGGCGAGGTGGAGCGAGGCGGTGAGCTGGCCCTCCAGATGCTGCAGCACCGCGCGCATCGCCGCGAGATCCGGGCAGCGGACGACCAGCGCCGAGGCGCCGAACATCTCCTCCTGCAGGGCGGGATCCGCCAGGAAGGCTTCGGCCTCCGTGGCGAACAGGGCGGCGCGCCCCTGGGTCGCCGTGCCCTCCGGCCCTTCCGCCAGCAGGGTGACGGCGTTGTGATCCGCGACCCGGGCGACGCCCTCGCGATAGGCCCGCTTGATGCCCGGGGTCAGCATGGTGGCGGCCGCACTCTCCTTGAGCGCCGCCGTGGCGGTCTCCAGGAAGGCGTCGAGGCCCGGTCCGGGCTGGGCCAGGATCAGGCCGGGATTGGTGCAGAACTGGCCCGCGCCCAGGGTCAGCGAGGCCGCAAAGGCCCTTCCGATCGCCGCACCGCGTTCGGCAAGAGCGCCGGGGAATAGGAGAACCGGGTTGATGCTGCTCATCTCGGCATAGACCGGGATCGGGTGCGGGCGCCCGGCGGCGATCGCCATCAGGGCCGTGCCGCCCCGTCGCGAGCCGGTGAAGCCTACGGCGGCGATCCGGGGATCGGCCACCAGCGCCTGCCCGATCGACTGGCCGGCATCGAACAGCAGGGAGAAGACCCCCGCCGGCAGGCCGCAGGACGCGACCGCTTTCTGGATCGCGCGCCCGACCAGCTCCGAGGTGCCGGGATGGGCCGGGTGCGCCTTGACGATCACCGGGCAGCCCGCCGCCAGCGCCGAGGCGGTGTCGCCCCCCGCCACCGAGAAGGCCAGTGGGAAGTTCGAGGCCCCGAACACCGCCACCGGCCCGACCGCGATGCGCCGCAGGCGCAGGTCCGGGCGCGGCAGGGGCTTGCGGTCCGGCAAAGCCGGGTCGATGCGGGCCTCCACGGCGCTGCCCTCGCGCACCACGCCGGCGAACAGGCGGAGCTGCCCGGCGGTGCGGGCGCGCTCGCCCTCGATCCGCGGGCGTGGCAGCCCGGTCTCCGCCATGCAGCGGGTGACGAGTTCGTCGCCGATCTCGAGGAGGTTGGCCGCGATCGCTTCGAGGAAGCGGGCCCGATTCTCCGGATCGGTCTCGCGGTAGGTGTCGAAGGCTGCCTCCGCCAGGGCGCAGGCCCGGTCGAGATCGGCGCGGCTGGCGCCCGGGAAATCGGGCTCCAGGGCCGTGCCGGTGGCCGCTTCCACGGCCCGGAAGGAAGCTTCGGTGCCGCGCCGGGCCTCGGCGCCGATCAGGTTCTCGCCGCGCAGGGTCATCGCGTGGTCCATCGGCTGGTCCTCTTCGTCTCGCTGCGGGGCCGGCGGATCAGGTCCGCTGCGCCGCCTGGGCCTTCTCGCGGATCGCCGCGAGGGTCATGGTCGGGGTGAGCGCCTCAGGGTCGACGCGGCAATGGATCAGCGCCGGCAGGTTTGAGCCGAGGCTGCGCTCGAAGGCGGGGGCGAAATCCTCGGTGCGTTCGACGGTCTCGCCATGCCCGCCGCAGGCCCGGGCGAGGGCCGCGAAATCGGGATTGCGCAATTCGGTTGCCGAGACCCGGCCGGGATACTCGCGCTCCTGGTGCATCCGGATCGTGCCGTACATGCCGTTGTCGAGGACAACCACCACGATGGGCACGTCGTACTGCACGGCGGTGGCGAATTCCTGCACCGTCATCATCACGTCGCCGTCGCCGGCGAGGGCCACGACGATCCGCTCGGGGTGGCTGCGCTTGGCCATCACGGCGGCCGGCAGGCCGTAGCCCATGGAGCCCGACGTCGGCGCGAGCTGCGTGCCGAAGGCGCGGAACCGGTAGTAGCGGTGGATCCAGGTGGCGAAGTTGCCGGCGCCGTTGCAGATCACCGCGTCCGGCGGCAGACGCTCGCGCAGCCACGTGATCGCCTGACCGTACTGGAACGCCCCCGGCTTCGGCTCCGGCGTCTCCGACCACGCGCGGTAGGCGGCGTGGGCCGCGGCGGCACGGCCCGAACCGGTCGGCGCGAAATCCGGCAGGGCCGCGCAGAACGCCGCCGGGCTCGCCTGGATCGCCAGGGTCGGCTGGTAGACCCGGCCGAGTTCCGCCGGGTCAGGGTGGACATGGACCAGCGGCAGGCCGGGATCAGGGATGCCGAGCAGGCCGTAGGATTGCGCCGGCATCTCGGACAGGCGCCCGCCCACCATGAGCAGCAGGTCGGATTCCTTGATCCGGGCGAGGAGGGCCGGGTTCGGGCCGATCCCCAATTCGCCGGCGAAGTTCGGGTGGTCGGCGGGGAAGAGCTGCGCCCGCCGGAACGAGACCGCCACCGGCACGTCGTGGCGCTCCGCCCAGGCGGCGAAACCCGCGCAGGTCTCTCCGCTCCAGCGCGAGCCGCCGAGCAGCGCCACCGGGCGCCGCGCCTCCGCCAGCATGGAGCGCAGGCGCTCCGCGTCGGCCTGGGACGGGGCGGGCTCGGCAGGCTCTACTCGAGGGGCGTCGCCAACCGCCGCCACGTCGTCCAGCATGTCCTCCGGAAGGGCGATCACGACCGGGCCGGGCCGGCCCTGCATCGCCACCCGGAAGGCCCGGGCGAGGATCTCCGGGATGCGGGCCGCATCGTCGATCTCCACGGCCCATTTGGCGACGCCGCCGAACATCTGGCGGTAATCGATCTCCTGGAACGCCTCGCGGTCGCGCATGCCCCGGGCGATCTGCCCGACGAACAGGATCATCGGCGTCGAATCCTGGCGGGCGATATGGATGCCCGCCGACGCGTTGGTGGCGCCGGGGCCGCGCGTGACCATGCAGATCCCCGGGCGTCCGGTCAGCTTGCCGGCGGCCTCCGCCATGATGGCGGCACCGCCCTCCTGCCGGCAGACCAGCACGTCGATGCCGCTGTCGCGCAGGGCGTCGAGGACCGCGAGGTAGCTCTCGCCGGGGATACAGGTGACGCGCTCGATCCCCTGCGCGAGCAGCTGGTCGACGAGAATCCGCGCGCCGGTGCGTGGGGGCAATCCGCTCAAGCCGTCCTCCCTGGCGATCCCGCCGTGCGGCCCTTGGCCGTAAAGGCCCATGATCCGGTTTGAGATACCGGTGATATCTCAGTTGAGGATAGTAGCCCGCGGGTCGCCGTCAACCTGTCAGACGAGCGGCCGGCGGTCGAGGGCCCTGCGCGTCATCTGATCGAGAAAGTCGAACAGGGTCCCGATACTGGCAACCGCCGTCTCGGCGTCGCGCGCCACCACGCCGGCCACGATGCCCGCGTGGATCCGGGCGCAGTCGAGGAAGCTCGCGGTCGGCTCGTAGGTGTACCAGAAGCGCCGGGACTGGGCGTGGAGCGCCGCCATGGTGCTGGTCAGCGTGGCGTTGTGGGCGGCGTTGACCATCGCCTCGTGCAGCACACGCTTGGTCCGGAAATAGGTCTCCCGGTCCCGGGCCCCGGCGGCGGTGAGCAGCCCGGCAACGCCCTTTCCCAGGGCGGCGAGATCCTGGTCCGTGCCGCGCGCGATCACGCAGCGCGCCACCGTCTCGTCCAGGGGGCGCCGGACCTCGAGGAGTTCGAGGTGCGTGATGATGTCGACGGGCGTGACGAGGACGCCGCGGCGCGGATGAACCTCGACGAAGCCGATGGACTTCAGCCGGGCCAGCGCCTCGCGGACCGGTGTGCGGCCGAGTGCCAGTTCCTCGCCGAGCTCGCCCTCTGACACCATCGCGCCGGGGGCGAGGCGGCGGCTGATGATCATCTGCTCGATGGCGTCGTAGGCGGTCTCCGCGAGGGAGCGCGGCCGTTCCGCCACGGTGAGGCCATTCAGGCCCGATCCTGCCGACACAAGTTTCGCTCCAGACAATAGACGCGCCGCGGGCTTCAAGACTTGTCTGACGCCAGACCGAGGCATTGACAATGGCGAGGAACCGCGTGCTACTCAACCCCTGAGATATCAGTCGGCGCTCACGCCGGTTCCTGGGAGCCGTGCAGAGGAGCGACACGGCCACCAGGGAGGATGAGCGGATGTCGGGCCTGTCGCAGGAGACGCGCGCCAAGCTGAAGACCGTCAGCACGGCGACGCTGATGACCGCCCTGTACAAGCGCGGCTTCCGCAATCAGATGATCCAGGGCGTCCTGCCCCTGAAGAAGGGTGGCCCCGTCATGGTTGGCGAGGCCTTCACGCTCCGCTACATGCCGGCCCGCGAGGACTTGAACCCGATCACCGTGTTCCGCGACCGGGCGCATCCGCAGCGCAAGGCCGTGGAGGAATGCCCGCCCGGGGCCGTGTTCGTGATCGACAGCCGCAAGGATGCCCGCGCCGCCTCCGCGGGCTCGATCCTGGCGACGCGGCTGATGGTACGCGGCTGCGCCGGCCTCGTGACCGACGGCGGGTTCCGCGATGCCGACGAGATCGCCGCCCTCGACATGCCGAGCTACCACGCCCGCCCCTCGGCGCCGACCAACCTCACCATCCATCAGGCGATCGACATCAACGTGCCGATCGGCTGCGGCGACGCCCCGGTCTTCCCGGGCGACGTGATCGTGGGCGACGGCGACGGCGTGGCGGTGATCCCTGCCCATATCGCCGACGCGATCGCCGACGAGGCGGTCGAGATGACGGCCTACGAGGATTTCGTCACCGAGGAGGTCCGCAAGGGCCGCTCGATCCTCGGCCTCTACCCGGCGACCGACGAGCAGAGCCTCGCCGACTTCGCCGCGTGGCGGACGCAGACCGGCCGCTGAGCGCAGACCCCGTTCGCGGGCGCAGACAGGCACGATCAGAACAAGGAGGGCGCCATGGCGGCGGGCATTCCAGCGGTCGCGGCATCGCCGGAGATCGAGCGGCGGACCATTTCCAGGGTCTCGTGGCGGCTCCTGCCGCTGATCGTGGTGGTCTATTTCGTCGCCTACATGGACCGGACGAATGTCGGCTTCGCCTCCTTCGGGCTGAACCGGGAGTTCGGCTTCTCGGCGACGCTCTACGGCTGGGGCGCGGGCATTTTCTTCCTCGGCTACTTCCTCTTCGAGGTGCCGAGCAACGTGCTCTTGGAGCGCACCGGGGCGCGGATCTGGATCGCCCGGATCATGATCACCTGGGGGCTGATCGCGGGCGGCATGGCGTTCATCGCCGGGCCGATCAGCTTCCTGGCGATGCGCTTCCTGCTCGGCGTCGCGGAGGCCGGGTTCTTCCCGGGCATGATCCTGTACTTCACCTACTGGTTCCCGCGGAAATACCGGGCCCGGGTGGTGGCGGCCCTGTTCCTGGCGGTGCCGGGTTCGAACGCCCTGACGGCGGTGATCTCCGGGGCGCTGCTCCAGCTCGACGGGGTGCTCGGCTTCCACGGCTGGCAATGGCTGTTCATGGTCGAGGCGGTGCCCGCGATCATCCTCGCCTTCGTGGTTCTCGCGATGATGACCGACCGGCCCGCCAAGGCGACATGGCTCGCCGAGGACGAGCGCCGCTGGCTGGAGGACACGCTGGAGGCCGAGCGCCGCAGCACCGTGAAGGCGCATGGCCACTTCACACTCAGGCAGGCGCTGACCGATTCCCGGGTCCTGACCCTGGCGGGGATCTACTTCACCATTGTCACCGCGACCTACGGGATCACCTTCTTCCTGCCGCCGATCCTCAAGAGCCTGAAGCTCACCGACTGGCAGACCGGACTCGCGACCGCGGTCCCGTACATCGTCGGCACCATCGGCATGGTCTCGTGGAGCTGGTCCTCGGACCGGCGCAACGAGCGGCGCTGGCACTTCGTCATCGCGGCGATCGTGGCCGCCATCGGGTTGATCGCCTCAGGTCCGCTGCTCGGCAGCCTCTGGGCGCTCGTGGCGATGTCGGTGGCGACGGTGGGGCTCTACGGCACCAAGCCGGCCTTCTGGCCCCTGCCGGCGGAGTTCCTGTCGGGATCCGCGGCGGCCGGCGGCATCGCGCTGATCAACTCGATCGGCAATCTCGGCGGCTTCGTCGGCCCCTACGTCCTGGGCTGGCTGAAAGACACCACCGGCACCTACGAGGCCGGCCTGTACTTCCTGGCGGGCTGCGCCCTCGCCTCGGCGGCCCTCGCCTTCGCGACGATCCGCGGGCAGGCTACCGCCGTTGACACGGCCGGCGCGGTCCGCCCCGCCCGCCCGAACGCGTGAGACCGGAGAGATCGCGATGACCGCCCACAGAAAGACCCTGGGCGAGCTGCGCAGCCAGCGCTGGTTCGGCGCCACCGACCTGCGCAGCTTCGGCCATCGCTCGCGCATGCTCCAGATGGGCTACGAGCGCGCCGACTTCAGCGACAAGCCGGTGGTCGGCATCATCAACACCTGGAGCGACATCAACCCCTGCCACCAGCACTTCAAGGCCCGGGTCGAGCACGTGAAGCGCGGCGTCTGGCAGGCGGGGGGCTTCCCGATCGAGCTGCCGGCGCTGTCGCTGTCCGAAAACTTCGTGAAGCCAACCACGATGCTCTACCGCAACCTGCTGGCCATGGAGGTGGAGGAGCTGCTGCGCCAGCACCCCGTGGACGGGGCGGTGCTGATGGGGGGCTGCGACAAGACCACGCCCGGCACCGTGATGGGCGGCATCTCGATGAATCTGCCGATGATCTTCCTCCCGGCCGGGCCGATGATGCGCGGCCATTCCGGCGGGACGATCCTCGGCTCGGGCTCCGACGTGTGGAAGTACTGGGCCGAGAAGGAAGCCGGGAATATCACCACCCAGGAGTGGAACGACATGGAGGCGGGCATCGCCCGCTCGGCCGGCACCTGCATGACCATGGGCACCGCCTCGACCATGACGTCGATCGCGGAGGCGATGGGGCTCACCCTGCCGGGCGCGGCCTCGATCCCGGCGGCGGATGCCGACCATCCCCGCATGGCCGGCGCCTGCGGCCGGCGGATCGTCGAGATGATCTGGGAGGACCTGAAGCCCTCCGACATCCTCGACCGGCGCTCCGTCGAGAACGCGCTGGTGGTCCACAACGCGCTCGCCGGCTCCACCAACGCGATGATCCACCTCGTCGCCATGGCGGGCCGGGCCGGCATCCCGGTCAAACTCACCGAGTTCGACGACTTCGCTCAGAAGGTGCCGGTGATCGCGAACCTCCGGCCCTCCGGCCAGTGGCTGATGGAGGATTTCCACATCGCGGGCGGGATCCGGGCGCTGATGGCGCGGCTCACCCCCCTCCTCCACCTCGACGCCCGCGCGGTCAGTGGGGGCACGATCGGCGACGGGCTCGCCGGCATCCGGGTCTACAACGACGACGTGATCCGCCCGCTGGACCAGCCGATCGTCGCCATGGGCGGCACCGCGATCCTCTACGGCAACCTCGCCCCCGACGGCTGCGTGATCAAGCCGCCGGCCGCCGACCCGCGCTTCCTCCGGCACACCGGCCCGGCTTTGGTGTTCGACGATTACGATTCCATGAGCGCCGCGGTGAACGACCTCGACCTCGACGTGACGCCCGACCACGTGATGATCCTGCGCAATGCCGGCCCGATCGGCGGCCCCGGCATGCCGGAATGGGGCATGCTGCCGATCCCGAAGGTGCTGCTGAAGCAGGGCGTGCGCGACATGGTCCGCATCTCGGACGCGCGGATGAGCGGCACGAGCTACGGCGCCTGCATCCTCCACGTCTCGCCGGAATCGGCGGCCGGCGGGCCACTCGCGGCCGTGCGCAACGACGATCTCATCACGATCGACGTGCCCGGGCGTCGCATCCACCTCCATCTCGACGATGCCGCGATCGCCGAGCGCGTGAAGGCGTTCCGCCCGCCGGACCGGGCCTATCCGCGGGGCTACAACCGACTCTTCGCCCAGCACGTGCGGCAGGCCCATGAGGGCTGCGACTTCGATTTCCTCGAGGGGGCGGGTGGCATACCCGAACCCGAGATCCACTAACCGGCGCGACACGACGCCGGGCGTATCCCCAGGGAGAACACATGGCGATGATCGCACGCAGGGGGCTGCTCGCCGGGGCAGCCCTCATCGGTGCCGCGCGGGCGGCAGGGGCGGGCTGGGAGCCGTCGCAGCGGGTGCCGGACCCGGCTGTTGAAATCCTTGATCCGGCCTTCGCCAAGTACCGCCTCGCCTCCGCCACTGTGGAGCGTGTCGCCACCGGCTTCCGCTGGGCCGAGGGGCCGGTCTGGTTCGGCGATATGGGATCGCTGCTGTTCAGCGACGTGGTCAACGACCGGATCATGAAGTGGGAGGAGGCCTCGGGCACGCTGTCGGTGTTCCGCAAGCCGTCGAACTACGCCAACGGCAACACCCGCGACCGGCAGGGGCGGCTGATCACCTGCCAGCACACGACGCGCAGCGTCACCCGCACCGAGCACGACGGGTCCATCACCACGCTGATGGACCGGTTCGACGGCAAGCCGCTGAACTCGCCGAACGACGTGGTCTGCCACTCCGACGGCGCGATCTGGTTCACCGACCCGGCCTTCGGACCGAACCCGCACGAGTCGATGGCGGCGCCTGAGCTTCCGGGCAACATCTATCGGATCGATCCGAGGACCGGGCAGGCCGGCGTCGCGGTCGAGGGCGTGGCGGGGCCGAACGGGCTTTGCTTCTCGCCGGACGAAACGAAGCTCTACGTCATCGAGGCCCGCGCGAAGCCCAACCGCCTGATCCGCGTCTACGACGTGGTCGAGAACGGCACCAGGACCGCCAACGGCCGTGTCTTCTTTGACGCCGGCACCGGCACGCCGGATGGGTTCCGGGTCGATGTCGACGGCAATCTCTGGTGCGGCTGGGGGATGAGCGAGGCCGAGGACGGGGTGCTGGTGCTCTCGCCGCAGGCCATGCCGATCGGCCGGATCCGCCTGCCCGAGCGCTGCGCCAACCTGTGCTTCGGCGGGCGCAACCGCAACCTGCTGCTGATGGCGGCGACGCACTCGGTCTACGCGCTGTACGTGAACACGCGGGGCGCGGGGACCTGCTGAAAGCGGTCTTTCACGAGCCGGATCGTACATACCCCCACGAGCGGCGAGAAACACACGATCGCCGTCACACGCACTTCATCGCGTGTTGGTGATCTTGCCAACATGCGCGTCCGGTAGCATCCTGTCCCGTCATGAAGGCCGAGCTGCTGCTCAGGGAGAGGATCGCGATCATCCCTGAGCGGTCGTTTGCCGAACTCGTGGTCTGGAACGTGCCGACACCCGTCCGCGAAAGTGCTCACGGCTTCAAATACCGGCTCGCGTTCGTCGTCGATGGCGTGTGCGTGCTCCGCTACGACAACGAAGCCGGAAAGGGCGACCATAAGCATATTGGAGGACTGGAGATCCCCTATCGCTTCACCAGCCCCGAGACCCTGCTGGCCGATTTCTGGGCCGATGTCGAACCCTGGAGACAGCCATGAGGACCGTCACGATCGGCGTCTCTTCAATCGAGGAAACCAGCGCCCGCGCCCTGGCGGCGTTCCGGGGCGAGATGCAGGGCGCATTCATCTCCTTCCCCACCGTCGAGGGCTTGTGGACGGTGCTGACCCCCCGACGCTGGGCGCTGCTCCAAGCTCTTGCCGGCCGGGAACCCATGTCGCTGCGCGCCGTAGCGCGGTTGCTCGACCGGGACGTGAAGAACACGCATGCCGACGTGCACGCGCTCCTGAATGCCGGCATCCTCGATCGCACGGATGATGCGCGGATCGTGTTTCCCTACGATTCCGTGCATGTCGACTTCACGATCGGGAAGGCGGCTTGAAGCTCCTTCGTCCCGCCCTGTTCCCACCCGTCCTTGCGAGCGGAGCGAAGCAATCCCGGTGGCGCCACGCCGACCGATGTCGCGCTGCCCTGGGTCGCTTCGCTGCGCTCGCGATGACGGCGGTGCCCGCTACTCCGCGGCCTCCGCCAGATACCGCACCGGGTCGTAGTTCAGGATCGGCCCGAGCCAGCGCTCGACCTCGCGGACATCCATCCCCTTGCGGGCGGCGTAATCCTCGACCTGATCCCGCTCCACTTTGGCGACGCCGAAATAGTGCGCCTCCGGGTGGGCGATGTAGATCCCCGACACCGAGGAGCCCGGCCACATCGCGTAGGACTCGGTGAGCTTCACGCCGATGCGGCTCTCGGCCTTCAGCAGGTCGAACAGAGTCGTCTTCTCGGTGTGGTCGGGCTGGGACGGGTAGCCCGGGGCCGGGCGGATGCCGTCGTACTTCTCCAGCGCCAGCTCCTCGGGGGCGTAGGCCTCCCCGGCCGCGTAGCCCCAGAACTCCTTGCGCACCCGCTCGTGCATCCGTTCGGCGAAGGCCTCGGCGATGCGGTCGGCGAGCGCCTTCACGAGGATCGCCCGGTAATCGTCGTTCGCCCGCTCGAAGCGTTCGGCGATCCGCACCTCCTCCAGGCCTGCCGTGACCACGAAGCCGCCGACGTAATCGGCAATGCCGGTCTCGGAAGGCGCCACGAAGTCCGACAGGCAGGTGTTCGACCGCCCATCGCGCTTGGAGAGCTGCTGGCGCAACCCGTGGAAGGTGGCGAGACGCTCCGACCGGCTCTCGCCGGTGTAGAGCACGATGTCGTCGCCGACGCTGTTGGCTGGCCAGAAGCCGATCACCGCCTTCGGGTTGAACCAGCGCTCCGCCACGATCTGCTTCAGCATCTCCTGCGCGTCCTCGTAGAGGGCGCGGGCGGCCGGGCCCTGCTCGGGATCGTCCAGAATTGCCGGGAAGCGGCCCTTGAACTCGTAGGTCTGCAGGAACGGCGTCCAGTCGATGTAGGGGACGAGGTCGGCGACCTCGTAGGAGCCGTAGATCCTTGTGCCGGTGAAAGTCGGCTTGGCCGGCTGGTAGCCCGACCAGTCGATCTTGAAGGCGTTGGTCCGCGCCTTGGCGAGCGGCAGCCGCTGCTTGTCGAGTTCCGAGCGCTTGTGGGCGTCGGCGACCTTGGCGTACTCGGCCCGGACCTTCTCGATCGTGGGCCCACGGGTCTCCTTCGAGATCAGGCTCGACACCACGCCGACTGCACGGCTCGCGTCGGTGACGTAGACCGCCTGACCCTTGGCGTAGGCCGGGTGGATCTTCACCGCCGTGTGGACGCGGCTCGTGGTGGCGCCGCCGATCAGCAGCGGCACGTCGAACCCTTCGCGCTCCAACTCGCCCGCCACATGGACCATCTCGTCGAGGGACGGGGTGATCAGGCCGGACAGGCCGACGATGTCGACCTGCTCGCGCTTGGCGGTTTCCAAGATCTTGGCGGCCGGCACCATCACGCCGAGATCGATGATCTCGTAATTGTTGCAGGCCAGCACGACGCCGACGATGTTCTTGCCGATATCGTGGACATCGCCCTTCACGGTGGCCATCAGCACCTTGCCGGCGGCCTGGCGCTTGCCGTCGCCGCCGTTGGCGCGCTTCTCCTCCTCCATGAAGGGCTCGAGATAGGCCACCGCCTGCTTCATCACGCGGGCGGACTTCACCACCTGCGGCAGGAACATTTTTCCTGAGCCGAACAGGTCGCCGACCACGTTCATGCCGGCCATCAGCGGGCCCTCGATGACGTGGAGCGGGCGCTCCACGCCCTGACGGGCCTCCTCGGTATCGGCCACGATGTACTCGGTGATGCCGTTGACCAGGGCGTGCTCGATGCGCTTCGCGACCGGGGCCTCGCGCCAGGACAGGTCGGCGGTCTTGGCCTGCGCCGAGGCGCCGGTCTTGAACCGCTCGGCCGCCTCCAGCAGGCGTTCCGTGGAATCGTCGCGCCGGTTGAGGACCACGTCCTCGCACAGCGCGCGCAGCTCCGCCGGGATCTCGTCGTAGACGGCGAGCTGGCCGGCATTGACGATGCCCATGTCCATGCCAGCCTTGATGCAGTGGAACAGGAACACCGCATGCATCGCCTCGCGCACCGGCTCGTTGCCACGGAACGCGAAGCTGAGATTCGAGACGCCCCCCGAGATGTGGGCGTGCGGCAGGGTCTCGCGGATCGTGCGGGTCGCCTCGATGAAGGCCACGCCATACGGGTTGTGCTCTTCGATACCGGTGGCGACCGCGAAGATGTTCGGATCGAAGATGATGTCCTCGGGTGGGAAGCCGACCTGCTCGGTCAGGATCCGGTAGGCCTTGGTGCAGATCTCGACCTTACGCTCGTAGGAATCCGCCTGCCCCTGCTCGTCGAAGGCCATCACCACCACCGCGGCCCCGTAGGAGCGGCAGACCTTGGCGGCCTCGATGAATTTCTCCTCGCCCTCCTTCATGGAGATCGAGTTCACGATCGGCTTGCCCTGGATGCACTTCAGCCCGGCCTCGATCACCTCGAACTTCGAGGAATCGACCATCACGGGCACCCGGGCGATGTCGGGCTCGGCGGCGACGAGGTTCAGGAACTCGACCATCGCCTTCTGCGAGTCGAGCAAGCCCTCGTCCATGTTGACATCGATCACCTGGGCGCCGGCCGCCACCTGATCGCGGGCGACGTCGAGCGCCGCCGCGTAGTCGCCGTTGGTGATGAGCTTGCGGAACTTGGCCGAGCCGGTGACGTTCGTGCGCTCGCCCACGTTCACGAACGGAATTTCCGGCGTGAGCACGAAGGGCTCGAGGCCCGACAGCCGCATCAGGCGGGGGATCTCGGGGATCGGCCGCGGCGCCTTGCCGGCGACCGCCTCCGCGATGGCGCGGATGTGGTCCGGCGTGGTGCCGCAGCAGCCGCCGACCATGTTGACGAGGCCGGATTCGGCGAACTCGCCGACCAGCTTGCCCATCGCCTCCGGGCTCTCGTCGTAGAGGCCGAACTCGTTCGGCAGGCCGGCATTCGGGTAGGCGCAGACCAGCGTGTCGCAGATCCGCGACAGCTCGGCGATGTGGCCGCGCATCTCGCGGGCGCCGAGGGCGCAGTTGAGGCCGAAGGTCAGCGGCTCGGAATGGCGCAGGGAGTGCCAGAAGGCCGCCGGGGTCTGGCCCGACAGGGTGCGGCCCGAGAGATCCGTGATCGTCCCGGAGATCTGGATCGGCAGCCGGATGCCGGTCTCGTCAAAGACCTGCCACGCCGCCGCCACCGCGGCCTTGGCGTTGAGCGTGTCGAAGATGGTCTCGATCAGGATCAGCTCGGCGCCGCCGTCGATCAGGCCGCGGACCTGCTCGACATAGGCCTGCTTCACCTGATCGAAGGTGACGGCCCGGAAGCCCGGGTTGTTCACGTCCGGCGAGATCGACAGGGTGCGGTTCGTCGGGCCGATGGCGCCGGCCACGAAGCGGCGGCGGCCGTCCTTCTCCTCGGCGAGCTTGGCGGCCTCCCGGGCGAGCCGCGCGCCCTCGGCGTTCAGCTCGTGGATGATCGGCTCCATGCCGTAATCGGCCTGGGCGATGGTGGTGCCCGAGAAGGTGTTGGTCTCGCAGACGTCGGCGCCGGCCAGGAAATAGTCGAGGTGGATCTGCCGGATCGCGTCGGGCTGGGTCAGGATCAGCAGGTCGTTGTTGCCCTTCTGGTCGTGGCCGTGATCCTTGAACCGGTCGCCGCGAAAGTCCTCTTCCGAGTACTTGAGCCGCTGGATCACGGTACCCATCGCCCCGTCGAGGACGAGGATCTTCTCCGCCGCGCGCTGGCGCAGGGCCTTGGCGATCTCGGTGCCGTCGACGGGGGCAAAAGCGGTCATCATGCGTCCTGTCAGATCACCTCATCCTGAGGTGCCGGAGCGAAGCGGAGGCCTCGCAGGAGGCCTCCAGATATTTCGGTGTTCCCTGGAGCCCTCCTTCGAGGCCGCTGGCGCGGCACCTCAGGATGAGGTGGAGGGTGGGATGTTCGGGTGTTACGGGTCGGCTGCGGTCAGCCAGCCGTTTCCAGTGCTGTGAGCTGCTTCTCGATCGCGGTGAGGCGTTCTTCGACCCTTGCTGCGGCGTAGCGGCCAAGGACCGATTCGCCGTTCACCGCTTCTTGCAGATCGTCGAACCGACGCTCCAACCGGTCGAAGCGCGCATCGACAGCTTCGAAACGCCGGCGGACATCAGCAAAGCTCGTCTGCATTTCGGTCCTCATCTCCCGAAGAGCGGAAGAACCTGATCCTGCGGCTCGGCCATCGCGAAAAACCCCCTGCCGCGCCCGAACCGGGCGCAGCCTGAATTTAAGCCGCCGCCTTCGCGGCCGCCAGCTTCGGCGCCTGGGCGCGCAGGCCGAGCAAGTGGCAGATCGCGTAGACGAGATCCGAGCGGTTCATCGAGTAGAAGTGGAAGTCGTTGACCCCCTCATCCACCAAGTCGAGCACCTGCTCGGCCGCCACCGCGGCGGCCACGAGACGGCGGGTCTCCTTGTCGTCGTCGAGCCCCTCGAAGCGGGCGGCCAGCCAATACGGCACCGAGGCGCCGGTGCGGCGGGCGAAATTCGCCGCCTGCTTGAAGTTCTGCACCGGCAGGATGCCCGGGATGATCGGGATCGTGATCCCGGCCGCCCGGACCTTCTCCAGGTAGCGCAGATAGATCTCGTTCTCGAAGAAGAACTGGGTGATCGCCTGATCGGCCCCGGCATCGACCTTGGCCTTCAGGGCGTCGATGTCGGCATCGAGCGAGGCCGCCTCGGGGTGCTTCTCGGGATAGGCCGAGACCGAGACCTTGAAGTCGCCGATCCGCTTGATCCCCTCGACCAGCTCGGCGGTCGAGGCGTAGCCCTCCGGATGCGGCCGGTAGGCATGGCCGACGCCCTCGGCCGGGTCGCCGCGCAAAGCCACGATGTGGCGCACGCCCGCATCCCAGTAGGACTGGACCACCGCGTCGATCTCCTCGCGGGAGGCGTCCACACAGGTGAGGTGGGCCGCGGGCTTCAGGCTGGTCTCGCGGACCATCCGGGCGACCGTGTTGTGGGTGCGCTCGCGGGTCGAGCCGCCGGCGCCGTAGGTCACCGAGACGAAGCTCGGCTGCAGCGGCGCGAGGCGCTCGATCGAGGCCCAGAGGATTTTTTCCATCTCGTCTGTCTTCGGCGGGAAGAACTCGATCGAGACGCGGATCGGGTGGTAGCCGTCGCGGCTGGCGCGGTGGGTGGAGCGGCGCATCAATCTCGTCCTCTCTATCGGTCAGTTCAGACGATGGGTTTGGCCTCAGGCGACGGCGCGCTGGGGCTGTTCGGTGATGGTGTCGGCGAGCCCGTCCTGAGCCAGCCAGAGGGTGACGGTGAGCTGCCCCGCTTCGCGGGGCGCCAGATCGCGGGTGGCGATTGTCTCAAGTCCGGCCTCGGCGAGCCAGCCGGAGACCTGATCGGCCGAGAATCCGAGTCGCCGGTGGGCCTGGCCGGTCCGTAGGAATTCCAGCTCGTGGGGTGCGAAATCCACCACCAGCAACCGGCCCCCCGGCGCCACGAGCCGCGCGGCGCCGCGCAGGGCCCGGGCCGGATCGTCGAGGTAGTGCAGCACCTGATGCACCACCACGAGGTCGAAACTCGCCCGGGCAAACGGCGGCGCATGGATGTCGCCCTGCCGCAGATCGACCCGCGACAGGCCCTGCCGTTCCAGGTTGGCCCGGGCGACCGACAGCATCGCGTGGCTCGAATCGAGTCCGGTGGCGCGGGCCGCGCGCGGCGCTAGCAGGCCGAGCATCCGGCCGGTGCCGGTGCCGAGATCGATCAGGCTGCCGATCGGGCGGTCGCCCAGCGCATCGAGCACCGCCGCCTCGACGACCGTCTCGCAGATGTGCAGGGAGCGCAGCTCGTCCCATTTGGGCGCAAGCCGCGCGAAGAAGGTCTGGGCCGTCTCGGCCCGCTGCGCCCGCACGGCGTCGAGCCGGGCGCGATCCTCCGAAAGGGGCGGCGCAGTCCGATCAAGACCCGACAGGAGCGGATCGGCCAGCCCGGCGCGGGCTTCGGCCAGCCGAAAGAACGCCCAGGCGCCCTCCCGGTGACGCTCCACGAGGCCGGCCTCCACCAGCAGCTTGAGATGGCGCGAAATCCGCGGCTGCGACTGGCCGAGGATGTCGGTGAGGTCGGAGACCGACAGCTCCCCCTCGACGAGCAGCGCCAGGATGCGCAGGCGCGTCTCCTCCGCGGCTGCGCGCAGGACGCCCAGGGCCTCCGGAAAGGGAATCGATCCCGCCTCTCGCTCGGCTTCGATAGACATAAAGATATGTTTATGTGCGTTTCACGCCGGGCGCAAGCGCGAAACGCCATGGTTTCGAAAGGTCCGAGACCTTTCGCGGGTGCAGGGTGGAACCCTGCTGGGTTCGGGCGAAGCCCGATATCGGGGCCCTGCCTCGACACCCCGCCAAAGGGCTCGCCCTTTGGGAACCCGAGAACTACCGCAACCAGTAGCCGTCCGGACGCAGAGGCTCCGGCATCGGCTCGCCGAGTGCGTGGTGGACGATCCGGTCGACCGTGCGGACCATGGCGTCGAGGGGCAGGTCGTTCGGCTCGGTGCCGAAGGGTTCCTCCAGCTCGTCGCCGAGGGCGTCGAGGCCGAAGAACGTGTAGGCGACGAGCGCCACCACCATCGGCGTTCCCCAGCCCAGGGAGCCGGCCAGACCCACCGGCAGGAGCAGGCAGTAGAGCCACGCAGTCCGGTAGACGAGCAGCGTGTAGGCGAAGGGCAACGGCGTATTGGCGAGGCGCTCGCAGGCGGTGTGGACCCCCGACAGGGCCTCGATCCGCGCCTCCAGGAGCCCGAACTGGATGTCGGTGAGCCGGCCGGCGCGCATGGAAGTGGCGAGGTCGCGGGTCATGGCGGCGAGCACCGCGTCGGTGGCGTTGGGGCCGGACAGGTCCGATCCGGGGGCTTTCCCGTCCACGGCCGCAGCCTCGTCGAGGGCGCGCAGGCGGGCGCGCAGGCCATGCGCGAAGGCCGAGAGCCGCCGGAGCTGGGGCGCTGCGTCCGGGTCGGGCAACAAAGCCGGCAGGACGCGGGCAAGGTTGCGCACCTCGCCGATCAGGCTGCCCCAGTGCTTCCGGGCCTCCCACCAGCGCTCGTAGCAGGCGTTGTTGCGGAAGCTCAGGAAGATCGAGAGCGCGAGTCCCACCACCGTGAACGGTGTCACCCCCGCGCTGACCGGGAAGAAGGCGGGCCAATGCGCCTCCGCCCACACCACCGCGCAGGACACCAGGACGATGCCGACGAGCTTCGGGGCCACCCGCGGCAGGATCGAGCCCCGCAGGGTGAACAGCAGGGTCAGCAGGTTGGGCCGGGTGCGGACGATCATGGGGTATCGGAGCTGAGGCGTGGCCCTCCTGCCCCGCCCCTCCCGCGCCCGCAAGGCCGCCGGTCCAACACGTCTGCGTCAGAGCGGGCGGCCGGATGCCTCAGAAGCCCACGGCCTCCGGCGGCCGGCAGAGGTCGGAGCGGGTCGGCGGCGCGCTTCCCGCCGCCTCCGCCGTGCCGGCGAGCAGGCGGACGGAGGCCGGCGACCAGCAGGCGGGGCGCTTGAACACGAAGGCGTTGCGCGCCCGGTGGTAGGGGGACTCCGGCTGGAAGAAGTTCCGGTACATCTGCGTCAGCTCCGCACGCCGATACTGCGCCAGCGGGCGCTGTATCTCATCGGCTTCGCGCACCGCCTGTTTGCGCGCGATGATCGCGGCGTGATCCTGCGCCTGCGCGACGGCGCAGGCCTGCACGGCCAGATCGAACCCTTCGGCGGCGATCACCCGGTCGGCGAGGCCGATTTCCGCGGCCCGGCGGGCGCTGATCGGCAGGCAGCCTTCCGTCAGCGCGACGGCGCGCTCCCACCCGACCCGGCGGGGCAGCAGATAGGTCCAGTATTCCGAACCGTAGAGCCAGCCCATGTTGCGGTAATGCGGGTTGAGCACCACGCCCTCGCGGACCAGCACGACATCGGCGGCGAGCGGAAGAATCGCGCCGCCGGCGCCGACATTGCGACCGACCGCCGCCACCACGACCGTGTCGGTCGCCAGGATGATTGCGCGGATCAGGTCGTCCATGGCCACGATGTTGGCCCAGGATTCCGCGGCGGCATCCGTGCTCGCCTCGATTTGGTTGAGGTGGATGCCGTTCGACCAGAGATCGTCACCGCCGGCGAGCACGATGACCTTGGGCGAATGCGCCCGCGCCTGCTCGAACGCCGTCCGGAGCTTGCGGCACTGGGCGGTGCTCATTGCGCCGTTGTGGAAGTCGAAGCGCAGGCGGATGATGTCGCCCTGGCGCTCGGTCCGCACCTCCTCGACCGGGTTTGGATAGGCCAGCTCCGCCGCTGGGGCGATCACCGCCAGGTCCGCGGGAAGCGCGTCGCCCAGAACCTGTACGGCGTCGAGTTTGATGCCACCCTCCTGCTTCGGCTTCAGGCGGCCGATCCACACCGCACCGTCCACCGTCGCCCGGCAGATCGCCCCGCTCTCGGACCGGGCGATCACCGCGCCCGGCTCGCCCCGCAGGCGCGGCTCGGCGCAGGCCGCATGCAGGTAGACCGGCCGGCCGTAGAGCTCGTCGAGGACGCCCGGCACCCCGTCGGCCGCGTGGATGCGCGCCAGGATCTCGGCCGTCTCGTGCCGACTCCAGTCGATGCGGCGGTCCGCCTGCTTCATCGACGGTCGCAGCCGGCCCAACGCCGTGGGGGCCGCGTAGTCGAGCGGCCGCGGGCGGAAGCCGGGGTTTTCGAGATTGGCCAGCGCCTCCCACAGGCAGGCCACGGCGCCGTCGATCACCTCGCGGCGGTAGATACTGCTCTTGGGCGCTTGGCGCAGCGGGAAGGTCCGCGTCGCCCAGATCGGGCCGGCATCCATGTCGGCCTCGGCCTGCAGCAGGGTCACGCCCCAGACGTCCCACCGCTCCTGCAGGGCCCAGTCGAGTGCCGAGGGGCCGCGGTCACCTTCGATCCCCGGATGGACGATCAGCGTGAGGTAGGAGCGCCACAATCGCTCCGGGATCGCCCGGGTGAGGAACGGGGCGATGGTCAGATCCGGGCGGAACGTCGCGAATGCGTCAGTGAGCCGATCCTCGTCGCCACCAAAGATCTCGACAGCCACCTCGTGGCCGGCATCCGAGAGTTCGACAAAGAACCTCTGCGTCATGCTGTTGAACGCCGAGGAGACAAGAAGCACGCGCATCAGAATATCCGACCTGAATTTGGCTGTAGCCAAACCTATCTCGGACGTCTTCCCGGTAATTTATTGTATTTCTAATGTACAATTGGCATATCTTCGAGTTAGATCCGGAAAAATACATACCGAATCGATCGAAGTGTCAACGTCAAGCGAACCTAAGCTGTGCGTTGACTTCGATCAAGGTGTCGAGGGCGGAGCGGATCTTCGCGCGGATGGCTCCGACAGATCGTTCCGGCCGCGCGGGGGCGCTCGGAGGGCCGGTTTCCGCTGTGGAGGAGGCGTCAGGCCGGGTCCGCGTCCCACAGCCAGGCCGCGCCGCGCACGCCCGAGGCGTCGCCGTGCAGGCTCGCCCGGACCGGCGTGTCGAAGGCGTCGGAGAAGACGTGGGGGGCAATCGCCGCGTGCAGGCCTGCGATCAGCTCCGGGATCCGCGACAGGCCGCCGCCGATCACGATCACGTCCGGGTCGAGCAGATTGACCACCTGCGCGGCCGCGCGCCCGAGCCGGTCGAGATGGGCGGCGAGCGTCGCCCGTGCCTCTGGCGCGCCGGACCGGGCGGCGGATACGATCGCCTCGGCGGTCAGGTCGCCACCGTGCCGCCGGGCGTGGTCCGCTGCGAGGCCCGGGCCGGACAACCACGTCTCGATGCAGCCGTGGCGACCGCAATAGCAGGATGCGCCGGGCCGCTCGTCGTCCCGGGCTCCCGGCAGCGGGCCGTGACCCCACTCGCCCGCGATGCCGTTGCGGCCCGTCAGCGCGCGCCCATCGATGGCGATGCCCGATCCGACGCCGGTGCCGAGGATCACCGCCCACACGACGCGTGCCCCCGCGCCCGCGCCGTCGATCGCCTCGGAGACGGCGAGGCAGTTGGCGTCGTTCTCGATCCGCAGCGGCCGCTCAAGGCGCAGCGCGAGATCCGCCGCGAACGGATGCCCGTTGAGCCAATGGGAATTGGCGTTGCGCACGAGGCCGGTCGCCGGGGACAGGCTCCCCGGCATGCCGATACCGACCGTACAGGGCGTGCCCGCGGCGGCTTCCAGGTGCAGGACCAAGCCCGCCACCGCCTCGATCGTGGCTCGATAATCGCCGCGGGGGGCCGCCGTCCGGGCCTCCGCCAGCGTCGCCCCGGTCCGGTCGAGGACGATCCCGGCAATCTTGGTGCCGCCGAGATCGATGCCGAGGCGCGCCCGCAGCGTTGGCGCCGCCATCACTCGGCGGCGGCCACCTTGCCGTCCGTCGCCATCGGCTGCGGCGACTGGTCGGTGATGTGGGTGCCGATGGAGACCGGGTGGGCCATCACCTCGTTGAGCTTGGCCACGTCGAGCTCGCCCTCCCAGCGGCTGACCACCACGCAGGCCACGCCGTTGCCCACGAGGTTGGTGAGCGCGCGGCACTCGGACATGAACTTGTCGATGCCGAGGACCAGGGTCATGGCGGCCACCGGCACCGGGCTGTTGGGGATCGCCGAGAGGGTCGCCGCCAGGGTGATGAAGCCCGCGCCGGTGACGCCCGAGGCGCCCTTCGAAGTCAGCATCGCCACCAGGATGATGGTCGCGTACTGGCTGATCGTCAGATCCGCGCCCACCGCCTGCGCCAGGAACAGCGTGGCCAGCGTCATGTAGATGTTGGTGCCGTCGAGGTTGAACGAGTAGCCCGTGGGCACCACGAGGCCGACCACCGAATCCGAGGCGCCGAGGCGGCGCATCTTGGTCATGAGCTGCGGCAGCACCGTCTCGGAGGACGATGTGCCGACCACGATCAGCAACTCGTCCTTGATGTAGGCCAGGAAGCGCAGGATCGAGAACCCGGCGACCCGGGCGATCGCGCCGAGCACCACCACCACGAACAGGATCGCGGTGACGTAGAAGGTGCCGACCAGCCATGCGAGGTCGTAGACCTTCTGGATGCCGTACTCGCCGATGGTGAACGCCATGGCGCCGAAGGCACCGATCGGGGCGAGCTTCACGACGATGCCGATGATCCGGAAGAAGATCTGGCCGGCGGTGTCGATCGCGTGGTTCACGGACGCGGCCCGGTCGCCGAGACCCGTCACGACGACGCCGGTGAGGATCGAGATCAGCAGCACCTGGAGCAGGTCGCCGGTGGCGAAGGGATCTAGGAAGCTCTTGGGGATGATCGCCAGGATGTGGGCGACCGTGGAATCGGCCGCCGCCTTGTTGGCGTAGCTCGCCACCTTGCTGGCGTCGAGCTTCGACGGGTCGGCATTGAAGCCGGCGCCGGGCCGAATGACCTCGCCGACCAGGACGCCGATCAGCAGCGCCACGGTGGAGACCACCTCGAAGTAGACCAGCGCCTTGAGGCCGACACGGCCGACCTTCTTCAGGTCGCCGATCGACGCGATGCCGTGCACGATGGTGCAGAAGATGATCGGCGCGATCATCATCTTGATCAGGCCGATGAAGGCGTCGCCGAGCCACTTCATCGCCTTGCCGGCGGCTGGGTCGTACCACCCGAGCAGGACACCGAGCGCGATGGCGATCAGGACCTGAATGTAGAGAACTTTGTACCAGGGCTCGCGGGGCGCCGCGGCCGGACTCGTCGCGTGGATTGCCTGTGCCATGTCCTATCCGTGCGACTGCCGCGCACCCTCCCGATGTGCCGGCACGCTAGCGGCTATCGTCCGGCGCCTCAACGGCAGCTCGGTAATCTACCGGGAACCAACCGTGACAAAAACCTGTCGATCCCCGCGCTGAAGTACTTCTCCCGCCCGATAATCGCGCTCATCCCTAGAACCGCGGCTCAGTTTTCCATCGCCGCCGGATTTCGCCGTCCGCCGCACGGCTTTCGCAGGCATTCCGGAGATTTTCCGTGGCTGTACGTCATTGGGCTGGGAGCGCATTGCTCGGCGGTCTGCTGGCCTGTTCCCTGTCCGCCCCGGCCACGGCCGGCGTCGTCGCACAGATCGATCAGGGGCGCCAGCGGATGCGCGTCTTCGTCGACGGCTATCCCGCCTATGACTGGCCTGTCTCCACCGCCCGGCGCGGCTACAGCACGCCCAACGGCCGGTTCCGGGTCGGGCTGATGGCGCCGATGTGGCGCTCGCACAAGTATCACGGCTCGCCGATGCCGCACGCGATGTTCTTCCGCGGCGGCTACGCCATCCACGGAACCTACGCGACGGGCGCCCTCGGGCGCCGGGCGAGCCACGGCTGCATCCGGCTCTCGCCCGGCCACGCGGCTGCCCTGTTCAGCCTCGCCCGCAACCGCGGCGGCGCGGCGGTGGTGATCCGCAATTGACGACGCTCGGTGAGGACACCTGAACGAGGCATCCGTCCGCATGGGAAGGGCCGCGGTGCGTCATGCGCCGCGGCCCGTGTCTCGCGCTTCGCGCCGATCTGGCCGGTGCGACCCTCAGGTCTGCTGCTGGCTGCGGCGGGGGCGTACGGTCCAGCGCTCGAACATCGAGCCCGGATCCTCGCCCTTCCCATCCTTGCCCTCGGCCCCGTGCTCCGGCTGCTGATGGATCGCCGCGCCGAGCGCCTGCGACAGGCTTTCGATCACGTCGTCGATCCGGGTGTCGCCGTGCAGGGAATCCGGGGCACTGGCCTGCGCCGCCGGGGCTTCCTGATGAACGGGCTGCGGAGCCGGCTCCGGTGCGGGGGGCGGCGCCTCCGGCTCGACATGAGGCTCGGGCTCCGGCTCGACGTGCTCCGCGGCGACGGGGGCGGCCTCGACGGGCTCCGGCGCGGGCGGCGCCACCGGCGCGGCGGGGACGGGCGGAGCCGCGACGGGCTGCGGAGCCGGGGGCGGCGCCACGATACGGCGCATCGCGCCGAGCGCACCCTCGTCCGCCTCCGCGGACCGGGCGCTGCTGCCATAGCGGCCGAAGCCGAAGCGCGGCTCGATCAGGTCAAGCACGGCGTCCAAGGCCGCGTTGCTCAGGGGGACCTCCTCCTGGGCCGGTACACCCTGGATCGCCAGGGATTGCCGCTCGAAAGCCGGCTCGCCGCTGACCTCACGCCCGAACCAGCTCGGTGTCGGGAAGCCGGCCGCATCGCCGTCGTTGTCGAAGGCGACGCTGATGAGGTCCAGGCTGCCGGGGGTGACGTAACGGTCGATGGCGATCTCGCGCCCGCCGATCGTCATCGTGGTGCGGTCGTAGGCGGCTTTGCCGGGGCAGACGTCGAGGAGCGCGTCGCCATGGGCGCGCGGCACGTCGGTGCGTTCCTCGACCAGGATGCCGTCCGGACCCTTGTTCACCAGCACCAGCTGGCATTGCTGCCCGTCGACCCGCACGAAGGAGGACCGGCCGCCCTGCGGCGCGAAATGCCCCTCGGTGATGCGGGCGCCGCCGCGCTCCTTGCGGATCAGGCGGACCAGGGATGGGGCGACCAGAAATCGGCGAACGGTGCTCATGGATTCAATACCCCTCCCGCTTGGTCGGCGGCGCGCCGAGCCGGCGGACACCCTTCGGATCGCCGGCCCGGACGCGAGGAGGCAAGTGGAACGGCTTCACGCGGCGTATAAGCGGAACCGCAACGCCGTATTGGACCGTACCCAACCACTTCCGTCGCCGAACTCCAGGCAGCGACAACATGAGAGAATAAAGCGCTAAGCAAAAACGTGCCGAAATCAAGACCGATCCGGGGACAGGACTCGGTCGCCGCCCGCCCTGTCCCCGCAATCCCGCCTTTGCGCCCAACTTTCGCATCCCAGGTTAAAGGGACGCTGTCGCCTCAGCCGGCCGGCTCGAAATTCATCGCGGCGCCGTTCATGCAGTAGCGCAGGCCGGTGGGCGCGGGCCCATCGTCGAAGACGTGGCCGAGATGGCCCTGGCAGCGGGCGCAATGCACCTCCGTCCGCACCATCCAGTGGCTGCGATCCACGGTGGTCGCCACGGCGCCCTCGATCGGCTCGAAGAAGCTCGGCCAGCCGGTGCCGGACTCGAACTTGGTGCCCTGCTCGAACAGCGGCTGGCCGCAGCCCGCGCAGGTGAAGGTGCCGGGGCGCTTCTCGGCCAGCAGGCAGCTCGTGCCGGCCCGCTCGGTGCCGTGCTCGCGCAGGACCCGGTACTGCTCCGGCGTGAGGGACTCGCGCCACTCGGTGTCGCTGCGGGCATCGGGGTTGGTGATCGGCGTATCCGCCATGGCAATCTCCCTTGTCGCACCGTCATATAGGTGCAAGCCGGAATATTCGGCAGTCCTGCCGCTTACGGTCAGGCTGCCGCACCCACCGTGTCGGCCATGCGCGCCCGCCGCTGCCCGATCGGCAGGGGCGCCCCCGTGGTGGTGTCGTGCCCGGTCTGGTGCTCCAGCTCGGCGTTGATCTCGCCGCCGAGCAGCACGATCGTGGAGGAGATCCAGATCCAGGTCATGAAGCCGATGACGGCGCCGAGCGAGCCATAGGTCTCGTTGTAGGTGCCGAAATTGGCGACGTACCAAGAGAACAGCAGCGAGGCGGCGAGCCAGAGCAGCCCCGCCACGACGCTGCCGACCCCGACCCAGCGCCAGCGGGCGTGCTCCCGGCTCGGGCCGAACCGGTAGAGGACCGAAAGACCGCCGAGCAGCACGATCAGGATCGCCGGCCAGCGCAGGGCCGCCAGGAGCCACGCGGTCGAGCCAAGCCCGAAGAAGTTCAGCATCACCGGCACCACGACGATGGCGTTGAGTGCGATGATGATGAACAGCAGCGCCCCGATCGTGAAGGTCAGTGAGCGGAGGTTGAGCCAGAAGAAGTTGCGCTTCTCCTCCTCCTCGTAGACCACGTTCAGCGCGTCGAACATCGCCTTCATGGCGGCGTTGGCGCTCCAGATCGACAGCAGCAGGCTGGAGAAGAACGTCACGCTTAAGGAGCCGCTGCCCTTGGCGGCGATGCGTTTCACCTGATCGCCGATCAGCTCGACCGCCCCGGAGGGCAGCACCGCGTGGAGCTGCGCGAGGTGATCGTTGATGACGGTCACGTCCGCGAACAGACCGTAGCACGTCACCAGCGCGGCGATCGCCGGGAACAGCGACAGGAGGGTGTAGAAGGTGACCCCCGCGGCGACCGCCAGGACCCGATCCTTGTTGAATTCCAGGTAGACCCGGACCGCGATGTCCTTCCAGCCGGCCCGCGTCATTTCGGACGGGGTCGCGGCGGCGCGGCCGCGCTCGGGCTGTGTCGCCACGGTGAGCTGGGCGGCGCGGCCGGAGACCGAGCGCGCGCCCGGTGATACGCCCTTCCGCGCTTTCTCGATGGCGCGTTCCGCGCGCGGGGACGCGGGTTCGTCCATCGGCTCAGCGGCCGCCTGCGGCACCGGCTCACCCCGCCGGGCCGCAGCCAGGGTGACCAGGGCCGACCCGAGCATCAGAATCCACAGGATCGAGCCTGTTTCAGACGGTCCGGTCGAACGCGAGGGCGGCGGGGTCATGGGTCGAGACGGGCCGTGCGCGCGGAACTGCCGCGCTCACGGGGCCCAACGTCGGCGCGCCGCTGCCGTTCCGCCAATCTTCGCCCTTCCCGCTGGGACGCAAACGCTTCACGCGCGTTGTGCGTCTTATGGTCGATCAGCCCCGCCTCGGTTTCTGCTGCAAGTTCATCCTGGACGAGCCGCCCGGCACGCATGCCACGCTCAAGGCGGAGCGTGAGGCGACGCTCCATATGAACCTGACCAGCGTGACGATGGCCTATCTCACCAAGCTGGAACCGGCAGCCCGTCACGCGAAGCTCTCCGGCCTCGTGGCGCACAACCTCGATGCGCTCGCCCGGCAGATCGCCTGGGTCGGCGCCCGCCCGCCCCTGGAGCGGCTGCTGCGCATGGCGAGCAACGTCCTGCCGGGCTACACCCATCCGATCGCGCAGGCGATCTATGCTGAGCCCGAGATGGTGGCTCTGGTCGATCGCGGCCTCGCGGAGGCCGGTACCCTGGCGCGCAGGCTCGGGGTGCGGCTGAGCTTCCACCCCGGCCCGTTCTGCCTGCTGGCGAGCCGCAATCCGGCGGCCATCGCCAACGGGCTGTCGGAACTCGACTACCACGCCGAGATCTTCGACCGGATGGGCTATGGCGGCGGCTGGCACCCGCACGGCGCCCATATCAACATCCATGTCGGCGCCGGCGACCCTGGCGTCGAGGGTTTCCGCGAGACCCTGCCCAAGGCGAGCCAGGTGGCGCGCGACCTCATCACGGTGGAGAACGACGAGAACGTGTTCGGCCTCGACGCCGTGCTGCAGCTCGCCGACATCGTCCCGGTGGTGCTCGATCTGCACCACCACTGGGTTCAGAGCGGCGGCGAATATCTCGAACCCAACGAGCCCCGCATCGTCCGGGTGAAGGACTCCTGGCGCGGGGTCCGGCCGATCGCCCATATCAGCGTGTCCCGCGAAGCGGTGATCGCGGATTCCGATCCGGAGGCCCTGCCCGACTTCCCGGCCCTGCGCGCGGCGGGCCACGCGGTCCGGGACCTCGCCGCCCATTCCGACCTGATGTGGAACCGGGCGGTGAACGACCTCGTGGCCCGCCACTTGGTCTGGGCGGATTTCGAGATCGAGGCCAAGGCGAAGAACCGGGCCTCGATGCAGATTGCCGCCCACATCGCCGCGCTTGAGCAGGCCGCGCCGATCGCCGCCGAATGACGAGACGGTCTCGACGCCTCGGCCCGACCGCTTTAGGCAATCCCGCATGAAGACGGCCGATTGCGACATCCTGATCGTCCCGGGCCTCGGGGGTTCGGAGGAGGACCATTGGCAGGCCCGATGGGCTGGGCGCCTCGCCACGGCGCGCGTGGTCGCGCAGGACGACTGGCACGCACCGACGCCCGAGGCGTGGTGCGGCCGGATCGCCGAGGCGGTCGCGGCCGCGACCCGGCCGGTGATCCTGATCGCCCACAGCCTCGGGGTGGTGGCGAGCGTCGAGGCCGTGCCGCTGCTCCCCGCGGGCGTGGTGCGCGGCGCCCTGTTGGTTTCCATGCCCGACGTGGAGGAGGCACCAGGCCTGCCCGATTCGGTGCGGGCCTTCGCGCCGGTACCCCGGGACCCCCTGCCCTTTCCGTCGCTGCTCGTCGCCAGCCGGACGGATCCCTATTGTGCCTACGACCGCGCCAACGACTTCGCCCATGCCTGGGGTTCGCTGACCGTCGACGCCGGCGAGTCCGGCCACATCAACGTGGCGAGCGGGCACGGGCCGTGGCCTGAGGGGCTGATGCGGCTCGCGGGGTTCTTGAAGGGCCTTCAGTAACCCGGCGGGTGTGTCACGGGCCGTGTTAACGCGTCGTTTACCACCACCCCCCTTCAGTGGGGGCCGCGGGCGGTCCTTCGGCCCGAAGCCGCTCCGGGAGAGAATCGTGACGCGCAAAGAGCTTCTGGAACGACTCGAGGCGGTCCAAACCGCCCTTGGACCCCGGGCCCAGGCGAACTTCAACAGCTCCCTGTTCAACGACGTGGCGCTGCTCAAGCGCATCGAGGCCTTCGAGGCGAAGGTCGGCGAGGTCGAGAAGCCCAAGGTCGCCGACTATACCGGCAACATGTTCTCCCGCATCGCCAACCGCCGGGCCGCGGGCGCCAAGTAGCCCTTATTTCGATTCGGTCTCGGCCGCGCGCAGCAGCTCCCCGGCGACGTCGGCGAGCCGGGGCGGCGCTTCCCGCACGAAGGGGAGCGGCCGGCAGACGTTGAGGGCCGCGAGCCCGAACCGGGCGGTCATCAGCCCGTTGAGCACCCCCTCCCCCAGCTTGGCCGAGATCCGGGCCGCGATCCCGAGGCCCAGCACCTGCTGCATCACGCTCTCGCCGACCGCCATTCCGCCGGTGACGGTGAGATGCGCCACGGCCGCGCGCGCCAGCCGCAGGAAGCCGAGGAAGCCGGGCCGCCCGCCGTAGATCGCCGCGATCCGGCGCAGGAGCCGCACGGCGGCGAAGACCACGAAGGCCACGTCCACGATCGCCCGCGGGCTGAGCGCCGTCACCGCCGAGACCTGCTTGGCCGACGCCGCGATGGCGTTGCGGGCCTGCCGGTCGAGACCGGACAGCAATTCGTGCTCGGCGAGCCCGATCCGGTCGTCCACGTCGAGGATCGCGTCGGCGGCGGCGTCGATCCGGGCGCGGCCCGCCGAGAGGCTGTCGCGGTCGGCGTAGAAGGCCGAGAGCGCCTGCACCACCGCCTGCGCGCCGGTGTGGTCGCGGGTGCTCAGGGCATCGACGGCGGATTGGCGCAGGCGCTCGATCTTCCGCTCCCGCCGCAGGCCGGCGAGTTCCCGCACGACGATCGCCAGCAGCGCCAGGGCGGCGAGGCCGAGCAGCGCGAGCGCCACCCAGCCGAGCCAGGGCGCGGCCTGGAACAGGTCGGCGATCATCCGCTCGATCGAGAGGCCGATCCCGAGCGAGACGAGGCCGCCCATCGCCGACAGGAACAGCGCCCCCCAGGGCGAGCGGCGCTTGGGCGCCACCGGCACTGCGACGCCGTCGGCGGCATCGACGATCTCGAAGGGCTCCTCGACGATCCGGGTCTGCGGCCCGGGGGAGAGGGGCGTGGTGGTCACGCTCGCGTTCGACGGCGGCTCCGGCGTGATCCGGAAGGCGCGGGGTTTCTGGCCCGAGGTCATGGAGGAGGGCTCCGCAGACTCACAGACATCGTCATGCCAGCTTGTCCCCGATCAGGAACTGCATCGCCCGGTCGAGCCGGATCTGCGGCAGATGCCCCGGGCGGCCGAGGCCGTCAGACCGCACGAGCGGCGGGCGGAAGCGGGGGAAGCGCAGGGAGCCGGGCTCCACCGCCCCCTCCAGCACGGCTTCGGCGCGGGCGGGCAGTTCCCCCGGGAAGATCGCGGCCTCGCTGTTGCCGTCGAACACCTCGTCGCCCACCACTTCGCCGGCCTCCGGCGTGCCGGCGACCGCCCGAAGGATCTCCGCGCCGTCGTGGACGGTGGTCTCCCGGGTGGCCCGTACGGAGGCCAGAGCCACGGTGCCGACCCGGGCGCCCGCGGCCTCCGTCCGCCGCATGGCCCGCGACACGAGGAGCCGCAGCAGGGCGTCGAGCCGGTCGTGACTCGTCTGGTGGAGGTGATCGGCCTTGGTGGCGGCGAACAGCACCCGGTCGGCCCGGGGGGCAAACAGCCGCGACAGCACCGTGTTGCGGCCGATATTGAGGCTGAGCAGAACCGCGTCCAGCGCCTCCTCCAGCTCGGCAAGCGCGGTCGGGCCAGCATCCACCGCCGAGAGCACATCGACCAGCACGATCTGCCGGTCGACCCGCTGGAAATGGTCGCGGAAGAACGGGGTGACGACCTTGCTCTTGTAGGCCTCGAAGCGCCGCTCCATCAGCCCGGCGAGGCTGTCGGGGGCGATGCTCTCGGGGAGGCGATCGAGGGGCGCGAAGGTCAGCGCCGGCGAGCCCGCGAGGTCGCCCGGCATCAGGAACCGCCCCGGGGGCGTCGTCGCCACCGATTCCGGCCCGGCCCGGAGTCCTTCGAGGTAGAGCTTGAACGCGTCGCTCGCCCTCTCGGCCGCGATCTCGTCGAGGGGGCCGCTCGGGTCGAACCCCTTCAGCGCGTCGAGCCAGGGGGCTGCCACCGCGGCGCGGCCGGGGCGGCGGGTGCCGTTGATCGTGGCGCGCGACCACGCCGTGTAGCTGGTCTCGATCAGCGCGAGGTCGAGCAGCCATTCGCCGGGATAATCGACCACGTCGAGCATCAGGGTCGCCGGGCCGGTGCGCCAGCCGGCGGCGCGCTCGTAGGCGATCTCCAGGCGGAACTGGCTGATCCGGTCGGTGGAGCGCGGCCAGCGCCTTGCTTCGGTCAGCGTCCCGAAATGCTCCTCGAAGGGGAAGCGCGGGACGTCGTCGTCCGGCTGCGGCACCAGCTTGGCGCGGCGCAAGCGGCCCTCCTGCGCGGGCGCGAAGGCCGGCAGGGCGTGGGTCTCCACCAGGTGGTGGATCAGCGCCGTCGTGAACACGGTCTTGCCCGAGCGCGCGAGCCCGGTGACCCCGAGCCGGAGCGTCGGCTGGATCAGCAGGTCGTGCGAGGCTTCGGCGAAGGCTTTGACGGCCGAGCCGGCGCGTGCGGCAAGGTCGGTCAGGGGCACGGGCGGGCTCGTCGTGAGGGAAAAGGCGGGGCAGAGGTGGCGCGGCAGAGGTGGCGCGCCTTGGGCCGAACCGCAAGGCTTGTCGTTACGGCGGCGTGCCTCCGGCGGCCGGCGTCGGCGGTCTCAGCCGGGCGATCGCCCCCGCGACGAGGTCGGGGCCGGCCCGGAGGGTCCCGAGTTCCACCGCCGACATCGCCAGCATCACCGGCGCGAGGTTGGCGCGCGGGACGCCGTCCGGACCGAACAGGTCGAGGTCGTCGCCGGGTTTCAGGCCGACGCTGCCGCTGATCCGGGCGGCATAGGCCTGGATGCGGGTCTCGTCGCCCGTGCAGAGCGGGGCCGGCAGGCGCAGGTCGAGGACCGGAAGGCCCGCCGCGATGGCGGGCAGGAGCGCAGATTCGGCAACCATCCGGTCGGCGCTCGGCACCCGGCCGTCCGCCTTCCGGTCGAGGAGCGCCGACGGATCGGCGACGCTCCGGGCCGGGCGCATGGAGGGGGTGATATCGGACGCGATGTCGGGCACGGATCGGAGCGCTGCGACGTGTGGAACGGTCGGGCGTCGGGCGGACCGGCCGGCCATGCGGGCGAGCGGCGACCACGGCTGCACGCGCAGGGCCGCCCGACCCCGGGGTGCGCCGCCGGGGCGATGTTTCGCGAGGAAGCGCGCGCGCAGCGTCCGTCCCAGACCCCGGGGTGCCAATGCCGTCGTCACGGCCGGCGCTTTCACTCCACCGCCCGCTTGCGCGGACGCCATCCGGCACTCGGCCGGCGCCCAGCGGCGCACGATGGCGAGGGCCGTATGCCGGTTATAGTCGCGGTAGTAGCGCCGCAGCAGGCTCGCCGCCGCGTCGGCCCCGTCATCCAGGGTGGCGAAGGCGGTGTGGCCCTCCGCATCGGCGCCAATCTCGCCGGGCCAGCGGGCCGACTTGATGCACCAGCCGTTGTTCAGCCGCACGCAGCGGGCGACGTAGGGCGGATCCTGCGCCAGCGAGGCCGTGAGGGCGAGGGCGCGGGGCGTAAGTTGCGCGCCGGTCTGGGCGTGCCAGTTGGAGACGGAGCGGGTTGCGGGGTCGAAACGCGGAGCCGGTTCGGTGGCGACGGCGACCACCGGGACTGTCGGTGGGATGCGCAGGAGGCCCTCCACGCGCGCCGCTGCGGGTGGCATCAGGCTGGTCAGCAGGACGAGGGCGTTCAGCAGCACGCGGATCGGCCCTGAAGGCTTTGGGCAGGCGCGGCGTCATCCCGCCCCCCTCTGCGGGGGAGGGTGTAGAGGCGGCGCGTGTCATCCGCGTGCGCGTTCATGCCTCCCGCCGCAATGCCGGCGCGCGATACAGCCAGCCGCCCCACCCTCACGGGTTCAGCACCCTCAGCGCGGCCGCGTGCAGCCGCGGATCGCCGGCCGCCACGACCCGGCCGCCCCCGGCCGCCGAGCCGCCGTCCCAGGCCGTGACCCGCCCCCCGGCCCCCTCGATGATCGGGATCAGCGCGACGATATCGTAGGGTTTCAGCCCCGCCTCCACCACCAGATCGATCTGGCCCGCAGCCAGCATGCAATAGGCGTAGCAATCGGCGCCGTAGCGGGACATCCGCACCTGCCCCTCCAGCGCCCGGAAGCGCTCGGTCTCTTCGCCGGCCGCGAACAGGCGCGGATCCGTCGTGGCCAGAATCGCCTGACCGAGATCGGCCGACCGGCGGGTGAGCAGCGTACGCTCGCCCGCGGGGCCGCGCAGCCGGGCGCTCTTCCCGTCGCCGGTGAAGCGCTCGCCGAGATAGGGCTGGTGCATCATCCCGCGCACCGGGACGCCATTGCGGGTCAGGCCGATCAGGGTGCCCCAGGTCGGCAGACCCGCGATGAAGGAGCGGGTGCCGTCGATCGGATCGAGGACCCAGACGCATTCGGCGTCGGTGCGTTCCGAGCCGAACTCCTCGCCGAGGATGCCGTGGGCCGGAAAGGTCTGGCCGATCATCGTGCGCAGCACGACCTCGGCGGCCCGGTCGGCCTCGGTGACGGGATCGAACGGCGCGCCGCTGCGCGCCTTGTCGTCGAGGCCGAACTGGGCGCGGAAGAACGGGAGGATCGCCCGCCCGGAGGCGTCTGCGAGATCGTCCAGGAACCGCCCGAGTTCGACGACGCTCATCGGATCACTTCCTTGTTCATCTGCAGCCGGCCTGATCGCCCGGTCGATGCCCGACGAAACCGGTGCGTCCCCCCGGCCGTCAAGTCCCTGGGGCCGGAACGGTGGCATCATACGCCGGCCGTGGCGCGCGCGTTCTGGGCGGCGCCACCAGTCTGTGGATCGCTGGCCGCTTCGGCCTCCGGGATCGCCGGGTTCTGCGCGGCGGCCAGGACGGCCTCCACCATCGCCCGGAGCGAGGCGGCTTGCGCGTCGGCGCCGGCCGATCGCTCCGCGCCGGACGCGGCACGTGCGTCATCCCCGGCGAGCCAGAGGCCGAGCAGGACCGGAACGCCGGGCATCCGCGCCCTCAGGCGCCGAATCAGGCGGCGCAGGTGGGTCGGCTCGCCGTCGAGCGCCAGGGAGACGACGCAGGTCATTTGAGCCGGGCCAGGCTCGAAGCGCCCGATCCGCGCCGCCGACGCCTCGGCGAACGGCACCGTGCGGGCGCCGATCCCGCGCTTCTCCAGGATCTGGGCCAGGATGGCGGCGGCGGCCTCGTCGAGGAAGCCGCGCCCGGAGATGCAGAGCACCGCCCCCTGCCGCGTCCAGGCCGCCGCGAGGCCGTCCGGCGCCGGGCCCATCGGCAGGGGACTGCAGGCGCTCTCACCGCCGCCACCCCCCTGCCCGGCCGTCTCCGCGACCGTGTCGCTCCGCTCGGCGAGATCCGCGATCAGCTCGCCCAGAGCGGTGCGCATCGCCCCTTTCTGCTTGGCGGTCAGCACACCCCGGGCGGCGTCCCGGGCGGCGAGTTCGAGCGCCTTGAGGACAACCTCATCGTAGTAGGACGAGAGCGCGCATTGCTGCAGGATCAGCTCGGCATGGCCCAGCACCTCCTCGGAATCGCCCGCGAGGATCCGCTGGTAGAAGTTCTGTACGGGGGTCAGCGCCGGCCGGTCGCCGAACAGCACGTCGAGGAACTCGAGGTACTCCACGTGGCGGCCAAGCACCACGAGACAGACGGTGAGCGGCGTCGACAGCAGCAGGCCGACGGGACCCCACAGCCAGGTCCAGAACAGGGCCGAGACCAGCACCGCGAAGGGCGAGAGTCCGGTCGACTGGCCGTAGAAGATCGGCTCGAACACCTGGCCGGTGAGCGGCTCCAGCACGACGAACAGGATCGCCACCGCGATCATCATGTTCCAGCCGGGATCGACCGCGGCGGCGAGCGCCATCGGCAGGATCGCCGACAGGACCGCGCCGAGGTAGGGCACGAAGCGCATCACGGCCGAGAAAATCGCCCAGAGCACCGGGTTCGGCACCCCGATGACGTAGAGGCCGGTGCCGATGACGACCCCGAAGGCCGCGTTGAGGGCGAGCTGGACCACGAAGTAGCGACTCAGCCGGCGTGCCGCGTCGTCCATCGCCACGGTGGTGCGATGCAGGTCGCTGGAGCCCGCGAGCCGGATCATGCGGTCGCGCAGATCCTCCCGCTGCATCAGCACGAACAGCAGCACCACGAACACGATGCCCACGGTGGCGAGCGGATGCATCACCGGCGCGAGCACGGTGGAGAGCATCTCCAGCGGTCCCGGCGGGGTCGAGGCCACCTCGACCACCACGGGTTTTTGCTGTGGGTGAGCCTGGTCCGGCGCCCGCGGCGGTAAGGCGGCCTGTCCTTCCGCGCCGCCCGCCTCTTTGCCGGCCTCCTTACTCGCCTCCTTGCTTGCTTCCTTGCCGCCATCATGGAGCGCCCGGCCGATATTGGCCACGTACCCGGTGATGTGCCCGACGGGCGAGTCGCGCAGGCCGTTGATCTTGCGCTCGATCGTGGACCGGTAACGCGGGACATCCCCAGCGAGATCGGCCGCCTGGATGCCGATCAGGGTCGCGAGCGCCGCCACGATGCCGAGGGTCAGGAGGACGCTGACGCCGACCGCCACCACCCGCGGCAGCCGCAGCCGCCGCAGGCGGTTGACCAGCGGCGTCAGCACAAACGACAGGAGCAGCGCGATCGCGATCGGGATGAAGATATCGCGGCCGAAATACAGGGCCGCGATGATCGTGGCGCCGACCACCACCGGCGAGGCCATCGCGGCCCGAGGGGTCTCGGCAGCGGCGACGCGCGTCGGACGGGGCGGGATCAAAGCCGTGCCCAGCCGCGCCGCCGGTTCACCCCCGACCGGGGTTCTCGTTGCCATGCCGCGATCCGCGCCCCGAACGCCACAGGCGGGCGCCCGTGGGGTCGGACGGGGCCGCGCGCTCTGGGAACGGCATGGCCCCCGAAAACGATCCCGCAGGTTTCTTCGAGCGCTTACGCCCCCTGCACGCCGGCCCGCATCACGTCGCCCGCATCCTTCAGCTCGGGTAGGGACCAGCAGAGCTGCATCACCCGCTTGGCCTGCCCGTCCGGCAGCACGCCCGCGGCGAGGTCCGTAAATTTGGCCTCGAGCTGCGCGTCGGACATCGGCTTCTCGACGCTGCCGATCGCGTGCTCGATGTGGCGGTGGAAGGTCCGCCCGTCGTTCAGCGTCACGGTCATGTCGACCTGCGCGGGGTCGATGCCGGGGGTGACCACCGGCATCACCTTCTGGCGGAGCGCCACCACGCGTGGGTCGTTCACCGCCCGGTCGCTGAACTGTTTCTCGCCGCCCGCCCCCTCCACGAAGGCCACCGCGGCGGCGTGGTAGATGCTGAACTTGCCCTCCAGCCCGGTCCTGGGCGCGGTCTTGCCGGTCAGTTCCAGCACCAGCGGATGAACCTTGAGGGCGACTTGGCGGATGTCCTCCGGCTTGACGTGATCCTCGTCGCGGATCTGGATCGCGGCGTCGATCGTCGGGTGCATGACGATCCCGCAGGCGAAGGGCTTGTAGGTGTTGAGCTGCGCCTCGTAGCGGGTGCCGAGGCCGTCGGTGATCTGCGACCAGTCCTGCTTGGTAGAGATCGTGTTGGCCCAGCCGCGCTTGGCCTCGATCATCCCGTCCGACGAGGTGAAGCCCTTGGCGGCCAGGATCGCGGCGAACAGGCCGTTGGAGGCGGCCCGGCCCGGGTTGAAGCTCTTGTTCATGGAACCGAACGATTCGCGCAGGCCCACCGGCTGGGAGGCCGCGAGGCCCAGCGCGTAGACCATCTGCTGCTCGGTGAGCCCCATCAGCTTGCCGGCGGCGGCAGCCGATCCGAACACGCCCGCGGTGCCGGTGATGTGCCAGCCGGCATCGTAGTGGTTCGGATAGACGGCGTTGCCGATCCGGCACTCGGTCTCGATCCCCACCACCAGGGCGTCGAGGAAATCCTTGCCGGAGATCGGCTTCATCCCGGCATAGGCCAGGATCGCCGAGGCGACCGGGCCGGCCGGGTGGATGATCGTCTTCAGGTGGGTGTCGTCAAAATCGAAGATGTGGCTCGACACGCCGTTGATGAAGGCGGCGTTCATGATGTCGAACCGCTCGGTCCGGCCGAACAAACCGGCCTGCGGCGGCCCCGAGAAGGGCTGCAGGGCCGAGACCGCCACGTCCACGGTCTCGTGGTGCGAGCCGCCGATCGCCACGCCGACCCAGTTCAGGAAGCTGCGCACGCCCTCGCGGCGAACCGCCTCCGGCAGGGTGTCGTAGGACGAGCCGAGGATCCACTGCGCGAGAATCTTCGTGACGGGCGGCGGTGCCGGCTTGGCGGCGGGCTTCGCGGCTTCGGCGGCCTGTCCGGCCTGCAGGGTGGGCGTCGTCAGGGCGAGCCCAGCGGCCCCGATCAGCGAGCGGCGATTCATCGACATGGCGTTCTCCCGGACGGGGCCGCCCAAAGACGGCTCCGATTGCCGGGCATGATAATGTATTCAATCGCCGGCCGTCAGCCCGCGTGTTTCACCACAGCGGGTCTGACACCGGACCTCACACCACCACGGGTAGGGCCTCCTGGTCGCCCACGCCGAACACCCGCCGGTAGCGGGCGACCTCCTCGGCCGGCCCCTGCGCCTTCGTGGGATTGTCGGAGAGCTTCACGGTCGGTCGTCCGTTCGCCTCCGTGACCTTGCAGACGATCGAGACCGGATCGAGCTTGCCGCCCGGCATGAGGCCGCGGAAATCGTTGGTCAGCAGCGTGCCCCAGCCGTAGCCGATGCGCATCCGCCCGTGGAACCGGGCATGGATGCGCTCGATCTCGTCGATGTCGAGCCCGTCGGAGAAGATCGCGAGTTTTTCGCGCGGGTCGCGCCCGCGCTCCTGCCAGAACCGGATCGCCTCCTCGCCGCCCTCGATCGGGTCCTTGGAATCGATGCGGATCCCGGTCCAGTCGCTGACCCAGTCGGGGGCCTTCGCCAGGAAGCCCGTGGTGCCATAGGCGTCGGGCAGGACGACCAGCAGGTTGCCGCCATAATCCTCCTGCCAGTCGGCCAGCACCCGGTAGGGCGCGGCGGCGAGCGCCGCATCGTCCTCGGCCAGCGCCGCGTAGACCATCGGCAGCTCGTGGGCGTTGGTGCCCACCGGCTCGACCTCCTGCCGGGCGGCGATCAGGCAGTTCGAGGTGCCGAGGAACGCCCCGTCCAACCCCTCCGCCATCGCCTGCACGCACCAATCCTGCCAGAGGAAGCCATGGCGGCGCCGGGTGCCAAAATCCGCCACCGACAGGTCCGGCAGCTTCTGCAGCCGCTGGATCTTCTCCCAGACCCGGGTCATGGCCCGGGCGTAGAGCACCTGAAGCTCGAGCTTGCCCATGCCGCGCAGCACAGCCCGCGCCCGCAACTCGTTGAGGATGGCCAGCGCCGGCACCTCCCACATCGTGGTCTCGACCCAGGGGCCGTGGAAGGTCAGCTCGTACTGGCCGTCATGGACGGCGAGCTCGTATTCGGGGAGCCGGAAGTTCTCGAACCAGCTCACGAATTCCGGCCCGAGGATCCGTCCCTGGCCGCGGAAGACGTTGCCGCGCAGCCACGTGACCTCGCCCTTGCTGAGGCGCAGCGTCCGGGCATGGTCGAGCTGCTCCCGCAGGAGTTCGGCATCGACCTCGTCGGCGATGCGGATCCGGTGCGTCCGGTTGGTGATGCCGAAGGTGGCGCGGATGTCCGGGTGCCGGCGCAGGATCGATTGCGCCATCAGGAGCTTGTAGAAATCGGTGTCCAGCAGCGACCGCACGATCGGATCGATGCGGAAGCTATGATCGTAGACCCGCTTGGCCAGATCGAGCATTCTTTTGGGACCCTGCCGCGCCTTGGTGACGCAGAGCGCATGCCGGGCCCGGCCCCGTCAAGAAGACGGGCGGCCCCCGATGGAGACCGCCCGCGGAAACACCGTGACCTGAAACCGGAGGCTCAGGCCAGATCGACCTTCTTGGTCTCGGTCTTCGGGCTCTCGCCGGTGAGCGAGGCCTTCACGTAGCCGTAGAGGTGCAGCATCGTGCTGTTCGGGCTGTCCCAGTACTCGCCCTTCTCCGGATGGACGCGGATCAGCGCGACCTCGGGATCGTTCTTGCCGTTGGGGAACCAGGTCTTCAGGCTCTCATTCCACTTGGCGTCGATGATCGACTGGTCGCGGACGATCTCGGCCTTGCCCGCCACCGAGACGTAGGTCTGGCTCGACGGGTCGGAATAGGCGAGGTTGATCTGGTTGTCCTTGCTGATCTCGGCCGTCTTGGGCGAGTGCAGCTTGGTGAAGAACCACAGGTCGCCGTTCTCGTCGGCGTCGTTGTTCCACATCGGGCGGCTGTTGAGCGTCCCGTCGGAATCGACGGTGGTCATCATGGCGATCTTCACGTCCTTGATGAGCTCGAACAGCTTCTTCGCGCCCTCGTGGTCGCGGTGGTTGCCCTGATGCATGAATCTTGTCTCCTGATCGTCGGTCCGGGCGGTGTGTCCCGCCGGGCGCGGATGCGCTCCGGAGGGGTCCCCGCCGGAAGGGTGCCCCGACAACGGATCAATCTCCCGTTGGTTCAGCTTGCGCGTGCGGAGATAGAGGTTTGGATGATGCCGTCAGGGCTGGGGCGGCGGGCCGCCGTGTTGCTGGCAATCGGTGCGCTCACCCTCTCGGTTCTGCCGGCGGGGGCCGAGGTACGGTTCGGCCCCGGCGTGCGCATCGGGGGCCACGACTTTTCCAATCGCCGCTACGGCAGCGTCCATATTGAGCGCGTGAAGCGGCTGCGCGGTCCCCTCGGCTGCCGGCACGTCCGCCACGGTATGTACCGACGCGGCGACGGGACCGTCGTGCGGGGGCCGATGGAGGAATGCAATCTGATCGCGAAGCCGCCGGATCAGTAGCGATCGGTTCGCTAAGAGCCTGTCCGTCCGAACAGCGCCTCGATCTCAGCCATTGGCTTGAAGAGCCGGTTCGGCAGATCGGGCAAGCGCAGGAACTCGTGTTGCTCGTAGAACTGGGCTGCGGCGGCGTCCTTCGCATCGACGATCACCGCCAGAGAGGCCGTCTCACTTCTGAGGCAGCGCCGCAGCGCGTCAAGAAGGAGCATTGTACCGAAACCCTCACCGCGTCGCCCTTCATCGACCGCCAACCGGCCGAGCAGCGTCGCGGGCAGCACGGGATAGCGCGGCAGTTTCCTGACAAGGGCTTCTGGCAGATCGGCCGCCTGGATTGCAGTGTTCGAGAGCGTGTAGAAGCCGATCACCGCAGGCGACGGTGGCTCCAACAAAACGTAAGGCGCCGCCACACGGCGCCGCGCGTCCTGTCCGGCCTGCACACGGAGGTAACGGTCCAGCGCCTCGACGCCGCAGGCGAAGCAGGATCGGTCGTGCTGCGCCGGGTCGAGGACGGTGATGACCGGCTTCGCCGTGCCGCTCACGGTTTGCTGTCGCCCATCCGCGTCTTGAAAGCGGTGACCCGCTTCCGCATGGGCTGGCTCGGCTCGCGGGGCTGGAGCAAGGCTTCTACGAAGGCACGAGAATCCCGCGCACTCAGCTCGATCATCGCGTGCTCAGCGATCGTGCGCTTGGCAGCATCCTGGACGCTGGACAGGACAAAATCCGTGAGGCTGCGCCCTTCGAGCGCGGCGGCGCGTGTGATCAACGCCTTCTGTTCGGCCGTGATGCGGGTTTCAAGCCGTTCGCCGCGGCGTCTGGGCGTCCGCCCGCCATCCTGTCGTTCCGCGTTTGCCATTGCCGCTCCCGTCGTACAGCCAAATGTACGGCCAGAAGCCGGCCTTTACCAGCGGCTGTCGCTTCGTTTGCCAACCGCCTCCGATGTGAATCGCGGTTCGGGTCTGGTGTTCTGGGCCGGCTTGGTTACATGCACGGGCATACCTGCTTGCCCCGGTGGAGAACGATTTTGGCGATCACCCGTGACGACGTGCTGAAGGCGCTCGCCGACGTCACCGTCGATGCCGCCGGCACCACCCTGCCCGGCTCGGGCCGGCTCTCCCAGGTTGTGGTCGATCCGAACAGCCGCGTGATGTTCTCGATCTTGGTCGATCCCAGCGAGGCCGAGCGGTTCGAGCCGGTGCGGCGCCAGGCCGAGGGCCGCGTCCTGCAGATGCCGGGCGTCTCAGGGGTCTTCGCGAGCCTGACCTCCGAGCGGAACCAGAGCCATCCGGCCCAGAGCAGCGCCGCTCCGCGCCCCGTGAGCCCGCCGCCGGTCGCCCCGCCGCGGCCCGGCGCGCCGCCGAACCAGGGCCCGCAGATCGCGGGCGTGCGCCACATCGTGGCGGTCGCCTCCGGCAAGGGCGGCGTCGGCAAGTCCACCACGGCCTGCAACCTCGCTTTGGCGCTTCAGGCGCAGGGACTGAAGGTCGGCCTCCTCGACGCCGACATCTATGGCCCGTCCGTGCCGAAGCTGTTCGGCCTCTCGGGCAAGCCGACCGTCGTCGACAACAAGGCCATGGAGCCGATGGTCGGCTACGGGCTCAAGGTCATGTCGATCGGCTTCCTGATCGAGCCCGAGACGGCGATGATCTGGCGCGGCCCGATGGTGCAATCGGCGATCACCCAGATGCTGCGCGACGTGCTCTGGGGCGAGCTCGATGTGCTCCTCGTCGACATGCCGCCCGGCACTGGCGACGCGCAGCTCACCATGGCGCAGGCGACGCCGCTCTCGGGTGCCGTGATCGTCTCGACACCGCAGGACCTCGCGCTGATCGACGCGCGGCGCGGCGTGACCATGTTCAAGAAGGTCGCTGTGCCGATCCTCGGCGTGATCGAGAACATGGCGACCTTCGTCTGCCCGAATTGCGGCCACGTCTCGCACATCTTCGGGCATGGCGGCGCGCGGATCGAGGCGCAGCGCCTCGGCGTGCCGTTCCTCGGCGAGGTGCCGCTCGACATGACGATCCGCGAGACCTCGGATAATGGCCAGCCCGTGGTGGCGACCGATCCGGATGGACCGCACGCCAAGGTCTATCGCGACATCGCCGCCCAGCTCTGGGCGAACCTGTCCGGCGCGCCGGCCGGGCGGACGGCGCCGAAGATCGTGTTCGAGTAAGGCCATGGCGCCGTCGCCGGTCCTGGGCCTGATCCTGGCCGGCGGGCAGGCGCGGCGGATGGGCGGGGGCGACAAGCCCCTGCTGCGGCTCGGCGGCCGGACCCTGCTGGAGCGGGTGGTCGAAAGGCTCGGACCGCAATGCGGGGCCGGGCTGGCGCTGAGCGCCAACGGCGACCCGGCGCGGTTCTCCGGGTTTCCGGGGCCGATCCTGCCGGATCCGCTACCGGATCAGCCGGGGCCGCTGGCTGGGATCCTCGCCGGGCTTGAGTATGCCGCGGCTCTTGGCATCGGGCGCGTGGTCAGCGTGTCGGGGGACGCGCCGTTCCTTCCGGACGATTTGGTGGCGCGGCTCCACGCTGTCGCATCGGAAACCAGTATCGCCCTCGCGGCCTCGGGGGAGCGGCAGCACTTCACGATCGCGCTCTGGCCGACGGCCCTGCGCCATGCGCTTTGGGATTATCTCGAACGCGGAGAGCGGCGCGTCGGCGCCTTCATCGCGTCTCACGGGGCAGCGGTGGCGTCGTGGCCGGTGGAGCGGCTGGACCCGTTCCTCAACATCAACGCGCCGGAGGATCTGGCCGCGGCGGAAGTGCTCGACCAAGACTGATACAATTCCGCCGTCATCACGAGCGAAGCGAAGTGACCCAGGGCAGCGGGACATTGGGATATGTCGCGCTGACTGGATTGCTTCGCTCCGCTCGCACAGACGGCGGAGCCGAAGCCGTTTACCGTGGCCGGTCTCAGGCCGCCGCGACCGTCGCCTTCACGATCTTGTCCGGGGAGCGCGGCGGCTCGCCCTTGTTGATCGTGTCGACCACATCCATGCCTTCCACGACCTTGCCCCACACCGTGTACTGCTTGTCGAGGAAGCGGGCGTCGTCGAAGCAGATGAAGAACTGCGAGTTCGCCGAGTGCGGGAAATTGGTCCGCGCCATCGAGCAGGTGCCGCGCACATGCGGCTCGGCGTTGAACTCGGCCTTCAGGTCCGGCAGGTCGGAGCCGCCCGAGCCGGTGCCGGTCGGGTCGCCCGTCTGGGCCATGAAGCCGTCGATCACCCGGTGGAACGGCACGCCGTCGTAGAAGCCCTGCGATGCCAGCGTCTTGATACGCTCAACGTGGCCCGGGGCGAGGTCGGGGCGCAGCGCGATCACGACGCGGCCCTTGGTGGTCTCAAGCACGATGGTTTCGTTGTCGGCCATGTCTTTAGTCCTTCCGGTTGAGGAGAAAGTAGGGGCGCGCGCCGGATCCGGCCAGCGCCCGAACGGGGTCGCCCGCGCTCAGGCTGGCGGGCGATAGACGAAGCGCAGCGCCACCGGGCGGCCCGCGATCGCCCGGCCGAGGCCCGCCGTGATGTGGGCGGGGGTGCAGCGCGCCAGGGCATCGAGCGTGCCACGCACCAGGGTCCCGCGCCGGTCGCCCGCGACGCCCGCCGCGTAGGTGATGCGCGGCGGGCCGATCAGGCTGCCGTCGCGCCGGAGGGCGAAGCGCGTGGTGATCTCGATGGCGTCGGCCCCGGCGCTCGGACGGCCGAGCCCGGCCGGCACCTGCCAGCAGGCGGCGAGCGCCGGATAGAGTTCGGCCAGGGTGTCGGCGGGCTTCGTCGCCATCCGCGACACCGGCACCACGATCGTGGCGCGCAGCGTCTGCGGCAGGCTCAAGGGATAGCCGCCACCGGGCTCGAAGGCGTAGCCGTAGAACGGGCTGCCCTCATAGGTCTGGGCATGCGCCGGACCCAGGGTCAACAGGAGGATCGCGGCGGCACGCCTGCCCGGCATGCGGCCGCTACTTGGCCTTCTCGGCCAGCGTCATGCTGACGATCTTGTCCGGGTCCTGCACCGTGCCGCCCGGCGCGCCGGGGGCAGCCTTCTTGATCTTGTCCAGCACGTCGAGCCCGTCGGTGACGTTGCCCACGATCGTGTACTGGCCGTTCAGGTTCGGCGCATCGGCGAGGCAGATGAAGAACTGCGAATTGGCCGAGTTCGGATCCTGCGAGCGGGCCATGCCGACCGTGCCGCGGCGGAACTGGGCCGATTGCGAGAACTCCGCCGGGATGTTGGGCAGGCTAGAGCCGCCGGTGCCGTTGCCCTTCGGGTCACCGGTCTGCGCCATGAAGCCGTCGATGACCCGGTGGAACTTCAGGCCGTTGTAGAAGCCCTGTGACACCAGCGTCTTGATCTGCTTGACATGCTTGGGCGCCAGTTCCGGCCGCAGCTCGATGGTGATCCGGCCATCCTTGGTCTGAAGATAGACCGTGTTGGCGTCGGCGGCCTGGGCCACATTGGCGGTGCCGAGCGTGAGGGCGAGCGCGAGGAGGGCGTGGCGTCGGTTCATCGAAGTCCTTTCAGGTGATCAGGAATGGGCGGCGAAGCGCTGCCGCAGGCGCGCCGCGACGGAAGCGGGCACGAAGGGCGAGACATCCCCGCCCATGCCGGCGATCTGGCGCACCAGCGTCGCGGTGATCGGGCGTGCCTGGATTGAGGCGGGCAGGAACACGGTCTGCACCTCCGGCGCCATGGCGCCGTTCATCCCGGCGAGCTGCATCTCGTAGTCGAGATCCGTGCCGTCGCGCAGGCCGCGGATGAAGATCGCGGCGCCGCAGCGCCGGGCGGCCGAGACCGCGAGGTCGTCGAAGGTGACGATCTCCAGGGATGCCCCCTCCTCCGCCGCCACCGGCCCGCAGGTCTCGGTGAGGAGCGCTGCGCGTTCCTCGGCGGAGAACAGCGGCGCCTTGCCGGGATGGACGCCGATGGCAATCACAAGGCGGTCCACCAGCCGGCAGGCTTGGCGGACCACGTCGAGATGGCCGTTCGTGACCGGATCGAACGAGCCGGCGTAGAGGGCAGTGCGGGTCATCGCGCCCCGACCTAGAGCATTTTCGCGCCGGACGGAACCGGCTGAGGCCTCAGGCCTCCTCGCCGCCCTCCGGGGGCCCTTCCGCGCCCCCCTCGGCGGCGCCCTCGTCCTCGCCCTCGATGTGCTCCACCGAGACGACCTTCTCGTCCTTGGCGGTGTTGAACACCGTCACGCCCTGCGAGGCACGGCCGACGATGCGGATGTCGTCCACCGGGACGCGGATCAGCTGTCCGCCATCGGTGACCAGCATGATCTGGTCCGAGGCCTCCACGGGGAAGGACGCCACGAGGCTGCCGTTGCGGGCATTGACCCGCATCGCCGTGATGCCCTTTCCGCCGCGTCCCGAAGTCCGGTACTCGAAGGACGAGGAGCGCTTGCCGTAGCCCCGCTCCGACAGGGTGAGCACGTATTGCTCGGCCCCGCCCATCTCGTTGTAGCGGTCGAGCGAGATCGCCGCCGCCTCGGCGCCGTCCTCGGCCTCCGCGTCGCCATTTTCCTCCGCCTCGCCGGTCACGGCGCGGCGCATCTTCAGGTAGCCGGCGCGCTCCTCGGCCGTGGCGTCGAAGGCGTTCAGGATGGTCATCGAAATGACCTTGTCGTCCTTGGCGAGCTGGATGCCGCGCACACCGGTCGAGTCGCGGCCCTTGAACACGCGCACATCCTCCACGGGGAAGCGGATGCACTGGCCCAGAGCCGTGGTCAGCAGCACGTTCTGGTCCGGCCGGCAGATCTCGACATGGACGATGTGGTCGCCCGGATCGAGCTTCATGGCGATCTTGCCGTTGCGATTGACCGTGGTGAAGTCCGACAGCTTGTTGCGCCGGACATTGCCGCTGGCCGTTGCGAACATCACGTCCAGCGTCTCCCAGGACGCCTCGTCCTCCGGCAGTGGCATGATCGTGGTGATGCGCTCGGAGGTGTCCTGCAATTGCAGGATGTTGACCAGCGCCTTGCCCCGGGCGTTCGGCGCGGCCATCGGCAGGCGCCAGACCTTCTCCTTGTAAGCCTGGCCCTGGCTGGAGAAGAACAGCACCGGCGTGTGGGTGTTGGCCACGAACAGGCGGGTGACGAAATCCTCGTCGCGGGTCGCCATGCCGGAGCGGCCCTTGCCCCCGCGGCGCTGGGCCCGGTAGGTCGAGAGCGGCACGCGCTTGACGTAGCCGGCATGCGACACGGTCACCACCATGTCCTCGCGGGCGATCAGATCCTCGTCGTCGACGCTGCCGTCGTAATCGACGATCTCGGTCTTGCGCGGGGTGGCGAATTGCTCGCGGACCTCGATCAGCTCCTGCTTCACGATGGTCTGGATGCGCACCCGCGAGCGCAGGATGTCGAGATAGTCGGCAATCTCGTCGGCCAGCGTCTTCAGCTCGTCGCCGACCTCGTCGCGACCGAGTGCCGTGAGGCGCTGCAGGCGCAGGTCGAGGATGGCGCGGGCCTGGGTCTCGGACAGGCGGTAGGTCCCGTCCTCGGCGACCCGGTGGCGCGGGTCATCGACCAGGGCGATCAGCGGCGCGATGTCGTGGGCCGGCCAGTCACGGGCCATCAGGGCCTCGCGGGCCGTGTTCGGGTCCGGCGAGGTCCGGATCAGGCGGATCACCTCGTCGATATTGGCGACCGCGATGGCGAGGCCGCACAAGACGTGGGCGCGTTCGCGGGCCTTGCCGAGGAGGAACTTGGTCCGGCGGGAGACGACCTCCTCGCGGAAGTCGACGAAGGCCTCGAGCAGGTCCTTCAGGTTCATCAATTCGGGGCGGCCGCCGTTCAGCGCCACCATGTTGCAACCGAAGGAGGATTGCAGCGGCGTGAACCTGTAGAGCTGGTTCAGCACCACATCCGCCATGGCGTCGCGCTTGATCTCGACGACGATGCGCATGCCGGTCCGGTCGGATTCGTCGCGCAGGTCGGAGATGCCCTCGACGCGCTTCTCCTTCACCAGCTCGGCGATCTTCTCGACCAAGGTTGCCTTGTTCACCTGATAGGGGATCTCGGTGAAGATCAGCGCCTCGCGCTCCTTGCGCAACTCCTCGACATGGGAGGTGGCCCGCATGATCACCGAGCCGCGGCCGGTGGCGTAGGCCTGCCGGGTGCCGGCGCGGCCGAGGATCCGGCCGCCGGTCGGGAAGTCCGGGCCGGGGACGATCTCGGTGAGCTGCTCGATGGTCAGGCCCGGATCATCGATCAGCGCCACGCAGGCGTCGATCAGCTCGCCCAGATTGTGCGGCGGGATGTTGGTCGCCATGCCGACCGCGATGCCGCCGGCGCCGTTGGCCAGGAGGTTCGGGAACCGGGCCGGAAGAACCTTCGGCTCCTCGCGCGATTCGTCGTAGTTCGGCTGGAAATCGACGGTGTTCTTGTCGATGTCGGCGAGCAGCGCCGTGGCGGGCTTGGCCAGCCGCGATTCGGTGTAGCGCATGGCGGCCGGCGGATCGCCGTCCACCGAGCCGAAATTGCCCTGCCCGTCGATGAGCATCAGGCGCATGGAGAAGTCCTGCGCCATCCGCACCAAGGCGTCGTAGATCGATTGGTCGCCGTGCGGGTGGTAGAGACCGATCACGTCGCCGACGATGCGCGCCGACTTGACGTATTTCCGCTCGGGCAGATGGCCCGACTCGAAGGCGGAATAGAGGATGCGCCGGTGCACCGGCTTGAGCCCGTCGCGCGCGTCGGGAAGCGCCCGGCTCACGATCACGCTCATCGCGTAATCGAGGTAGGAGCGGCGCATCTCGTCGGTGATGGAGACGGGGCGGATGTCGCTGGCGGGCGGGGCTGCGCCAGTCGGATCGTTCTCGGCCAAGTCGGTTTCCGTTCTGAAGCCCGGACGGGCGGTGCTCTCGGCCGCTCCAGGCTGGCGCGCGATGCGCCGGAACGGCCTCTCGGAAGAGCAGTGATATCAGACGGTTAAATAAGGTTTTCCGAGGCCGTTCGCAAGCGCGCCGACTGGCCCGCGACCCGGCCGGAAAAGGCAGGGCCGCGGGTCGCTCGGCTCAGTAGAACGTGAGACGCCGCTGGCCCGCCGGACGGCCGTGGGACGCATAGGGCCGCGCCGCGTGGTGGCGGTGCCCGAAGTGCCGGCGCGCGAAGTGCCGGTGTCCGTAGTGGTGGCGGTACCCGTGGTGACGGTGGTGCCAGTGATGGCGGCGGTGGTGCCAGTGGCGCCGGTAGTGATGACGCCGGTGCCAATGGCGCCGGTAGTGCCAGCGGGCGAGCTGCACCACGGGGGCGGGCGCCGCGGCCTCGGCGGTCACGGGGACCGGAAGGGGCGCCGCGCGGGCGGGCGCGCCCGCCAACCCGCCGATCAGCGCGGCCAGGAGGACCAGGATAGGCCAGGGTCGCATCGTCTCTCTCCCGTGTTGGCGCCCGGATAGCCCTGCGGATCCGGGTCGGTGCGACAGCTGCACCACGCGCAGGAACGGCCAAGGTCGGCAAACGGTTCGGTCCGCGAGACTGCGCAGACGCACCACCCTTGCTTGGGGTTAAGGAACGCCCAGTTTCCGGTAGACCCAGCCGGGCCGTTCCCTCTTCGATCTCCAGACGAGCCGCGTAAGATCCCATGGCGTTCGCGTTGTCCGATTCCCTCCGCACCCTCCTGCCGCGCCGCTTCCGCGACCGCCGCCCGCGGGTCGCCGTAGTCCGACTCTCGGGGACGATCGGAGCGGTCTCACCGATCCGCCCGGGTCTCTCGATCGGCGGTGTGGCTGGCAGCCTGGAGCGGGCCTTCGGGATGCCTGGGGTCAAGGCGGTGGCCCTCGTGATCAACTCGCCGGGGGGCTCGCCCGCGCAGTCGCACCTGATTCACCGCCGGATCCGGGCGCTGGCCGCGGAGAAGAGCCTGCCGGTGATCGCCTTCGTGGAGGATGTCGCGGCCTCGGGCGGCTACATGATCGCCTGCGCGGCCGACGAGATCGTCGCCGACCCGACTTCGATCATCGGCTCGATCGGCGTGGTCTCGGCGGGGTTCGGCTTTCACGGTCTGTTGGAGAAGCTCGGCGTCGAGCGGCGGGTGCACACCCAGGGCGAGGCCAAGTCGATGCTCGACCCGTTCCGCCCGGAGGACCCGGCGGACGTGGAGCGGCTGAAGCGGATTCAGGCGGACGTGCAGGACCTGTTCACGGGCCTCGTCACGGCGCGGCGCCCGACGCTGTCGAAGGGCGAAAACCTGTTCACCGGCGCGGTCTGGACCGGCCGGCAGGCGCTGCCCCTCGGCCTCGTCGATGCGCTGGGCGACGTGCGCACGGTGATGCGGGCCCGCTTCGGCGAGAAGGTGGACCTCCGGCTCGTTGCCGAGGCGCGGGGCGGGTTTCTGTCCCGCCTGCTGCGCCGGGGCGGCGCGCCGGGCGGGATCAGCGACCTTGCCGAAGGCGCGCTGGCGGCCGTCGAGGAGCGCGCCGCCTTCGCCCGGTTCGGGCTCTGAAGCGCGGGCTGCCGCTTTAGAAAGACGACGCGCCCGGGTCGCACGCACCGACGATGTTCACCGTCGCCGGCGGACGCTGCCGCTGGCGACAGGGCGCGACAGCCCTCCCTCTCCCGTGCGGGAAAGGGTTGGGGTGAGGGACGAGAACGCTCAGAATAGGGCACGGAGTCGACGCGCCGGCAGGTTGCGCCTTCACTGGGGGGACCTGATCCCTCACCCTGTCCCCCTCCCGCACGGGAGAGGGGACCCGCGGTCAATCCTGATGCCGTCCCGTTGAAGCGGATGTGTGAACCCCACAAGCTCCGTATGGGGGAAGGGCGCAGGCCGGTCCGCTTCCGCCTGCACCCTTTCGAAACGTAGGCGTCAGGCCGCGACCTGCGCCAGGAAGCGCTCGATCTCGCCCTCCAGCTCGGCCGCCACGGTATCGACCGTCTGGGCCGCCTCGGTGACGGTGGCGGCCATCCGGGCGGAGCGCCGGGCGGCGCCCGCCACCGTGGACAGGCCGCTGGCGATCGCCTCCGTGGCGCCAGCCGTCTCGGCGACGTTGCGGGAGATCTCGGCGGTGGCCGCGCTCTGGGCGCTCACCGAGGCGGCGATGCCGCCCGTGGTCATGCTGACCGCGCGCATCCGCTCGCCCATCCGGCCGATCGCCGCCACGGTGGCCGCGGTGGAATTCTGGACGCCGGCGATCTGGCCGGAGATCTCCTGGGTGGCCTTGGCGGTCTGCTCGGCGAGCGCCTTCACCTCGGAGGCCACCACGGCGAAGCCGCGTCCAGCCGTTCCGGCGCGGGCTGCCTCGATCGTGGCGTTGAGCGCCAGCAGGTTGGTCTGCTCGGCGATCTGCCGGATCAGGCCGACCACGGTGCCGATGCGGCCGGTGGCCTCGGCGAGGCCGCCGATCTCGGCATTCATCGCGTCCGAATCCGCGCTGGCCGTCGCCACCAGGGCCTCGGCCTGATTGAGCTGCCCGCCGATCTCGCTGATCGAGGCGGAGAGCTCCTCGGCGGCGCTCGCCACGGTCTGGACGCTCGCCGAAGTCTCGTGCGAGCCCCGCTCGGTCTCGGCGACCGCGCCCTCGGCCTCGGCGGAACTCGCCGCCATCTCGCCGGCTCGGTCGCGCATCGAGCCCGTGCTGGCGGTGAGCGCGCCCTTCAGCACGACGACCTGTCCACGGAACGCCTCGATGGCGTGGTCGAGATTGGCGCGGCGCCGCGCCTCGTCGGCGGCGCCGGCGCTCTGCAGGCCTTCGAGTTCCCGCGTCCGCAGGCCGGTCCCGCGCAGCACCTCGACCGACCGGGCCACCGCGCCGATCTCGTTGCCGCGCTCGGCATGGGGGATCGGCGTCTCGAGATCGCCGGCCGCCAGACCCTCGATCCGGGCCGCAATCGTAGAGAAGGGCCGGAACAGGCGCGCCGCCGCGAAGCCTACGAGCGCGCAGACCAGCGCCGCGATGATCAGCGCCGCGATGCCGAGGCTCGTCATCGTCTGCGCGTGGGCATCGAAATACATCTCGATCGGCAGGCCGACGAACAGCAGGCCGTTCACCGCCCCGACGGAATCGAAGGTGGGCTGGTAGACCGTGTAGTAGCGGCGCCCGAACAGCATCGCCGGACCCTCGTAGGTCTTGCCGGCGCGCACGGCGGCCTGGGCCGGGCTGTCGGGGGCGAGCGCGGTGCCGATCGCGCGGGCGCCGTCCTCGCGGCGGACCGTCGTCTGGCGGCGTACGAAGCTGTCGGTCGCGGCCTCGAAGCTGAAGACCGTGGCCGTCCCCCCCGAATAGGCGACGGCGTTGTCCACCACGGCCGCGTCCGCGAAGCCCGACAGGCTCGGCGCGACGACCCTGGCGACCCGGGTGCCGGACAGCTCCGTGGTCGCGCCCGAAACGCGCTCGGCCAGAACCAGGGCGAGCGTGCGCAGGTTGCGCTCGCCGTTGGTGCGCTGGCGATCCTCCATCTGCGACCACGTCTGCCGCGACACGGTGATCGAGATAGCGCCCGCGGTGAGGGACACCGCGAGCATCGCCAAGAGGATCACCTTCGTGGACAGGGACATCGCGCGTAGCGAGACGAGTCGTCGAAACATGTGCTGGTATCCGCGTCTGAAGACGCCCAGACACTGTAACGTTTATTTGAACGGAGTCTTAAATTTCGCATTAAGGCTGCAGCATTCATGCTCGGCTCAACCCTGACCTGCACGCCGTGCGGCGACGCGGGCGAGCGCCGCGAGGTCCTTCTCGCCATCGCCATGGCTGATCGCCTCGATCAGGCCGTCGCGCAGGACGCTGGCGAAGGGCATCGGCACGCCCGCGCCCTCGGCGGCCTGGAGGGCGAGCCGCACGTCCTTGGCGCCGAGCTTGAGGATGAAGCCCGGGGGCTCGTAGCGGTTCTGGGCGATCGAGGCGCCGTAGCCCTTGTAGACCGGCGAGGCGAACAGGGTGTTGGTCATCAGGTCGAGGAAGTCGGCGCCCGGCACGCCGTGGCCCTCGGTCAGGCTGCAGGCCTCCGCCATGGCCTCGATGGCCGAGATCAGCATGAAGTTGCCGGCGAGCTTGACGGCGTTCGCCCGCACCGGATCCGCGCCGAACCGCCAGGTCCTGGCGCCCATGGCGTCGAGCAGCGGGGCGGCGCGGTCGATTTGGTCGGTCGCGCCGGCCGCCACGATGTTGAGCTTGCCCGCCTCGGCCACGTCCGGCCGGCCGAAGACCGGCGCCGAGATGTAGGGGACGCCTGCGCGTTCATGGACGGCCGCGAGCTGCTTCGCCAGGGCCACCGAGATCGTGCTCATGCCGACATGCACGCCCGGGCGCTTTGCCCGGTCGAGCAGGCCGCCGGCCACGATCACGGCCTCGAGCGCCGCGTCGTCGGCCAGCATGGTGATGACGGCGTCGCCCGCGAAGGCCTCCGCGGCGCTGCCCACCGGCGTCACCCCCGCGATGCCCTTCGCGGCCTCCGGCGAGCGGTTCCAGGCGCGGACCGTGTGGCCTTCGCGCGCGAGGCTGGCGGCCATGGCCCGGCCCATCCGCCCCATTCCGATGAATCCGACGTCCATGGCGTGCTCCTCGATCCGGTCTGCCGCTTGACCAACCGGAGAACCCGATTGGGCGGTCCGCGGCGCCTGCGGGCATTTGCGTCGATCGCCCGGCGTGGCAAGCTCCGCCGATGCTGCGCAATTGCATCACGGATATTCCCGGGCTGCGGGTCGGCCACGCGAGCGATCTGCGGATCGCCAGCGGCGTCACCGCGGTCCTGTTCGACGCGCCGGTGATCGCCTCGGTGGACGTGCGGGGCGGCGGACCGGGGACCCGGGAGACCGACCTGCTCGATCCCGAGCGCACCGTGGAGCGGATCGACGCCCTGGTGCTGTCGGGGGGCTCGGCCTTCGGGCTCGACGCGGCGGCGGGCGTGACGGCGTGGCTCGCCGAGGCCGGACGCGGCTTCTCCGTCGGCGGGATGCGGGTGCCGATCGTGCCCGGGGCGATCCTGTTCGATCTGCTCAACGGCGGCGACAAGGCATGGGGCCGCTACCCGCCCTACCGCGAACTCGGCTTCCAGGCTGCCGCGGCGGCCGCCGAGGATTTCGATCTGGGCTCCGTGGGGGCCGGGACCGGCGCGCGCACCGGGCGGCTCAAGGGCGGGATCGGCTCGGCCTCCGCGCTGGTGGCGGGCACGGGGTTCCGGGTCGGGGCGCTCGTGGCGGTGAACGCCTTCGGCAACGCGACGATCGGCGACGGGCGGCATTTCTGGGCTGCGCCCTTCGAGGAGGGAGACGAGTTCGGCGGCCTGGGCTCACCGGCCCGGGTGCCGGCCGACGCCCTCGCCTTCCCGGCCCGGGCGCTGCCGGGCGCCGCCACGACGCTCGCCGTGGTGGCGACCGACGCAGGCCTGACCAAGGCCCAGTGCCGCCGCCTCGCGGTGGCGGCCCAGGACGGCCTCGCCCGGGCCCTCGTGCCGGCCCATACGCCGCTCGACGGCGATCTGGTGTTTGCCGCAGCCACCGGCGCCGTGCCGCTAGCCGAGCCGGTGGCGGATCTCGCGCGTCTGGGTGATGCCGCCGCGCGGGTACTGGCCCGGGCGGTGGCACGCGGGGTGTTTTCTGCCGCAAGTTTGCCGGGGCAGGCGGTGGGGGCGCCTTTATCGTGGACGGGCTTGCCGCCGGCTTGGGATGACGTGTTTCGAGGACAAGGTACGAAATGATTTGAGCGCCGGTATTATTAGCTCGGCGCCAGGAAGAACGACTTATCTGGCTCGAATCTTATTACCTTACCCTCAAATTTGTCATAAAATTCAGGTGTCGTAAAAAAAACAACCTCATGCCCGGAAAGTATTTGAATGCCATGTTCAATTTTACCTCTATCTGAGATTCCATAGAAGCTTATGACCACGTGACCCCAGGATTTTCCATCATTTAGCACAGTCCTGCCCCAGCCAATCATCAAGACGTCAGATTTATCACTAAATTTGTTATCCCATTGACGGCGGATGTTTGCGATTTCTGCCCATGCCTCTGGCGAAATAGTGAAGTTAATTGGGAGATATGGCTCTGTTTGCATGACTTACCGTCCTTCGAAATTATCGTTCAACAAGACGCCATGTCTAACTGCGGCGGATGGCACGAAAGGTGAGCATCCAAGATTTGTCATGCCTTCGACCATGACGTGCCCGAAATCAAATTTGTAAACACAATCATATCCGATTTTTCTTGGGATCTGCGCGACAAGCGTTCCGAAACTATAATTCTCTGCAACGCGTTGGGTGTCGGCTCCCACGCGATGTGTATCAGGATCGGAAGTATTTCCGCTCCATCGACCACCCTCGCGCTGGCCAGCTGGCACGCGCGGCTGGTTTGGATCGAAGTATTTAAGAGCTATTCTGAGCCGATTGAGCTTTACGACTACACTCGCGGCTGCAAGATCATACCGAATTTTGTCCAGTTGCAATGATTCTCTTCCGTTCCGCATCGCGAGGCCTCCTGTTCTCGCCACGGTTATAGGAATTTTAGCATAAATCAAGGTAGCATCGCTGGTCGCCCGACGACGGCGATTTATTGAAAATCAGGTGGAAAATCAATGTAAAATCCAAAATATTGATAGTTGTACTATAGTCGGATAATACTAACGGTAAATCGCACAAAAATTCAAATAATAATTGAGTTCTCGCTATAAGACATTTTTCTTACGGGCTTGGCTTGAGAGTGCCAGAAACGGCGCTTTTCAGGTGCCATTTCGTGGCCGCCTACTAGCACTACTTTGGCAGATTGGTTTCAGGGTGGCAGGTTGAGATCGGCGTCACAGTGCGGGCATCGCTGCGCTGGCGGCCGACTGAGGTGATCCAAGATGGCCTGCCGGATCGCCGGCATCGAGGGCTGAGGCGGCGGGCAGGCGA